>NZ_FXUO01000005.1:0-396178 GCF_900182975.1 Epilithonimonas pallida | reverse complement strand
CAGAAACAGCAAGAGAACAAGCAATAGGTTTTTTGCCTGTTTTGTTGTTAGTTTAGTAGTGTTTTTTTTCATTATGCATTTGTTGTTTATTATTTGATTGTTTTTGTAGAGATCCTTCGGCAGGCTCAGGATGACAAGGTGCTGTCGTGCTGACGAAGGCAGCATCTTGTCATATTGAGCAGAACGTTAGCGGTGTTGAAACATCTTTTTCATTGATCTGATTTTCCTCGTGCCTGGAAAGCTTTGTTCGCCGAAGCTGGAAAGGTGCTTCCCCCTCCGAGGAAAGTGTCTTTCCCTTAGGCTGGTAAGCACCTTTACGAAAAATCAGATTATAGTTAGCGATTTATTAAATCCTGTTGTATCAGTCCTGAAGAGAATGCTAATCCTGAAAATAATAGCATTAATAAAAGAATAATTTTTTTTCATCTTGCATTTAAATTAAAATTAACCTTGAAAAACTTAAATGAGGAAATATTCTAAATACGGAAAGAAAGAAGTACTTCTTTAACAAAGAATAAATTTCTTTAATTTCATCATTTGTGCTTTTGCCCAATTAATTATGTCTTTTGTGTCTTAGATTATCTTTTGTAGTGTCACGAACTTGTACAATCAGTTCTACGCTAATAAAATAATCAATGACAATATTAAGGCGAAGTCTTTTTTTCAACAAAGATTAGATTTGTCAATTTCCGAATTATCCTTATATAACTTTACGGCACGCATTGCGTTTTACAAATAAACACCCTGTTTTTCAATTAATTGAATTAAACTGTTTATTTTTTCACATTACAAAAAGATATTAAATAAGCACTAGTAGAAATCAGCATTTTTACTGTAATTATACATTAAATTTGCAAGCGATCCTCAGATGTTATTATGATAAAAAAATAAATTATGATACTTAACAAAAACACACATTTTATGAAAAAATTATTTTACTCTTTTATTCTTATTTTTTGCTTCCATAGTATGTTTGCAGAAAACATAAAGGAGCCTGATCATCTACCACAAAGTGAAAAACAAATCATTGACCGCTATGATAAAATCGAGATGGATGATAAGGAAGAGGCCAATATTGATGAAATAAAAAAACTATATGAGCAGTCTAAAAAGCTGAACTTTTCCGAAGGAATCCTTAGGGGGTTAATAATACAGCAACAGGTTGCAGCAACGCAAAAAAACTATACCCTTTCCGCGAAATATGGAAATGAGGCAGAGGTTATTGCTGAACAAGTGCAAAATTATAAAGCATTAAGTAAGATCAGTAAGCTTAGAGGATATATTGATATGATGCTGGATAAATATCCCGAGGCTGAAGTTCATCTCAATACATCGATAAGCTACGCGGAAAAAATTGAAAATAAAGCGGATAAGCATATTGCTCTTTGCAGCACATACATGAATCTTGCTGGAATGTATGAAGGGCTTGATAAGCCTGAAAAAGTACTGGAAAGCCTGAAAAAAAGCTTGTACTATATAGAAACAATACCTGCAGATGACTTAGACGAATATCAAAAAAACACATACTATTATCTGTACATTAACGGGTTGGAGAGTATGGGCGGTTATTATATCATTCGTAAACCACAAGATCTTGATCGTGCTGAGCTTTATTTAAAAAAGGTTTTAGATTTTCAAAATACGGCACCGGAATATTTTAAAGGACATGAAATGGATATCTATTTATCTCTGGGTGGTTTATATCATGATAAAGGACAGTATCAAAAGTCGCTGGACTATTCTTTCAAATTTCTTGAAGCTGAGAAAACGCAAAAAGATCCGGTATCCAGATGGAAAGTTTACAATACCATTAAAGATGATTATAAATTTTTGAAAAATACAGATGAAGAAATCAAATATATGCGATTGGCTACTGCTCTGAATGACAGTCTTACTTATGCAGAGAAAAAAGCCATTATATCCCTTTCAAGAGACCAGATAAAAAAATCCGATAATAAAAACAGTCTTTTTCTTGAAAAAATTATAGCTGGAAGCGCAAGCATAATTCTTGTTATTATCATTGGATTCTGGGTATTGATCAATAAAAAAAATAAACTGCATCGCAAAAAATATGAAGAGCTAATTGATAAAATAAATAGTAAAAAAGATACTTCGGCTCCTCTTAGCACGTCATCCGGTAAAATTGAAAATAGTGATACAAGATCTACCATTGTACCGGAAACGGCGAAAGCCCTGCTTCAGAAGCTGGAGAAATTTGAAGCATCGGAAAAATACCTTAAGAAAGAAGCTAATCTTACATGGCTTGCCCATAACCTCAATACCAATACCAAATACCTCTCGGAGATTATCAGGATCTACAGAGGTAAAAACTTCTCAAACTACATCAACGGATTACGAATCAACTACATTGTCCATAAGTTGTACAACGAACCCAAATACAGGGATTATAAAATAAGCCACCTTGTTGAAGAAAGCGGATTTGTCACCTATAAGGTTTTTGTAATTGCCTTTAAAAATGAACATGGAGTTACTCCCTCGTATTTTATCCAAAATTTAAGAAAAGACCAAGCCTGATCATCAAACATCCTGCTAATATTACTAAAAAGAAAACCCACACCAATATTGATGCGGGTTTATTCATATTTATGAAGAAGATTTATTTCTTGATCACTTTGAACGTTTTTGCTTTTCCGTCTTTAGTCGTTGCTTTCACAACGTAAGTCCCTGTAATTAATGTTGATAAGTCTAACTGAACTTTTGACTTATCCAGGCTTGCGAAGTTTCTTACCAGCTTGCCTTCGATGTTGTAAACCGAAACGTTGGTTACGTTCTTTTCGCTTACGAGATTCAGGATGTCTTTTACCGGATTCGGATAATAAGAGATTGATTTTGAACTGATATCATTAACTCCAAGGGATTCTTTCACATCCAATGTATAGTCTTCTGTCTGCCCGTACTGATAAATCGAGTTGTCACAAGGTGTTGTCATAGAAGCATCCCAATTCAACATCACTCTCATTCTTGCTTTACCAACAGTTGCTGTGGAAGGCACTGTGATATCACCTGTAATCTGTCCGCCATCTGTACCATCAGAAGTTACTGCGCCTACCTCATACATCTCGCCTGCATCTGTAAAGCTTCCGTTTTGATTCCAATCTACAAAAACCGTTGCATAATCATAACCGCCATTGGTATTAGCTTCTATGGTAATCGGGTACTGACTGCCCTGATAAACCTCTCCGATTTTGTCAAGATAATATTCGTTAGCCTGGCTGGAATAAGGATCTGATGTGTTATCGATACCTGCAAACTGAACTTTAGTAATAGAATCAACGCCCCAAGTTGGTGTTGTACTACAATAAACATCATTAACCGTTACCTGGAACGAACATACATAAACAATTTTCCCATCCGCATCTACCAGATTGTGGACAACATTGGTAACACCAATCGGGAACTGAGAACCGGATTCGTAGCCAGAAACCAGAACCGTCTGTAATCCTGAAGAAGAGGATGAACCGCAAGTAACCGGTAATGTATAATTAACAACTACTGATGTTTCTGAAGGACTTGCAATTGTTGTTTGGATATTGTCCGGACACGTGATTGAGCAATCGTTACTGCTTAATAACAGATTATTGAGGTTAACAGCCCAGCCTGCCGCAAAGAACGGCGGAATAGAATTATCAAATCCGGCAATGAAGTTCCCATTCGAGGAAATTCCCATTGCAGTTCCTAATTTTCCGTCAAAGGTCGTCACTGCTACATTCTGGCTTGTCAAAATATCTTTCAGGAAAACAGGATTAGAACTTAGTGAAGGGTGATAGATTATTACTTCTCTATTACCAGCCTGTCCTGCATATCCAACAGCAATTCCGTTTTCTGAAATCGATGTAAACACCGCAGAGTCATAACCAGCCGGTACATTAAAAGATTTGTAGATGCCGGTATTGATATTATATATGAAGGGCCTACCATCCTTATAGCCCACTACCTGTCCTGCATCATTGATATCAGCTGCTTCACCATAACCCAAATCTCCGATGTAATGCACTACTCCATCCGGCGTATAATAAACCGGGATCCAATAAGTACTTCCGTTAATAGAATATTTGTTAACAAATCCGGAAACAATGCCCGAACTGTTGATACCCTCGCCTCTTCCATATTCAAAAGAACCGTCGCCGTTTAGTTTTTTAAGAGTTCCGGCTTCTGTATCATATATAAAAGCATAACTTCCTGAAACATCTACAGAAATTTGCCCCGTCACATATTTGCTGTTTTCAGAGATGGCATTGGCACTGCTAAACCAGCTGTTACCTGGTACATCGCCGGCAAAATAGCCAATCGCCGTCCAGACACCATTTTTTCTATAACCCGCCTGCCCCAGTTCCTCACCATCTGAACTTGTATATGCCATTAATCCTGCAACATCTCCTGCGTTATTAATGGAGTTTGTGGCCTGGCCTCCTTCTGTTGGTGTTGTGACGCCTGTTGCAAAATCATAGTAAGCACCTGAATGGATGCCTTTTCCGTTGTCATTAATGTCATAAAGACGTGACCCCATACCGGTAAGAACTTTCAGTTCTATTTGCTGGGCATTGATCTCTGACATTGTCATAATACCCAATAAAAGCAAGTAAACTTTTTTCATAATAAATAAATATTGATAGTAATTTTTCTTAAGCGTTAATGAATTCTTGTCTCAAAAACTTGTTTACAATGTTATATATTAATAACGCCAATACCTAATTTTTTACTTTTATAATTCGTGAATTTTTAAAACACCAAACATTCAAACAATTAATTATCAATACGTTAATAATAAATAAAAATATCCATAGTTCCTACAAAGAATTATCAAAATTCTTCAAATTCACAAATAAAAAAACTATTTTTGTAGTATGTTCAGGGTATTTTTTCTGTGGTTGGTGGTCATTTCCGGTATCGTTCTGGTATCGGCGCAAAGTAATCCAGAAACTTTACAGCTTCTTGACAAAGCTTACAAAAGTCTTTACGAAAATCCCGATAATGCTTTCCAGATTCTTCAGAATATTGATGAAAACAAAGAGTCTGAGCTCATCAAACAACGCGTTCAGATTATCCTTTCCCGGGCTTATAATTTCAAAGGCGATTATGCAAAATCCATTGAGCGATCTATTGATAATCTGAATAAAAACAGGAATGAAAACAACTCTTTCTATGCTGATTTTGCCCTGGCTCAACAATACCAGTCGCTCAGGCTTTACAAACAGTCGATAAGAATCTCTCAAACCCTTGTTGATAAGGCTTCCAAAATCAAATCTCAGCATTATCCGGAAAATCTGTCAGCTTATATCTATCAGCTGAATGCTTCTAATCTAATGGTTCAGAAAAAATGGAAAGAAGCCGAAGAAAATCTGAGTCAGAGTAATGCTGAGTTAAAAAATACGGATGAAGATTTTATCATTTCTATAGAAAATCAGATTTACCAGACATTTATTTATATTTCTAAGAATCAAATTAATAAAGCTGAAAAATCAATTAATGACATCCAGAAAAAGCTGGAGAAAAAACCTCAATATGTATTTCTAAGAGCTTTCAATCTGGATAATTTTGGAAGAATTAATTTTCTGAAAAAAGATTATGCTAAATCAACCGACAATTTGAATCAGGCTTTGGAATTAATTCAAAATAAACCTTACGACGCATTGAGATATAGGATTTATGATGATTTGTCCAAAAATTATCTGGCATTAAAAAATGAAGAACTGTATCAAAAATATTATTCCATATATAAGGAACAAACCGACAAATTAGACAAAAATAAGAAAGACGCTATCCGAAACCTGGTCAGGCTAAACGATCAATATGAGAACAAACGGCTGGAAGACTCTCATAAGAATTTCGTCAGCAATATTCTGATTGTTTCGATTATTTGTATAATAGCAATTTTAGCAATACTTCTTTTCAGCATATTTGAGAAAAGAAAAACAAAATCTATCCAGAAACAAATCGATTTCTATTCGAAACAACAAGATTTCATTAAGAAAATTGATGAAAACAAAATTTCTATTGAATTAAAAGCTGACAAAACAGACGCTGATAATTCTAAAAAAACACCTCTCATTTCCAAAGAAAAAGAAATGGATATCCTTGCACGTCTGGAAGAATTTGAAAAATCGGAAAAGTTCCTGAATCGCGATATGTCTTTGGCAATGCTTGCCGGACAACTGGACACGAACACGAAATATCTGTCCGACGTCATCAACCGATACAAAGAAAAAAATTACAACAACTATATTAATGAACTAAGAATCAATTACATCGCTTATCTTTTGAAAACCGATCCTGCCTATCTTAATTATAAGGTAAGTTATCTGGCGGAGAAAGCAGGTTTCTCTTCTCACAGCGCATTCACAACAGTTTTCAAATCCGTAACCGGCATTTCACCAAACACATACATCCAGCAATTGACTCAGAATAAAAAATGAAACGTTACATTTTCATATTAATCATTTTCTCTTTTACCGGGATTTTCAGATCCCAGTATAATGAGCAATTGTACAAAAAAGCTTTATCGGATATTTATCAAGATCCTGATAATTCTCAAAAAATAACGCAGCTAATGCTGAAAAACGAAAAGAATCCGGATAATCTCATCAAGCTTTATAAACTGATGTCGCATTCCTATATTTCAAAACGCGAATTCGACAAATCTCTGGATTGGGTTCTGAAGATGAAAGAACTGAGTAAAAATGTGACCAATCCGGAACAAAAAGTAAAAATCCTGAATGCAACCTCCATACAATATCAGCAAATGGGACTCAACAGCAAGACGTTGGAAATCCTGGATGAATCTTATCAGATTTGCAGCCAACTTCCAGATGGGAAATTCAAAACTTATTATCTCGGTCTCAACTCTGCTTTGAGAGGTTTGGTCTATAAATCACAGGACAATAACGAGCTGGCTTTGGAAAAACTGCTCATCGGGTTGGAGTATCTGAAAAAAGTGGGAAATTATGACAATGCCATTGCAAACAGCAGTGTTTTCCTCTACAATATTGGCTACTGTTATTTTTATTTGAAGAGATATAACGAAGCAGAAAAATATTTCAGACAGTCTGCAGAAGTCGCCAGGTCGGTTAAGGCAGAGAGTTTGGAGGCTTTTGCCTACAAAGGTTTGTCCGAGAATTTCACGGCTTTGGGAAAACATCAGGAAGCGATAGAGCTTTTGAAAAAATCGGTCAATCTGTCCAAGAAAGTCGGCGATTTGGTGTTGAGCGAAGGGATTTACAAAGGTTTTTCTGACAATTATCTCGCTCTGCAAGATTGGAACAATTATGAAGTGTACAACAAACTGTACATCGAAACCAAATTTGCAAGAGAACAAAGCGAGCTCGCTTCTCTCAACAAAAGTATCGATGTACTGAACCAGGAAAACAACAGAAAAATCGAGGAACAGAAAAGCAGGTTGAAAATCATATTATTCATCATCATTGCAATTTCTTCAGCGGTTTTTATCTGGTTTCTTATTAAATTTATATCGCACAAAAAACGAAACAAATTATTATCAGAAAAGCTGAATCAGATCAACAAAATCACAACCTAAGAATGAAGAATATTTTTGACCAAAACGACACCAATCACTTTATCAAGAGAATCAATGCACTTACCGAGGACTCTTTCCCAAAATGGGGCGTGATGTCCGTTGACAAAATGCTGGCGCACTGCAACGTGACGTATGAACTCATCTATGAACAGGAAAAACATAAAAAACCGAATCGTCTCATGAAGTGGGTTCTGACACGCTTCGTAAAGCCAAAGGTCGTAAGTGAAACACCATACAAACACAACTCTCCAACCGCTGCAATGTTTGTCATTACAGATGACAAAAGCTTCGAGGAAGAAAAAAAGAGAATTATCGGATTCATCCAGAAAACGCAACAATTGGGTGCAGAAGCCTTCGAAGGAAAAGAGAGTTTTAACTTCGGAAAGCTCACGGCAACCGAATGGAACAATCTGATGTCCAAACATCTCGATCACCATTTGACGCAGTTTGGAGTATAATGATTTAGCTCGCTGATTGACCGGATTTTGCTGATTTATCTGCTAAATCAAAGAAATCTGTGAGAAATAAATATCGATTTGGGCAGCTTTATCCGTCTTCCACTCCCGCTTTTTTCTGTCATTGCGAACAAAGTGAAGCAATCTATACAACTTTAGTCAATCGCAATGGCAGAAAAAGAGCTCCGTTCAAGCCGGGCTGCGAGTGATTCAACGTTTAAAAAAAATTAGTTATGAAAAAACTTTTCTTTCTTTTGATAATGATTTTTGGAATTTTTACATTTTTCAATGCCCAAGAAGTTGAGAAATTAATCAAAAATAATAACGAATTTTTAATTGGGAAAATCGACAATTCTGCCAACCTGAAAGTTCTTTTTGAAACTGTCTCTGCAGAGAATCAAGAAAAAAACACTTACAAAGTTTTTGGTTTCTCAGATGTAGAAGGAACAAAAGCTTACTTCGAAGGAATCATAACTTTTGACGCAGAAAAAACTAAAAATTCCAAAGACCAGTTCAAAATCTATTATTTGAAACTCTCGGAAAAAGGAAACGGAAAACACAACGGAATTTTCTCCGGAGAATTAACTATCAAAGAATCATCAGACAAAAACCAATTGAAATTTGAGGGGACTTGGACCAACTATGGAGATACGCTGAGCTTTCCGTTCTATTTCAATAATTAAATCAATATAAACAAAAGACACTTCGACAAGCTCAGTGTGACATATCTAACGCTAAGCATTGTCAGGCTGAGGCTCTCGAAGCCACTCAAAATAATAAAATTCTAAAAATGAAACTTTTCACACCTATAACATTCAGAAATGTAGAGCTGAAAAACCGAATCGTCATGTCGCCAATGTGTATGTATTCTGCTGAAGAAGGCGTTGCCAATGATTTCCATTTTGTTCATTACGGTAGCCGTGCTCAAGGTGGCGCCGGATTGATTATTGTAGAAGCAACCGGCGTTGAACCCAGAGGAAGAATTACCAATAAATGTCTCGGAATCTGGAATGACGAACAAGCTTTGGCCTTGAAAAAAATCGTTGACTTTGTTCATCAGAATTCGGAAAGCAAAATTGGAATTCAACTGGCTCACGCCGGGAGAAAAGGCTCTGTTTCTGCCGAAACCAATCGCCAGATGAGCCTGGAAGAAGGCTGGGAAACCATTGCGCCAAGCCCAATTCCTTTTCATCATTCCGAAAGAATACCTCACGAATTATCTGTTGAGGAAATCAAAGCCCTGGTAGAAGATTTCCGAAAAGCAGCAAAAAGAGCGGTTGAAGCTGGATTTGATGTTTTGGAAATTCACGGTGCGCACGGTTATTTGATTCATCAATTCTTATCGCCACTTTCCAACACAAGAACCGATGAATATGGTGGAAGTTTTGAAAACAGAGCAAGATTCTTAATGGAAATCGTAGATGCCGTTAATTCCGAAATCACAGAAAAACAGGCGCTTTTCGTAAGAATCTCCGGAACAGAATATGCTGAAAATGGTTGGGAAATAACTGACAGTGTTGAGCTTTCCAAAACTTTAAAAGATAAAAATGTAGACCTGATAGATGTTTCCAGTGGCGGAAATATCAATGGTGTTACAATCCCTTTGAGACCAGGTTACCAGGTTCCGTTGGCTGAGGATGTAAAGAAAAATGCTGAAATCCAAACCGGAGCTGTTGGATTAATCACTTCCGCAGAACAGGCAGAACAGATTCTGCAAAACGGACAAGGTGATTTGATTTTCCTGGCTAGAGAAATTTTGAGAAATCCTTATTTCGCAGTTCAGTCTTCCTGGGAAAGTGGCGATGATTGTTTTTATCCGCATCAGTATCTGAGAGCGAAACCAACAAAATAAAAACCGCCCTCACGGAAAAGAACGGTTCTAAATGAATTTAGATTTATCATTTTGGAATTACTAAGATAAAGAATAAGAAAGCCTGTCCCAATTTTACCAAGCTGACTTTTGACAGAATATCAAAGAAAAACTTTCCTTTTTGGAAAGTTTTTTTGTTTTCACAGAAATTGACAGCCGATGTCACATAATGTCACGCCTTTATTATAAGTTTTAGAGTTTCCAATATATAACTTCATTCAACAAAAAATATATATGGAAAAGTATCTATTCTCGAAAATTTTAAACAGAGGAATTCTATCAATTCCTGTTTTTAGTTTGACATTGATCTATGGGCAATATCAATCCAAAAAAATCACAGCTCCCGTCAGAGAAAGCCGAGCAGAATTCGGAACATCTGTTGCCATTAATAATCAATTCATTGCTGTTGGCGCATCCAGAGAAGACATTGCAAAAGGTGCTGTTTATATCTACAAAAAAAATGAAAGCAATTGGAGTTTCAATCAGAAAATTATGGCTCCGGACGGTGTTGAAATGGCGGAATTCGGTGGAAGTATCAAATTCGGAAATAGTTTTCTGGTTGCAGCTTCCGGAAGGGCTGATATTGATGGCATGATCAGGGCCGGTGCATTATATATCTATGAACCCGGCTCTGATGATCAATGGAATTTCACGAAGAAACTAACTGCTTCGGATTATGATAATGATGCTTTGTTAGGTGTTAATCCAACTTCTGTTGATGTGAGTGATAACCTGATTGTTGCCGGAGCTCCCGGATTCGATTCGTGGAAAGGTTCTGTTTATATTTTTGAAAAAGTTGGAAACCATTGGGAACAGACCCAAAAATTGGATTCGCCTGAAGGTGTTGATTTTGGAAATTTCGGAATTGGCGTCAGCGTTTCAGGCAATTATCTGGCTGTTGGTGCAAGCGGTGAAAATAGTAACGCCGGTAAAATTTACATTTACAAAAAGAATGATTCCGGAGAATGGATCTTTCATCAAAGTCTAACTTCATCGGATCATTTTGAAAACTCTTATTTTGGAAATTCGGTAAGTATTGATGGTAATGAATTGGTGGTCGGCGCTTATACGGAAGTCAACACAGGAAATCCATCAATGGCATATATTTTTAAACTGAATGATAATGGAAATTGGGAAGAATCGCAAAAAATCTCAAGCTATGAATCTTTCGAACATACTTATTTTGCATGGATGTGTGAAATGAAAAACGACAAGCTTCTCATCAGCGCTCCACATCTATACGGAACTGAGCCTGGAAGAGCTCTGCTTTACAAAAAGAACAGCCAGAACCAATGGGAATTTGATCAGGAATTAAAACCGGCAAACGATGTTTCTGAAGATTTCTATGGTTGGAGTATCGCAATGAATAGTGATGAAATAGTCGTTGGTTCAGCAAGAGATAATTGGGACAATAATGAAGAAAATGAGCTGAATGATGCAGGCTCGGCATATATTTTCTCTCCATCAGATCTGGCTTCTAATGAAAATAATTTTTCTGAAAAAAGCGTAAGAATCTACCCAAATCCGGCTAAAGATTTCATCAATATTGCAAGTATTAAAGAGATTAATTCAGTTGAAATCCTGGACCATTCCGGAAAACGAATCTCAGAATTCAAAGAATTAAAATTCAATGTTTCTCAACTTCCAAAAGGTATTTATATTTTGAAAATAAAATTCTCAAACGGAAATTCATCGATTCAGAAATTGATAAAACAGTGATAATTAAAGACACTTCGGCTTCGCTCAGTGTGACAGCTCTAATACTTAGCATTACCTTAAACAGTGTCAGTCTGAGTGGAGTCTAAGACTTTAAAATATTTCATCAACATCTCATCTTTTTGTTTTTACGATTAATTATAATTATATTTCGTTATCGATTTGACTAGAAGATGAAATTATTTCTGAAAATAATCCCAATAATTACACTTTTTATTCTGCCTTCAACAATATTAGGGCAGTCGGAAAAAGAATGTGAAGTGATTATTGATTCCGCCATTCAGAAGATGTTCCGAAAAGAACACACGAAGTCTCTGGAAATGCTGATCCGTGTAAAATCTGTTTCTGAACAAAAAAAATGGGACAAATCCAACTTTCGTGCAACCAACAACATAGGTCTGAATTATTATCTGATGACGGACTTTGGCGAAGCTTTGAAATATTATCTCGAAGCTTATGATATCGCGACCAATATGCCCGACAAAAAGCACGTGATGACGGTTGTCAACAATATTGCAGTCCTTTATTTTCAGGAAAAAAACAACAAAAAAGCCTACGAATACTTCCTAAAAGCTTATCAGACCGCAAAAGAAAATAACCGGAATGATAAAGCCGGCGCCTACGCAGTGAACCTCGGACTGGTACTTAATAAGCTGAATAAGGTTAACGAAGCTTACAAATATATTCAGGAAGCGGAAACCCTGACCAAAGACGACCCGAAAGTCAACATCATGTACAAGATGGCTTTGGCAGAAAATCTTTATCTCAAGAAAAAATATAAAGAATCCGAAGCTATCATTGACAATCTGATTCCACAGATTCAATCATCTGATGAAAATGAAAATCTGGTTTTCCTTCTCCTGATAAAAGCTCAGATCAATGAGAAAAAAGGTGATCTTACCTCAGCAAAATCTTTGGCTTTGCAGGCCAGAAAACTCTCTCCAAATATCAATAATAGAGAAGAGGTTTACAATTACCTATCAAAAATCAATGCAGAAACCAAGAATTATGATGAGTCTTTGAAATATAAAGATTCGGTCATTATTGCAAATGATTCGATTTCGAAAATTAATAATTCGACGTTGTTCAATAATGGCAAAATCAAGTTCGAAATGCAGAATTACCAGTTCGAACTCAAAGAAAGCCATCAGCGTTTGAAAGATGAAAGAAAAATCTTCTACATCATCATCGCTTCTGCTGTCATCATCATTTTGCTGGTGCTCCTTTTCCTTTATAATAACTCGATAAAATACAAACAGCAGAAAAAAATCACGCAACTGGAATTTGAGAAAAAACAAAGTGATAACCTGATACTGACTCAACAACTGAAAGAACAGGAAACATTGTCTTTACTTGAAAAAGAACGTCTCAAAAATGAAATTGAGCAACAAAACCGACAATTAACTTCGCAAGCTTTAACCATCTCCAGCAGAAATGACGTGGTGGAAGAAATTATTGAAGCGATTGTCAACCAACCGGAGATTTCCAACAATGCCAAGTTGGTCAACTCTATCAAGGATTTGAAAATTCAGCTTAAAAGCAATAATCAATGGGATAGTTTTTTCAAACATTTTGAAGGCGTCAATCAGAATTTCATCACTACTTTGAAAGAAAGACATCCGGATCTGAGTTCTTCAGAGATAAGATTCATCTGTTATGTTTATATGAATCTGAGCCATAAAGAAATTGCATCGATTCTCAACATCAGTCCGGAATCCTGCAGAAAAAGGAAAGAAAGAATCAGCAAAAAACTCAATCTTCCCGACAAAATAAACTTATACGACTATATTTCAGCTATATAGACAAAACTACGTCACGCAGAAATTGGATTGATGTCACGCAATGTCACGCCGTAATTGATAGATTTTTTTTGATTTATCATCAATTTTACATCAATAAAATTTTTGAATATGAAGAAAATATTGACTCTATTTTTATTGGCAATTTGCTCCAGTTTTTCTACCAAGTTGGCGGCTCAGTTGTCATTTTTAACTTCGCCGGATTATGGACAAGTCTTTGATGTGACTTACGACCCAACCAAGCAAGACGTTTTGTACGCCAATACGGTAACTAATCACATTGTGAAAAGTTCTGACAATGGTAAAAACTGGGAAGTTTTGTATTCTTTCCCGCTAGATATTAGTCTTGGAACGATCAAGGACCTGCGATGGACACAAGACCAGAAATATCTCAGTTTTATTTTGACTGCTGAAGGAACGGTTCATAACCAAGTGATCATCATTGATCCGGCCAATGGAAATGTCATCAAAAGAATCGATTCGCCTAACGGAAATCAATCAGGCAACCTGATAATGTCCTATTCTGTTACAGGAAATGATTACGAAAACATTCTTTTGCACACAACCTATATGTACAATTTTGGTCTTGTAACTGATGTTTTTTACACCAAAAATGGCGGAGACAGTTGGCAAAAGGTTTACACAAGTTCTGCGAATGACGGTGTTCACATCAATAATGTCGCCATCAGCCCCAATAATCCCAACAAATTATTTTTAGCGAGAGGATTCTCTCCGGGGGAAAAAAACGGAGGGTTATATGTATCAGACAATTCCGGAAATAGTTGGACAGAAAAAATTGCAGGTACCAATTACTCTGCGATCACATTTGACCCGGCAGATTCACAAAAGATGTTTTTGGGATCGTTCTACCTAACAGAGACCCAGACCGAAAATCTTTACAGATCTACAGACGGTGGCGAAAGCTGGAACATTGTTCCCATCACTTGGACCACACTTTCTACAAACAGCATACAAAAGATTGTCATCAATCCTAAAAATACTAATGATATCATGGTTTTGGAAGAGAATGAGATCGTGATCTCAAAAGATGGCGGAAACACCTGGATGAATTATGTTTATCCTGCCAACGATCTGGAAAACAAATATTATTATGGACTGAATGCGACTTACAATCCTAATAACAGTAATGAAGTGATCATCAGTTCCAATTATTATCCTTTCCATTCTTTGGACGGTGGAATTACGTTAACAAGGCTCAAAAATCCGTTTGCGAATAATACTGATAGAGTCAGCTTTCATAAAAATTCGGACAAGCATTTGTATTATGGATTGAGAAGAGGATTTGTTCATCAGGATTTCCAAACCGGGCAAGAAACAGGAATTGGATTGATGGCTATCAATTTCTTTCCGAATTTCAGAAGTACCGGTCTTTATGCAGATCCGTTGGTTGCAGGAAGAGTTTACGTCACCTCAAGCAATTTCATGGGTTCTACCTTTGCTGTAAGCACCAATCATGGCGCCAATTATTCTACAGGTTACAGCGATTACGGATTGAATATTATGAGAGTTGCCACATCCAAATCGAACACCAATCATTCTTGGGTCTCTTTCGACGAATCTGTAAGGAAATTTGATTTCACCGATATGAGTGGAATCACAAGTCAGGAAGTGATACTGCCTTCATTCGGAACAGTTTTCGGAATCAGCATTGATGAAACTAATGAGAATCATGTGATTCTTTCCCAGAATAATAATGTTTACAGAACCACAGACGGCGGACAAAACTGGACGCCATCAGAAAGCGGATTGGGAATATTGGAAAGCAATGTGGATTTCATTTATGATATTAGTAAAAATCCTTTCAATAAAGACCAATTGCTGTTGTCAACAACTCAGGGGATCTTCATCTCTAACGATGCCGGTGTAAAATGGGCTCAGATATACAGCGATAATGTCATCAACAGAGCCGAATTTTCGCCTTATAAAAATGGTGTTATCGTAGCAACTTCTAATTTTATGAACGGAAGCGGTGAAGGTTATGCATATCCTCCGTCACAAGTGAGAATTATTTATTCAAATGATTTAGGACAAACCTGGAATGAAGTCGCTCCTGAAAAGCTGGGTTATCTTTTCTCAGAATCTTCTGCAATTGATTTTCTGGACGATGAAAAGGCTGATATCTACTTCAGTACATCTGATCTGGGATTGGTAAAATATCAGATCAGTCTGGAAACTTTGGCAACCAATAATAATTCTTTATCAAAGGCAGACTTAATCATTTATCCAAATCCAACTTCGGATTATATTACTATTTCTAATGACAAAATCAAAGAAGCAACGATCGTAGATTTTACAGGGAAAACTTTACTGAAATCAACATCAAAGACAATCGATCTATCGAATCTTCCAAAAGGTATTTATATCCTGAATGTAACAATAGAAAATGGAAAATCCATATCGAAAAAAGTGATTAAAAACTAAAATTTCTTCATATCAAAAAATAGCCTTAACAGATTTTGTTAAGGCTATTTTTTTTAAACCAAAGCTTGGTGATATTGTACGGATAGCCAATCCGCACAATATGTGAATTTTTTTCTATTTATGAATCGGATTGCATAAAAAAATATTAGAGTATCGAAATTTTATTTATCTTCGTCTCCATAAAACACACGATTTTAATACTCATATATATTAACATTTAAAATCAAAAATGATGGGATTAAGCAATTTGAACGCCACACATCTGAGCAGTGCAAAGATCACTGCCGCCAACGATGCCATCTCGGCACTCGAAACAGCAATTGAAGAAATTAATATCAACCTTTCCACCGAAGACCGCAGACGCTACGGCAGCATCAATGAGCAAAACAAACTCTTTGTAAACAAGGTATATGACTACAACCAGAGCCAGGCCAACCTCAGCTCGCCCGAAGTGGACTGGGAAGAGTTTGCGAAAGATCATACTTCCAGAAAAAATATGGAGACAATGATCAGCAAGCTGGAAAGCATCATCACCAGGCTGAACAATGCCAAAACCCTGCACGACTACGACAACTACCAAGCGGCATTGGTGGATTACTCCTACACCACCTACAAAGCGGGAACGTCGGCACCCGGATTTGAAGACAAATACAGAGACCTGAAGCAGTTCTTTGTAAAAAATTCAACATCCACTGCGCCGCCCACAGAAGACAAACCGTAAAACAACAATCATCAATCGCCCCTCCCAATATTTGGAGGGGCATTTTTTTGCTTTTACCTATCCGGAGACGTTCTGCAGTGGTCGGTTGGGGTTAGGGGATCTATCCCAATACGTCCGGTATAGGTCCGGACACGTCACCCAACCTATCCGGAGACGTTGCGCAAGGGTCTGGCCAGGTTGCAGACCGCTCCGGATACGTTCCGGAAAGGTCCGTAGTGATGGAGCACGTGTCCAGAGGTATCCGGGACGTGTCGGGATACGTGGGGTGACGTGTCGGGAGGAATGATGGACGTGGTGGGGTGGGTTTTGTTTTTGTTGGAGCGAGCGTCTCGCATTTTTTGAATGACACAAGCAAGATGCCCACAACAACATGGGTAAACAGAATTTTATTTCACTTTTAAAAAATATAAGTGTTAGAACTTCGTTTATCTTTTTAGCAGAAAGCTTAAACAAACACTCGTCACAAATGAAACTAATTATATTTTTTCTTGGAATCTCTACCTTTTGCTTCTCACAAAAATTTAGTTTCATTTACGAAACAAAATACAAACTGAACTCAGAAAATCCGGATGATGTCAATTCCGAGAAAATGATTTTGGATTTAAAAGATAATATTTCAATTTTTAGAGATTCAGTAGAAAAACAAGCAGATTCATCAAAGTTGAATAATGGAAAGGAAATATTTAAAATGGGCGTTGAAAACCAATTCTATGTCAAAAAGAATCTTGCTCAAAAAAGAGTTGAAAAAGTAATAACTTATTTGCGAACAGATTATCTTCTTCCAATTGAGGAAAACTTAAACTGGAATATAACTTCCGAACAAAAAATGATTGGAAAATATCAATCTCAAAAAGCAGAAACTACTTATGGAGGAAGAAACTGGATTGCCTGGTTTACAACAGAATTACCTTTCAGCGATGGTCCATATATTTTCAATGGTTTACCCGGATTGATTGTTTCTATCCAAGATTCAAACAATGACTATTCATTTAATTTGATAGAAGTCAAGAAAGGTGGGAATATTTTTGACGCACGCACGAAATCAATAAAAATTGATTGGAAAAAATATGAAATACTTGCAAAATCATATTTTAATGATCCATTTAACATCAATTCAAAAGGGTGGAAAACAGCTACATTTACCGATCCGACTGGTAAAACAGTGGATATTTCCGTGAAAAATAAAGAATTTCAAAATAATATTTTACAAGACAATAATCCAATTGAATTAAATCATAAAGTAATTTATAAATAAAAACCTTTCCGATTTGGAAAGGTTTTTATTTATCTAATACTGAAACTTCCTGAAAGCTTCCAGCGTTTTATCAATCTCTGTATCGCCAATCGCGGACGAAATAAACCAAGTCTCATAGCCACTTGGCGGAAGATAAATCCCCTGCTCCAAAACCTGATGAAACAAATTATTGAACAAACCGATGTTGGAGTTGTTCACTTCATTAAAGTTACTCGCAGAAGTTACATCAAAGAAAATCGACATCATACTTCCCTTTCTGTTGATTCTGTGTCGGATTCCTTTTTCATTCAATATTTTTCCAATTTCGAAGTCTAAAGTTTCGGTTGTTTTATCAAGTTTTTTATAGAAATCAGCATCCTGCTTTATCAATTGTAAAGTTTTAAGTCCAGCTCTCATTGCGAGAGGATTTCCACTCAAAGTTCCGGCCTGGTAAACGCGCCCTCTTGGCGAAAGCCAGTTCATAATTTCGTTTGGTCCCGCAAAAGCTCCAACCGGCAATCCGCCACCAATAACCTTTCCATAAGTCACCAAATCCGCTTTCACACCCAAAGCTTCCTGCGCACCGCCAAAAGCCAAACGAAAACCTGTCATTACCTCATCAAAAATCAATAAGGCACCATTCTCATCACAGATTCTTCTAAGATTTTGAAGAAAGTTATTCTCAGGCAAAATACAACCCATATTTCCGGCAATCGGTTCTACGATAATCGCCGCAATCTGCTCAGGATTATTTCTGAAAAGGTCTTCAACCTGTTCTATATTATTGTATTCGGCAAGTAATGTATCTTTCGCCGTTCCTTGCGTAACGCCAGGAGAATTCGGACTTCCAAAAGTCGCCATTCCACTTCCCGCCTGAATCAGAAATGAATCCGAATGTCCGTGATAACAACCTTCGAACTTGATGATTTTATCTCTTTCAGTATAACCTCTTGCCAAACGAATTGCGCTCATACAGGCTTCGGTGCCCGAGGAAACCATCCTGATTTGGTCAACATTCGGAACATTTTCCACAATGAATTTTGCAATCTCCGTTTCCAATTCCGTTGGCGCTCCAAAAGAAAATCCTTTCTCAGCCTGCAGTTTAAGAGCTTCCAAAACTTCGGGGTGGGTATGCCCTAGAATCGCCGGTCCCCACGAGTTGATATAATCGACGTAAGTTCTGTCATCTTCATCCGTAAGATAAGCACCTTTTGCGGATTTCATAAAAATCGGGACACCTCCTACGGATTTAAAGGCACGAACAGGCGAATTAACACCACCCGGAATATATTTATACGCTTCCTCGAAAAGCGCCGAACTTCTTTGATATAACATTTTAATTGATCGTTGTTTGTTGATAGTTGTTTTGATAGTTATTAGATTTAAATCTAAATTCTAACCTCTAAATTCTAGCTTCTTGGTTTTTTACTTTGCAGATAGATCACTTGCCCTGCTCTTGGTTCTTCGCCTGCCTCCATTCTGTTTTTAGAATACAGTTTTTTCAGTTTGATTCCGAATTTCTGAGCAATATCGTGCATTGTTTCACCAATTCCGGCTTTGTAAGTTTCTTTGTTTCCTGATGAGTTTTTACCTTCTAAGAAAATGATATCATTCTTTGCCAGTCTGGAGTCTTCCAGTTCATTATATTTCATCAGACGTTTTTCACTGATTCCGAATTTCTTGGCAATATCAGACATATCTGCATCCACAGGCATTATAAAGAATTTCAGATCACCATTAGGATGATTTTTCACAAGAATATTTTTCAGAAGCGCTGCTTTCGTGCTTGCATCTACAATCTCAGAAACTTCTGATTGTTTTTTTGCATACGAACCTTGAGAGTAAGGCACCTTCACTGTTGGCGGAGTAACTTTGTCATTCTGTTTTTCCTGACTTAGTTGCGCCATAAAAACCGCATCATTATTCAGGTTGGGATACAATTTCAAAATGGCGTAATAGACCTCATCCTTCGTTGTATTATCAAATTCATACAATTTATATCGCTCGATCTTATCAATCAGGATATAGGCATATCTTGGATTGGTTGCATATCCGGCTTTCTTAAGACCGTGTGCCCAGGCTTTGTAATCTTTTGGATCTAAGTCAAAAAGCTTGGTGTAATATTTTCTCGTCGCCAAAAAAACCGAATGGTCTTCATAAGACTGCTTTGGATCTTCATAAACACGGAAACACTCGTTGGGCGCATCATCAGTATGTTTCATTGTTTTGCCTGTCCAGTCCTCCTTGCATTTGATTCCGAAGTGGTTTTTTCCTTCCAGTGCCAATCGGCTTTGTCCACCTGCTGTTTCCAAAAGCCCTTGAGCCAAAGTAATACTTGCAGGGATTTTATATTTCTCCATTTCTTCCACTGCATACGGTGCGAATTTCTGGATATATTGGTCTTCCGTTTTCCAGGTTTGTGCTTTTGCCAATCCTAAAACACAAACAAAACCAATCGCCAATAATTTTTTCATTTTCAATATTTTAAAATATTTATTTCTTTATTTTTCAGGAGCTAATCCCACTATCCGCTATATCTTTTTTGTCATTGCGAACGAAGTGAAGCAATCCTTAGAATTTTTCACCGCAATGACAAAAAAGGATGCCGCTACTATCGGGGCTATGGGTTTCTAATTCTTTTCAACTTTTGTCATCAAAACAAAATTTGAAAACTTAATCAACCTCTTCAGAGTTTGAAACTGGGGTTTTATTCCGCAATCGGTTCCCTTCCTTTACTTTTCAAAAACTGATTCGCTCCTTTGATTGCCTGCAATCCGCCAGTGTGAAACATAAGAATTTTTGAATCTTTCTGGAAAAAACCTTTCTCCGCCAAATCAAAAATCTTCTGCATCATTTTACCTGTGTAAATCGGATCAAGCGGCACCTGATATTCGTTATAAAACCAATTTATAAAACGGACATTCTCATCAGATATTTTTCCATATCGGTGTTCATCAGCATCAATTAATTCAAAATTCTTTCTTCTGCTCCATTCCGAGATTGTGTTCTCCAACGAATTATCCTTCACAACTTTGATTCCAATCACATTTTGATGTTCTTCTGCAAACCTGGAAATCCCGGCAATTGTTCCTCCGGTTCCAACAGCCGTGCAAAGATAATCAAAATCTTTGGTGTCATTTCCCAACATATATTGAACACCTTTCACCGCCATTTCATTACTTCCGCCTTCAGGAATTATCAATGAATTAGGATATTGTTCCAAAAATTTTTGGGTTAATTGCTCCTTGTTTTGATAATCTTCCCTTGAAACAAAAAAGAATTGCATTCCGTTTTTGGAAGCTTCGGAAAGTGTGGGATTGTCTTGCCAATTATTTTTTAATTCATTTCCCCGGATAATTCCGATCGTTGGAATCCCGAATTCTTTCCCAAAAGCAGAGACCGATGCAATATGATTTGAAAATGCACCTCCAAAAGTAATTAATAAAGGGTTTTCCGGTTTCGATTCCAGGTATTGATTGACATTGAACAATAGTTTCCAGAATTTGTTACCGGAAATGGTGGGATGAATCAAATCTTCTCTTTTAATGAAAATCCTGACATCAAAACCGGTTTTGATTTCAACAATAGGGATTTTATGTTCCGGAATCTGAAGCATCTTCAAAAGTAAATATTTCTAATGAAAGCTCATATGATAAAACTTATTTTATAAAAACATTAAGCTCCAAATCTCTTGCGCCCCGACCTGAGTGAAGCTCTTTTTCTGTTATTGCGTTTGTACAAATGTCCTGCAGATGGCTTCACCTTGTTCGCAATGACAGAAAAAAGCGGGAACGGAGGGCGGATAAAGGCGCCCAAATAAAAAACCCACCGAAAATGGTGGATTTAGAGTATATAATTAATGAAAATTATTTTGTTCTTTCGATGATTTTTTTCACTGCTTTTATCACAGCTTCAGAATCGATTTGATACTTTTTCATCAATTCAGCCGGCGTTCCGGATTCCCCGAAAGTATCATGAACCGCAACAAACTCCTGAGGTGTAGGTCTTCTTCTGGATAGCATACCGGCAACAGATTCTCCTAAACCTCCAAGATAGTTATGCTCTTCTGCAGAAACCAATTTTCCGGTTTTTTCTACAGATTTCAGAATGATCTCTTCATCCAAAGGCTTGATAGTGTGGATATTGATAATCTCACAAGAGATACCTTCTTTTTCCAGTTCATCGGCAGCCAACAAAGATTCCCAAACCAAATGTCCGGTTGCAACAATCGTTACATCTGTTCCTTCCTGCAAAAGAATTCCTTTCCCAATTTCGAAAGGCATATCTTCCGGAATAAAAACAGGGACTACCGGGCGTCCAAATCTAAGATAAACAGGACCTTCGTGTGCGGCGGCAGCTAATGTTGCAGCTTTGGTCTGATTGTAATCACAAGGATTGATTACCGTCATTCCCGGCAGCATTTTCATCATTCCTATATCTTCCAGAACCTGGTGTGTTGCACCATCCTCACCCAAAGTTACCCCTGCGTGGGAAGCAGCAATTTTCACATTTTTGTTGGAATAAGCAATCGATTGACGGATCTGGTCGTAAACTCTGGAAGTTGCAAAGTTGGCAAATGTTCCTGCAAAAGGAATTTTTCCATTGATAGTCAAACCGGCTGCCATTCCCATCATATTGGCTTCTGCAATACCCGTCTGGAAGAATCTTTCCGGCGCTTTTTCTATGAACTTCTCCATTTTAAGCGAACCAATTAAATCTGCACAAAGTGCTACAACATTTGGATTGGTGTCTGCCAATTCTGCCAAACCAGCTCCAAAACCTGAACGAGTATCTTTTTTTTCTGTGTATGTATATTTCATTTTGTTATAATTGATGGATGATAGTTGATAAATGATCTATGTGTTAATGACAATAATCATTTCATCATTAATAATTAATAATTTATCATTGATAATTAATAATCAGCTGGTGCTTCCAAATACAGTTGTTTGAAAGCCGTCTCTAATTGTTCATCGTTAGGCGCTTTTCCGTGCCAAGCATGGCTACCAACCATAAAATCCACGCCACTACCCATCTCTGTATGAAGAAGGATAGCAACAGGTTTACCATTGCCTGTTTCTGATTTTGCTTTCTTAAGAATAGCAATGACAGCTTCAAGGTCGTTCCCGTTTTTCTCTTCCAAAACCAGCCAACCGAAAGCTTCCAACTTAGCGTGTAGATCACCTAAAGATAAAACATCATCTGTATCACCGTCAATCTGTCTTCCGTTATAATCTATTGTTGAAATAATATTATCTACTTTTTTAGCCGCAGCATACATAAAAGCTTCCCACACTTGTCCTTCCTGTAATTCGCCATCGCCATGAAGTGTATAAACCAGTGCTTCATCTTTATCCAGTTTTTTACCCTGAGCTGCTCCTAAAGCCACCGATAAACCTTGTCCTAATGAACCAGAAGCTACTCTTACACCAGGTAAACCTTCATGCGTAGTGGGATGACCTTGTAATCTTGAATTCAGTTTTCTGAATGTTGCCAATTCCGGAATCGGGAAAAATCCGAATCTTGCCAATGTACTATAAAACACGGGAGAAATATGTCCGTTTGAAAGGAAAAATAAATCTTCATTCTTACCTTCCATTGTGAAAGGAAGTTTATAGTTCATAATTTCCCCATACAGTGCTACAAAATACTCTGTACAACCAAGGGATCCACCGGGATGACCACTGTTAACAGCGTGAACCATTCTCAGAATATCTCTTCTGATCTGCGTTGAAAGGCTTTTCAGCTCTTCGATTGATTTGCTCATTATGTTAGATTTGCTTTCTTGCGAAAATACGACTTTTTGATGACCTCCAAAAATCTACTCTTATAAAAGTTGCACAAAAAAACCGCTCAGCATTGAGCGGTTAAAATTTTTTATTTAAAAAAATTATTTGCCGAATTTATAAGTAACTCCGAATTGGAAAACTCCGTTTCTTGAAGCGTCACCATTATTGTTTTTAATAATATCAGTTACACCTGCAACATATCGTATGTTTGCACCAAAATTAGATGTAAAGTCATATCCAGCTCCTAACCCTAACCCGAAGTCAAAGCCATTAAAAAGACTTTTTACATCACCAGAATTACCGTTTGCTTTTGCTTTTGCACTAATCAAAAAGCCGAATTCAGGTCCTGCTTCTAAGTAAAATTGAGGAGTTGCTTTATACTGAAACATAACAGGAATAGAAATGTAATCTAAATTCAGATTAATATTACTTCCATCATCAGATTTCACTCCTTTTCCACTATACAAAACTTCTGGTTGAATATTGAATGATTCTGCTAAAGGTACATTCACAAAAGCTCCAGCATAAAATCCAAATTTTGCTTTGCTATCATCAGAATTCGAAACGCTGGATACATTCCCTCCAGCTTTAAGACCAAAAGTTTGCGCATTCGATAATCCAAAAACTGCAATAGCAGCCGCTAAAATCAATTTTTTCATAGTTGTAATTTTAAAGATTGTTATTAATTGTTAAATTAACTTAAAACATTGCTAAATTAATATTTTTTCTCAAACTTCAAAATAAAAATAAAAAAACTTGATTAAACCAATAAAAAAACTCCAGCCAAAGACTGGAGTTTTTTTAATGTATACTTAATTGTTATTTCAAATAAAAATTATATCCTACGATCACTGCACCTACCGATTCTTTCCCTACGACAGGACGATCATCGTAATACCCTCTGTCATACTTACCCGAGATACTTTGGTAGCCAAGATATAGCTCACCAGTAGGCATGTTATACATGAACTTTGGTAAAGCGTACAATCCGCCGTTAACATTTGAATTAGTAGAAATACCATATCCTAAATCCAGACCTACAGCAATCGGCGCACCACTGAAAGAGTATTTACCGGAAACAGCTACGGGAATAAATCCAAAGTCATCTCCTTTTATACTTCCACCAGGATAGTTGTAACTTTTACCAATAAAATGAGAATATCCTGTGGCAACTCCCAAATCGAAACCTTTTGCAATGTTCCATCTGTAAGCCGCATCAAGTCCTAGTGTAAAAGGCGAATTACCTGTAGTCGGAGCTCCGATATGTGCTCCTAATTTAAATCCTTCCTGAGCATTAGAAAATCCAAAAACTGCAACAGCAGCTAGTAACAAAAACTTTTTCATAGTTTCAAAATTTTAAATTTTTCAAACTAATATTACCAAGTTTTATACCAAAACAAAAATTCTACTTTTTCTCACTGTTATTATAGGCTACAATGATTTTTTTAACAACAGGATGTCTTACAACATCTTCTTCGGTAAGATATACAAAGCCTATCTCGTTGATATCCTTCAGTATGCTCATCGATTCTTTGAGACCGGACTGTTGCTTTGGTGGCAAATCAATCTGACTTGGGTCACCTGTGATAATGAATTTGGCGTTCATTCCCATTCTGGTTAGGAACATTTTCATTTGAGAATGTGTAGTGTTTTGGGCTTCGTCCAGAATTACAAATGCCTCATCCAGAGTCCTACCCCTCATAAAAGCCAATGGTGCAACTTCGATTACTTTCTTTTCCATATAGCCTTCCAATTTTTCGTGCGGAATCATATCTCGAAGTGCATCATATAATGGCTGCAAATACGGGTCTAATTTTTCCTTAAGATCACCAGGAAGAAAACCAAGACTTTCGCCCGCTTCTACCGCTGGTCTTGTTAAAATAATTCTTTTAACTTCTTTATCCCGAAGTGCTCTTACCGCTAAGGCAACACTAGTATAAGTTTTTCCTGTTCCGGCCGGACCAATTGCAAAAACCATATCCTTCTTTTCAGAAACCTGAACCAATTTCTTAAGATTAGTTGTTTTTGCTTTGATAGCTTTTCCATTAACACCTTTTACAATGATGTCCTGATCGAACACCAATTGTTTTTCGGAATCGTCTTTTAATTTCAAAATCGATTCGAGTTGCTTGATTTCTATAGAATTGTGCTTAGAGATGTAAGCCGTAATATCGTCTAATTTTTGTTTTAAAAGGTCCAGCGTTTCTCTATTTCCCATTGCAAAGATGAAGTTGTCTCTGCCAGTAATCTTAAGGGTTGGAAAGCTGGATTTTATCAGATTGAAGTTCTGATTCTGAACACCGTAAAATGTTTTGGTGTTGATATCTTCCAGTTCATAATTGATTTCGAACATAAATAATATTAGTAGTTAATCTAACAAATATATGAATTGATTTGACATCTTATGCCTCTTTAAAAATTGAATTATATTAAATTTGCAACAAATCTTATCAAATGTCAGTCATTACTCTCACTTCAGATTACGGACTTGTGGATCATCGTGTTGCAAGCATCAAAGGTAAAATACTCAGCTGGAGCGAGGATGTAAAAGTAGTGGACATCACTCACAATATAATGGCTTACAATCTTTTGCAAACAGCCTATATTGTAAGAAATGCTTATAAATTTTTCCCGGAAGGCAGTATCCATATTATTTCCGTTGACAGCTTTCATCATAGATCAAGAAAAAATATCATCACCAAAATTGACGGTCATTATTTTATTTCCGCGGATAACGGAATCATTAATCTGATGTTTTTCGATATAAAACCGGAAGCTATCTATGAGATCACCCTGAATAACAGATTCGATGATAAAGTTTCTTTCCCTTCTACCGACATTTTTGTTCCTGCGGCAATGCATATCTACAAAGGTGGATTGCCAGAGGTGATTGGAAGAAAAATTAAGACAATAAAAGATATTTCTTTCCCTAAGGCCATTTATAGCGAAGCTGAAAAAATGATTGTGGGTGAAGTGATGTATATCGATAATTTTGGAAATGTCGTTTCCAATATCAGTCGGAAATTCTTCGAAAAGTATGCGGCAATTAATGGAGAATTTACAGTAAAGTTCCGAAATATTGTTTTGACAAAAATTATGGAACAATACACCGATGTTGTAACGGACTGGAACAGGGAACAGGAATTCCATGGGAAATCATCGGTCATCTTCAATGATGCGGATCTGCTGGAAATCACCATCTATAAAGGCAGTGTTCTGAATGGTGCTTCCACCCTTTTTGGGATGAATACAGGAGAAAAAATCTATGTAGAATTTGTATAAAAAAACCGGCAGATAATTGCCGGTTTTTATTTTTATTTGAGAATATATTATTCTTTAATTAATTTTTTAGTGAAGGTATCATTATCAGTTTTCACTTTAACAACATAATTACCTGTTTTCAATCTAGAAACATCAAATGCATTTTTAGATAAACTTTCTTGATCAAATTGCTTAACCAATTTTCCAGAAATATCATACAACTCTACAGAAACCATTTTATTGATTCCTTTCAATGTAAATTGATTTTTCACTGGATTTGGAGACAAAGCTACATCTTTAGAATTCACTACATCATCTACAGCAAGTGCAGTACAACTAAAAGTCGCTTTGAAACCTGGTTTAGTCAAACCAGTTCCAGATTTGAAGGTAATTGTAATAGCTCCACTTGAGTGTGTTGACTCGAAAGAAGGAGGTAAAGTACTACCAGTGATTGTTCCCTGAAAAGGCACCCCTGTAGACAATCCATTTCTTACGATAATGTAATCATCCTCATTCATATCAAATTGTGTGAAAGTAATTTTCAGTTTTTGAGAAGGATCATTTGGATAAAAAGTTTTTGTCCAGTTTTCATTGTTGGTATAATTCCCGTTTTCACCGCCTGTATCGGTAACTGTTTTTCCACACCAATTATCTCCTGTTAAAATAACTAAAGATCTCTGATATAATGGAGAACAATCTGTTCCTACTTCTACTTTATAAAAAGTATTAGTTAAAAGACCTGTAATATTAAATGTTTTCGTAGATGAATTTCCGGACTTCACAATAGTTCCATCTATTGTTGAAACTCTGTATTTCCAGGATGTAGATGTATTATCGGTAATTGTAACTGTTGCTTCGTTATCTGTAACATTGGTTATGGTCATATTGGTAAGCGTTACAGCACAAGATTTGGTGCAATCACCACTCATACAGGCTTTCGAATCAATTGTCTGTCTGATAAGATCACCAGGCTGAGGTCCAAAACCGTTTGCGAAACTAATACCTACAGAATTTACCAAGTGGCAATAACTCATGATGGTTCCTTTTGTAGTTGTTGGCAATGGTCCTGTGCAACCTTCATCATTTCCAGATGCTGGTCCACAACCATCTATAGCCGTATTATTTCCATTCCATGCACAAGCGTGAGTATGTGGGGACCCAAGATTATGTCCCAATTCGTGTGTCATTGCTTCAATATTCCATGAATAGGTAGGAACAGCAATATTCTGGTTATTTACACCGCAATAAGAATATTTGTTTGTGGTACAAAGGCTATTAACATAAGCAACACTTGTTGTCGCAGGATTTCTTATCAGCTGAGCTAAATCACCATTGAATGTCGTTCTTGTTGATCTAAACTGACTGAGAATAGTTCCAGGCTGTCCAGAATAAGGGTCTGTGGAGGTCCAGATATATATAGAACTCATCGCAACATTCACACTTTCATTATCATATAATGTTTTAATATTATTAAATAATGCAGTAACCCAATTGGTGGTTGTGGTAGTATTCGATCCGTTCTGGGTATATGGACCATAACCAACTTCGAAATAAATTCTTACACAATTCGCAGTAAGAGCTGCTTTTTTTTGATTGTAAGGATCATAGGAAATTTTTTGAGCCCTATTTTCAGGCAGTTCATCTGCACTACAAGAAAATGGATTTTTAGTTTTTAACTTATAATCACTGTAAGAAACAAAATCCTGGGAGCTTTTAGCTTTACCCAAAACTACATTTCCGAATTCATTTGTAGAAGCCACACCTACGATATCGTTATCAAAGAAACTGAAAGCAACAACAGAAGTATTATCACCTTTTATTATCCCTTGATAATAGACACCCGGCGTATATGCCTTCGTTCCTTTATCCGTCTCAACCTGGAAATCGGTTGTAAGAATATTATTTTTAACCAATTCCACTGTCATTTCCCCATTCTCGAAAGGAAAACTCAGTTCCATTGTTTCTGGTTTTTCATCTACAATTTTTTGCAATTCCGTAGATTTCAATTGCATTACCGTTACGCCGTCAGCTTCATTCTTGTAAACCGCTGCATTTTTAGAAGCAACATCTTTTGTAAAAGGACTGTACCTTGCAAAAGTTTTTTTTGCTGATTTCTGAGCCGCTACTTTCTGCGCAATTGGTTTGAGGCCTTGTGAGAATCCAAATCCAAAAATACTTACAGAAAATAATAGTTGGAAAATTTTCTTCATATTTAGAATAATTAAATTTATCTTACAAAAAAACAGTTTTTTTTTCAGAATTCATTTTAAAATTAAAAGTTTAACATTTTTATGGCAATTAAAAACAATTGACCAAATCTATTTTTTATTAATGAAAAACAACAATTTTTATTTCATTTAAATAATTATCAGCACTTGATCTTATAAAAAATAGCCAAAACCTTAATTCTGGCTATTTTTAATTTCATTATTTCATATTAACATTAATTTTTCAAAACAAGGTTCTTAGACTCTTATTTTATCTTCACCCAATAAAAAGTATCTTTGCAAAAAATCCGTAGATGCTTTACACGATTATCAAGGCAATTCATATTATTTTTATGGTAAGTTACTTTGCCGGGATTTTCTATCTCGTGAGATTGTTTGTTTATTATAAGGACACTGATGAATTCGATGAAGTGAAACAGCAGATTCTCAGAAATCAATATACCTTTATGGCAGTCAGACTTTGGAATATCATCACTGTTCCCGCCGGAATCTTGATGTTATTAAGTGGACTCACTATGATTTTTCTTAATTCCGGATTACTGAAAACGCCTTGGTTTCATCTAAAACTGACATTTCTAGTTGGGCTCGGGATTTATCATTTCTGGTGCTGGAAACGCGTTAAGGAACTAAAAAACCTCAACGGAAACACGCTCTCAATCACGAATATCAAGCTTAGGCAATTCAACGAGATTGCAACCTTTATTTTATTCGCAGTTGTTTTTACAGTAATCCTCAAATATTCCGTTATACAATATTGGTGGCAGTTATTACTCGGGTTTTTCGGAATCATTATTCTGATAACGTCAATTGTAAAATTGGTGAATAAAAATAAAGATAAAACAACAAAGAGTAAAGACTAATAATAAGGCTTCGAGAACCTCAGCCTGACAAAACAAAATAATCAATCATCATTTATCAATTATAAACTATGTTTGCTATATTCAAAAAAGAACTTTGGAATTTTTTCGGAAACTGGAGCGCGTGGATTATCATCGCTGCTTTCAGTATTATTTCCGCATTATTCCTGTTCTTCTTCGAGAACAATTTTAATATTTTCGAGATTGGAAGTGCAACCTTGCAAAGTTTCTTTGTGCTTTCGCCTTGGCTTTTTATGTTCATCATTCCGGCAATCAGTATGAGAACTTTAGCTGAGGAAGAACAATCCGGAACCTTGTTTTGGCTGTTTTCTCAACCGGTGAAAATTACCGAAATCGTTGGCGGGAAATTCCTTTCCGTTTGGCTCGTTGGTGTTTTATGCCTGTTGCCATCATTGGTTTATTATTATACTATTTACGTTTTGGGTGTTCCGGAAGGTAATATCGACGGAAGTATGACTTTTGGAAGTTACATTGGTTTGATTATTCTGATTGCTGCTTTTTCCGCAGTCGGGATTTTGGCTTCATCGTTGTCTTCCAATCAAATTATGGCTTACCTGCTGGGCGTTTTCCTTTGTTTCATTCTTTATTTCGGGATTGAGCAATTGGCTAGTTACAAATTAATGGGCGGTGCAGATTATATTTTGCAGAATATTGGATTTTATCAACATTTTCTTGCCTTCACAAGAGGTCAGGTAGATACAAGAGATGTTTGTTATTTTCTTTTCGTGATATTTTTGGGATTGGGATTAGCAAGCTGGTTTGTTTGGAAAAAGAAGTAGGATTTTAAACCTCAAGGTTTTAGGTTTAAAAAACTTATTTAAAGTGTATTGCAAAGTCGCAAAAAATAAATTAAAGCTTAAATCGTATTGAAGTCGCAAAATTTTCCATTATTGAAAAAAATTGGCGCCTTAAAGACACAATAATTTATAAAATTCATTATCATAAAGATGAATAAAAAAAATAAAATCACTTTGATTATCATAACTGTTCTCCTGATTATCGGGATGAGCGGACTTGTCTATAAACGTTTTGATTTGACGGCGGAAAAACGTTACACACTTTCTGATTCCACAATCAAGGTTTTGGAAAATGTGAAGAAACCGATGACGATTGAGGTTTATCTTGAAGGCGATTTTCCAGCTTCTTTCAAGCAACTTTCGAATGAAACCAAATTTATGCTGGATGAATTCCGAAAAATCAATCCGAAAATCGATTATAAATTCCGTGACCCGATTGCTGAGAAAATTCCGCAAGACACACTGAAAGGAATGGGAATGCAGCCTTCGATACTTCCGGATATGAAAGACGGAAAAATATCGGAAATCGTGATGTTTCCTTACGCCGCCATCAAATATAATGGTTACGGAACTTCTGTTCCTTTGATTGTCCAACAATCCGGAATTGATGCTGCTACACAACTCAGCAAATCGATTGAAAATTTAGAATATAACTTCGCTTCCACTATCAAAGGAATGACGGAAGAAACGGCCAAGAATATTGGCTTCTTGGTGAACCAGCAGGAATTGAGTCCGGATGAATTCCGTGGATTTTTGGATTTGGCAATGGAAAATTATAATATTGGTCCCATCATTCCGGAAAACAAAACTGAATTGTCTTTGGCAGATGTCCCGAAACTAAAACAAATGGACGCTCTGGTTATTGCAAAACCAAGAAAAGCTTTTACCGATAATGAAAAAGTGATTCTTGACCAATACATTATGAATGGCGGAAAAACGCTCTGGATGTTAGACGCTGTGAATGCCGAGATGGACACGCTTTTCCAGGCGAAGAAAATAATGGCTTACCCGATTGACCTTAATCTGACAGATTTTATGTTCAATTATGGACTGAGAATCAATCCGGCTTTGACCAAGGATATGAAAAAATCAGCGTTGGTAAGAATTGTTTCGGGTGAAGTTGCCGGTAATCCACAATACAGCAGTTTCCTTTGGCCTTATTTTCCTTTAGGAATTGCTGAATCTAAAAATCCGATTACGAAGAACATCAATCCTGTAAAGTTCGAATTCCCGACTTCGATTGATACGTTGGGAAGACCAAATATCAAAACCAAAGTTCTTTTCGAATCCAGTGAAAGAACCACTAGCAAAACTGTTCCAAATTACGTTGCGCTTTCTGAAATCGTAAGAACAGACAGCATCGGCGAGATGGAACGTCCTACGCCACCGAAGATTTTTGCAGTGGCTTTGGAAGGGAAATTCAAATCTGCTTATGCGACAAGAAGCGAGAAGAATTCTTACCCTGATTTCAAAGCTCAAAGTCCTGAAAATAAAATGCTCGTGATTGCCGATGGTGATATTGCCAGAAACCAAATATGGAAAGGACAACCTCTTCCACTGGGTGAAGATTTGCTGACCAAAGAACATTACGGCAACGCACAATTTTTGAGAAATGCTTTTGATTACCTGTTAGACGACAGCAATATAATGGAACTAAGAGACAGAACAATTGAAGTGAGATTGCTCGACAGACAAAGAATTGATGCTGAAAAATCTGACTGGCAATGGTTCAATCTGCTTCTACCTTTGGGAATTTTAGGAGTTTTGGGAGCTGGATTTTATTTCTTGAGAAAGAAGATGTTTTCTTAATGTATGTTTAAAATTAAATAATTGAACCACAAAAGTCACAAAAGAAAATCAAGTACAGAAAATTTGTAAAAAAGCAAAAAAGATAATTTTATGTTCTTTTTTGAAAATTTGAAAAATTTAAAAAGATGATAGCTTTTGTGACTTTTGTGGTTTAGAAGAAATTTTTAAAAAATGAAAAACCTTTTACTAGCTTTAATTTCAGGTGTTTTGTTAGCCATTTCCTGGCCGACATACGGGATTCCGTTTTTTATATTTTTTGCCTGGGTTCCGCTACTAATGATGGAACATAACATTACGAAGTTCAGTAATATCAAGAAGAAAAGCTTGGCGGTTTTTGGTTTTTCCTATCTTACTTTTTTGATTTGGAATTGGGTGACAACGGGTTGGCTTTACAACTCGCAATTACCTGACGGAAGCAAATCTCTTTTGGCAGTTCTATTTCCGGTTTTGACCAATTCATTTTTTATGGCATTGGTTTTCTTGGCCTACCATTTTTACAAGAAAAGTCAGGGAACATATTTCGGATTGGTGTTTTTTGTAGCAATTTGGATGTGTTTTGAAAAGCTTCATCTCATTTGGGAATTTACCTGGCCTTGGTTGAATCTCGGAAATGTCTTTTCAGAATATCATCAGTTTATCCAATGGTATGATACTTTGGGAGCAACCGGTGGAAGTTTCTGGATTTTGATTTGTAATGTTTTAGTTTTTTATACGATAAGAATTTGGGAAGCCGGAAGAATCAGAAAATCATTGATTAAAAATGTTTTGATGACGGCAGGTTTTATTATTTTGCCAATGGTAATTTCTTTGATTAAATATTATAATTATTCACCAGAAACAGTTGGCTCTATCAATGTAACAATGCTTCAACCGGCTCTTGACCCTTATACCGAGAAATACCAGAAAGACAGCTTGACAATTGAAGGTGATTTATTGAAATTAGCAGCGGAAAATTCGGTTTTACAAAGCGATAAAAAATCAAAAATCGATTTATATCTTGCACCGGAAACTTCACTTCCTGGAATTGGAGGTTTCAGCGAAAGAGGTTTTAATAATAGTTTGTTGATTAATAATATCAAAGTATTCCTTTCCCAACATTCGAAATCTGTTTTCTCTGGTGGAATTTCCAGCTATTATGTTTATAGAGAAGACGAAGAAAAACCATCAACAGCGAGTTTTCTTGACAGACAAGGCATTTGGCTCGATGAATATAATTCAGCAATACAAATTATACCGAATCAACAACCAGAAATTTACCATAAAGCAATGCTCGTTCCCGGCGTTGAGATTTTTCCTTACATCAAAGTTTTTAAGCCAATTTTAGGCGATGCAATGTTGGATTTAGGCGGAACAACGCGTTCTCTTGGAATTTCCAACGAACGAAAAGTTTTTGCCAATCCTTACAACAAATCCGTAATTGCCCCCATCATTTGTTATGAAAGCATCTATGGAGAATTCGTGACTGATTATGTCAAAAAAGGAGCAAATCTTCTGACTATTGTAACTAATGATTCCTGGTGGGGATATTCGCAAGGTCATAAGCAATTGCTGGTTTATGCAAAGCTTCGTGCGATAGAAACCAGACGCGAAATTGCAAGAGCAGCGAATAGTGGAACAAGTGCGCACATCAATTCCCGAGGCGATATTGTGGATGAATTACCTTACGGTGCAAAAGGCGCATTAACCGCAAAAGTCAATCTGATTGACAAAGAAACGTTTTATACCAAAAGTGGCGATTTCCTTTCCAGAATTTGTCTTTTTGTAATTGGTGCGTTGTTGCTTTTTATTCCGGGGAGAAAGTATTTGATGAGGAAGAAATAATAAGTTGGAGAGTTTTAGTGTGGGAGAATTTGAGTTACTTTTAAACTCTTACATCCTAAAACTCTCTGACTCTTAAACTCAAAGATTCGGTAAATACCTTTGTTTGATAATATTCAGATGATGAATGTTGTGACCAACGGTTAGTTTCCCGATGGTTTCCACTTTGATGTCATTTCCATTCACAATGCCAATCAATTGCAGGGCTTCTTCCGGAAGATTTTTAAAGAATTTGACTGACAGTTTTCTGGTTAATTTGAATTCTTTAATCAGGCTTTTCAAAGTCCGGCTGTCTGCATAAGAATTATCAGCCCAAGCTTCTTCATCAAATCCCGAAACCAAAGACTGGTCTTTTCTGGAAAATCTTAAAGCCCGGTAAGCAAAGACTTTTTCTGTATCGATGAGATGTTGCAAAAGCGTCTTCAAACTCCATTTTCCTTCTGCATAAGCAAAGTTGCTTTGTTCTTCGGAAAGCGACTCATAGATTTGTAAGGTTTCATCAGAAGCCATTTTCATTTCTTCAATCCAATGTTCCGAAGGAACTAAATCTAAATAGCGTTGTATATATTTTTCGAATTCTGTCATAGTTTAGTTGTTGGTTTTTGGTTGATAGATTCCCCATTCTGATAAACCTTGTCGGCTGAAGCTCTTGAAACCTTTCAATATTAACAAAATCAATAATCATTTATAATTTTTCATTCATTTTTTACGACTCCATTTCCCACTCATAAAAATTCACGTCATCATATTTTTTGAAACCCGCACTTGGATATAATTGATTTCCAATCCTATTTTCTTTCCCTGTCTCCAGATACATTCCGCAAGAGTTTGATGTTCTGCAAAGTTCTTTCGCCCTTTCTATCAAAGCTTTTGAAAAACCTTTTCCACGGGAATTCGAATTAACATACAGGTCGTTTAATAGCCAGTAACGTTTCATTCTTGTTGATGAAAAAAGCGGATACAATTGCGTGAATCCCACCAATTTTCCTTCATCTTCAGCTACGAAAATCTCTGAATCTTTTTTCTCCAGTCTTTCGGCTAAAAATTGTTGAGCGCCTGACAAATCAGACGTTTTATGATAGAACATTCTATATTCATCAAACAATTGTGAAAGCTGAACCAAATCGTCCTGAGTCGCTTTTCTGATATTATTCTTCATCTTCGTATTGCTCCAGATAATAAGTAAATGTAAACCCTTCAACCTCATCTTCTGCATCCTCCAAAGTCGTGAGCAAGTCTTCAAATAATTCCAATTGGTCAACGCTCATATTCACAAATTCGAGATGAAGCGGCATTTCCAGTTCTCCCGAAATGACATCAGCAAGCGCATCCAGATTATCTCCGAAATGTTCCGGCAATTCTAATTTTGATTTCAGTTGTTCGTAAAAATCTTCGTAATCGCCAATGTTGACGAAATCTATATATATTTCTTTCATTCTAAGTTGATAGTTGTTGGTTGATAGTTGATGATTGTCAGGCTGAGACTCTCGAAGCCTTCCCTATTTTTATTGTTTCTCAAACGATTGATAATGATTTTTCGTGAGCCAAACATCGCCATTTTTAGTAAAGACAATTCGGTCTGCTCCGCGGTTTCCGCAATCGTAATTAACATCTGCTTCGTAGTATTGTTCACCTTTCGGCAATTGTTTTTCACGATTACTGAATTGATCGCCTCCAATTGCCTTTCCCGGTAAAACGTCACAAAGATTACCTTTGGACGGATTCCAGCCTTGGCTTTTTGCTTCAGATTTTGTGATGTAAAAATCGGGTAATTTGTGATTGGATTTTACGTAAGCAATCACTTTGTCATCGTCTGTTAATTCTTCTATCGAATTATCGTTGGACTGATTTTGATATTTTTTTTCAGGTTTTTTAGGCGAATCAGAATCTTCTTTTCCTGATTCATTATAATTATCTATATGCGTAGTTTCCTGAGCATATTGATTCCTCTTCTCAATTTTATAATTTGAAATCAGATACATTGTCAATATTCCGGCAAATGCTCCGATGAGAAAGAAAAACAGGGTTTTCAGTTTTGGATTCATTGTGAAAAATTTCTATGCTAAAATAATGAAAACCTCGATTCTTAAAGAAGAAAAAACAAATTTTAAAAAAAAATTGTGCTTAACCTAATTTTTCTATATTTGGGCACAAAGATAAAAATATGGAAACCCAAACTATGGACAACTTAAAAATGATAGCTGAAACGGCCAAAGATTTCGCTGAAAAAAATATTCGCCCCAACATTATGGATTGGGATGAGAGCCAGACTTTTCCAGTAGAATTGTTTCATCAATTGGGAGAATTGGGCTTCATGGGAATTGTAATTCCCGAAGAATATGGCGGTTCTGGTCTTGGTTATCAGGAATATGTGACCATTTTGGACGAGATTTCTCAGGTTGATCCTTCTATCGGATTATCCGTTGCAGCGCACAATTCACTTTGCACCAATCACATTTATGAATTCGGGAATGAAGAGCAGAGAAAAAAATGGCTTCCTAAACTAGCTTCTGGAAAAGTAATCGGTGCTTGGGGATTGACAGAACACAACACAGGTTCTGACTCTGGCGGAATGTCCACCACAGCTGTAAAAGACGGAGATGATTGGATTATCAACGGTGCAAAAAACTTTATCACACACGCTATTTCCGGAGACATTGCCGTTGTAATGACAAGAACTGGAGAAAAAGGTGCAAAAAATAATTCCACCGCTTTTGTTTTGGAAAAAGGAATGGCAGGTTTCACTTCCGGGAAAAAAGAAAACAAACTAGGAATGCGTGCTTCTGAAACTGCTGAATTGATTTTCGATAATGTTCGCGTTCCGGACTCTCACAGATTGGGCGAAGTTGGAAGTGGTTTCAAACAGGCAATGAAGATTTTGGATGGCGGTCGTATTTCTATCGCAGCTTTGAGTTTGGGAATTGCGAGAGGCGCATACAAAGCAGCTCTTAAATACGCTCAGGAAAGACATCAGTTCGGAAAATCGATTTCAAGTTTTCAGGCGGTTAACTTTATGTTAGCTGATATGGCAACAGAAATTGATGCTTCAGAATTACTAATCAGAAGAGCATCTGACCTGAAAAACGCCAAACAAAAAATGACACGCGAAGGCGCAATGGCAAAATTGTATGCTTCTGAAGCTTGCGTTAGGATTTCTAATAATGCGGTTCAAATCTTCGGTGGTTATGGTTACACGAAAGATTTCCCGGTTGAAAAATTCTACAGAGATTCTAAATTGTGTACGATTGGCGAAGGAACTTCTGAAATCCAAAGATTGGTTATTGGAAGAGATATTACAAGTTAATTATAAACCTTAATTTTAAAATAAATACAAATGATTAAACAAGCACTATTAGGTGAGTTTCTGCACGAAGCAGAAAGCACAAGAAAACTTTTGAAAGCAATTCCGGACAGCGCTTTAGACTGGAAACCGTCTGAAAAGAATTGGACGACCGCAGAATTGGCTTCTCATATTGCCGAAGTCTATAATTGGTACGAAGTCACCTTCAATCAGGACGTTTTTGATATGGGAACATACCAATACGACAAAGGCGACATATCCAAATCTGGAAATATTGTTGCCAAATTTGAAGAGAACTTTAAATTAGCCCAAAAAGCGATTGAAAATTCCAACGAAGCAGCTTATATGAATGAATGGAAAATGCAGGCTGGAGGAAAAGATATTTTTCCACCAATGCCAAAAATTCAGGTCATAAGAGGTTTCCTTTACAACCATCTTTATCATCACAGAGGTGAGCTGATTGTTTATCTGAGAGCAACCGGAAACAATGTTCCCGGATTATATGGTCCAACTGCGGATGATAAGTTTTAAAGATTTGAATCCTGATATTATTTCATACAATCAAAATTTTGAATCTGAAGATAAAAAGATTGCAGATATACTTTCCGAAGAAATCTTCAAACATCTTCCAGAAGCAGAGAATAAAATCTGGCACGCTCATCCTGTTTGGTTTCTCGATGAAAATCCAATTGTTGGTTACAGCAAACAAAAGAAAGGAATTCGATTGATGTTTTGGAGTGGAAAAGATTTTGATGAAGAAAAGCTCAGTGTAGAAGGCAAAAAATTTCAGGATGCTTCTATTTTTTATAATGATTGGAATGAAATTAATAAAGAAGATTTAAAACGCTGGTTGGAAAAATCCAGAAAAATACAATGGGATTATAAAAATATTGTAAAACGAAAAGGTATGTTGGAACGATTGAAGTAATAAACATCAACTCAAAAACATTTTAATTTTATTAAATGCTGTCTCCTTGGACAGCATTTTTTATATTTGTTAAAATTTTAGAAAATAATGGATAAATTAGATAGCCTGAATCAGGTAGCCGAATTTCACAAAACCTTCAACGCCCCAATTCTTGACACGCCGCAGATTCCTTCAAAAGAACGTGCAGATTTGAGAGTCAGTCTTTTGCAGGAGGAATTGGACGAGCTGAAAAAAGCCATCGAAGACAATGATTTGGTAGAAGTGGCTGATGCACTTTGTGATTTGCAGTATGTTTTGAGCGGTGCTGTTTTGGAGTTTGGTTTGGGAGAAAAATTTGTGGAATTGTTTAATGAAGTTCAGCGTTCTAATATGTCCAAAGCTTGTGATAATGAAATTCAGGCTCAGGAAACTGTAGAATTTTATAAAGCCAAAGGCACCGATGCTTATTACGAAAAGTCCGGCGACAAATACAATGTTCACAGAGTTGCTGACAACAAAGTTCTTAAGAACAAATATTACTCTGCGGCGGACATCGCTTCTTTATTAAAATAAAAAACTCAGGATGAAAAAAATTTCGATTTTATTAGGAATCATCGCATTGACGACTATTAACTCCTGTGCAGAAAGAGTCATTGTGAACCGAGAAGTAGAATCCAAAAACGACGGAAAAATGTTGCTCGGAACGCAGACGCTTGACCAGTTTAGAAAAGAGCCGTTCAAAACCTGGTTTGATGAGGAATATAACCGTTATCAGATTGACCAAACGGGCTTAGCAGAATTAAAAAAAGAAAAACTCAATTCTTACAGTCTGGTAGTTTTTGTTGGAAGCTGGTGCGAAGACAGCCACAGAGAATTCCCAAGATTGATTAAGATTTTGGACGCATTGAAATACAATACCGGCAAAATGCAGATCATCGCCGTTAACCGGAAAAAAGAATCGCCATCAGGAGAAGAAGGACTTTATAATATTACCCGAGTTCCAACTATTATTGTAAAAAAATACGGCAAAGAAATCGGTAGAGTCACAGAAATGCCGGAAACAGGCTATTTGGAAAGAGATTTGCTAAACATTCTAAAAAAAGACAATTTGAGTTTGTTTAAATAATAATTTGGGCAGCTTTATCCGCCTTCCACTCCCGCTACCTCGCCAAAGGCGGGTGAGCTCCGTTCAAGTCGGGCTGCAACAATTCAACGTTTTAAACATTGCTGATAAATTCTAAATCAATGAATAAATATACAGGTTTACTTTCCTTTATTTTTGGGATTATTCTCACGGTTTTTGTTTTCTTGTCGTGGAGAAGCTGCAACAAAAAAGACGAAGCAGCTTTGGTCAATCAGGATTATTATCTGATTACGAATCAAATCCAGAAAATGAACAAAATGGTCGTTCTAGAGCAGGATTTTTCTAGTTTTCAAACACATAAAAGTTCAGCAGCAAGTATCGCAGGATTCGATATTTTACCAAGAGAAATGGTTCTTTATACGACTGCAAAAGCTCAGGTTTCCTACGATTTGAAAAAAATGAAAATCGATGTGGACACGGTCAACAAAAAGGTTATTATTGATGAGCTGCCGCAGCCGGAAATTAAGATTTTCCCGGATGTGAAAATTCATTTTATGGATGATTATGCGGTTAATAGATTCAAGCAAAGCGATATCAACGGCATTATGGAGTCTGCCAAGAAAAATATGGCGAAAAGCGTGAATCAAGAACAACTGAAACAGGAAAGCAAAAAACAACTGAAAGAAAATCTTAACGAAATTTTTGTTTTGGCAAAAGCCTTGCATTATTCGATAGAAGACAAAACAAACACGTTCTCTTCTAAAGAATTATAAAAAATTACCGTTATGAATCCTGATAAAAAGACTGAAAACAACAATTCTGCCGAGAACAAAAAGCAGAATGAAGATTTCAAAAATATCCCTGCTGCATCTGACAAAAAAAATCCACCTGACATCGACAAAAATGATGTGGATAAAAGTTCGAAAATTAATAAGGACGGAAAAACAGACAACACCGATGAATAACAAGATTCGGAAAAAACGCAAGTAATCCTTTCAAAATTTGAAAGGATTTTCTTTTTTGTTTAAGAAATAAAGCTTACATTTAATACTGAAAATCAAAAGTTTACTAATTATGGTTTTCACTGTGTTTTAAAGTTCTGTTTCACCAAAAATCATCAGTTATGTCTTATCTTGTCATAGGACTTTTCCCAAATCAGGTGGAAGTTGACAAAGTCCTCTCAAAATTAGAAAGCGCAGGTTACTACGATTATAGTATTTCTCATTCCGAAAAAGAAATCCTTAATGACGTAGATATAGAAAAGAAAAACGGCTTCTGGAATTGGTTATTTGATGACAATCATCTTGACAGAGCCCGTTTCGAATATGCAAGTATCGACCACAACACGATAACCGTTCATCTGAAAACGGAACAGGACGCCCACATCGTAAGAGATATTCTTGACAACAATGGCGCAGTGAATGTTGAAGAAAAAACTCAGGATTATATGACTGAAAATTACTTTGTTTTTCCTAAGGAATATGTGATTTCTGAAAGTAAAAATGCAAAAATCATCGCCAAGGCAAAAAACAATCTGTTTTTCACCAACAATAGAAGGCATCATCTGCACGAAAACTGGATTGCCGAAGAACCCGACGGATTGGGTTTTAAAATTAATTAAACTATTATTCCAAACTAACGGTTTTTTAAAATTTGTATAGCCTTCTAATTTTTGGAAGGCTTTTTCATATAGAAATCAGGGTTTTAACCCAAGACATTTTTAGGTTTAATTATTAAAAATTTGTTAAAATCTATTCAATCTACTTTTCTGCCACAATTTTTGTTTGGTTTAGACAAATATGTTTAACACCAAAAAATATTATTATGTCTTACACTGTTTTTGGACTATTCCCCAATGAAAAGGAATGCAATGAGGTCCTTACCAAATTAGAAAATGCGGGATTTTATGATTATACGATCTCTCATACAGAAAAAGAAGCACTGGAAAGTGTGGATAACAAGAAGAAAGGATTTTGGCATTGGCTTTTTGACAACAGCACTTTGGAACAAGACCGTTACGAATACGCTAGCGTTGATAGTGACACCGTAACGGTTTATGTTGACAACGAAGATGATGCAAACGCTGTGAAAAACATTTTGGATGAAAACGGCGCCATCGACATCGAAGAAAAAACCAGAGATTATATCTCGGGGAAGTACGCAGACACCCACCACGAATATCCGATCTCCGAAAGCAAAAGAGCAAGAATTATCGCTAAGGCTAAAAATGATCTATACTTCACAGACGAGAGACAGGCGGCTTACGCTCCGGAAAAAGGGATGTCTGACGAGATGGATTCGCAAGGTAAAAAAGATTAAAAACCATACATCCTGATATATAACTTTACATAGTGATAAGGACTGAGATTTTTCAGTCCTTATTTTTTGTAATTAATTAACTTAAATGCAAAATTATCTCGTGTCCTATTTCCTGAAATTTCGTAAATTTGCAAACATTATTTTTAAACCATTATGCTAAAAATTACACTTCCTGATGGCAGCATCAGAGAATATGAAGGAGCAGTTACTCCACTACAAGTTGCGCAAAGTATAAGTGACGGTTTGGCAAGAAACACGATTTCTGCTATCGTAAACGGACAACAGACAGAAGTAGAAACCACGATAACGGAGGATTCTACAGTGCAGCTTTTGACGTGGAATGACGATATGGGAAAAAAAGCATTCTGGCATTCATCCGCTCACTTATTGGCTCAGGCAATTATGGAGTTTTATCCTAACGCCAAGTTGACAATCGGGCCTGCAATCGCTAACGGATTCTATTATGATGTGGATTTCGGAGGAGAGCCTTTGTCTGAAAAAGACTTTGAGAAATTAGAAAAGAAAATCTTAGAAAACGCTAAGAAAAATTCTACTTTCAACCTGCGTGAAGTTTCTAAAGCAGAAGCTTTGAAGGAATATGCAAACAATCCTTTCAAAACTGAATTGATTGAAAATCTGCCTGATGGCGAAATCACTTTCGTAACGCACGACAACTTCACAGACCTTTGTAGAGGTGGTCACATACCATCAACAGGAATTGTGAAAGCTGTGAAGATTCTTAATGCAGCCGGAGCTTACTGGAGAGGCGATGAGAAAAATCCCCAGTTGACAAGGGTTTACGGGATTTCTTTCCCTAAACAAAAAGAATTAGCTGAATATCTCGAAAAACTTGAGGAAGCTAAAAGAAGAGATCACAGAAAGCTTGGTAAAGAATTAGGCATTTTTGCATTTTCTGAAAAAGTAGGTGCAGGTCTTCCACTTTGGTTACCAAAAGGAGCAGCATTGAGAAAAAAATTAGAAAATTTCTTATCAGAGGCTCAGAAAAAACAAGGTTACGAATTCGTAATTTCTCCACATATAGGAGCTAAAGAATTGTATGTAACTTCGGGACACTGGGACAAATATGGAGCAGACAGCTTCCAGCCAATTAAAACTCCAAACGAAGGAGAAGAGTTTTTGTTGAAACCAATGAACTGTCCTCACCACTGTGAGATTTACAAAGCACAACAATGGTCTTACAAAGACTTACCAAAACGTTATGCAGAATTCGGAACTGTTTACAGGTATGAGCAATCCGGAGAATTACACGGCTTGACAAGAGTTCGTGGATTTACCCAGGATGATGCCCACCTTTTTTGTACGCCAGACCAATTGTTACAGGAATTTGAAAAGGTAATTGACCTTGTGTTATATGTTTTTGGATCACTTGGATTTGCTGATTTTACAGCACAAATTTCATTGAGAGATCCTGACAACAGAGAAAAATATATCGGTTCCGATGAAAATTGGGAAAAAGCAGAAAATGCCATTGTTACAGCAGCTAAAGCTAAAGGTCTTAAAACTGTAACTGAATATGGCGAAGCCGCTTTCTACGGTCCTAAGTTAGACTTTATGGTGAAAGATGCCCTAGGAAGAAGCTGGCAGCTGGGAACAATCCAGGTTGATTACAATTTACCGGAGAGATTTGATCTTTGGTATAATGGCAACGATAACGAAAAACATAGACCCGTGATGATCCACAGAGCGCCATTCGGTTCTATGGAGCGTTTCATTGCGATTCTAATTGAAAACACTGCAGGAGATTTTCCTCTTTGGCTGAGTCCTGAGCAATTCACAATCTTGCCTATTAGTGAAAAATATGCAGATTATGCAAAAAAAGTTTCACAATTATTAGAAAATCACGATATTTGCGGCTTAATAGACGACAGAAACGAGAAAACAGGCAAGAAAATTCGTGATGCCGAATTGAAAAAGCTACCATTTATGCTAATTGTAGGTGAGAACGAGGAAAGTAATGGTACAATTTCTGTTAGAAGAAGAGGCGAAGGTGACCTAGGAGAAATGAGCGTTGATGCGTTTATAACATACTTTAAACAACAGGCAAAACCAGATTTTGAATTAGGTGGAAACCAATAGAACCTTAGAACAAATATTAATTTTAAAATTTTAAAACCATAGCACTAAAAAGAAACAACAGCCGAGGTCCGATGAGACGCCCAGTCCAGGAAGACCTTCATCAAATCAATGATAAAATCCGAGCAAAAGAAGTACGTTTGGTTGGAGAAAACGTTGAACCCGGAGTTTACCCGTTGGCAAAAGCTTTAGAAATAGCAAGAGATCAGGAACTGGACCTTGTGGTTATTTCCGATAAGGCAGAACCTTATATCTCCCGTATCCTGGATTATAAAAAATTCTTGTACGAGCAAAAGAAAAAGCAGAAGGAATTAAAAGCCAAGCAAGTAAAAGTAGTTGTAAAAGAAATCAGATTTGGACCTCAAACTGATGATCACGATTACGAATTCAAGAAAAAGCATGCTGAAAAATTCCTGGAAGAAGGTTCTAAACTGAAGACTTATGTATTTTTCAAAGGACGTTCTATCATCTTCAAAGATCAGGGAGAAATTCTTCTTTTGAAGTTAGCTCAAGATCTGGAACACGTTGGAAAAGTTGACCAGCTTCCTAAGCTTGAAGGAAAAAGGATGATTATGATGATGAGTCCAAAAAAGCCGGCAAAATAAGATTACAGAATATCTTTATTCAATATATTAACCTCGAATTTAAATTTGAGGTTTTTGTTTTTTTACTTTGAACATTTTTTAGTAATTTTGCAAACTATTATTCCTAATTATCCTTAGGAAGTAAAAAGTGAATATTGATAACAAATTATAAAAAGCAGAACAATGCCAAAATTAAAAACGAAATCAGGTGCTAAAAAGCGTTTTGCTCTTACCGGAACTGGTAAGATCAAAAGAAAGAATGCTTTCAAAAGCCACATCTTGACAAAGAAAGAAACTAAGCAGAAGAGAAATCTGACGCAAACTTCTTATGTTGCTAATGTGGACACAAAAAGTGTTTTGAGACAATTAGCAATTAAGTAGTTTTTATAAATCTATATTCGGTTTATAAGAATTCGAACAAATTCAACAATTTAACCCTGAAATGGAGCCACTAAGAGTAATGAAACAGTTACCGCACATTTCAAAAAAACAATTAACATTATGCCAAGATCAGTAAATGCTGTAGCGTCCAGAGCGCGCAGAAAAAAAGTTTTAAAGCAGGCTAAAGGTTTTTTCGGTAGAAGAAAAAATGTTTGGACTGTAGCTAAAAATGCGGTTGAAAAAGCAATGCAATATGCTTACCGCGGAAGAAAAGAGAAGAAAAGAAACTTCAGAAGCCTTTGGGTAACGCGTATCAACGCGGGTGCCAGAGAGCACGGGATGTCTTACTCTCAGTTTATGGGGGCTCTTAAGAAAAACAACATCGAGCTTAACAGAAAAGTTCTTGCAGACCTTGCAATGAACCACCCTGAAGCTTTCAAAGCTGTTGTAGATCAAGTAAAATAATTACAAATCTTTGTTATCAATATAAAATCCTGAGAAATATCTCAGGATTTTTTTATTTTTGCCAAAATTCTTATAATATGATCAAAAGATCTACAATAATCTTTACACTTTTTATACTCACTTCTATTTTAAGAGCCCAGACTTTTATCCAAGCTTATCAAGACAGAGCTAATAAAGTTTCTCAAACCAACATTAATTCTTATTTACAAGAATTTGAAGCTCTAGGTGTCAAAAGAACCGGAACCACACAAAATACCAATGCTTTTAACTGGATAAAAAATAAATATATTTCTTTAGGTTATACAACCGCAGATTTTTTTGAACATTCCTGGACTGCAAATGGTTATTCTTCTAAAAATCTTATTGTTACAAAAACAGGAACACTTTATCCTAATAAATTTGTAATTGTCTGCGGACATTTTGATTCGATTAATGGTCCCGGAACCAATGACAATGGAAGCGGAACATCCATAATTCTGGAAATAGCCAGAATTCTAAAAGATGTTCCAACTGAATATTCGATCAAATTCATCCATTTTTCCGGAGAAGAACAAGGACTTTTGGGAAGCTCAAGATATGTTTCCCAAATCGTAAATGGAACTAGTCCGAAAATGGACATCAAAGTAGTAGTCAATCTGGATCAGGTTGGCGGACTGGCAACAAAAGCCAATACCAAACTGTATCATGACAAAGATCAAAGCAATCCGTCAAGCAATAATGCAGCGGCTGCCATTGTGGTTCAGGAATTAGCTAACTGTACTTTATTATATTCTCCGTTAGCGGTAGATTTTGACCCGGCAGAAAGCACAGATTATGTTCCTTTCCAGCAAAATGGAGAAATCATTACTGGATATTGGGAATATGAGGGCGGTTATAACAATCCTTATGTTCATACAGCCAATGATTTGTATGTCAATATGGATCCTGTTTATGTTTTGAATGTTGGTAAATCAGCTGTGGGTTCAATACAACATTTTTCTGTTGCTTCTAAAAGTATCCTAGCTGTCGAGAATGCTTCTGCTTCAAAGATTTTGGAAGCAGTACAATTTTACCCCAATCCTGCAAAAAACATATTGAATTTGAAAATCGATAACTCAATCAAGAGTTTTACATTCGAAATCACTGATATGAATGGAAATCAAATTTTATTTAATACGGAAAACAATCATCAGATTGATATTTCACACCTCCAACCGGGCGTTTACCTTGGAACTGTAACTGCAGATAAGGATAAAGTCACGAAAAAAATTATTATTGAATAATTAAAATTATCTTTTAAATATTAATCCCGAGAAATATCTCGGGATTTTTTTATGACAAATATTGGAATGCGAAATACACCAAAAAACATTAGATTTGTTCTTAATAAAAATTAGTATCTATGTTTGTAAAAAAACTAGCAACAATATCATTACTCAGTATTTCCACAGTCTATTTCTCTCAGGAAAAAAACCTGAAAAACATTACAAAACTCACCTTTGGCGGAGATAATGCCGAAGCCTATTTCTCACCCAACAGCAAAATGCTTACGATGCAGGTTACCAATCCCGCAATTGGTGCAAAATGTGATCAGATCTATCTATACAATCTTTCTCAAAAGCCTGCTGGATCCAACCTTAAATTAGTATCCACAGGAAAAGGAAGAACGACCTGCTCTTTTTTTATGCCCGACGGTAAACATATCATCTACGCATCAACACATAAAGCAAATCCGGAGTGTCCGCCAAAACCGGCACCCAGAAAAGACGGCAAATATCTCTGGCCGATCTATTCCGATTTTGAAATTTATGAGGCAGACCTTAATGGAAACATTACAAAACAATTAACAGATTCTCCAGGATATGATGCGGAAGCTGTGGTTTCTCCTGACGGAAAAAAGATTGCCTTCACCTCTACCAGAAGCGGCGATCTCGAAATATGGATAATGGATATTGATGGAAAAAACCTGAAGCAATTGACCCACGGTTTAGGTTATGACGGCGGTGCATTTTTTTCTCACGACAGCAAAAAATTAGTTTTCCGTTCTTCCCGTCCTAAAACCGAAGAAGAGATAAAAGAATATAAAGAATTACTGGCTGAAAATCTCGTTGCGCCGACAGCAATGGAGATTTATACAATGAACATTGACGGAACAGATCTGAAGCAAATCACAAATCTGGGTAAAGCTAACTGGGCACCTTATTTTCATCCTTCGGATAAAAAAATAATTTTCTCGTCCAATCATCATTCTACAAGAGGATATGATTTCCAGTTATATATGATTGATACCGACGGAAAAAATCTACAACAAATTACTTACGAAAGTGAATTCAATGCGTTTGCTATGTTTTCTCCTGACGGAAAAAAATTAGTTTTTGCAAGTAACAGACAAGGTGAAAAGCAACATGAGACCAATGTTTTTATTGCAGATTGGGTAGACAGTGATCCTGCAGAATTAGTTAATGAAGATAATCTGAAGAAGCACATCTATTATCTGGCTTCTGATGAACTGAAAGGAAGGCTCACGGGTTCTGAAGGCGAAATAAAAGCCGCCAACTATCTTTCTTCCGAATTCAAAAAGCTGGGACTGAAGCCTTACACAGGAAAAGATTTCATTCAAAATTTTGAATATGATGTCAAACTGAATCCTCATGATGACCAATCTTCTGTAAAAGTTAATGGTAAAAATGTAGTGGCTGTTCTTGACAACAAAGCGAAAAAAACAATGGTGATCGGTGCACACTATGATCACCTTGGACTCAACGAGCACCACAACTCTACTCTTGCCAATTCGGATGGACAAATCCATAACGGCGCCGATGACAACGCTTCCGGAACTGCTGCAGTTCTGGAATTAGCGAGAATGTTCTCACAAAATAGAACTAAGGAAAATGTGAACTATATTTTTGCTTTATTTTCTGGAGAAGAGGACGGGTTGATGGGATCTAAAAAATTAGCGGAAACCATCAAAACAACCTATCCAAATACAATTTTTATGATCAATATGGATATGGTCGGCAGACTGAATAAGGATAAAGATCTTACTGTTGGCGGTGTTGGAACTTCTCCCATTCTATCAGATCTGGTGAAAAAATATAAACCGGCCGGGGTTAACCTAGCTTTGGACGAATCGGGAGTTGGTCCGAGTGATCATACCTCTTTTTATCTGAAAGACATTCCTGTATTGTTCTTGTTCACAGGAACACATAATGACTATCACAAGCCGAGTGATGATGCGGATAAGATCAATTATCCCGGAGAAAAAGTGATTACCAATTATGTTTTTAATCTGGCAAATGCGTTAGCTAATGAGAAAGAGATACCATTCACTAAAACAAAAGTCACTACAACAAAAGCCGTCCCGAAATATAAGGTAACACTTGGGATTATGCCAAGTTATGCCGACAGCAAAGATGGAATGTTGATTGACGGCGTGATGGATAACAGACCTGCGGCTAAAGCCGGTATAGAACAAGGTGATGTTCTTACAAAAATCGGAAAATGCGAGGTAAAGGAAGTGTATTCTTATATGGATTGTCTTGCAAAGATCAATTCTGGTGAGGAGCATCCTGTAATGGTGAAACGTAACGGCAAAGAAAAAGTTTTCAATGTGAAATTTTAAACATCAAAAAACCCGACTGGATGCAGTCGGGTTTTTTATATACTAAAATTCTACATTAGTTCTTAATAAACTTCTGAACCATATCGGTTCCTTTTATTTTGAGCAGGTAAACACCTTTGTTAAGACCGGAAACATTAATTACATTGTTATTATCATTTATGCTTTGTTCAGAAATCTTTCTTCCATCTAAGCTATAGATCTCAGCAATTTCTGCTTTTTTGAATTCCATTGAAACCGTCAATTTCTCAGTTACCGGATTCGGATAAACTGAAACAGAGTTTTTAGAAACATCCGAAACAGCAAGGATTGTACACTGATAAGCAGGAAGTGTATAACCGCTTGTCACAAACTCTTCCGTGATAGTAGCTACATCACCACAAGTAAAACCATAAGTTCCAACCATATCAATAGCCGCCTGTCTCACCGCAATAGCTGCAGTCTGCTGATTAGAAGAAGAATTGGTCATGCTGAGTCCCTCAAGAAAAATACGGTCCGTTTTTTCCTTACCAATTCTGTTATAGATTCGCATCAACGCCGTTGCCCAGATTTGTCCATCGGTATGAATAGTGCCTGTAAGTCCCGACGGATACTTTTTGGTATAGTTCGTTATCCTGCCATTCCAACACTCGTTGTGTCCGTCCCAACTGAACATCCAGTTGTATTGAGGTTCATTCGAAGCCCATTGGTTAAGGCTTCTGCTATAAGACATGGCCCAATAGTCTCCCGAACCTTCTCCTAAACCTTGCGAAGAAGAAGATTTCAGCCCTGTTATCCAATAATGAATAGCATGTCCAAACTCATGTAAAACAACATCTGCATCTTCGGCATCATCCACGCAGCCTTCTCCAAAAGCCAATCTCTGTGAACTTGGGATAAAATGAGAATTGTCGTCACCACTCAAACCGTGCGGATCAAAAAGTAGGATGCCGTTGTTCAGTGTCGATTTACAATTGATTCCCAGGGTTTCGTTGATATAAGCCATGCTTCTGTCCAGATGATAAAAAGCATTAACAGCTTCGAATCCCTGATCGTTCCTGTTAAAAAGAAAATCAGGAGAAGCTTGTGTGAACAAACCTGTTGAAGGTGATTCGAAATCTGCCACCTGTACATATTTGCTTTTCAAGCTATACACTCCGTTTGAAAAAGTAATGTCTGGTAAAGCAACCAGGCTTCTTGCAGCATCAAGGCTTGCATTGGTGGCATCATTATTATCAACATAGTCTCCGCCATAGGAAACGTGTGCTCTGGATAGTGGATCCGGATCAAAGATATAAGCTGTTCCGGCAGCTTTCATCTCTGCAGGTTTTTGCTTTGGCTTTTTCTTCCGGTTATCATCGTGATGATAATTGGCAATATCCTGAACTCTGATTACTTCTCCGGAATGTGCATCTACCATAACCTCCCAATCTCCGGGTGTCTCGTAAGAATTGATAATGACTCTATGCACCAGTTTAGTTTCTCCTTCATTTGTAAGAAAAACATAAAGATCATTTTCCTGATGCGTAATTTCACCGGTGATATGGGCGGCGGCTTTTGCCTTTTCAAAAGCATTTTCCTTACTATATGAAGGGGTCGTATCAATTTGTTTCAGTTTTTTGGAAACAGAAACTTCTGTTGCATAAGTGATGTCGCCTTGCTTATTAAAATGGATAGCAATATCACCTTCATAGACAGGGACACCATTAATAGTTTGCTGAAATCTTAAAGTTTCCCCGGACTGGCTTTTTCTTGAAGAACGAAAATCAAAATGATCATTTGAGGTTGTCCCAATTTTATTTGAGTTTTTTGAGATCCAGTCTTTTGCCTTGACTTGTAATTCCGTAGTCTGTGCCTGGTAAATCGTAGAAAATGTCAGTGCAAATCCTGTAATAAGAGTAATTTTCAAATTCATAAATATTATTTTAACACACAACCAAAATAGCAAATTTATTTTTAAATTATATTATAAAATTTAAAGAAACTAATGTTTAGTATTAGAAAAAACAAAATAAACTACATATATAAGATTAAATTTTTGTGGAAAAATAAAAATATTTTCATCCAAATTGTTTTATAACTTTGATGAAAATATTATCTCCATTTTCCAACATGTATGCCTTATTAGACTGCAACAATTTTTTCGTATCCTGCGAAAGAACATTAGATTCTACGCTGGAGAATCAGCCTGTTGTGGTATTGTCCAACAATGACGGATGCGTGGTTTCAAGAAGCAATGAAGCTAAGGCTCTGGGAATTCCAATGGGAGCACCGGCGTTTAAATACAAAGATCTTTTTGCAGAACATCGGGTAAGAGTGTTCTCCGCAAAATTTGAACTTTATAATTTTTATAGCCAAGAGGTGATGAAAATAGCAAGCAAATATGTTATGAAACACGAGGTTTACAGTATTGATGAACTATTTTTAGATTTCCACGGTTTCAGATATTTTGACTTAGAAAAATATTGTATTGATATTAAAAATAAGATTAAAGTAGAGCTCAAAGGGCTTCCGGTAAGTATTGGCGTTGCACCGACAAAAACACTTTGTAAAATTGCGAATCATATTGCAAAAAAAGAGCCTATCAAATATTGTGAAGGTGTCTATATAATGGATTCTAAAGAAAAAATAGAAGCCGCATTGAAGGATCTGGATGTAGGAGATGTTTGGGGAATTGGCAGAAAACTGAACGCAAAAATGATGGACAACGGCGTTTATAAAGCCTGGGATCTTCTACAAAAGCCGGAGATATGGATACGAAAAATAATGGGCATCCATGGTGTGAGAATGATTAATGAACTGAAGGGAATTCCTCAATTGGAACTCGATAAAGCTTCTCCAAAAAAGTCTATTGTCGTTAGCAGAAGTTTTATGAAAATGGTTACTAACAAAGAAGAAATCGCAGAACGTATCGAAACTTTCGCTATCTATTGTGCTGAGAAATTGAGGAAGCAAAATTCTTGCTGCAAAGTCATCAGTGTATTTATCCAAACCAACCGATTCCGAAAAGAACTAGGGGAATACAAGGACGGCTTTTCTATTGTTTTACCCAATCCCAGCAGTTCGTCTATTGTTTTGGCAAAGTACGCGAATTCGATCTTTGAGGCTATCTATAAAGAAGGATTCCACTATAAAAAAGCAGGCGTTATGGTTTCGGATTTTGTTCCTGATAACGAAAGACTGATTAACCTTTTTGAAAAAGATGTCGATTCCAAGCATATTCCTATTATGAAAGCGATTGATAAACTGAATTCAAAATACGGGAAAGATAAAATCAGATTAGGCGGAATGTCCGGAAAAAACACTTACGGCAGAGCTATTCTTTCACCGGAATATGAAGAATTTCTGAAAAATAATATATTGCCGGAAGCCAATTACAGATTTCATTAAAATAAAAAACTATCACATGTGTGATAGTTTTTATTTTATACTATTTCAGAACTCAGGCCTCTGTCAAGCAATGCCTGATTCATAGGTTTAAGCTTTTCTAATGCTCCGGTTTTTACAGTACATTTTCCTTTGTAATGGACCAGGATCGTACATTGTTCCGCCTGTTCCAAAGTGTGTTCACAAATCTCGATGAGACACATGATTACAAAATCAAATGTATTGACATCATCATTATGAAGCACCAGCTTGTACACTTCATCCTCTTCTTCCAAAACCAATACTTCTTCCTCGTACTCGCGTTTTGGCTGATCGTAAGATTTGTTGTTATAGATTTTCATAATTATTGATTAACCTTCAGTGATTTCGTCTGTGATATCTTCTACCAAGGATTTGTTATAAAACAATTCTACCAATTCTACACTCTTATTTTGCATCTTAAGGATCTTAAAATGATAAGGCCCGTAATCGAATTCCTGATTTTCTTCCGGAATATCCTGTAATTCATTTAAGATAAAACCGGCCAATGTGTTATATTCTCCTTCTTCGGAAGGCGGGATTTTTTTGGGAAGACACTCGTTGATTTCTTCCAAAGGCTGCGTTGCTTTTACCCAATAGGTATTATCTCCAACTTTATCAACGATCTTATCCTCTTCATCTTCCTCATCCTGGATCTCGCCGACTAACTCTTCCAAAATATCTTCCAGCGTAATGATTCCCTCTGTTCCACCGAATTCATCAATAACAATTGCCATATGCTGTTTTTTGAACTGGAATACTTTTAACAAGTCCGAAATCTTTTTACTTCCAACAACGAAGAATGCTTCTCTCATCAAGCCTCTCAGATCCTCGTGAGTTAGTTCACCTTTACTTTTGATGTATTCTCTGATAATTTCTTTCGTATAAAAAATCCCTACAATATTATCAATCGAACCTTCATAAACCGGAATACGCGAATAACCGCTATCCATAATCTGAGAAATAATTTCTTCCTTGTCATCCTCAATATCGATAGAAGAAATATTTTGTCTCGTGATCATAATTTGCTTGGCATTATGATCTGTAAAATCAAATGCATTCTTGATGATCTCATAATTTTCCTCTTCGATTTCTCCACTGTCTGCGGATTGTTTTACCAACAACTGCAATTCTTCTGTAGAGTGAATATCGTGTTCCGAAGCCGGATGTATTTTGATAATTCTTAAAAATCCGTTAGATAATGAATTCATCAACCAAATAAATGGACGGAAGACATTATAAAATAGATGCAAAGGATATGCAATGAACAAGGTTGTAGATTCCGATTTTCTAATCGCAATCGATTTTGGAACTAATTCTCCAAATACAATGTGCATCACTGTAATCAACAAGAAGCTGCAAACAACTGAAATAGTTGTAACCGTAGTTTGAGCCAACTCAATATTCAATGAATGAAAAATAGATTCTATAATATGATGCAAAGCACTCTCTCCTACCCAACCAAGAGCAAGTGATGCCAACGTAATTCCTAACTGGGTTGCTGACAGATAAGCATCAAGATTTTTGATAATATTTTCGGCTTGTTTTGCCATTGTGTTCCCTTCTGCAGCTTTGAGCTGGATCTGGGAGTATCGTACTTTAACGATTGAGAATTCGGCGGCTACGAAAAAGCCATTCAGAAGAACTAAAAATAATGCAATGAGAAGTTTGACTAAACTATCGGGGTCCATGTAATGTTGTTATACAATCTGCACAAAGATAGATAATTTTTTTAATATCAATTATGATGTTGAGCATAAGAATTGGAGTTATCAAGAGCTGCGAATATTTGGTTTGATAGTGTCGCTCTTACGGAACTCCGCTTCAACCGTTCTATTTTCTACAGTCATTTTGCTTGAAATCACACTTCCATCAGGCTTAAAATAATAAAAAGCACTGAAGTTTGACCTCCAATGCTTTTTATAACTAACTACTAACTTTAACTTATCTTTATTAACTGTTCTTAAGCGCTTCTGCTCCGGAAACAATTTCTAATATTTCGTTGGTGATGGCTGCCTGTCTTGCTTTGTTGTAGAAAATCTTAAGATCATTTCTAAGTGCCTCTGCATTATCGGTCGCCTTGTGCATCGCTGTCATCCTTGCACCGTGTTCTGATGCTACGGAATCCAAAACAGCTTTGAATATCTGAGTTTTAATTGATTTTGGAATCAATGTTTCCAAAATCTCTTGTCTTCCTGGTTCGAAGATGTAATCTACATTAACGTCTGAACCTGCTTTCTCTGCAGAAACTGCAATTGGTAAAACCTGTTCAGTTACCACTTCCTGAGTTGCCGCGTTGATGAACTTGTTGTAAACAACGTAAACTTTGTCAAACTTTCCGGCTTTGAAATCTGACATCACTTTACTTGTCATATTTGAAACGTGGTCGAAAGAAAGGTTGTCAAACAAAGAACTGTGGTTTTCGTAAACAGTTTTGTTTTTTCTAAGTGCATCAAAAGCTTTCTTACCAATGGTTAAAACTTCCACATCTACATTTTCGTTAGCGGAGAACTGAGTGTTCAATTCTTTGATAACAGAAGAGTTGAAAGCTCCAGCCAAACCTCTGTTGGAAGTAACCGTAATGAAAAGCACTTTTTTAACTTCTCTTTCTATAGCGAATTCTGAGATGTTCTCAGCATCAGAAGCAGCACTTACGTTCTCTATAATCTCCTGAAGTTTTTCTGAGTAAGGTCTCAGCATTACGATTGCGTCTTGTGCTTTCTTCAGTTTCGCCGCGGAAACCATTTTCATAGCACTTGTAATCTGCATCGTTGAAGATATAGATGAAATCCTGCCTCGTATTTCTTTTAAGTTTGCCATTCTTTAGTTCAAAGATTATTGTTTAAAAAGTTCAAGGTTTCAAAACCAGCCGTTCTGAATCCTTGAACATTGAACTTTTTTAGTTGTATTTCGCAGAAAGTTCTGTTGCAACTTGCTTCAAAACACCAGTTAATTGGTCATCAATTTTACCGGCTTTTAGAGCTGCCATCACTTCCGGATGTTTGTTTCTCAAGAAATCCACATATTCTACCTGGAATTCCTTTACCTTTCTGATAGGAATATTTCTCAATAGGTTCTCAGTTCCTGCATAGATCATCGCCACTTGGCTTTCTACAGGAAGTGGAGAGTTAACCGGCTGCTTCAAAAGTTCCACGTTTCTTTCTCCTTTTGAGATAACTGCCAACGTAGCAGCATCTAAGTCAGAACCGAACTTCGCAAACGCTTCCAATTCTTTATATTGAGCCTGGTCTAATTTCAAGGTACCAGACACTTTTTTCATTGATTTGATCTGAGCATTACCTCCAACTCTCGATACAGAGATACCAACGTTGATCGCCGGACGAACTCCTGAGTTGAACAAGTCAGACTCCAGGAAAATCTGGCCGTCTGTAATAGAAATTACGTTGGTCGGAATATATGCAGAAACGTCACCAGCCTGAGTTTCGATGATTGGAAGTGCTGTTAATGAACCACCACCTTTCACGATTGGCTTAAGAGATTCTGGCAAATCGTTCATTTGTTTTGCGATAGAATCATCAGCAATTACTTTCGCTGCTCTTTCCAACAATCTTGAGTGCAAGTAGAAAACGTCTCCTGGATAAGCCTCACGGCCTGGTGGTCTTCTCAATAGAAGAGAAAGCTCACGGTAAGCAACCGCCTGTTTTGATAAATCATCATAAACGATCAAAGCAGCACGACCAGTGTCTCTGAAGTATTCACCGATAGAAGCACCTGCCATCGCAGAATAAACCTGCATTGGAACCGGGTCAGAAGCGTTAGCAGCAACAATTACTGTATAAGCCAAAGCTCCTTTATCTTCTAACGTTTTAACGATTTGTGCTACAGTTGAAGCTTTTTGTCCAATTGCAACATATATACAATATACCGGCTGACCAGCATCGTAAAATTCTTTTTGATTGATAATAGTGTCGATAGCCACAACTGTTTTACCAGTTTGTCTGTCACCAATAATCAACTCTCTTTGTCCTCTTCCTACAGGAATCATAGAATCGATAGCAACGATACCAGTCTGAAGCGGTTCAGTTACAGGCTGACGGAAGATAACTCCCGGCGCTTTTCTTTCCAAAGGCATCTCGTATAGTTCCCCTTCGATAGGTCCTTTTCCATCGATTGGATTTCCCAGAGTATCAACAACTCTACCAAGCATTCCTTCTCCAACTTTGATAGAAGAGATTCTGTTAGTTCTTTTTACAGTATCGCCTTCTTTTACCATTTTGGATTCACCAAGAAGTGCCACACCTACGTTATCTTCTTCAAGGTTAAGAACGATACCTTCTACTCCAGCTTCGAATCTTACCAATTCTCCGTACTGCACATTTTCTAAACCGTAAACACGAGCGATACCATCACCGATAGTAAGTACAGTTCCAACTTCTTCTACGTTAGATTGAGTATCGAAATTTGCTAATTGCTGCTTCAGTATCGCTGATACTTCTGCCGGATTTATTTCTGCCATTATATGGTTGTTTTTTCTTAATTAAGTTGAAATTCTTTTTTGATATTGTTCAGTTTTGTTTTAACTGAAGCATCGATTTGCTGGTCACCTACTCTCAGAATGTAACCTCCGAGAATTTCCGGTTTGATAATCGTTTCCAAATCGTAGTTAGAAACATTTATCATATTAGAATCAGCTATGATTTTCTGAATATTTTGCTCTGACAATTTTGTAGCTGTAACCAAAGAGATACGTTGCGTTCCTTTGATGTCTTCTACTTTATTGATGAATTCCTGAGCAATATTTTTAAGCTGAGATTCTCTGCCTTGTCTGATGACTAATCTGATGATATTTTGGGAAACCGAAGAAAAATTCTTAAAAATTTCCAAAGCTACAGCATCTTTTTTTCTGGCATCAATGAAAGGCGTATTAAGAAATTGATTCAATTCCTTAGATTCAGACATAATTTTAACAACGTCCTTCATCTCAGCGAAAACCGATTCTGTATTACCGGATTCCTGTGTGAAATCCAATAAACCTTGTGCGTATCTTTTAGCTACTTTAGATGTCAGCATCCTGATTAGTTAAGGTTAGATTTGTTTAAAATATTTTCTACCAAAGTATTGTGCGCACCATCGTTATTCAATTTCTCTCTCAAGATATTTTCAGCGATGTTAACAGACAAAGTACCGATCTGATTTTTGATGTCAGCCATAGCTGCATTCTTTTCCGTTTGGATAGATTGTCTGGCTGCCTCAATCATTTTCTCGCCTTCAGCTTTTGCACTGTCTTTAGCATCATTAACGATTTTATCCTTCATTTCTCTCGCTTCTTTCAAGATACCGTCTCTTTCAGCTCTTGCTTCGCGTAGGATTCTTTCGTTATCTTCTTTCAACTGAGCCATCTCTTGTTTAGCTAATTTTGCCTGATTAAGTGCATCAATGATAGATGTTTCTCTCTCATCGATAGATTTAAGAATTGGTTTCCAGGCAAACTTTCCTAAGATGAAAAGCAATACCAGGAAAATGATGGACTGAATGATAAATAATCCTGATGAAAACTGATGAAGTAATTCCATTATATAGTGAGATTAATTTTTATAAATTTTTAAATTAAACATTGTTGCAGCCAACCGCTACAACAATGTTTATGATTTTGTTGGGCTTATGATGCGAATAACGCAGCGAAAGCAACACCTTCTACTAGTGCAGCAGCAATAAGCATAGCAGTTTGGATTTTTCCAGATTGTTCTGGTTGTCTAGCGATTGCTTCAAGAGCAGCAGCACCAATTTTTCCAAGACCAATACCTACACCTAGTACGATAAGTCCTCCACCAATAATTCTAGGGATTTCCATAATAATATAATTTAAAAAATTGTTTTTACTTTAAAATTAATGAGCATGGTCGTGCTCATGTTCTTCCACAGCCATACCAATAAACAGAGCCGAAAGCATTGTAAAGATATAAGCCTGAAGAAACGCTACTAATACTTCTAATATATATATAACCAATGTCAAGAACGGAAACGCAACACCTGCAACCCAGTTTTTGAAAATGTATATTGATCCTATCAAAGTCATTACAACGATGTGACCAGCTGTCATATTTGCAAAAAGACGTATCATCAATGCAAATGGCTTAGTCAATGTTCCTAATAATTCAATCGGCAACATAATAAACTTCATCGGAACAGGAACGCCCGGCATCCAGAAGATGTGTTTCCAATAATCTTTTGACCCGGAAAAAGTCGTAATCAGATAAGTCATAATAGCCAGGAAGAATGTAATCGCAATATTACCGGTTACATTAATTCCAAAAGGCATCAAACCTAGAACATTCAGGAACAAGATGAAGAAAAATACCGTTAACAGATACCCCATAAATCTCTTATACTTGTGTCCGATGTTAGGAATCGCAATATCATCTCTTACGAAAATAATGATTGGCTCCAGAAATTTAGCAGCACCTGAAGGAATCAATGACTTTTTATAAGACCTAGCCATTCCACCGAACAGAACAATCATCAAAACCGCCACTAAGAAAATCACCAAAACACTTTTAGTAATAGACAAGTCCAAAACTCTTTTTTCAGTTGGGTGATGAGCATCGTCTAATGTAATCGTTCCTTTAGAATCTGTTCTGTAGATTTTTTCGTGGTGAAGTGTATAGAATTTACCATTGCTTTCTACCGGAGAACCATGGATAAACTCATGACCATCCACACCCTTTGTATTACTCATAAAGAAATGAAATCCTTCATCATAAATAATCACCGGCAATGGAAATCCGATGTGATGACCATCCTTATCTACCATAATCGCCACGTCGTGAGCATCCAAAATGTGATGATCCACAAACTCTTTGACTTCTTTGGTAGCGCGGTCTTTTTCAGAAAGTTCAGAAGTTTCAGTTACAGGTTTACCGTGTTGATTTTCAACATTTTCGTGCTGAGCAAAAGTGGTTACAAACATCAATAAACTGTAAAATAAAATTGCCGTTTTCTTTAGCATCGGTAGATTTTTTTTTCGTTTTGCAAAAATAGACTATTTTTTTTCTTTTGAAGAATATTTTTACTGTTTTTTGTCATAATTAATTAACCGAATTGCATAGTATGTAAGCAACGCTGTCAGAACAAAATACGGAATGATAAAATGGAACTTGTAGTCTGGGATTTCCTCGAAATGAAGCTTATTTTTTATCAGATACATCATCCCGAATTTCACCAGAATCAGCCCTATCACCGCCAACCCAAGGAATTGTGGAATGATTTTGTTAATAAGAACAATCAATGTTATCATCATCATAAAGATAATGGCGAGGAACAGATAAAACTTGATGATAACCACTTCGTCAAGATGAAATGCAAATTTCCAGATTGCGAAATGTATAATAAATGTGAGAAAAAATATCACACTGATAATAAGGTTACTTTTGTTTTGCATTGTCCTGTTCTTCTTTATTTAAAATTTCGAGTCTCTTCAAGGTTGTGTATAATGAAAGACAAAGTCCGCCGAGACCAATCACTAAAACCAAAACATTGGAGCCTGTTTCAAAATACAAATCCAACTGATGTCCGCCCCAAAAAGCAATTCCAATGATGAACAGCATCTGAAAAACAACAGACGAATACTTTCCATATTTTCTAAGGGAATCGGAGGCGTTATTTTTTTTGTCTTCCAATTTTTGATTTTTGCAAAAGTAAGGAAAGTATTTTATCTTATTCTTATTGTAGATTTTAACACAAAGTGCACAAAGATTTCTTTTGAAATTATTAAAAATATTTTAGGTTCACAAAGGCGCTTTGCTTATCAAAGAAATATAATTGTAAAATCTAGTTTGTCATTTTGTAGGAATCTCGACAGCTAAGTTTAGATTGACTCCGTCGAACCACTTCGTTAGGTTTCCTACGGAATGACAATATTGTTTTTAATGCTAAATATTGTTTTTACTTAGAATCTGCAGCCCGACTTGAGCGGAAATCCTTTTTTGCTTGGACTTAGACTCTATTTAGATTGAAAGCTTGTGCAAAAAAGATTAGGAGCGGAAGGCGGAAATAGCTGCCCAAATCTTCAGGTTCGATGTACTCAAATTACAATAAATGATAAATGATGACTTATAAATGATGGATATTATTTCTAATAAGGTATTCTATATCTTTTGTTTAAATTTTCTTATTTTTGCAACCTTAAATATCTTATTAAAGTTATGTTTAACAGTTTACAAGACAAGCTAGATAAAGCACTTCATAATATTTCCGGACGTGGAAAAATCACGGAAATCAACGTTGCAGAAACGGTAAAGGAAATCCGAAGAGCATTGGTGGATGCCGATGTAAATTATAAAGTTGCAAAAGACCTTACAAAAAGAGTTCAGGACAAAGCGATTGGAGAAAACGTTTTGACATCGCTAACGCCGGGACAATTGATGACGAAAATTGTTCACGACGAATTGGTAGATTTGATGGGAGGTTCACAAGAAGGAGTCAACCTTTCCGGAAAACCAACTGTTATTTTGATTGCTGGTCTTCAAGGTTCTGGTAAAACGACTTTCTCTGGAAAATTAGCCAATTATCTGAAACAAAAAAGAAGCAAAAAACCACTTTTGGTAGCTTGTGACATTTACAGACCTGCGGCGATTGACCAGTTGAAAGTGCTGGGAACTCAAATCAATATTCCTGTTTATACGGAAGAAGAAAATAAAAATCCTGTTGCAATTGCTGAGAATGCGATTAATTATGCCAAGTCGAACGGGTTCGATACGATTATCGTGGATACGGCTGGTCGTTTGGCGATTGATGAGCAAATGATGAACGAAATCAAGTCGGTTCATCAAACGATTAAACCAACTGAGACACTATTCGTTGTAGATTCGATGACAGGACAAGATGCTGTGAATACAGCAAAAGCCTTCAATGACACTTTGAATTTTGACGGAGTTGTTTTGACCAAATTGGATGGTGATACTCGTGGGGGAGCTGCGTTGACAATCCGTTCCGTAGTTGAAAAGCCAATCAAATTTATCTCTACCGGAGAAAAAATGGAAGCGCTTGACCTTTTTTATCCGGAAAGGATGGCGGACAGGATTCTCGGCATGGGCGACGTTGTCTCCTTAGTAGAAAGAGCTCAGGAACAATTTGATGAGGAGGAAGCGAAAAAGCTACACAAGAAAATTGCTAAGAATGAATTTGGTTTCGATGACTTTTTGAAACAAATCAACCAAATCAAGAAAATGGGTAATATGAAGGATCTGATGGGAATGATCCCTGGTGTCGGAAAAGCGATTAAAGATGTGGATATCAATGATGATGCTTTCAAACATATCGAAGCGATCATCCACTCGATGACACCGGAAGAGAGAAGAAGACCTTCTATTATTAATATGCCTAGAAAACAAAGAATCGCCAAGGGTTCCGGAAGAAAGTTGGAAGATGTGAATGCCTTAATGAAACAATTTGATCAAATGGGCAAAATGATGAAAATGATGCAAGGCCCTCAAGGAAAACAAATGATGCAGATGATGAGCAAAATGCCGAATATGCCTGGAATGGGTGGCGGATTGTTTGGGAAGTAAGTAAATCCGAAAAATATATAAAATATAAATCAAAAAGCTATGTAGTTTTTTTTGATTATTTAAAATAAAAACCCGCATTACTGCGGGTTTAGTTTTGTTAGATGCGACCGATATATTATTGATCCCACCAGATTTTTGATGTATTTAAATCTGTAGCAGGTGAAAGTTTTTGAACAGCTGCACCATAACTAACACTATTAAAAATCTGTTCATTCACAGGATATTGCATCCTTCTTGGAATAGATCCTCCATTTAATGAACTTGGTGCAGGTTTAAGAGCTGGATAACCTGTTCTTCTCCATTCTGACCAGGCCTCAAAACCATTTAGAAATAATGAAACCCATTTTTCTTCTCCGATAACTCTTTTAATTCCAAATGTTGCAACATCAGCTTTTCTGGCGGCAGCATAAGCAGCAGCAGTCGAAGAAATAGTTGTAGCATATTTAGCATCGATTGATTGATAATTCAAAACAATACCTTTCTCCAATAAGGTAGAAGCATCTTCACTACTCCAGCCTAGAGCAGCACCTTCAGCTCTGTTAAGGAAAGTATAGGAAGCAGTCATAAGACTTCTTGCAGAAGTCACACCTCTGAATCTTGAAGCAAGAGTATTTGTTCCATTTGCATATCCAGCTGCTAATAAATCATTTAAACTATATCCATAAGGAACGCCAGTACCGTTTGGTTGAGTAGCATAAGCATTTTTTCTAGCATCAACAGTATGATTAGAAGTAACATTAAATTGGCTAGTCGATCCATTTAAAGATTCTAATAACTGTGCAGATATTCTGTAATCGGCAGCTCTAAAAGCATTTAAAGGATTAGTTACAGCTGCGTCACTATTATAAGTAAACCAAGCCTCATCAGCAACTGTTTCAATTACACCTCCAGAGTTACTAAGGGCAGCTCTAAATTCTGTTGCAGCATAATCTGATGCTCCAGGATATTTTTTTGACAACTGGAGAGTTGCTTGTAATAAAACAGAATTAGCTAATTTCTTCCATCTAGCAATAGACCCATTGTAAAGAACATCTCCTTTAGGTGTAACGCCCGAAGCACTAAGCATATCTCTACCTTCTTTTAAATCAGCAATTAAGCTTTTGTATATAGATTCTTGTGAATCAAATTTAGGTGTTTTAATGCCTTCTTGCATTTTATTAGCCTCCGTGTAAGGTATATCACCATAAGCATCTGTAATTCTTTTATAAACTATAGCTCTGAAAATTTTTGATACACCTATCATATTTTCTTTACTTCCCTGAGCTTCCATTGCTGGAGTTACTGTACCTGAATAATCTTTAATAATCTGATCTAAATTATTAAGACATCTAGCGTAATACCAATCCCATTGACCACCTTCCTGATTATACTGAGATTCGGAAGTATAAGTTACTTGAGATAAGTGCTGGGCATAAAGAACAGGTTTCATTAAAAAATTATTTCCTCCTCTTAAAGCCAATTGGCTTATAGAACCAGCCATTAAAGATTTATAATCTGCGGAATAAACTCCATATTCATTTTGATTATAATCTGATGCAAAATTTTCATCACTACACGATTGAAAAGCTAATGAGCCAATTAGGGCTATTATAGCTAATTTACTATGATTATATTTTAATCTTTTCATTTTGATTTTGATTTAAAAATTCATTTTAATATTAACACCCATACTTCTTACAGATGGTAAATTCGCATTTTCACCGAAAGTATTAGCTAGCTCAGAAGGATCAACTCTATGGATATTATCCTTTGATACACTAATTAACCAAGGGTTTCTAACAAAAACGCCAACACTCATACCTTGAATACCTGTATTAGAGAAAAGAACTGGATTAAATTGATAGTTTAATGCTACTTCTCTTAACTTAATGTAGCTCGCATCATGGATATAATCTTCGATTAGTCCATTACCATAAAATTGATGGAAATATGATTGGGCATCTAAGTTTGTTGACACGGCAGTTCCATCTACAGTATTACCTGAAACATTAATTCCGTTTTCTCTTATACCGTTCTGAGCTGTCTTTTCAGTTAAACCAGTGTAATCTGCCCACATTTCAGAAAGAGAGAAGAATTTACCTCCTTTTTGAAAATCGATTGCAGCACTAAGAGTAAATCTCTTAAACGTAAATGAATTAAAGAATCCTCCTGTGAACTCTGGTAAAACACTACCAAACCTTTTACCAATTTCCATTGCATATGTACCATCCGCCTTCAAAACTTTATTTCCATTAGCATCATATAAATATCCATTACCAACAATTTGCCCCCATTCTTCGCCCTCAACTTGTACAATATTAGTTAAGACATAATCATCTGAAGATCCAAAATTAATTGCATTTAATCCTTCAGCAACTCTTTTAATTGTAGTCTTGTTTTTAGCAAAATTTAATGAGGTATTCCAAGAGAAATCCTGTGTTTTAATCACATCACCTGACAAACTCAACTCAACACCTTTTCTATTTACCACACCTGAGTTAATAAATATACTTGTATATCCTGAAGATGCAGGAGCTGTAACTGGAATTGGTTCGTCATTCTTATTTTCATTATAGAATGTGCCGGAGAAAGTTAATCTGTTATTAAAGAACTTTAAATCCGCACCTGCTTCAAAATTGTCATTAATTGACGGCTTCAAATTAGGATCTATATATCTTAACGGTTGATAAGCTACAACATTACCATTTACTGTAGATGCTTGATAAGTATATTCTGGCTGAGTAGCACTTACTGCTAAGTCACTTGCAATTTTAGCATAACCAGCTCTAACTTTGAAATAAGTTAATATTGAGTTTTTCTCAAATAAATTGTGAACTAATAAACTTCCACCAAGAGAATATGTGAAAAATGAGTTATCCGTGTTAAGATAGCCTGAGTTTATATCATTTCTGGCAGACAAGTCCAAGTAGAAAACATCATTGTATCCTGCAGAAACAGTTGCATATAAAGACTTGTAAGTCTTTTTGTTATAAATTAAGGTTGGATTAATTCTTACATTAGAATTAGAAAAAGTATAAACATCAGGATTAATCAATGTCTGAAGTTTACCCCACACGTCCATAGTCATAGAGGAATAATTTCTTTTCTGCTCAGTAAGATTAGCTCCAACAATCACATTTAAGTCAATCCTATCAAATTTATTTGTATAGTTCAAACGTCCGTCATAAACTTCTTCTGTTCTTCTATCTGTGATAATACCAAAACCATTTGTAAAATTCATGTATCCGGATTGCATACCTGATGCTTGATCAGAAATAGCAAAAGGCATAAAATATTGTCTTGTCCCTGTATTATCTGTTCGTGAATATGCTACTCTAGCAGTTAAATTTTTTGTGAGCTTATAAGAAGGAGCCACTAAAAACGAATAATTTTGCTTTCTCGTAGTATCATCAAATTTATCCATGTAATAATATGGATTCAACCAGAATGCCGGTTTTTGATATATACCACCTAATCCATAATAATCAGGGCCCCACCAGTTCCAAGAAGCAGAGTAACCAGCATCATTTTTAAGATTTTGGTATTCCTTCAACTTCGACATATTTAAATCTCTATTAAACCAGCTATTAAAACTACCTGTTGTTTGATTACCATAGGTATCATCCATCTCACCTCTGACCTTTCTAAAGGCATAATTGAACATAGTTTCTACAGACAATCTATCGGAAAATTTAATATTCCCGTTGTAGCTTAGAAAGTTTGCTTTTTGATAAGTATATGGAGTAATACCATTTTGATCTAAGTTTGAAAATGAAACTCTACCAGTAAAGAAATCGTTACCTCCAGATACTGATATAGTATTTTTCATTGTCAGAGCTTTATCATAAAAATCTTTCACGTTATTTGGTTGTGGAGAATAAGAAGCTGTTTTGCCATACTCCTTACTTCCTGTCCACCAAGCATACCAAGGAACATATTCTCTCCCATCTAACTTAGCTCCCCAAGAAGCGTCCTCATACGCATTATCACCTTGTACATAATTTTTCCCATTGAAAATTGCCCAGCTAGCAGGGTGAATAGCAGGATCAAATTCAAACACACCCATAGACTCCTCACCAGCAGCACCTCCTCCATATTGATTTTGATACTTCATAGTTCTAGCAATAACGTCAACATTTACAGTGGAGTTTAATTCAACGTTAACTTTATTTCTAGATCCTTTTTTCAAAGTCATTACAACAACCCCATATTGAGCTCTTGTTCCATACAATGCAGTTGCATTAGGACCTTTAAGTACGTTAATACTTTCCAAGTTATCCATGTCTATGGTATTTGGATCTACAATAACACCATCTAAAACGTACAACGGATCTTCATCATTTAACATACTGATAGCACCTCTTAAACGAAGCTTTCCTGTTTCGCCTAGTTTGGCACCTGCCTGACCGTTAATTTGAACTCCAGCAACTTTACCTGCAATAGCACCTTTAACATCAATATTTTGTGTTAAGTTGAGTTCACTTGCCTTTACAGTTTGTGCTGAATAAGATAAAGACTTTTCATCTCTTTTGATACCCAAAGCCGTTACTACTACGCCTTCGATATCTTGCGTTTTTGTGGTATCTTTTACCGTTTGTGCAGAAACTACTGCAAAAGACGATGAAAGAACTACTGCCAACACGCTTGTTGTTAATTTTTTCATATCAAATCAAATTTTTCAATAAACAAAAATGCAAAACATTATTAATATATACAAGATAAATTCTTAAAAATTTGTTAAATATTTTTATAAATGCCTTACTAATAAATAACTTTGACTAATAATTTTTATTATGCTATTAATACAAAACTTCTCAGAAACCTTCATAGAAGCCGGATGCGACGAAGTCGGAAGAGGCTGCTTGGCCGGGCCTGTGGTTGCTGCTGCGGTAATTGTCGATAAAAATTTTAAGCAAAATTTAGTTAACGATTCTAAAACGTTAAATTTTCAGACAAGACAAAATCTGGACAGCTATATCCGCGAGAATGCAGTAGATTTTGCAATAGCAGAACTACCTCCTGAGTTTATCGACCAGCATAATATTCTCAATGCAAGCCTGCACGCCATGCATCTTGCGCTCGATCAGCTCAAAACAAGGCCTGAACTGATTTTGGTAGATGGTAACAAGTTTCATCCATATAATTACATTCCACATCATTGTATTATTAAAGGGGACAGCAAATATCTTTCAATCGCAGCTGCATCTATTTTGGCGAAAAACTACCGTGATAATCTGATGATAAGACTTCATGATGAATTTCCCGATTATGGATGGAATACAAACTTTGGCTATTGTACGAAAACACATCAAAAAGCTTTGAAAAAATTCGGGCCGAATATCCATCACAGAAAATCTTTCCGCCTGGATTATGATGTGGAAATCTAACACACCAAATCGAAAACTAAAAAACCCATAATTCAATTAATATTTTAAAGTAAATTAAAACCATTTGATTTAATTTCATCAGATATCTTTACATCGAACGAAGGACGAACATAGGATATAGAAAGGACGAACAAACCCAAGTTAAAAATTTACACTTTCAGATCCTTGATTTTCATTGTGTTTCTTTTGTCTTGATTATTGTATCATATTTCTTTTATCTTTGTTTACTATGCAAAACTCATATACAGTCATCAATGCTTCGGCTGGTTCCGGCAAAACTTACACGTTGGTTCAGCGGCTGTTGATGATCTGCCTTAGATTTCCGAATCAGCCGGATGCGATCAGGACTATTATTGCATTAACGTTTACGAACAAAGCTGCCAACGAAATGAAGGAAAGAATCCTTTTCTATCTTGGTGAGTTTGTGAAAGAAAACTATTCCGAAAATCAAGACCTTAAAAACATTCAAAAAGCGCTCTCAGAACAAGGATATCGAATCACATTAGACGATTTGAGACATCGTTCTCAAAAAGTTCTCGATTATATTTTACATCACTACTCTACGCTTAACATTGGCACGATTGATAAGTTCAACTCCAGATTAGTCAAAAGTTTTTCTTATGAATTAGGATTGGCTCAGAACTTCAACCTGGAGATTCAGCCGGAACCTTACCTGATAGAAGCGGTGGACAAAATGCTCGATGAAATTGGAGAAGACGAAACAGTTTCAGACGCTTTTATGGATTTCGTTAATTATAATCTGGACAATAATGAACGGGTCAATCTGAATCAAACCCTTTATAATTCGGCGAAGAAATTTGTGAATGATATTCATTACCAGCCTTTGCAGGAAAATAAGGATTTTGAATGGCAGGCTTATGAAAACAAGAAAAATGAGTTGCGGAAAAAAATCAGTGATAACAGAATCCAATCCTCGCAACTTGCGACACAAGCTTTAGAATTAATAAAAACCCGAGGAATTGATATTGAAGATTTTGCTCAGGGAAAAAACGGTTTAGGCGGTTTTTTCCAAAAGGTTCAGGATTTTTATAACAAAAAGCGAGACGGATTTCCTTTTCCTTCCAACGAAGATTCTGCATTGACAACTTACTTTAAAGGTGCTGCTGCAAAATCAAAGCATAAACAAAGTGACATCGAGGAAATCCTGCCGCAACTGATTTCCTGGCGAAAAGATATTATCGACCTTTATATCGATTCTCAGAAAAAAGAAAAAATCCTGGAAGCGATTCTGCCTTTGAAGGTCAACGCCGACATCCAGAAAAAGCTGTTGGAAATCGAAGAAGAAAACGATTTGGTTTTGCTTTCGAAATTTAATATTATCATTAATGAAAATCTTCGGAATGAGCCTTCCGCTTTTATTTATGAAAAAGTAGGAACGCAGTTTCAGCATTATTTTTTTGATGAATTCCAGGATACTTCGGCAATGCAATGGCAAAATTTTTTACCACTGCGTGATAACAGCATCACTTCAGACAATACGAGTTTCACAATTGTCGGCGACCCCAAACAGAGCATCTATAGATTCCGTGGTGGCGAAAGTGAACTGATGCTGAACATCATCAATCAAAAAGAAATCACGCCAAAATTTGCAACCGCTGAACACCTCAGATTCAATTGGCGAAGCGCTAAGAATATTGTCGATTTCAATAACCGGTTGTATGATTTTATGTCTAAGGCTTTGAATGATGAGCATAAAAAAATCTTTAGTGAAAATGCTGTTCAGGAAGCACAATCGAATCTGGAAGGCCGAGTCAAAGTTCATCTTTTGGAAAACTCGGTGAAATCTGTTTTTTATGAAGAATCGGCAGAAAAAATGAAAAATGATATTCAGGAATGCCTGAATAATGGATTCTCATTTTCAGACATCACGATTCTTTGTCGTGGAAACAATGATATTTTTAATTATTCCCAACTATTAGGAAATCTGAAAGTTCATTATAACGGAAAAGAAACCCATATCAAAACCATCTCCGAGAAAGGATTGACATTGGACTTATCATTTACAATCAAGGCTTTAATTGAATTCCTGAAATGGGAAATCAATTCGAAAAACCGCCAGTTTCTGGTGAAAATGATGTACTTCCTGAATGTTTCCGGCAGAATCACAATGACGGATTTCACCTCTGAAATCAAAACCATTCTGAACCTGGAATCGAAGTCAGAAATCGAAAATTATATTGATACTCATTATCATATCAAATTGGTTCAAAATGATGTGCCGCAACTTAATCTTTATAATTTCATCGAATATTATGTTCAGGAATTCTCTGTTGAAAATAAGGAAACAGATTTCCTTCTGAACTTTCTGGAAATGTTGTTCAATTACACGCAAAACGCCGGCGCAACGTTGAAGGAATTTCTGAAATTCTGGGATGATGAAGCTTCGAAAATCAGCATTCAGGCGAGCGAGAATATTGATGCCGTTCAGATTATGACGATTCATAAAGCTAAAGGTCTTGAGTTTCCTGTTGTTTTTATCCCGATGAGGAACGAAAACAGCGATAAAAAATTCTCCGAATGGTACGATCTCAACAGTGAAGATGAATTGAAAACCGTGATTTTGACTCAGTTTTCTTCCGAGCTGGAAACGTATGACGAAGATCTAGCGCAGTTCAATTTTGAAAATTCTTACCGGAATAAAATTGACCGTTTTTGTATTCAATACGTTGCAACTACAAGACCTGTGGAACAGCTTTTCCTGTACCTGGAAAAGCCGAGCAAATCTTCTAATCATCTTGAATTATTTGATTTTGTGACAGAGATTCAGCCGACAGAGAACGGAGAAAAATTAGATTCGTTTGATATTTTCCCTGTTACTGATTTAAGAAAACAAAAACGGAAAAAGAAAAAAGAGTATCTCTCAGAAAATATCAATTCGATTTCCCAGAAAACAGAAAGAGCTTCGAATATAGAAATTGCTACCACTTCCAAAAATTATCAAAACCGTGTAGAACACGTGCGAATGGGAATTTTCACGCACGAGATTTTGTCTAAAATCAAAACTAAAAAAGATGTTTCCAAAGTTCTGAACTCTTATCTTCTGGACGGCGTTATTACGAATGAAGAAAAAAAATCTATACTGGAAAGGATTGAAAATGTTCTTACTAATGCTAACTATTCCGCTTATTTTGAAGACCATCTGAAAATCATCAATGAAAGAGAAATGTTTGCGACAGAAAATGAGCAATTCAAAACGTATCGTCCGGACCGATTGGTAGAAACGGAAAATGGCATTATCATTGTGGATTTCAAGACCGGCGAGGAAAAAGACAAAGACCAAAAGCAAGTTGAAATTTATAAAAATAAGCTGGAGCAGTTTGGCAAGAAAGTCATCAAAACAGACGTGATCTATATATAAACAAAATCCCGAGAAAATAATTTCCCGGGATTTGCTTTTTATTTCTTAACGGCTGTTACAACCTGGCCTTCCATCTTCGTGATATTATCGAAGATCTGCTTGAATGCCGGATAATATTCTTTCGGATAAACGGGATCTTCAACCGTAGTTGTGGTTTCCACAGTCAGCTTATTTCCTTCTTGAGTCACTTTATAGACATATTGGATTGCACTGTCCTCTGTTCTGAATTTCTTGGATTTTGGCACATTCTCAAAAGCATAACCGTCCGGTAAAGTAATGGTCACTTTTTTGATCTTATCATAACCTGTGTAAAGCTCAATAGGTGAACGACGTTCTTCGGTCTGATCAAAATCATGAGACTTGTTATAGAGGAATAACAATGGATTGAAAACCAACTTACCGCCAATCCCGTCCACAAAAGAATCGGAATCGAAATCAAAACTAGTCTGGAAATCATTATTATCCAATAATTCTGTTTTGATGTTTGTAAAAGGAAATGTATAACGGTCTTTGTAAGATTCTTTTTGATAAGCAGTTTTATCTTCATTATATTTCTCGTTGTTCATCATTGCATACAACATTGTATCTTTATCTGAAAATGAACCTTCAACCGTTCCGTCCGGATTTAACTTTGCATCAACCGTAAGATAAGTTGTGCTTTTCCCTGGGCAAAAAATATTTACTTTTTTAGCTTCTTTCTCCGTCATCACATATCCATTATAATTAAGTGCGTTCGGACGGATAAGATTCGGGAGCATCATCTTTGATGTGGCATCATAAATAACGGCTTTTCCTCCAATATCCAGCAAAGCCAAAACATAATTAAGTTGGTTCAAAGAGGGAGAATGATCCAGTAAGAGCCCTTTTCCTATTGTAGATAACACGATTGGCTGAGCATCTAAGCCTACACTTCTCATTAACAAGATCATCAACAGATTGATCTCGCCAGAACTTCCCACTTTGGTTTCTAAAAGATTTTTAATTCCTTTACCATCTTCCGCTCCTACAGTATAATAATTGTTCCAAGTATAATTTTTCTCTACAAATTTCTGAATTGCAGCCGCTTTTTCAGCAGGAGAAGAGATATTCTTAATATCAGCAGGAAGCAGCTCTTTTACCAAAGATTTCTTTTTCAATTGTTCTCCAAAATATTCGGAGTCATACAATTGCTTGCGGATATCGTTCCAGCTTACTGCGTAAGACTTGAATCCTCCTAAATCACCAGATTCATAAGCTCCTGGTACTCTTGTAATATTGGTAGAATTAAGCTCTGCTCTTATAGATGTTCTATAGTTATCCAAATTATGAACATATTTCTCATCTCTGTAAGGCGGAATATTCTCATACCCAAACCTATAAGTATAATATTCTCCTCCGTAGATGTTTTTATCAGCAACATCTCTGTTTTTTGGTGTTAGGCTTCCTTTATAATCGATGTTGAATCCAAGATATTTTGGAAAATCCAAAACATAATCAAAACGGCGCGTGGGGACATTATCTTCTACAGTAACCTTATCTACGGACCAAACATAAGGTGACAAAACAGAATATTTGTATTCTACAACAGAACCGTCTTTCACATTTTCGAAAGCAAACTTAGTAACTGTATAGTATTTAGATTCTTTAGATTTGTATTTAGAGTTTTTTTCAACAGTTGTAGTTTCTACTTTGCCGTTAACAAGATTATAGGTATAAACTTTAAGAGAAGTTACCTTTTCCGATTTGTTATTTTTACCATCATAAGTATAGATTTCCTGATTAAGGAATTTTTCTGCCTGATCTTTTTTATAAATCTTTATACGGCTTACAACATCCAAATTGAGTTCTCCATCAGTTATATAATAATGATAAGATTTATAAAGAATTTCTGCTGCTTCTGAAGGATTTTTTGAATAAGTAGTCGATTTTAGATCTTCATTATCCAACTTTGGAACGTCAAGAAATTTGTATTGTGCAAAAATTGGAAGAACTGCGCCAATCAGTATCAATTGTAAAATTTTAGTTTTCATTATCTGGTTTTTATTAAAGTTTTGTTATAAGTATTTTTGTATGATCTAATTTATTTGCTTTTTTTCTGAAATTAATATAATCCGAAATCTTATCCGGAGGAAAAGTACCTTTCTTTAGCATAAATTTTCTCTTAACCAAAAGCTTTTTATCCTGATTTACAAATTCCATAGAAAAACTTCCGAACTCAGAATCAAGAGTTGCAGGAGCTAGATTTTCAGAAAATTTGTAGTTTTCGGGAATTGTATATTCTATCTCATAATCATCCGTGAATCCAAATGGAATCTCAATTGGAAGTTTTCTATCTGTACTTTCCAAGTAAAAATCGGAATCTAAAAACGGGATCGCTCTGAAATATATGTCAGATCCTAGTGACTTGGAATAGTTATTTGCTTTGAAGTTTAAATCAAAATTTATTGTTGCTTCAGTTCTGTCATTTTTCAAATTTGTTACATCGATATTAGAAAACTGGAGATAATCATACCGCTTTCTCATAGCATCTTTTTGATCTGCCGGCGATAGAGAAACCAATGGTAAAAATATATCATACATCCCTCCTGAGAAATTAAAACTGGAAGAAACGCTCAATGTATTATCCGCTGAGATATTGGCTTTTATTTTTAAAATCTCCTTATTATTTTCTGATAAAGACTTCGGTGTATCAATGATCTCCGCTGTGTTATCTTTTACCATGATCACATTTCTGTCCATAGTTGTATAACTCAAATGGTTGAAAGCTATATTTTGCGAAGTATTTTCCAACCAGATATTTCCATTCTCTGTCGGTACGCAAAGTATGATGTGATTGCCATCCATTTTCGGGAAATCTTTATCAAAAGTTTTCGCCGTTTTATCACTATAAATTACAGAATAATAAGAAGGAATTCCTGCAGCTTTCAAAAGAACTCTCATATAATTGGTCAAAGCTTTGCAATCGCCGTAACCTTTCTTTCTAACATCATCCGCAGACATCGGCTGCCAGCCGCCAATTCCGATTGCAACAAAAACATATCGTGTTTTACTTTGCATGTATTGGTAGATTTTCTGGACCTTTTCAGAAACAGTTCCGCTAAGATTAAGAGCATTTATCTCTTGCTGAATTTCCGGCGTCACAACTGAAACGGGATCCAGTAAACCTTTATACCAATTCGCAAAACTGTTCCAGTTGGAAAAATCGCCACAAATACCTTTCAAACAGGCTTTATCTAATGCGAATTCTACTTTGGACACAACAACTTTTTCATCTGGGGAATAATTTTCATCTTTATAAGCCGGAAGATTTTTGTAAGCCGCTTTTAAATACTGATCAGATTCCGATATCTCTGCTTTTCCAAAAGATGTTTCTGTGACTTTTTTACGAAGTTTAATCCCTGATTCATTTTTGAATTCCACACTCCAGTTTTGTACTGAAACGTTTTCATCCATATAAGGTTGTAATACGGGAAGGAATACCGTGTCTGATGACCTCTCTGTGTAAGAAGTTTCTATAGTATAAGGATAAACCGGATGAATGATTCTCATTTTCAAAGCTCTGTCATCAGAATATAGATAGGAATCATTTGACTGGCTGACATCATTAAGATCACTCTTAGAATAGGTTTTAATTTGTTTCCCATTCTCATCCAGAATTTTGATTTTAATATCAGAAATTTTGCTGTATTTATCATAAGGGATATAAACGTACGAAACGCTTTCACCTGCTTTGTTCAATATAGAAATAATGATTTTCTTCTTTAGTTCAATATTATCTTCAGCTTTGATAACATATTCGGAACTAATATTGCGAATTACAGCATTCGCATCTTTTTTAAGTTCTTCCGGAATTTCGGATATCGCGTAGTTTTGTGAAAACGTCCTGACAGAAATTAACACCAATAGGGTTATTAGTTTTTTCATCTGTGTAATTTTAAATCAATTCTCCGCAGCAGGATTAAAAACTCTTTGAGCCAGTTCCTGATCAAAAAGATATAATGCAGACGGATTATCTTTTACCATTTTGATTTTTGTTACTAAAAGTGATGCACTGGATTCTTCTTCTACCTGCTCATTGATAAACCATTGCAAAAAGCTTGTCGTTGCAAAATCGCCTTCATCATTAGCTGCTTTTACGATATTGAAAATACTTTTTGTTACCAATCTCTCATGTTCCAAAGCTTTTTCAAAAATCTCCTGAGCATTATTGAATTCATGCGGAGGTTTTGGAACTTCGTTCAGAATAATTTTTCCACCAATATCATGAACATAATCAAACATTTTATCCGCATGCATGAGTTCTTCTTTAGATTGTACACGGAAATAGTTGGCAATACCCTCAAGATCCTGAGAATAAAACCAGGCACTCATAGATAAATAAAGCTGTGCCGCATATTGTTCCTTTGTTATTTGTTCATTAATTAATGTAATAATAGTATCGCTAACCATAAATGTTAAATTTTTCCCAAATATAAAAAAAGAGCGGCTTAAAAAACCACTCTTTCATAAAATTAACCACTAAATAATAACTTACTTCACTACAGCTGTTTCCGCGCTTTTTCTATTTTGGAATTGTTCCCTTCTTTCTGCCATTTTCTTAGCTTTCATCTCTTGGAACTTTTTGTATTGGTCAGGAGTTAGAATTTTTTGCATGTCTGCTTCATTCTGTTTCATCTTTTGCATTCTGTCTTCTTTTTTCGCTGTCATTTCCTGCTTTCTTTCGGCAGCTTTCTGTTCGTGTAACGCCTTGATCTGGGCAACCTGAGCATCAGTAAGATTCAGCTCTTGTTTCATCTTTTGGAGTCTTTCTGCTTTTTTCTGTTCAAAGTCCGCTTTTCTATCCGTTGTTTGAGCAAAACTGAAAACACCTAATCCAAGGAATGCCACACTTAAAATTAATTTTTTCATTTTTTAATTGATTTAAATATTAATAAATTTTTATTTGTTAGTTTGATTTGTTAATAATTATAAAGTTAATCAATGATATTGTTAAATAATTATAAATTTTAATTTGATTACCTTGAAACAAATCTATTTCCCGAATTTCTATTACCGTTCTCGGATCTTGGAGAAGAGTTCCTTTGGTTGCCATTGCCCCTGTTTTCAATTCTTCTTTCAGAATTCTGATTTTGTCTGATTCCGCCTTGGTTTCTGATCCCATCTGATTGAATTGGTGAACGATCCTTTCCAAAACCATTTCCATTTCTTATTCCACCGGAATTTCTAATCCCTTCTGGTTGAACTTGTGGGCGATCATTATTTTCGAAACCGCCATTTCTTATTCCTCCGGCATTTCTGACACCATTGTTCTCATTAGATCTGATTCCTTCACTTTGAGAATTTCTTATTCCACCCCAGCCGTTTCCGTTTGACCCGCTTCTTGAATTATCGTTTCTGGTTCCGTTATTTCTATTTGGCTGAATCATATCCTGATTCCTGCCAATACTTCTGAAACCATCTCTGAAATTGTTTCTGTCAACTCTGTAGATGTTGATATTCACATTTCTATAAACTGGTCTTACAGGATATCGTCTTGCATAGAAGTTGACACAACGGTTTCTGTAATATACAAAAGGGCTTCTTCCCCGGAAATAAACATTTTGATAAACAACGAAGATTCTTGGCCCTAATATATTTTGTAAAGCAAAAAACCTGTCATAATACCATCTGTCCGGATTCCATCTGTAATAGGCATTCCAGGCAGCATAAGATGCAAATCTATTATTCAGCATCACGATCTGATTGATCTGAAAAGGACTCAAGCGGTATTGAATAAAAAACTGATCCCAATTAACAGAGAAAACAGCATTTCTGTAATCATTATAATAACCCTGGTAATACTGATCCGGATAATAATCCGCAGGATAGTTGTAATAATAATCATCCGGATAATCATATGAATTATCATAATATTCGTAACCATTATAGTCCTGAGGATAAGTATCGTAATAGTCCTGGGCAAATGTCATGCTTCCTAAAATCAAAGCAAGTCCTAAAATTATCTTTTTCATTTCTTTTATTTTAACTAATTAAAACAGAAAATTCATATCTGTGATTCTGAACTTTCTATCTTTTGGATATGAACGAAGAAAAAAAGTTAAACCAAGACTTATATTTGAATTAAAAATAGATTCGAAAACCTATTTTAGCATTGATAATCAGACTAATAATTTTCAACAAAAAAAAGCCCTTCAAAAATTTGAAAGGCTTTAAAATTTATTTTTTAGAATTAATATCGGTCGCTATTTTCAACCCAACTTGCAATTTTTTGATTGAATTTGTCTTTAGTTTTCAAATCTTCCAAGTTCAGGTGTATCCTGTATCGCCAGTAATGTGGAAAAACAGCAGGATTATTGATTCTTTCTTCATCCATATTCGGATTCATCAACTCTTCATCCGTTGCCAAAAATTCCTGAATCGGAAAGATTGCCAGCATTGCATCTGTATAAAGATGTTGCTTCATTATGATTTCTGACAATTCCGGGGACAAATCCCAAGGTGCTGTACCATATTGACCTAACTGATTGTTAAAATATTTTTGAGTCAAATTTCTATCCTCATGCCACCATTGTCTCAGTGTAGAGCTGTCGTGAGAAGAAGCTGTAACAACATTAAGATAACTTACATTTTTTGGGTCGTACCAAGCGATATTTTCCGAAGGCATTCTCTGAACTTTCAAAGCGGTAATCGCTAATTTATCCATTACAACAGGAACTGAATCCGGAACCAAACCTAAATCCTCACCACAAATCAACATCGTTGTAGAATTCAGTAAAGCCGGTAATTTTTCCATTGCTTTCTGATACCAAAGTCCATCCTGACGTTTGAAAAAATAATCATTATAAAGGTCAAGCAATTTCGCTTTTTCCCACTCCGGAAGATATTTGAACGAAGTTGTCTTAGCAATGTTAAACCTTGGATGATAAACGATTCCATTTTCTGTTTCCTCTGTTAAGAATAGAACATTTCCAGCCAGAGAAATCAATTTTTCTTCTGCCCAGTCCCAAGATTCTTTTTTGAAATAATCGGTTAATTTTCTCTGCGTATCAAATTCCGGTTTGAAAGTGTAAACGCCATTATGATGATTATCAAAGAAACGGCTCTGAACTTTCTCTTTAAACTCGCCAAAGTTTTCCCAAAGAATAGGATCATTCACAAATGGCTTAACATATCTGTCGAAACTGAAAGGGATTTGTCTATCCGCAAACTCTTTTTCTGTAACAGGAAGGGCTGGGTAAAAATAACCTAACAATCCTTGAGTCGCAGAAATTGGCATTCTCCAGATTCTGAAAAATCCAAGAATGTGGTCAATTCTCATCGCATCAAAATATTGTTCTAAGACTTTGAAACGTTTTTTCCACCACTGATAACCATCGGCTTTCATCACTTCCCAGTTATAAGTAGGGAATTCCCAGTTTTGTCCCAAATCCGAAAATTGATCCGGCGGCGCACCAGCCTGGAAATCCATCCCGAATAATTCCGGCTCTGTCCAGGCTTCTACAGAATGTCGGTAAATCCCAATCGGTAAATCTCCTTTTACGGAAATCCCCAAATGATGAAGATATTCCACAGCATCCTGTAACTGCAGATGCAACTGATACTGAATCCACGCATGAAGCATCAATTGAGAATATTCTTTATGCTTTGGAGAATAAAGCGTTGCTACTTTTCCCGCCACATATTTTTTATGCGTCTTCCATTCGTTAAAGTTGGGCGTTTTGTATTTGTCTCTCAAAACACAAAATGCAGAGTAAGGCATTAACCATTCTTCATTATCTTTAATGAACTTTTTGAAGTTTTTATCTTTTAGAATCGTGCCTTTATTCTCTTCGAAAACTGCTTTTGCATATTTCCATTTTCCGGAAATCATCTGCTCGTAATCAATCAAAGACAACGCATTTAGTTCCGCTTTTTTCGATTGATAATCTTTCACCAAATCCTTTGGCAAAGCATATTCTAATTTTTCAATCGAAAGATATTGCGGATGAAGTGCATAAACCGAAATCGCTGCGTAAGGATAAGAATCTGTCCAAGTGTAATTCGCAGTCGTATCATTAATCGGTAAAATCTGAATCACAGAAAGCTTGGTTTCATTAGCCCAATCGCCTAATTTTTTGATATCAGGAAATTCTCCAACTCCGAAACCGTCTTCCGTTCTCAAAGAAAAAACAGGAACTGCAACACCTGCAGAATGCCAAAGCGTATGGTTATCGAATTTGAAATAATGGTCCGCTTTCACATAAAGAATATCTTTGTTCGGATTTCCGAAAACCCAACGATTTTCGCCTGGTTCAACATAAAAAACCTTACCCGTATTTTTATCTTTAATTGCGTATTTGTAAAGAATCGTTTGATGAGAATTGATTTCTACGCCGGTTTCCCAAACACCGTAATCAGTTTCATTCAGTTCAATTGCTTTTTCATAATCCCAATTTCCCAAAGCGTCTACATTTCCAATCAAAACCAATTTCCAATTCGGATGATAAAGCGGCGCTTCTATTCGGAAAAGATGCGTGTGTTTTTTGACAACCGGTTGTTTTGCCGGCTGAAAACCTTGTAAACGGTTGTGAAGGATTTTGTTGGTCAGATAATTTTCGGGGAAATTTTTAAGATTCCATTGGTCAAAAATTACAAATTCTTTGAAGCTATTAGGCAAATTAAGTCTATGAAAAGGAATCTCTTCGTCCAAAACTTCACCATCTTCGGTTACAACAAGATATTTGTAGAGAATTGATTTGGAAAAATAATCAATTTCAGAGGTCCAGTTGTTATTTTCGGAATAGTTCAGGCTGTAATCACGATGCTCATTTTTATCGTCAAATAGGCGCAAAATGAGCCGCTGGCCAACTTTTGTTCCGAAGTTAACACTAAAGTATAGTTTCATTTATTAAGGTCTATTAATATTGACGCAATTTAATGATTTCTTGCAATGGTGTAAAATTTATTTTTTTTTCGAAATAACTTCCAGATAAGCCGCAATATGATTATCCAAGGAAACAGTAATTCCACCTATATTTTTGGCTTTCATATACATCAGGACTTTCTCATCTTTTAGAGAATACATCAGAAAATCATTGAATTTATCTTACGAAATTCCGGCTTCTGCAAAATATTCTAAGTCTACATTATTCTGAATCCAAGCCAAACCTTCCTGCAAATCTTCATATTTATAAAGTCTTCTTAGACGTTTTGATTTGCCGCTAACAACATCATAGATTGCCTGAACATTAACCATTGGAGGAATTCTTATTAGCGGCTTTACAATATCATCAACCGCATCAGCTGGTTTTTCGCGAGGTTTTTCCGGACCTTTCGGTAATCCTATATCTTTTCTTAGTTTTTCTTCCTGAGATTCTGCAAGATTTTTATTGATGATTTTCACTCCCTCTATCTCTTGCGGGATTTTCTCCAATTTAACGACCTGAAAATTATTACTGGTAATCACTATTTTTCCTAATCTGTAACTTTCCTTAGCAAACCGAATTTCGTCTCCTATATTAGCATCGATTGAAAATTTCCCATAAGAATCACTATAAGTTTTTTGATTAGTAGTCATATTCACAATCAAAACTTTGGGAATGAGAACTTCGTCCTCCGACATTACGTTTCCTGAAATGTTCTGAGAAAAAGTAAAACCATATAAAATAAGAAAAAGAATCTGTAAAAATCGTTTCAAACGCTGATAGTTTTTTCAAAAATAAACTTCTTTGCTAAAATAAAAATACGGTTTAACTTTCGTTAACCGTATTTTTAAATATTTAAGATTAAAAGTAAACTATTTAACAATGATTTTCTTAGAAACAATTGTTTTCCCATTTTCGGATTCCACATTAACCACATAAATACCAGAAACTAATTTGTCTAATTCAATTCTGTTCTCAGAATTGGAAATATTGGTAATGGTTTGATTGGAAACCAGATTTCCGGAAGCATTATAAACTTTTACATTAGCATTTCCTTTTTGGTTAGTCGCAATTCTTATATTCACAAAGCCTTCTGAAACATTTGTTGGGTAAATATCATTTTTACTAATGTCAATAGCAGCTTTGTTCGATTTCAAAACATAAGGACTTCCGAGGTCATAAACTGGCATATTAAGATTGTTATTCATCGTTTCCGCCTGTAATGTTTCGAGATTTACACTATGAAAAGCGCCGCCTTTTGCACTTGCCAAAACGATTTTACCTTCAGCATTGACTGCAACGCCATTAATCGAAAAATTCTCAGGCAAAGACTTTATTTTCCCGATGAATTTAGCTTTCATATCATTCAAAGACACTTTGAAGACACTTCCAAAAGCTGAAAAAACATAGATATTGTTATTATCATCCGAAATCATATCGCCTCCAAAGCCAGTTTGCATCTTGCTTAACTGATTTTCTCCATTACCAGAGTCATCTTTCACAATTCCCAAATCTGTAACAGCATATTTCCCATCTTTATAAAAAATCTTCAAAAGCTGAGAACCGGAATTAGAAAGTGCATAAATATTTCCATCATTTCCTGTCGACATTCTGGAAAACTGCGAACCAGTGTCGCAAGATGTTGGATTGGAAAGATTATTTTCCAGCAACGTGACGTTTTTGGTCTTGGAATCCAGAATATAAATATTGGAAGAAAACATTGGCATATAAACCAATTTCCCTCTTCCATCGACAGCTAAAGCTGCAATTTGACTGGATAAAGCATTGGCTGAAGATTTAACATCTTCAGAAATATCTTTGTTTAATTTGCTGGAATAAATTCTGGGTTGGTCTTTACCTGACAAAAGAATATTTTCAGTAATTCCTCTTCTGGAATCCAAAGCACGAAAATCCTGAAAAATAATATTTGTAGCATCTTTTCCAGTGAGTGCAAAAATATCCTGCTGAGCAAAAGAACTTGCGCCAATAAACAATAAAAGTAAAGTTGATAGAGATTTTTTCATAGTAAAAGTGTTTAATTAATTGACACTAAGTTAAGTATTTCTACAATATAATACTTACATCAACAAAAAAACCTTCCGTTTTTTACGAAAGGTTTAAATATTTATTGCTTTAATGAATTAATTCAGAACATAACTTGTCCCATCCCGTCCATCTTTCAGCTCAATTCCTTTTTCCAGAAGCTGGTCACGGATCTGGTCAGATAATTCCCAATTTTTAGCTTTTCTGGCTTGATTTCTCAAATCAATCAAAACCTGCAAAGTCTGGTCAAGCTTATCATTATTAGATTCTTCAATCATTTCCAAACCTAAAACTTCAAAAACAATGGCGTTTAGGAATTGTTTCAAATCTTCATAATCTTCTGTGGAAATACTTTCTTTATCCAATTTTGAAGCCGAAATAAACTTCACCGCCTCGAATAAATGAGAAATTAAAATCGGACTGTTGAAATCGTCTGTCAAAGCGTCCAAAACTTTTTCTTTCCAGTTTTTATAATCAAAAGAAGAGGTTTCCACACCTTCAACCTGAGTTTGAGTATTCAAGATTTTCACAGCTTCCATCAGTCGATTAAAACCTTTTTCGCTCGCCAGCATCGCATCATTGGAAATATCCAAAACACTTCTGTAATGAGCCTGTAAAAAGCAAAACCTCAAAACACTTGGATGAAACGCTTTTTCAAAGAAATCATTATTTCCGGTAATCAGTTCCATTGGAAGGATATAATTTCCGGTAGATTTACTCATTCTTTGTCCATTCATCGTCAGCATATTGGCGTGCATCCAATATTTCACCGGCTCTACACCATTGCAAGCTTTCCCCTGAGCTATTTCACATTCGTGGTGCGGAAATTTCAAATCCATTCCACCACCATGGATATCGAATTGGTCACCCAGATATTTGGTGCTCATCGCAGTACATTCTAAGTGCCAGCCTGGGAAACCCTCTCCCCAAGGTGAAGGCCATTTCATAATATGTTCCGGCGAGGCTTTTTTCCAAAGTGCAAAATCCTGTGGGTTTTTCTTTTCGCCTTGTCCATCTAAGTCTCTTGTATTAGCAAATAATTCTTCTATATTTCTTCTGGACAATTCTCCGTAATTAAGACCTCTTGCATTGTATTCCAAAACATCGAAATAAACAGAACCATTACTTTCATATGCAAAACCTTTTTCTACCAAAAGTTTTGTAAGTTCCAATTGTTCGATAATGTGGCCAGTCGCAGTCGGTTCAATAGTTGGCGGAAGCAGATTAAATTTCTTCAAAACCTCGTGAAAATCGACGGTATATTTCTGTACAATCTCCATTGGTTCCAGTTTTTCTAATCTGGATTGCTTGATGAATCGGTCATTATTGATATCGCCATCGTCCGTCAAATGTCCGGCGTCAGTAATATTTCTGACATATCTGACTTTATATCCAAGAAACTGAAGACTTCTGTAAATGAAATCAAAGGACAAAAAAGTTCTCACATTTCCCAAATGCACATTGCTGTAAACCGTTGGTCCACAAACGTACATCCCGATATTACCTTCTAATATAGGTTTGAAAACTTCTTTTTCGCCTGACAGCGAGTTATATATTTTTAGTTGCATTGATTTTAATTAATGATAAATTATAATTGATAAACGATTTAAAATATTGACACAAAACATCAACAACAAATAATTGTTGCTATAAAGATTTTGTTCGATTGTTTTTTAAACTTTATCATTATTAATCGCTTTTAAATGATGATTCATATGACTAATATAATCATCAATAATAAATCTTAAAGTAAAAGATTGTTTTTCAGATTTAGTTGTATCGCAAATATTCTCCAATAGTTCATCGTGAATATTTTCAACTACGTTTACAATCTGAAGGTTCAAATATTTCCACAAATTTATGATGTCCGAAATCGGTGTATTCTGATAGTTTTGAGCTTTCACCCAAAAATTCTGGTCATACACAATATTTTCATTCTCTTTATATTGAGTCACAACAAATCTTCTGATATTAGTAAAAGCACTGTCACAAAGATGACCTAATATTTCTTTTTTAGACCATTTTTCGTCGGACAATTTTTCATCCCATTGACTCTCTGAAATCGAATGAAATTTTGCAATCTGATTTTCTACAATATCTTTAAGTATCTGATAATTCATTTTAATCAAATTTTGCATGACTTCCTACATAATGCAAGAACTCCTGTCTGGTAATTGGATTGGTTCTGAAAATCCCGCTCAATTCTGCTGTAATCGTAGAACTTGCTGTGTCTTTGATTCCTCTGCAATTCACACAAAGATGTTTTGCATCTATGATACAAGCAACATTATTGGTACCAAGAGCTTCTTTCAAAGCGTCTACAATCTGCATTGTCAAACGTTCCTGAACCTGCGGACGTTTTGCATAATAGTCCACAATTCTGTTAATTTTTGACAAACCGATGACTTCACCATTTGAAATGTAAGCCACGTGCGCTTTTCCGATAATCGGCAAGAAATGATGTTCGCAGAAAGAATAAACCGTGATATCTTTCTCAACCAGCATTTGACGGTACTTATATTGATTCTTAAAAGTGGAGACACCCGGTTTATTTTCCGGAAGAAGACCACCGAAAATTTCGTTTACGTACATCTTTGCAACACGCTTTGGAGAATCTTTTAAAGAATCATCAGTCATATCCAAACCCAGAGTTTGCATAATCTCCCCAAATAGCAGTTCGATTTTTTTTACTTTTTCATCAGGAGAAAGATCAAAAGCATCTTTTCTGAGAGGCGTATGATCCTTGCCTGTAAACAGATCATCATCATTATCAGGAAATTGTTCCATAATATCATTATAATATACGGCAAAAATAAACAAATTTGCGGACTATAATTAGAGTAAATTTAAAGTTGTGATTATAAAAAGGATAGATTTGCAACGAGTTTAAAAAAGTAAAAAAAAATTGAAATGATTTGAAATTTTATATATTTGCACCTAAATTAACATAATTAAAAATAAATACTATGTCAGACATTGCATCAAGAGTAAAAGCTATCATCGCTGATAAGCTTGACGTTGAAGAAACAGAAGTAACTCCAGAAGCTAGCTTCACTAATGATTTAGGAGCTGATTCTTTGGATACTGTAGAATTAATCATGGAGTTCGAAAAAGAATTCAATATTCAGATTCCTGATGATCAAGCAGAAAAAATTACAACTGTAGGTCACGCTATTGCTTACATCGAAGAAGTTGTAAATAAATAATATTATCTAGACAAAAAAATTTATGGAATTAAAAAGAGTAGTTGTAACCGGCTTCGGCGCTATTACACCGATCGGAAATAATGCTAAAGAATACTGGGAAAACCTTATAAAGGGCGAGAGCGGTGCTGCTCCTATTACTCTTTTTGATTCCACTAATTTCAAAACTAAGTTTGCCAGCGAGGTAAAAAACTACGATCCTCTTAATTATTTTGATAAAAAAGAGGCTAAAAAAATGGATAGAAATTCTCAGTTCGGTCAGATTGCCGCCAGAGAAGCCATTGCGCACAGCAGACTTATCGAAGATAATGTGAATAAAGATCGCGTAGGTGTAGTTTGGGGATCAGGAATTGGCGGACTGGAAACTTTCGAAACAGAAGTTTTAGGTTTTGCTGAATCTAACGGTATTCCTAGATTCAATCCATTCTTTATTCCAAAAATGATTGCAGACATTACGCCAGGAAATATCTCGATAGAGTACGGTTTCCATGGGCCTAATTACACAACTGTTTCAGCTTGTGCATCATCTGCAAATGCCTTGATCGACGCTAAAATGCTGATCAACCTTGGAAAAGCAGACGTCATCGTTTGCGGAGGTTCTGAAGCGGCTGTTACAGCGAGCGGAATGGGAGGTTTCAATGCGATGCACGCACTTTCTACAAGAAACGACGATCCAAAAACAGCTTCTCGACCTTTCGATAAAGACAGAGATGGATTTGTTTTGGGTGAAGGAGCGGGTTGTATTATTCTGGAAGAATATGAACACGCCAAACAAAGAGGTGCAACAATCTATGCAGAATTAGCTGGTGGTGGTATGAGTGCAGATGCACATCATATGACAGCACCGCATCCTGAAGGTCTGGGCGCTTATCTGGTAATGAAGAATTGTTTAGAAGACGCTGGTGTAACTGCTGATGAAGTAGATCATATCAATATGCACGGTACATCTACTCCACTAGGAGACATCGCAGAATCTAATGCTATTGCAAAATTATTCGGGGAGCACGCTTACGATATTCAGATCAATTCTACAAAGTCAATGACAGGTCACCTTTTGGGTGCTGCCGGTGTTATTGAAGCCATTGCTGCTTTACATACCATTATCCACGGTATTGTTCCGCCAACCATCAATCATTTTACTGATGATGAAAATATTGATAGCAGACTGAACTTCACTTTCAACCATGCGGTTGAAAAAGATGTGAATATTGCTATGAGTAATACGTTTGGTTTTGGAGGTCACAATGCCTGTGTTCTTTTCAAAAAAATATAATATGATGTTTTTATGGAGTTGAAAAATTATTTTTTCAAATTACTTCCAAAAAACAGAACACAAAAACTTTCGGAAAAAGATATTCTTTTTCGCAAAAAAATTTCTGAAATCGTTGGATACAACATCCATAATTTGGAAATCTTTAAAGAGGCATTTTCTTTAAAATCCTCTTCAAAAAGTACGAATAAAAAAAATTACGAACGTCTAGAGTTTTTAGGGGATTCTGTTTTAGGAACCATTATTTCTTGTCATCTTTTTCAGACTTACCCGAATGAAAACGAAGGATTTCTCACGCAGATGAAATCCAAAATCGTAAACAGGAAAAACCTTAATAAGCTTGGAGAAGATCTGAAGTTAAGCTCTTTATTACAAGCGGATACAAGCCAGACGGTACTGAGCGAAAATATCTCCGGAAATCTTCTGGAAGCTTTGATTGGCGCTATCTACCTTGATATTGATTACGAGTTTTGTAAGAAAATTGTTTTGGACAGGATTCTCACACCTTCTACCATCAATAAGCTGGAAAATAAGATTATCAGCTACAAAGGTCTTTTGCTGGAATGGAGCCAAAAGAAAAAAATCCCGATCAAGTACGAGACTTGTGAGGAATTCCAACCGAATAAAGTAACGGTTTTCCGCTGCTACGTTTGGCTTCATAATGAGAGAATCTCCAATGCGGTAGAAGCATCTAAAAAGAAAGCCGAAGAAAAAGCCGCACAACGCGCTTTTTATGTATTGAGCAAAAAAGAAAATATTATTGAAAATCAAAAAACAATTTCTTAAGCTAGAAGAAGATCACACAGAGATCACCATAGGATTGATTCGTCTTATCAAAGCAATCCCGGAGCACGAATTGTTTTTTCTACTCAATAAAACCAATGATTTTAACTTCAAAAGAATTGAAGATATAGCCATCAAAGGGGAATTTTTTGACTATGCATTTTCGCGTTATCAGGCGTATGACAGATTTTCCAAAAACTGTTATCATTTTATTTCTAACAAATCTATTCTATCCACTGAAAAAAAAGTCCAAAATCAGCTTTTTTCAGATGAATCAAATATTAAATTTTTACTAAATCTACACCAAGATGTAGATTACATTTTAACAAATTCCGATATATTTGCGGATTTTTCGTTAATTTTGCTCCCGGAAAATTTTGTATTTAAAATTCAAGAATATTCTTTAAGTTCTGAAGAAGAACTTTATCAATTAATTCAATATTATGAATAAAAACCTAAAAAAAACAAAAATCATTGCAACACTAGGCCCTGCTACTTCTAGCAAGGAAACGATGATACAGATGATACAAGCTGGTGTTGATGTATTTAGAATTAATTTTTCTCACGCCGATTACGAATTGGTAAAGAGAAATGTTGATATAATCCGTGAAATCAATAAAGAATATGGCTACTCGGTCTCTATTTTAGGAGATTTGCAAGGTCCTAAATTAAGAGTTGGTGTAGTAAAAGAAGGCTCTTTCCTTAACCCGGGAGATGTCTTAACTTTTACTAACGAAAAAATGGAAGGAGATTCTACAAAAGTTTATATGACTTACGAGAAGTTTCCTCAGGATGTAAAAGTTGGAGAAAGAATCTTGATTGATGACGGAAAATTGGTTCTTGAGGTTATCGAAACGAATGAAGTAGATACTGTAAGAGCTAAAACAATCCAAGGTGGACCTTTGAGTTCTAAAAAAGGAGTTAACCTTCCTAATACAAACGTTTCTCTTCCTGCTTTGACAGAAAAAGATATCGAGGATGCTAACTTTATGCTAGACAACGAGTTTGACTGGATCGCTCTTTCATTTGTTCGTCATGCACAGGATATCATCGATCTAAAAGATTTGATGGCTAAGCATCCAACTAACAAAACAAAAACGCCAATCATTGCTAAAATCGAGAAACCGGAAGGTGTAAAAAACATAGACCAAATCCTGATGGAGTGCGACTGTCTAATGGTTGCAAGAGGAGATCTTGGTGTTGAAGTTCCAATGGAGCAGGTTCCGGTTATTCAGAAAAATTTGGTTAATAAGGCTAGACTTTACGCAAAACCTGTCATTATCGCTACCCAGATGATGGAAACGATGATTACCAGCTTGACGCCAACAAGAGCAGAAGTTAACGACGTTGCTAACTCTGTATTGGACGGTGCTGATGCTGTGATGCTTTCCGGAGAGACTTCTGTTGGAAAATATCCAGTGGATGTTGTAAGAAATATGGCTAAGATTGTTAAGAATATCGAAAGAACGGCTTTATATTCTAAACTGAATCACGTTATCGAAGAAAAAATCAACTGTGTAGATGAGCGTTTTATCACTGATAAAATTTGCCGTTCCGCTGTTGACATCGCAAAATCGACTGGTGCAGAAGCGATCGTCACTCTTACCGCTTCAGGTTATACTGCCTTCCAGATTTCTGCGCACAGACCTTCTTCTCATATTATCGTTTTTAGCTCTAATAAGCGTGTGATTACAATGCTTAACCTCCTTTGGGGTGTTAGAGCATTTTATTACGACATGCAGAAATCGACTGATGAGACTGTAATCCAGGTTAATATGCTGACTCACAATTATGGTTTTGTAGAGCAAGGTGACTTTGTTGTTAATCTGAATGCAATGCCTGTCCACAATGGTGGAAAAACAAATACATTAAGATTATCTACAATCTAATTTGTAGTAATTATAAAATCAAAAGCCATCGGAATTCGATGGCTTTTTTATTTATGTTTTGTGGGAATTATTCCTTAATAATTTTCTTAGAAACAACGCCGGATTTTGTTTTCACAGAGATAATGTAAACTCCACTTGAGAAGTTATTCAGATTAATTTTCTGAGATTTGGATGCGTTATTGGATTCAAAAATTAATTTCCCGTTCATATCAAAGACAACTATTCTTTCTGCCTTGTCAGGAAATTCAATATTGATAATATCCTTCGTTCTTGTCGGATAGATTTTAATCTCATCTTTACTTGAATCATTAGCTGCTAAAGTCATTTTCTTAGTACCTGTTGCAACCAAAGCAAAATCCTGTGTCGCCGGATTACCTTCCTGATTAACAAGAGAATTTTTATTCGTGACCTCTACTCTATAGATTCCATCTGCTGCTGGATTATCGATAACAATCTGTTCTACATTATCAACTGTATTATCCCCTTTCGTAGCATTGGCATTAGGATCATTAATGTCAAGTTTCCAAGGATAATAGGTCGTTCCTGAACCCACTTCCACTACCCTGAGATCAAGATCATTCACGATTCTGGAAGTATGATTATTTTGGAAGTCACTGTCCGTTGTGAAAGGTGCAATCGCCGGATCAACCCAAGAAATACTTACTTTTAAAGGTTCAGATCCCCTTGCTTTAATTTCTTTTGTGAAGGTAACACCAGATTGCAGATTAACTTTCTCAAGAACAGCATCATCCGTCAATCTGTTTACTAAAACCTGTGCCGCTTTTTTAGCATCAACCAAACCCCAGCCGTACCAAACATCCGGACCTGGTCTTCCTGCTTCATTAGCAGTGTGTGTCAGTAAGGCTTTCATTTCGTCTGCATTGAAGATAAAACTGCTGTTTCCAGCAATATTTCTTTGGATTTGAGTCAAAGCACAGGCAATTCCGGAAACCATCGGTGCAGCATAGGATGTTCCGTAATTAAGTACATAGAGATTCGTAGCGTTTGGACTTGCCGTAGTGTAATTAGCCATTATCATATCAACGCCGACAGCCGTAAGATCTGGCTTCACTGCCCCGTCTTTTCTGGGACCTGCGCTGCTGAAACTTCCTTTTACTACATCACTTGCCTGGGTGTATTTGTGATTTGCAGTAGTTAATTGGTTAACTGCTCCGACTGTAATAATATTTTTTGCCAAAGATCCAAAATAAACACAAGTATTACCCTGGCTGCAGTTAGCAGGAGGAACTTCATCATTAGGACCAAATGTAACCCAGCTGTTGGAAGCAAAACTATATCTGTATTTTACAGAAGATGCATCCGGACCAACTCCATAATAGTTTCCTGTAGATTTGACAATAATCTGTTGCGGTTGTGAATAAACAATTTTATCAAAATTATAGTCATTATCACCATAAGCACCGCCATAAGTATCCGTGTGATTCAAATCATAATTTCCATACCAGTAATAAGTATTGGTAGAATTCGGCTTATTCCAGCCATAATTGGTGCCATAAGAATGATTAGATATATTGAGGCCCGGCAAGCTTGCCAATTTCTCATAATTATTTCCTAAAGCTGTAGTGGCATACATATAATTATCCGTAGTTCCTTGCGGAAGGATACCTTTTGCATTAGCTTTTGGATAAGAAACGCTGCTTTGAGTAAAAGTACCGGTCGCAATTCCGTTACCGATCAAAATACTATTGACGTTAGTACCATGAAAATGTTTTGCTTCCGTTGATGCTTCTTTGTTTACGGCTCTGTTGGTAGTAAATTGCTCATGCGTATCCTGAATTCTTCCGGCATCAAATATTGTAATTTTGACACCATTTCCTGTTAAAGGCGATGTAATACCGGAAACAGTTCCAGCCTGAAGTTCATCAACATTAGCCGTAGCATTGGCGCTTGTTTCTTCTACTGAATAAAAAACAGGAATTTCTCCGGCAAAACCTGCAAGATTCTTCTTCAGACTATCCTTTGCTTTTTGAGAATATCTGGCTGTTGTTTTTAAGAAATAAGAATCAAGCCTATTTTCATTTTGCAATCTTTTTTGAGTGAATTCATTTTTCAGTTTAAGATTCTGTGCATTAGAAAAATAAAATGAAAATATAAAGCTTATACCGAATAAAATTCTTTTCATTATGATTGTTTTTGCAAAGATAATCAATAATAAATCAGCACATTAATTTTTAATACACAATCAAAAAAATTAATACCAAATTTGGATAAATGATACTTTTTTTATGTGATTCAAAATAGTAACTTTACACAAATTTCTAATGTAGATGTATTTAGTTTTCGATACTGAAACCACTGGTTTACCCAAAAATTTCAACGCTCCGCTTTCCGATTCCGATAATTGGCCAAGAATGGTTCAGATTGCGTGGCAATTGCACGACGACGATGGAAATCTAATTGAAAATCAAGATTATATCATAAAACCGGAAGGTTATGACATTCCTTTCAACGCAGCCAGAATTCACGGTATCACGACTAAAATTGCAAACGAAGAAGGTCGGGATCTGGAAGAAGTTCTGAAAGAGTTTGCTCAAGTTCTGGAAAAGGTCAGAGTTGTTTCCGGACACAATGTGGAATTTGATTACAACATTGTAGGTGCAGAATTTCATCGAAAAAATATTAAAGATAATCTGCAGGAAAAACCAAAAGCGGATACAATGATTCTGGGAACAGATTATTGTAAACTGGAAGGTGGACGAGGCGGAAAATATAAATCTCCGAAACTTGAAGAACTCTACGAAAAATTATACGGTCACAAATTTGATGAAGCACACAACGCGGCAGCCGATGTGAACGCTACGGCTCAGGTTTTCTTCGAGATGATGAGAATCGGTGTAATTCCGGCAGATGTTCTGAAAATCCCTGACTCCAGACTAAAGGAATTCCAAAATGCTAACCCGGATCCTATTCAGCCTTTTGGAATTATCATCAGAAGACAGGTTGCAAGCTTCAATAACAAGAAAAAACAATCCGATTTCGGAAGTGTGGATGAAATTGATTTGGGAAAATATTTCCATTTTGACAACCACAGTGTTTTCTCCACATTGACAGCGACTACTAACATCAATGACCTCATCAAAAAAGCAACTGAAGAGAAATTCTCGGCTGTAGGATTAGTTGATATAGGAAATATGATGGGTGCTTTCAAATTTGTTTCTGCAGTGGAAAGTGCCAATTCCGACATTGCAAAAAAATATAAAGAATATCTCTCCAAAAAACAGGAAGCTGAAGAAAAGGGAGAAATGTTCGATGAAGCAGAACCGAATAATGACCAACTGATTCCAATAGTTGGCTGTGAATTTTACATCTCGGACAGATACGAGCAAAAACAATTTACCAAAGATGATCCGGACAGAAGAACACAAGTCGTTCTTTTGGCAAAAGATTTTAAAGGATATAAAAACTTAGTCAAGCTATCAAGTATTGGTTTCCAGAAAGGATTTTACTTCGGCGTTCCGAGAATTAGTCGTGAGCTGATTTCTCAGTATAAAGAAGGGGTTATTGCATTGACTTCCGGTATTTATGGCGACATTCCAAGCACCATTCTTAATATCGGTGAACAGCGCGGTGAAGAATTGTTCCAATGGTGGAAAAATGAATTCGGAGATGACTTTTATGTTCAGATCCAGAATCACAAACTGCCTGAAGAAGAACACTTAAATGAAGTGTTGCTTCAATTCGCGGATAAATATAATGTGAAAATTCTTGCGCAGAATGAGACTTTTTACACCAATAAAAGTGATGCCAATATTCAGGATATTTTAAGCTGTATTAAAGACGGCGAAAAATTATCAACACCAATTGGAAAAGGCTTCGGAAAAAGAAAAGGATTGACTACTGACGAATATTATATCAAGAATTCTGACGAGCTCAAAGAAACTTTCCTGGCTTATCCTGATGCTTTCGAAGCTTATGAGGAATTTTTAGCTAAGTTCAAGCCTTACACATTGAAACGTGATGTATTGCTTCCGAAATTCGATATTCCGCAAGAATTCATCAATCCGGAAGATGACATCGATGGCGGAAAACGTGGAGAGATGGCTTATCTAACTCATTTGACCTATGAAGGAGCGAGAAAACGTTATAATGAAATCACCGATGAAATCAAGGAGCGTCTTGATTTTGAGCTTGATGTTATCGCCAATACAGGTTACCCTGGTTACTTTTTGATTGTTCAGGATTTTTGCAACGAAGCCAGGAATATGGGCGTTTGGGTTGGTCCCGGTCGTGGTTCTGCTGCAGGTTCAGCAGTAGCCTATTGTATTGGTATCACAAATGTTGACCCTATTAAATATGATCTCCTTTTTGAGAGATTCCTGAATCCGGAAAGGGTTTCGATGCCCGATATTGATATTGATTTTGACGATGAAGGCCGTGATAAAATCATCAAATGGGTGGTTGACAAATATGGCCAGGAACAGGTTGCCCAGATTATCACTTATTCAGTACTTGGTGGAAAATCGGCCATTAAAGATGCTGGCCGGGTTTTGGACGTTTCCATTCCTGAGACCAATATGATTGCCAAGCTGGTTCCTTCAACTCCCGGAATGAATATCGGGAAAGCCTTAGCAAAATATGACAAACTAAAACCGGAAGAACAGCAGTTGGTGGATGAAATGAAAGCCGTTCTCGATAATCCGAACGATCCAAGATTTTCGGTTCTGGAAAGCGCCAAGAAAATGGAAGGCTGCATCCGGAACACCGGAATCCATGCCTGTGGTGTTATCATCACACCGGAACCTGTAAGCAATCTGGTTCCGATTACAATTGCTGCAAAAGATGCGGATATCCTGGTTTCTCAGTTTGACAACTCTGTTGCGGAAAGTGCCGGACTTTTGAAAATGGATTTTCTTGGACTAAGGACTCTGACCATTATCAAAGATGCTGTAAAGCTGGTCAAAGAACGTCACGGAGTGGATATTGACCCAGACAAAATTCCGCTGGATGATGCCAAAACTTATCAATTATTTAAAGAAGGAAGAACTATTGGTATTTTCCAGTACGAAAGCCCGGGAATGCAAAAATACATGCGTGAATTGAAACCGACGGTTTTTGCCGACCTTATTGCAATGAACGCCCTTTATCGTCCAGGTCCTATTAAATACATCCCTAATTTCATCAACAGAAAACACGGGACCGAGGAAATCGTTTACGACTTACCAGAACTTGAAGAATACCTGGAAGAAACCTATGGAATTACTGTTTATCAGGAACAGGTAATGCTTTTGTCTCAGAAATTAGCCAACTTTACTAAAGGTGAAGCTGATACATTGAGAAAAGCAATGGGTAAAAAGCAAATTGATGTTCTTAATAAAATGTACCCGAAATTCATTGAAGGTGGACGCAAAAACAACCTTAATGAAGAACGGCTGGAAAAAATCTGGAACGACTGGAAAGCATTTGCAGAATATGCATTCAACAAATCCCACTCAACTTGTTATGCGTGGATTGCTTATCAGACCGCTTATCTGAAAGCCAATTACCCTGCGGAGTATATGGCAAGCGTAATGAGCAACAACATCAACAATACCGCTTCTATCACTATGTTTATGGAGGACTGTAAAGCGATAGGTGTTGATGTTTTGGGACCCGATGTCAATGAATCACAGTATAAATTTTCCGTTAACGAAAAAGGTCAAATCCGTTTCGGTTTAGGCGCTATCAAAGGAATTGGTGAAGGACCAAGCGAAGCGATTACCAAAACCCGGGAAAATGGAAGATTCAAAAACATTTATGACTTTTTTGAAAGAGTTCCTTCTTCTCAGGTCAATAAAAGAGTGGCTGAAAGTTTGGTGATTGCCGGCGCTTTTGATGAACTCGACTCTTATCACCGTGGGCAGTATTTTGATCTGGATTCTGCCGGAAGAACTAATATTGAAAGACTTTCAAGATATGGACAAAGTTTCCAGGACAGTAAAAACGAAATGGAGAATTCGCTATTTGCGGATTTCGCCGAGGAAGTTCAGATTGAGCAGCCAAAATTGGCACCTTGTGCGGAATGGCCAAATATGCATAAGCTCAATAGGGAAAAGGAGATTATCGGATTCTATCTTTCTGCGCATCCTTTGGACGAATTCAAATATCAATTCCAGTTTATGCAGGGTGTTCTTTCTAAAAAAGCAGTTTTGGAAGAGAAGAAGGAAGAAGTCGTTTTGGAAGAGGTAGTTCCGATTTTGGAAGCAGACAGCATTCCTGACGAAGACATTCCGGACATTGCTGTTTCAGATGAAGGCGGACTGGAAGATGAAATCATCGAAGAAATTACTATAAAAGCAGAACCGAAAGGTAATTTTAATTTCCTGAATCTTGATGAAGTTGAAGCCTTTAAGGACTTGGCCTTTCCTCCAAAAACTGCAGAATTGTTCGAAGAAAAAAAGAGCTGGAAAGATCGCCAAAACGAAAAAGACAACACCAAAGAATATACAGTTGCGGGATTAATTACAGAATATCGCGTCGCGGACGGTTTCCGAAGCGGGGAAAAAGTAGCTTTCGTGATGCTGGAAGATTATACAGGTTCCTACTCTTTCCGATTAGGCGACAGAGACTATATGCGACTGAAAGATAAACTGGAAGTACAGCGATTCGTGATCATGAAAATCAAATTCACACAAGGGAAAGACGGACGTGTTTTTGTGAATGTCAACGATGTTCTTGAACTGAAGGAAGCCTTTGACAGATTCGCAAAGAGCTTGTCAATTGTTGTACCGCTAGAATCCTTAAGAAAAACCGATATTGAGTTTTTCAGAGAAAAACTGATTCAGAATCAAGGTGAGCAAAAGCTTAATTTCTTTATCAAAAATCCGGAAGACCAATCTGTTTTGGAAGTGGTCTCTATGCAGCATCATATTAATATCAATGAAAACCTGCTGGAAGTAATTCATCAGATCAATAATTATGAAGTTTTTTTGAATTAATGCGATAATACAGTTCAATAGAAATTAATTATAATTAATATTTTATCAAATATTAAATAAAAATCTGTTTTTATTCTTAAAAGCAGATTTCTTATTTAAAAAAAATACAGCATTGCATGCAAAATTACAAACTATCTAAATTTAATAAAAAATAAATATTAAAATGAATTTTCTATTGAAATATATTTACTACATTTACTAAGTCAATATAAATTATATAATTATGAAGAAAATTTTATTATCGTGCTTTTTAGCATTTGGAATTGTTGTAAACGCACAATTTGTACAAAACTTTGATGCTGGCACAACTACCCCCGCAGGCTGGTCTATTATTAACGGTGGAGACTCAAACGGATTTGTATTTGGTACGGTTCCAACTGGCGGAACGGTTACAGCAGCACAATCAGGAACCAATGTTGCTCGTATTACTTATGGCGCTACAGCACATGACGACTATTTGGTTACCCCTGCAATTAACGTTCAGGCCGGAGTTAATGACAGATTATCTTTTTATGTTGCAAGTTTTAGCTCATCATTTACGGAAAATTACAACGTAATGCTATCTACAACCACTGCTACAGCTGCAGCATTTACAACAACCCTCAAAGCCACATCCAAAGCACCTGCCGCTTGGACAAAGGTAACTTTAGACCTTACACCATATATTGGGCAAACAGTGTATATTGGTTTTCATGCTGTAGATACAGATCAATGGTATCTGATGTTTGATACTATCGTCAATGATACTGTTCCAACTACAGTTCCATCCTGTACCACTGCTACAGCTCCAGCAGATGGAGCAACCAATGTCAATGTACGAACTACTTTTACTTGGCCAGATGCAGCTGGAGCTTCAGGATATAAATTATACCTTGGGACAACATCAGGCGGAACAGATATATTGAATGGTGTAACAGCATCCTCAGGAGCTACACTTACCAACAATCCTCCTCTAAATGCTAATACAAAATACTATTTGAAAATTGTTCCTACAAATGATGTCGGAGATGCTACAGGCTGTACAGAAACAAGCTTCACAACTGGATCAAATCCTTATGCACCATATTGTGGACCTTTTACCTCTACAACTCCTACTCAGATGGCGCCTATTACTTCTTTCACTTTAAATGGAGTCACCAACACATCTGACACCTCTGCAACAACATTTGGATCTTACTCTCCAAATGAGAGCTTCACAGGTTCTCCAGTAGAAGTTAAAAACAATCTGACAACCATACCGTTTAGCGTAACAGGAATTGCATCTACGGGTAATGGATGGGGTGCAGCTGTATTTGTTGACTGGAATGAAGATGGAGACTTCCTTGATAGTGGAGAATCATATTACAATACGACAGCTACTATATTGAGAACTACAACTGTTACAAGTGGAAAAGCTACTTTGTCCGGGAATCTTGCAATACCATCAGGAACCACCCTTGGACAAAAGAGATTAAGAGTTAAATATAATTTTACCGGCACTACCATTAACTCACCTCTTACAACTGCATGTACAGACTTAACTAATGGACAAGTAGAAGACTATACTATAGATTACAAATCTTTCCTTGCTGTATCAGACATAAACAAAGCAGCCATCTCTGTTTATCCAAACCCATTCAAAGATGTATTGAAAATCTCTGATATAAAAGATATTAAATCAATTTCTGTAAATGATATATCTGGAAGACAAGTTAAATCTCTTGCTCCGTCATCAGAAATTAACCTTTCTAATCTTAAAGAAGGATTATATATTGTAAATCTTCAAATGGAAGACGGAAGTGTTAAATCTTTCAAAGCAATTAAGAAATAATTTTTTTTAAATCTTTATCTACAATAACCGCCTTATGGCGGTTATTTTTTTATATATGAATAATTTAAACAAAAACCAATTTATTAGTGAAAATTATAAAAATACAAGTTTATCAATAAAATTATCATTAGATTTACTGAGTTTTATAAATAACTAAATAATTATGAAGAAAATTTTACTAACAAGTTTAGTAGCCTTAGGAACATGTGTCACAGCCCAAGTTACTGGGACAAAAACGATCGGCGTAGATTACCCTACCCTGCTAGCAGCATTTGCTGATCTTAATGCTCAAGGTGTTGGCACAGGCGGAGCCATTATTAATCTACCTGCAGGATACACTGAAACAGCTCCTACCGGTGGATTTGTCCTAGGTAACGCTACATTGAATGCAACATTATCCTCAACTAATCCATTAATAATCCAAAAATCAGGATCTGGTTCCAACCCTGTTATTACAGGAGGAGTAGGAAGTGTTGACCTTACAGCAACTGGTAACACTAATCTAGTTGGTGATACTTTTTTTAAATTTGTAGGAGTTGATTATGTTACAATCGATGGAATTGATTTAAAGGAAAGTTCTAGTAACACCACAACTACTACTCTTAACGAAAGAGGCTTTGCATTTTTGAATCTTTCAGCAACAGACGGAAGTAACTTCAACACTGTTAAAAACAGTAAAATAACTTTTTCATCATTAATCAATTATTCATCTGTTGGTGTCTACTTTGCTCATTATGATGCTAGTGGTGTAGCAGTAGTTCCTACTTCTGTTAATGGAACCAACAGTTCTAATAAAGTATATTCTAACAATATCCTTAATGCGGCGAGCAATGGTATTGCATTCAATGGCTATGCAGCAACATCTCCTTATACATTATATGATCAAAACAATGACATAGGAGGAACTTCTGCAGCAACAGCTAATACTATTTCTAATTTTGGATCTTTTGCCAATGACGGCTATGGTTATATTACATCATACGCAGTATTTGCTTCAAACCAAAATGGCACTAATGCCTCTTACAACAACATCACATTTGGTCAGGGAATTGGAGCTGTAGGTATCTATTTAGCCGGAAGTGGATCTACTTTCACAGCAAACAACAATACAATTACCGCTACAGATAGAAATACTTATTATGCTAGTACTAGCAGTTTATCATCACATTATGGTATTTTTAGTGCTGGCACAGGCGCGATACTTTCGGCTGCTAATAATACTATTAATATTGGTACAACTGGAATTTTATCCGGTTCATCCGTACCTGCTGTATACGGCATCATCCATAATAGTACAGGGAATCTTACATTATCAGGAAATAGCGTAAAAGGACTTTCAGTAGGATCATTTTTTGGAATTTACAGCGGTTCCACAGGAACTTTAAACGTTTCCGACAATAGCGTAAGCGATGTTACAACAAGTGCAACTTTAAGTTCATCAACACCTTATGGAATATATCTTGCTTCAACGGCGACAAATGGGAATGTACTACGTAATAAAGTTTACAACCTTACATCTAATGGAGCCGCAGGTTTAGCATATGGAATCTACGTGGGCGGATCAACAGCTTCTACAACAACTAACATCGTAAATAATCTTGTTAGTGGACTAAATACACCTTCTTCTAGTTCAACTTCTGTTGGTTTAGCCGGAATATACCTTGCATCAACAGGAACAACATCTAACTTGAATGTATATTATAATTCTGTTTATTTAAATGCTACTTCTTCAGGTGCAAACTTTAATTCCGCAGCTTTATACCATGCAAATAGTGCAACAGCGACAACAGCTGCTTTAGATCTTAGAAATAACGTTCTTGTTAACATTTCTACTCCTAAGGGAACTGGTTTTGCATCGGCACTAAGAAGAAATGCAACAGGAATTGCAAACTATTCTACAAATTCCAACAATAACGATTTTTATTCTGGAACAGGTACAAACCAGAATATTTACTACAATGGTACAACTGCATATACCACACTTTCAGCATTTCAGACATTTGTAGCATCTCGTGAAGCCAATTCCTTAAGTGTTAATCCATTATTTAAATCTACCGTTGGCACAAACGCTGATTTCTTAAAATTAAATGAGAGTGATTCAAATACCCAGTTAATGGATAATGCCGGGCAAGTATTAGCTGGCTATACTACAGATTATGCAGGAATAACAAGAAATGCTTCTACTCCTGATGTGGGTGCTTACGAATTCACTTATGTAGCCCCTACTACAGTTCCTGGTTGCGTAACAATCAGTACTCCTGTTAATGGTGCAACAAACGTAGTACCTAATCCTACTACATTGAATTGGGCTTCTGTGAATGGAGCGACAAGTTATAAAGTGTATGCAGGAACAACTTCTGGAGGAACAGAGATAGCAAATGGCGCTTCAACAACAGCACCGACCTATTCTCTATTCTTACAACCGAATACAAGTTATTATGTTAAGGTTGTAGCTAGTAACAATATTGGTGATGCTACAGGATGCTCAGAAATAACATTCACAACTGGCAATTTTGTTTATTGTGCTTCCAGTGGAACTACAGATACAAATACAGGATTAGCAATTACAAGAGTAGTTTTATCAAACCTCGATAATACATCTACACGCGCAACATATACAGATTATACAGGAACAGTCACTGCTGCAGGTATCGAAAGACAAAGATCTTACACTATCAGCATCACCAATGGAAGTACTACAGGTTACTATACTAATGATGTAGCTTATGCCTGGATAGATTATAACCATGATGGAGTCTTCGATGATAGCACTGAACGTACAGCAATCACCGTGAATGCAGTTACCAGTACGGCATCTATTAATGTTCCAGCTAATGCTGTGATAGGGGTTACTCGTATGAGAGTAAGATACTCAAATTCGGGAGGAGCAAATAGCAATACTGCTTGTGGAACTGCAACATATGGAGAAGTAGAAGATTATGCCATAGAAATCAAAGAATTCCTTGCTGTATCTGATACTAACAAAGTAAACAATGTTTCTGTCTATCCTAATCCATTTGCGGATGTATTGAAAATCTCTGATATAAAAGGAGTTAAATCCATCTTAATAAATGATATCTCAGGAAGACAAGTTAAAACCTTTACGCCATCAGCAGAACTTAATTTATCTAATCTGAAACAAGGTCTATATATTGTAAACCTTAAGATGGAAGACGGAAGTGTTAAATCTTTCAAAGCGATAAAAAAATAATTTACATTATTATAATAATGAAGCCACTCCGATGAGTGGCTTTTTTGTTTTGATAACTTTTTAGATATTTTAATGTTAATATCTTTTTCCAAAAGAAAAAAAAACTATATATTCGTATCAGTTTAATAAAATTTATTATATTATGAAAAAAATTCTATTCTCTTGTCTATTGGCAATGGGTATTGGCGTGAATGCTCAATATGACTTCACCCAAGATTTTGAATCTCCTATAGCGGGATCAGGATACTACCAATTTGGTGGAGGAAGCACTAGTACAGCCCAGTTTTGTAGCGGAACAACTTCAGGTGCTCTTACTTACAGTTCCACAGTAACACAAACAGGCTGGATGGCAGATGTGGCTGAAGTAGGCGATTTAGCTGGTCAGGTTGGAAATGGACAACAAGTTAATGTTAGTTTCAAATATAAAAAAGCAGCAGGCCTTACAGGAACTTTGTATGTTATGTATGCATTATTTGATGAAGCAGCTAACAGCTGGTCCATTACAACGGTAGGAACAGGTGTAGCACTTACAAGTGCTGCAGTTACAACTTGTGGTACAGTCAGTGCAACTATCCCTGCCGGAGTAATTGATCCTGATAAAAGATATGGTATAGGAACTTGGTTACAGAGAACTGGATCTACTACAGGTGTGTTATATATTGATGACCTTGTAATAAAACAAGATGCTGTAACTACAGCACCAGCTTGTACAGCGTTTACAACTCCTACCACAGGTAGCACAATCTCCGCTGGTACTGTTGCATTAAAGTGGAATACTGTAGCTACTGCTACTAAGTACAAAGTTACGGTTGGAACAACTCCGGGAGCTTCTGACGTCCTAAATACAACTGTTGCAGGGAACTTAACGTCAACTAATGTTTCTCTTATGACCAACACTACTTATTATGCGAAAATTGTTTCTACTAATACAGTAGGTGATGCTACAGGTTGTCAGGAAATTACATTCTCAACAAATACCACAGTAGCTCATTGCGGACCATTAACATCTACTGCACCTGCAGCAATTGCTCCAATTAAATCAGTAAGTTTTTCAGGAACAACAAACACATCGGATCCTACTGCTACAACTATAGGAAGCTTCCCTGTACACCAAAATTTTACTGCTACAGAATTTGTAGTAAAAAGTAATGTTACATCCGTACCATTAACAGTATTAGGAACAACTAATGGAAACGCAGCAAATGGATGGGCTATGTCTGCCTTTATTGACTGGAATAACGATGGTGATTTTGATGATGCCGGCGAACAATATTTTAATACTTTTGCTACAAAAGTTTATGTAGGCGGAGTAACTGCTAATCCTGTTACTTTAACAGGAAACATAACTATTCCTGCAGGAACAAGTTTTGGTAAAAAATTCATGAGAGTTAAATACAACTTCCAATCAACTGCAGCTGCAACATTAAATACTCCTTTACTAACTGCTTGTAATGATATGATTAATGGTCAGGTAGAAGATTATACTATTGATTATCAAGAATTCTTAGCTGTTTCTGATGTTAACAAAAAATCAGTTTCTGTTTACCCTAATCCATTTACAGATGTACTTAACATCTCTGATGTAAAAGGTGTTAAATCAGTATCTGTAAATGACATCTCAGGAAGAGAAGTTAAAACACTTGCTCCAGCTGCTGAGCTTAATCTTTCTAATTTGAAATCTGGTTTATATATTGTAAATCTTAAAATGGAAGACGGAAGCATCAAAACTTTCAAAGCAATCAAAAAATAATTTTTTAGATTTATAAATTTAAACCCGCTCAAATGAGCGGGTTTTTACATATCCTCCTTTTAATAATTTAATTTTTAATCTTGATTTTAATTGTTTGCAAAAAAATAGCCCTACTAAATTGCAGGACTATTAAATAATTTGAATTGAAATTTTACCAGATTTTAATTCTTTCTTCCGGCTTTTTATATAATTTGTCGCCTTCTTTAACATCAAACGCTTTATAGAAAGCATCTGTATTAACCAATGGTCCAAAGCTTCTATAAAAACCAGGAGAATGCGGATCGGTTTTTACCTGATTGCTTAGATATTTATCTGTTGACAAAGTTCTCCAAACTGTAGCCCAGCTCAAGAAAAATCTTTGATCTGGTGTATAACCGTCAATCTTACCAGGATTGCCTTTATCCTTCAGATACATCTGTAATGCATCATAGGCAATATTAACCCCGCCTAAGTCTGCAATATTCTCACCATTAGTGAAAGTACCATTCACATGGACATCTTTTGCTGGTTCATATTTATCATATTGTGCAGCCAAGCTTTTAGTTGCTTTTTCAAAATTAGTTTTATCTTCAGCAGTCCACCAATCCGTTAGGTTTCCGTCACCGTCAAACTGAGCGCCACTGTCATCAAAACCGTGAGTCATCTCGTGACCGATAACCGCCCCAATACCTCCAAAGTTAACAGCAGCATCGGCTCCGGGATTAAAGAATGGTGGCTGAAGAATAGCAGCAGGAAAAACAATTTCGTTATTCACAGGATTATAATAGGCATTTACCGTTTGTGGAGACATTCCCCATTCTGTTTTATCAACAGGCTTACCTACTTTTTCCAATTCTTTGGTATAATGCCAGCTCTCTACATTTTGCAGGTTAGAATACAAAGTTCCTCCGTCTTTTTCAGACTTAAGATTCAGCTTAGAATAATCTTTCCATTTGTCAGGATAAGCTATTTTCACTGTGAACTTGTTTAACTTATCAAGTGCTTTCTGCTTAGTTGTAGAAGACATCCATGTTAACCCATTGATATGTACACCAAAACTTTTCTTTAGATAATCGATATAAGTCATCATCTGAGCCTTAGCTTCCGGTGTGAAATATTTATCAACATACACTTTTCCAAAAGCTTCCCCAAGAACGCCATTAATTAGAGATAAAGCTCTCTTGTTCAAGGCTCTTTGTTCTTGCTGACCCTGTAGATACTTGCTATAGAAATCAAACTTAAGATCATCCATTTTCTGATTAAGATAACCAGCACTGCCTGATGTCAAATGGAACTTCATATAATCCTTAATCAAAGGAATATTTTTTTCCGTTAAAAAAGTATCAAGATTTTTATAATAGTTCAGTTCCCCAATGATTACTTTATCGGTATTAACACCAACCTCAGCAAGATATCTTGGAAGATCCACACTTTTTACAAGAGTTTTTAGCTCAGGCAAAGTCTTTGGATTATACTGCAGGTTCGCATCACGGATCTGTTCGTTGGTTAATAATGTTTTTGCCATTTTCTTTTCAAAATCAACAATCTGTCCTGCAACAACATCCGCATTTTTGTAACCAATCTCTGATAACACCTTCGCTACGTACTTTTTATATTCTGCAATGGTTTCCGTATTTTTTGCAGATTCTTTCTGGTAATAGTCTCTACCCAAACCAAAAGAAGCATCACCCAGATAAACGGCATTCATTTTAGAATTCTTAAGATCTCCGTCAACTCCCCAATCATAAAAAGGATTCTCTCCTCTTCTCGTAGCTTCTACCAGATATTTTTGCAGATCGGCAAGATTTTTAATTGCATCAATTTTTGCAAGATCTGCTTTGATAGGATTAAGCCCGTCTGCATTACGCTTCTTCATATCCATGTAAGTTTCGTAAAGTGCCTGGATCTTTTGTCCTTCAGATCCGGCAGCAAATTTTTCTTTCAATATGTTATCCAACAATCCTAAAGAATTATTATCTGTAGTTTCTCTTAACTGATTAAAAGAGCCCCAGCTTGGCTTATCTGCAGGAATTTTTGCAGTTTTCATCCAGGTTCCGTTAACGTAATTGTAGAAATCATCTTGCGGACGCACTGATGTGTCCATGTAATTAAGCTCCAAAGCAGCTTGTTTGGTTTGTGCAAAAGCAACATTAAATAATGAAGTTAACATCAATGCACTGAAAGAGATCTTTTTCATTTTTTTGAATATGATATTTTAGTTAATTTGTCTTAAATATTGTCTGTTTGTTACAACTGAAAAGGTAAAAATTAATCTTTAAAAATGACAATTATTAAAAATATATTTTTTTTAATCAATTAATTATTAAACAATTGAGCAGTTAAAATGATTTACCCAATTTATTTTTTTTTTTAATTAATATAATCTTTAGGATTTTAGTATCCGGAATCATACTTTTACAATAAAAACATAATTTAATTTCTTTACAGATGCATCATAATTTATTATTGATTCTCGCATTACTTTTCTCAGTTTTCATGATGGTAATGGTAGCAAAAAAAATGAACATCGCTTATCCTATTTTCTTAGTTTTGGCAGGATTGATTATCAGTCTTTTACCTGGAATCCCAGAAATAGAATTAGACCCGGAACTGGTTTTTCTCATTTTTCTCCCTCCATTATTATACGAAGCCGCCTGGTACACTTCCTGGAATGACTTTTGGAAATGGAAAAGACCAATCGCCTTGTTAGCTTTTGGACTTGTTTTTGCCACATCTTTGATTGTCGCTTATCTTTCTCAGGCTATAATTCCAGGATTCACATTAGCACTTGGATTTTTGTTAGGCGGGATAGTTTCGCCACCAGATGCCGTTGCTGCAACATCTGTCCTAAAAGGGCTGCCTGTTCCTAAAAGAATTCTCAGCATTCTGGAAGGTGAAAGTCTTGTTAATGATGCATCATCATTAATTGTATTTAGATTTGCATTAGCTGCGATTCTTACCGGATCTTTCTCTATGCATGAAGCTGTGGGACAATTCTTCTTAGTTGCAGGGATGGGAATTGTTGTAGGATTAGTAGGAGCAGGTATAATGTACCTTATCCACAGATTCCTACCTACAACATCAGCAATTGACGCTGCCTTAACAATCATGACTCCTTATATTTTATATCTTGGTGCGGAGCAATTCCACTTTTCCGGTGTAATGGCAGTTGTAACCGGCGGACTCTTTATCTCATACAGATCTCACGAGATTTTCAAAAACGGAAATACACGACTCAATATGTTGGGCGTTTGGACTACAGTAATTTTCGTAATGAACGCGATGGTCTTTATATTGATCGGATTATCACTTCCCGCAATTATTCATGGGTTAGAAGAAGCATCATTGATTCAGGGAATCAAATATGGGGTTATCATAAGCGCTGTGGTAATTGTAATTCGATTTTTATGGGTTTATCCTGCTGCTTTTGTCCCGAGATGGCTGTTCAAATCTGTCAGAAAAGAGCAATCACCGGGCTGGAAAGGGCCTCTTGTAATCGGTTGGGCCGGTATGCGAGGTGTGGTTTCTCTGGCTACAGCATTATCAATACCATTTACAATGTCAAATGGGACGGCATTTCCACATAGAAATTTGATTTTATTAATTACATTCATTGTAATTTTCATCACATTGGTGATACAAGGCCTTAGTTTACCTTTTCTTGTTAAAAAGCTTGATATTCCATCAATGGATACTGTTTTGCCGCAAGAACAGCAGGAAGCCCAGATACAAATCAGACTAAACAGACTGGCTCTGAATCATATCAACACCAATTATTCTGAAATCATCAATAACAGCAATCTTTTGAAAAACTATCATTCTCAGATTTCTATTGAAACCGAAAACACGGAAAACCAATTGGATCTTTTGGAATGTAATCATTGTACGACTCAGGAGATTGATAAATATGAAGAAATTTTAAAGGAAATATATGCCAAGCAAAGACTTGAAATCTTCCAGATGAGACGTGAAAAGTATTATGATGATGAGGAAATCCGGAAAGCAGAATTACAGCTTGATCTCAATGATCTTAAAATAAACCCCAATTTTCATTGATAAGAAAAGAGCTAAGTTTTTAGCTCTTTTTTTAACTTATGAAGAAATCGCATGATGTTACAAATTCGCGGAACAAAGAAATAGCAGTTATTATATTCAATAAAGTATATATAATTGTCTCTTTGTTCAGGAAATAAAATGCTGGAGATAAACAGGAAATATTAATTGGTTATTAATTGCAATAAAAACAGCAATTATTTAGAAAAAAACGGACAAAGAAGTCACCGCCGTAAAACTATCATTTTCCGGTTTTTTGTTTCTATTGAGAAAAATAGCATCCCTGTTATTAAGATTTCTGACTTCTGTTCGCCAAAGCAAATTAGACAAAATCTGGTAATCAAAATTTAAAGAACAACCGAACATTTGAAATCCATTTTGAGTTCCTGTTGTTATTTTTACTCCATTTTTATCATCATAATATTCACCGCGTGCTGCAATACTGAGTTTTTCCGTTGGTGAATATTTAGCAATCAAAACCGGAGTATACCAGATATTGTAAGAATTACTTCCCTTATATTTTTGTTCAGCTCCCAAATCAAAACCGGCTCTTACCGCCCATTTGTTATTAATTTTATAGATTCCGTAGAGGTTGTGAAAATACCGCATTTGCCGGATGCTGTCTGGCTTGTCATTTCCGATGAATGAACTGGTGTTGATGGTCAATTTTTCATTCGGCATAAAAGTTAACTGATGGCCAAAAGACAGACTACTGTTTCCATCAACCTGCTGAATTCTTTGCCATCCGTTGACAATCAAACCGCTCATCAGCCATTTTCCATTGTCCGTTGTATAAGAGATTTTTGCTCCGGTTTCAAAATAAGGCGAATTTTCTGCTGCAATACTTCTTGTCAAAGTCCAGTTGTCTTTCACTATAGCACTTTCAAAACCAATATGAGAAGGAAAAACTCCGGCATCGATCCAGATGTTTTTATTCTTTGAAATTTTAAAACCGATGTTGGCTTCATAAATATTTTTTAGAGCACCCTGTTCTTCGGAGTAATTGGCAATCATATAAGTTCCTGTTGCTAAAGCAAGATTAGCGCGGAGTTTTTCAGTTTCATAATTGGCTTTAATGAATGCTAAATTGATATTAACTTCATTATTCCGATGGTGACTGTAAATAAAACCCGGACGTGAATTATTTTCCGGGTTGTTAGAATCATATTGATAATAAACTTCCGCAAATCCGCTTATTTTAAGCGAATAGTCCTTAGCTTCCTGCGCAGATATAATCCACACGGACAAAAATGAAATAAATGATATTATCTTTTTCATTTAAAACTCATCTCTCAAACTATTAATTACTATTTCTTTCTACCGCCAGAGAAAAAGGCAAAAGCATAATTCAGCTGGATAGCGATAATGACTCCAATACTCAGATACGGATTAATAAAACAAAGCAATGCTCCAAAGAAATATAATGCCTGCGCTACCAGAATCCTTCTCCTGATTGACTCATAGACCATATCTCTGGTCTCTTCTGTGATGAAGCCTTTCCTGCCGGCATATGTCCAGTTGATATAAAGGAATATTCCCATCAGCAAAATATTAAGCCAATACAATAGAATAGAAAATTTAAAATTGATGTGATCACCCAGAAAAGCGGTTGAAAAAGGCAATGTAGATACAAAAAGCAGGAAAAGCAGGTTGATCCAGATAAGATTTCTGTCACTTTTCTCAATATGACGGAACTGTGCCGACTGCCCTACCCAGAAGATTCCGGCTGTCATAAAACTTAAGAAGTAAACCAGGAATTTCGGCATCAGAGCGAAGAAAGCGTGCATCAGATCGCCTTCCGTCTCGTGGCCTTCCAACTCCGGAACTTTGATCTCTAATACGAGAAGGGTCATTGCCACGCCAAAAACGGCATCGCTGATAGCATTAATACGCTCAGCACTCTGGCCGGCAAGTTTATTATAACTTAATTTCATTTTTTATGTTTTTGGGATTTAAAAATTAACTCTTAAAAAAGGTCCGATATTGAAGTCTTTGTGAGAACTTTTGCCATGTTCTTCAACTTCTACACCTACACCAAAACCGATTTTTTCATTGTATTGAGCACCAAGTTTAAGCTGTTGTGTGCTGAATGCGTGACCGTGATCATAATTGATGGCCGTTCTTGCCTCCAGCCTGGTAACGAGTCTCCATTTTTCGCTCAGTTCCGGCAGATAGCCTAAAACTACAAGAAGTTGTGCATCCGGATCTTTGGTAATGGCAGTAGAAAGATTGGTATAAACCAGCCATTTTTCACTTTCTCTCAGATACTGAACTCCAAGCCTTGCACTGAACGGATAATGAGAAGTCGCATACGTTCCGGCGGTAATACCGAAATGGTTCTTGAAATTGTAAGCAAAGATGTTGTAATTTACAAATCCCGGATGTTCTGTTTCATATTCCTGGAGATGCATTTCGCTTCGGGAAATAACAGTCCAACGCGCATCTTTGTCTATAGGTTCCAGGAAAAAGAATTCGGAGGTTAATCCTTTATGTCCGGCTAGCACATCTATATAAACCTGTGACTGAGCATTTATTTTCCCAAATATCAGCATAAAAAATACCGATAATAAAAGTAGTTTTTTGTTCATTTTTAATGAATGATTTTTAGTTATTGTGTTATTTATTGGTCGTTGTTAATAGAAATCCAGTCTAATGAATGATCCAACCACATATAAATCCTTTCTTTATCAAGAGAGGATTTAATGATTAAATTATTTTAGTATTCTTAAAAATTAATGGGCTTGCCCGATGTCCAGACGGTCGAATTTGCCATCAGAATTCTGATGAAATCTGAAGAATACCTTAAAAGTTCCCCATTTTCCAGCCTTGAAATTTCCGGTAATATCTTTCCCGTCATTTTCAACAGAATCTATAGTAAGGAATTTTTCTTCGCCACAAGCTTCTTTTACAAACGCCAGAAAACCTCTCGGGTTTCCATCATCCGTCATTGTAGGATTAGCTGTAAAATAGGATAAGAAAGTTTTGCTGTCACCGTTTTGCCACGCTGTCATTGCAGCATTCACAGTTGGGTTGGTAATTTTTGATAAGTCCATAGTTTGTTGTGTTTTTTTAAGGGTTAGATTTTTATTTTCAGATAATTTCTGTGTTTTTTCTGTTTTAGTCTGTGCGCAGGCCGTTACAGAACACAGCACCAATGCTGAAAAGTTTGCAAATAATATTTTTCTCATCATTTGTGTTTTTAGAATCATTAATTAAGCACTCTTTAAAGGATGCTGAAGATAGATAATCAACAGATTAAGCAGCAAAAATGGAAGCTCAACCATTACACCTTTGAAGTCTTTATCTAATAAATGAAAACAGATAATCAGCAAAATTCCCGCTGCCATCAGAAAATTTCCCCAGACAAAAGTTTTTGGAAAAAGAATTAATACTGCTGCAAGAATAGTAACAGTTCCGTTAATCATCAGTCCGGTTTTTCCAAAACCCCATTTTCCGAACATCTCCATCATTTCAGGCTTTCCGGAAAATATAGCATATCCTTGTTTGAAGCCCATAAAAACGGCAACCAGAATCAGAATTCCATTTATAATTTTAAGTATCATCGTAATTAATTTTTTAAGTTTTAGTAATGAAAGCCGAATACATTGTTCCGCCAAAAACAGACTTTCTTTCGCCTATTTTTTCAATTTTTGAATAACCAAATTGACTGAATAACAACTTCAACTGAACAAAAGGAATTGGATAGGGCTCCCACTGGTTCGGAACCGAATGGTCGTATTCTACAATGATCCATCTTCCGTTTCCTTGCTCAAAATATCCTTCCAGCTTTTGAATTAACCTTACCTTATTTTTTACAAAATGCAGTGCATTGGCTAAAAGAACCCCATCCAGAGAAGGAATATTCAAATCATTATTTTCAAAATCGGCCTGTTTAAAATCAATTTTTGATTGATGATAACGTTCTGAAAATTCTTGTCGAATTCTGTCAACAGCAAGTATTTTACTTTCCGTTGATAATTTTTCGGCCAAGGCATAAGTAAAAGTTCCGCTTCCACAACCTAAGTCTGCCCATATTTCAGGCCGGATTGAGGTCAATTCTGGTAGCAATAATTTAGCTTCGCCGATCTCCATAAAATAAAAATTGGGAATTGAAGCTTTTCCAATTCCCAACTTTGAAAGAGCTTATGAATACTCTATTACCTCGTCGTGTATCCGCCGTTAGCGAAAATAGTCTGACCAGTGATCCACCATCCGTCAGTTACTAAAAACTCTACCAATGGGGCAATATCTTTGATATCGGTAAGACCACCTAATGCGGAAGCAGACTTGTGATAAGCCACAGCATCATCAGCTTCCTGACCATAGAAAAATGGCGTATCCATTGGTCCGGGCGCAACTGCTGTTACAGAAATACCTCTGGCTCCGAATTCTTTAGAAGCCGCTCTTGTGAAGTGCTCTACTGGTGCTTTCATTCCAGCATACGTAGAATAAAGACCTGTGTAAGCCGCAAGAAGAGACGTTACAATCGTACAGATTTTCCCGTGATCAGCTACTTTTTTACCAGCTTCCTGCAGGAAGAAATACGCCACCTTCGAGTTGATATCAGACATTGTATCGTATTCTTTCTCTGTAGTTTCTGTAAAAGGCTTTTTCAATACCATCCCAACCGTATTGATAGCGATATCAATAGTTCCGAACTTACTGATGGTTTCGTCGAAGAATTTAGTTATGTTTTCAACTTTCGTAAGGTCAGCCTGAAATAAAAAAGCTTCTGCACCTAAAGCCTGAACGTCGGCCAAAGTTTTTTCGCTTTCTGCTCTTGAACCCTCACTATTGTAATGAATTGCTAGTTTTGCACCTTTAGCAGCAAAGTCTCTGCTTAATAATCCTCCAAGATTTTTACCACCTCCGGCAATAAGGACCACTTTCCCTTTCACATCGTGTTTTGACATATTACTTATTATTAATTGTTAACAATACAAATATGAAAATTTACAGTTATTAAAGCATGGTGAACTTTTCGGATGTTAGAATAATTTCGGAAATCATTACATTGTTTTTCTGAATTGTCCCGGAGTTATCCCAGTCCATTTTTTGAAAAATTTTGAAAAGTTAGAGGGATCATAAGTCAGTGATAATGAAATCTGTGCAATAGAAGTTTCTTTATTTTTCAATAATTCTTTAGCTTTAGAAATGATTTTCTCATCATAAAAATGGCAAGGATGCTTACCCATTTCTTTTTTTATCGTATCCGTCAAGTGTTGGTGGGAAATGGCAAGTCCGGAAGCAATCTGATTAAGTTCCATAAACTCTGAAGCTTTCCCTTCAACAACATCTGAGATATGCTGATCTAAAAATTGAAAATATTGTAATGTAATTTCTTTACTTCGGGAATTGGTTTGAATTTTTTTTTCCATTCATTTGTGCTTTATTAATAAAATATATAAAAAAACAGTCCTTATTAATATATAAGGACTGTTTTTGCGATCCGGACGGGACTTATCAGTTTTCAAATCAGCCTTTATTTATAGTACTTTGCGTAAGCGATTTTTTTAAAGACTCCTAATTCTCCCCCTCCTATTTTATTACAATTTGTAACATCTTATGACTACTCAAATTTAAAGAAAATCCTTGACCTATGCAATAAACAACAAGGTTAATCGGTGATAAATTCTTTTAGATTTTCGTATTCCAGACCGGTGAATTGGCAGAACTCCTGAACAGAAACAAACTGGTGCTCCTGCTTGTTCAGAGCTATCATAATTTTACGGATTAGGTTACGACTATACCTTTCACTACGCCCTGTAATTCTCTGAACGTCTTTTGGGTAAATACAAAGTCGCTGCATTCTCTTTTTCATACTCTATCCATACTTTTGGTTGGGAGTTACTATACTGATTCTGCGGTGACTATACAAATGTAAAATAATTCTTTTTCTTTCCCAAAACGAAACTTCTTACCATTTCGACAAAATAGGTCTGTAGCGGCACCTAAACTTGTATTGAATCTGCATTTTATGAAATTTTGTCTTGTGAATTCACCAAGGTTTGGGCGGATGTACCTCTGAACATCCGGAAATCAATCTAATAAAAAGTAAAATAATGGCAAGACAAAGAAGTATTATCAAACTCGACGGAACGATCGGAGGTATTACCTTCTATAAGTCTAAAGATGGTTATTTAGCCAGAGAGAAAGGCGGAATCCCCGCGGAGAGAATAAGAACCGATCCCGCCTTTCAAAGAACCAGAGAAAACGGAGCGGAATTCGGGCGTGCTGGAAAAGCAGGGAAAGTTCTGCGAAATTCTATTAAACAGCTTTTGCAGAACGTAAATGACAGCAAAATGGTAAGCAGACTGACCAAAGAAATGGTAAAGGTTATCCAGATGGATGCTACCAATCCAAGAGGACTAAGAAACGTTATCGACGGCGAAGCTGAGTCGAATGTAATTCATAACAAACTATTTCTGATTCAACATTTTCTCGATATCCTGATAATTGTAATACAGTGTTCCGCCGACTTTGGAATATCTTAATGTTCCGCTGATACGGAGATTTTGTAATGTTCCGGAGGAGATTTTCAGAAGCGATTTGACTTCTGAAGAGCGCAGCCACAATTTTTGTTCTGTGGTTTTGATATGGAATAAATTTTTGATTTCTTCTAATAATTCCATTTTGAATTCCTGAAGGTCTTCTTTAGTGATGATGTTGACTGCCATAATTTTAGTTTTAAGATTATGGTTTCAAAATTGTGGGTTTTGAATGGTTTTAAATCACAACGGAGGTCGCGTTGGGTATGAAATTTTATCAAAAAGATTCATCGGTATCATCCATTCTTTTGAGAAGATTATTTTTCAAGGTATCCAAAAACTTTGTCCGGTTTTCTTTTCTTGCCCTTATTTCCAAGAAACTCCGGCGGTATTGTCCTAAATCTATATCCAGATTTTCTTCAAAAAAATCAGCAATTATTTTAAGGTCTGCTGAACCATTATTGAAAACGCCCTCCGTCTGTAATGCATACAATAACTCTGTAAGTGCTATTTTGGAGCCCGTCCATACCAGTTTTGCGTTGGGGTTGCGTTGGGTATTCAGTTTGTGATTTTTTCTATCTAAAGTTAGTAATCTGTCTTCCAGATATAGTTGCAGCAGGTCGTGGACAAGAATTTTTGCAATTTTAAAATCGTGTGAAGTCGTGAAATTGGGGTCTGCTTCATAATAAAAATTATCAAGGCTTTGTTTGATATCAAAAGAGCCTCTTACAAAATATTTATAATCTAAATAGGTACTTTTAGTTCGATAATATTTGTAAAAAATCCAGGTTGTCATCAAAAAATCGTTTCAGCTTTTCCAATTCATTATTATAATATTTTTTTATAATCCGTCCACTTCCGGAAGGTTTCTTCATTTCTATTCTATAAACTGAATTGTAATAAATTCTCTTCGAAGTAAACTGGGGCTTCACTTCCTTGAAAAAAAGTATCTCTTCATCTTCAGATTTGAAGCCGATCTTTAAAACTAAAGCTTTTACTTTTTGTAGTGACTGAATAATTATCCATAGAGATCTTTCGCATTTTAGAACTGTATCATCTACCTCCAGATCAATAAAATTAAGTTGTTCCGTAAGGTTGTGGAGTACTCGTCCTATGTTGTTAATCATTTGTTTTTTATCATTAAAAAAAGGAGACTTAGCAGCCTCCCTGTATTAAACTAAAAACATCTTTTTCCACTTAGCCACTGTATTCCTGCTTAATTTAAAATGATTTGCCAGTTCGCAGTTATTAAGTTTATATTTTTTCTGGTAATCCAAAATATTGAGGATATCAGACTTTTTATAAGAGCGATGCTTTTGATTGAATTGCATGGATTCTTTGTCCTTTCCGAAAATTCTTTGATTGAGCTCAATAATATTTAAAACGGATAAATTTTCTTTACTAAGCAAAATTCTACACTCTTCTTTTTTATGAGGATATTTTTTCTGAAGGATATCTAAATAAATATTCTTGTAATCTGGTCTAGCCATTCTTTTACTTTTTATCACATATTTTGATTCTATCCAATACCAATATAATAGTCCCTAACTCTTCCTCTATAAAATATAGGTAAAGCCTCTTTTTATAAAGCCCGAAAAAACGCCTTTTAATGATATAGATATATTGTTCGTCACACTTGCTCACTAATGGGAATTTCAGAAAGGCTTCTATTTCTTCCCGGGTTTTCCCAATGATTTCTTTTTCAAAAACCTCAAAATTGCTGCTGTTTATATCCATTTTATTCCCTGGATTATTATTTCTTTATTTTTCCATACATAGATACGATTGATTTACGTATCACAATATCATCTTCAAATTCTATGTAAAGAATCTTTTTCCTTCCATACCAGGTCTTAGATATTATGTAATACCAGATATCGTCCGGATAAAAATTGAAATCATCTCCCAGCAGATCTATGATTTCAGATTTTGTTTTTCCTACAAGTGATAAATGCTCTATTTTTCTTTCGTTATTTTTTCTTTTTTTCATCATAGAATAATTTTGTGTATTTACATGATATCTGTTCTGGAATAAAAATCCCAAACTACACCATTGTTATAACACTTTACATATAGCTTTTTTTGAAATAGCCCAAAAAAGTAAGTTTTCATTATGATTTCATACTGATTTTTATATATCCATTTCGCAGAACAGTCAAAAATACTTTCTAGTTCTTCCAGTGTTTTTCCGATATATTTTTCATTCTTAGCATTCATTTAAAAATTTCTAAATATTTTATATTCAGGAGTTTCATTCTCATAATAAAAAATATATTGGTACTCTTTCCACAGGAAATACCGGATAATAGCAACATCAACCACTATATCTTCATCAAAAATAAAAATGACTTCATCTCTGAAAATACTCCAGAAAGGAGCAGGATAAAACCAGATTTCGTTATCCGAATGCCGAGAAGGTTTTCCCCAGATTTTGCTGATATTTTCTTTTTGCAGATATAGGTATGTACTAACTATTTTTTTAAATTTCCGTATTTGCTTATCCATTTGTAAAGAGTTGTTTTGGGAATTCTGTAACGGTCCATTATCTGGTTTTTGGTCATTGCTCCTGTTATTATCTGTTCAAGAATAAAGTCTATAATTTCCCTTGTATAAAGATTTTTACGAAACTGTGGCAATAACTTTTTTTTGTTTTGCTGATTTTCGGATTTTTCGATTACTGCAGGTGGCGCAAATAATATCAAATGCTGTGAATAAAGCCTGAAAAAATCATACTCTAAAAGTTTGCTCCATCTTAAAAGGAGTTTCACATCCAGGCTTTCGGATTGATACATCTGTTCAATATCCCGTTCACTGCATTGAAAAAAATTGGATATACGCTGGACACTAATACCTGATTCTTCCACACCTTTACGTATGACATCACCGATATTAATGTTTTTTAAATCTACAATCATAGAATTATTATTAATTTTTCTGCATAAGCATAGTGATTACTATATAATTTGAACACCTTTGAATCAGTGTTCGGTGTGCTTACTTACGAGAGTTTAGAAATATATCCGAAAATACCTTTCACGACTAACGAGCGTGAAAGATATCCTTCGGATGTTTTCCATCATTTACATTCTTTTAAAAATCCGTTGTAAAATACCGGATATAGAAGCAGGCTTCCAAAAAAAACAAGATACATATTCGGGAAAATGAATGAACCAAATTTCAACTTAAATGAAGGGTTTAATTTCATCACATACAATTTTAATAAAGAAACCCCCGAAACAATTCTTTCCCATCATTCGTTTTATTTTTGGTTATGAAAATGGGGGGCTTCAGTTATTAAATTATTTGTAATTACTTATTTCCAATAGCTCCAGTTTGCCCCGTCATATACCGCTAACATATCTGCTGTGGTGTCATATACCATTGTTCCTGCAATTGTTCCTTTAATATTTTGATGAGGATTTGCTACCTGAGGCAACACCAGGGCTTTGGTTGTGGATTCTAAAACCAATACACCCGGTTTAGCTGTGATATCGGCGCCTATAATGACCCCCGCGGGATTCGAAATCACATCAGCCCCTGTATTTGAAAAAGAATGATTTACACCTTGGTTTTCATCAGTCAATAATGTCCAATCTCCCAGGTTACCGTTGTTTTTTCCTTCCCAGACTTCCACTGCTTTTTTTGTTGTGTTAAAAATAAAAGTTCCTCCTGATGCTCCCGGAGCCGTGTTTACCGACGGTAATATGATTCCTTTATTTTCCGTGCCAAATTCCAGCAAAACACTGCTGTTGGTAATGTTTTGCTTGCCTATAGCGACCTGCGCTTTTGTTTTCTGTACTATCAGGAATATAAAAACACCTGATAATGCTATGATGTATTTTTTCATTTTCTATTTTTAAAGTGAAGTAAAAGGCAGAGCCTGTCATTTTTTAATCCTGACAAACTCTAACCTTCCAACTAATAACACGTTTTTATTCGTTGCAACCTCTTTTTATACAGTTCCATCCAGTACGTAAAGGTTCGATTACCGGCGTAGTAGCGCCTCTGTACATTTGAACACATTGAAGATCTGTATTATAGATCAACATCCCATCTATGGCAATTAAAGCATCTCTCTGAACAGTCGTCATATGGGTAATCACGAAGCCTTTTTCCGCACTATCCATTACGATGTGCCCATTCGGTACATTTTCCGGCCAGCTGATATTACCCGTTTTGTTGGTAATGCCGGCTTTGGTAAGAACCCCCACCTTAGTATAGCCATCAGGAGTTCCCGGCATGCCAGGTTTTATACATTCACAAGGAACTGTATTGAGCCCATAACCGTAACCGGACAGTTTTGTAGGGCCAACAACTGTTTGTGTAGCAATTACAGTATTGCTACTCGCGGTGTTCCAAACTATTGTATTAAAACTCATAACATTGGTTGTAACAGGATCAAATAATTCAAGTTCCTCCAAAGCTGCGTTATCACTTCTTTTACCGTACATTTTCACACTTCCTGCAGGACTTATCTGCACCCTGATAACAGGGCTGGAAGCAGTACCATTCATCATCCATATTGCAGGAACACTGCCTATCTGCCACTGCGCACCGTCTGCCTTGAAACGGATATTGGGAGCAGACTGGGCAGAAGTACTGAACTGCATTTCCTGCGGTGCCAGCAAAGTCCCGTTGATATCCATATTAAAAGAATTATCTAAACTATAGATATCCAATATAAATCCATAATTGGCAGCAGGTTGTGTGAACGTTTGGGTTACAGGATTGCTTGGAGCATTCCCATTATAGTTCCACGAAAATGATTCTCCCGAAACAGATTTTGTGCAAATTTCAGCAGTATTATTACAATTCGCATATTCCGGGTCTGCCGCTGTATAGTAAGAGACAGTAACAGGATTAGATGCAGCTGGGGTACCACAGTTAGCAAGCGATGATACATAAAATGCATAATAAGTGCCTGCTGTTACAGTTGTGGGATCTGCTACTTTGTTTGCCGGAATCATTGTGGAGCTCGTGTACCATTCCAAAGTATATCCAGACGGTAAAGCAGATGTATGTGCATTAGCTAAGTTTGCTGTACTGCCAGAACAAATTTTCAGGTTTTGAACGGTTGGAGCAGATGGTACTCCAATAGCGCCACACAGATTTAGAATACCTGTATTAGTAAAGTTGTATGTGTTTTCCGTGGCATCTACTGATGTGCCGTCTCCCATACTTCCATTAGTCCTATGTCCTACATAGCCATATCTTTGACTGCATTGCTTCACCGCAATAGATGTATGCCCGCCGATTTCTACTGCCATTATTACATCTGTGGCATTTAAGCCCCCTGGCATATAAATAGGGTCATAGTTTGTACTGTTTGCCGTACCTCCAATCATCATACTGCTGTTTCTTCCCCAGGAATATAATTTACCTGAGCTGGAAATAGCACTTACACTCGCAATATTATAATTATCGTGCTCATTCGGGCTGATCCACACAATGTCGTCCATAAAAGTACCAGAATCTGTACTACCCCCAACAATAGCATTAGGTTTATGTACCTGTACCCAACTGGTTCTCGCTGTTGTAGTAAAGTCGCCTAATTGCCTGTAATTATTATTCCCCAAACTATATAGACGTCCATTTGTACCTAACAAATAATAAGTTGAGCCACCACTATCGTGAGCTGTCATACCAATCATTTTGGGAGTAACCGGTAAATTTGGCATTTCTGTAGCATACAGCCTCTGGGTTTGAGCGGTACCATTTCCTAAATAGGTTTGCTGTCCCCAAGTGTATAGTTTACCGTCATTGGTCAATGCTATCATCCCCCAAGTAGAGCCTCTAACTGCAACCACATTGGTTAAAAAATCTGTTGCTCCAGCACCTGTTTTTACTCTATTCCACACAGTACCAGTATTGGAAACTGCCCCATTTCCATTTCTGTTATTTGCAAAAGACAGCATATAAACATCTCCGTTGTTGGTTACTATCGCCAATGCTCCATAAGTGCCAAACATCATTTTAACATCGGTAGGTACTATCCCAGAAGGCATACCGTTAGCTTGTCCATTGATAGTCACTTTAGCAAATCGTCTATTAGTAGGAGAACCGTTTAAGGTACCTCCTTTTAATACATCGCTTAATAATGCTCCTGCATTTCCTCCGTTAGGATCCGCACCATTACGCCCCCAAACCCATAATCCATCCGTGGTAAGTATGGCATATTGCATCGGCGCTCCAGATATAGCTCCATTACTACCTGCTGTAAAGTGCAGGATAGTACCGGTGTAATTGTAGCCATTAGCTGGTGTAAGAGCTGTAGGAACTAACTGATCTGTGTCACCATCCGGCTTAGTGTCTTCGCCCCATATTTTGACAGTACCATCCGTCTCTCTCGCTATTGTACCGTGAAAAGACGAAACAATATTGTCATAATACAATGTATTCGAGTCGCTGCTGTTTAAAAATGTGTTTGGATTACAGGCTCCGGTAGTACCTCCACCTCCAGAAACTGTCACAATATTGTTCGTTAAAATATTATTGCAACTCCCACCAAGCCCATTGTTTGTACATTCATATTGAGCATCTGTTGGTGGCACAGCCGGATTAGGATTGGTAGCATCAGGATCTGTTATATCATTGGTACGAAGAATGGTTGCCTGTACCTGTTTGCTTCCAGGAGTTATAGCAGCATTAGCAATCAATGTGATGCTGTATGTGATCTCACATCCGTTAGGCAGATTCAATGTAGAAGAATATGTACGTGTAGTTACATTGTAGGTTAGCGCAACAGCCTGGCTCCCACATCCATTCCCTGCAAATGTAAACGACTGCGGATCAAATCCAATGGGTATTATAAATGTAAAAGGAGCTCCTGATACATTACTAGGTCCATCATTTTTGACTTTAATAGTATACGTAAGATTATCACCTGCTGCAACAGAAGTTTTATTAGGAGTAATTTCAGAAATTTTAAGGTCGGCACTTTTTACTTCTACATTTGTATTAACCACAACAGGCGAACTTTCTATAAAAGCCCAGGTATCCAAACCTGAATCATTACCAAACATATTTCCAGTTCCGGTAACACCTGCACCAAATGTATGTCCGTTAGTATTACTACTGATACCTGCACTATTGGTAGGGGGTAAATGGCTATTGTTTTTTGGATTTGAGGATCTTGGATTTGTTCCTACAGTTCCGTTAGGCACATCAGTATCATCCCAATAAATCAAATCCGAAACAACATTATTCAGATTATTGTGATCCAAAAGTTCAATTTTGATACCATTCTTATTATACTCAATGTCAAAGAACGGGAAATGCACTTCTCCTGTCTGCATTTTTACAGAAACTTTAACAGGTTGATTACCTGCCGGAAGATCATTGCCATTCCCATCTTTACCATCCCATAATACATTATTTGCACCTATCGAGGCATTTCCTGTGAGTATTCGTGTTACAAATGCTGCTGGAAGAGCAGTACTTTCCAATGTTATGGAGTATCTACCTGCGGCTGCTGTTGTAAACTGAATATTGCCTCCTTTGTTACTAACCTGACCTGGCGTTCCTTCCACTCCTACTACACCGACTCCTGAAACATTGGGAGATACTACGGCATTCTTTACCCAGGTAGAACCACCCGGAACTGCTCCTGTGGCAGATATTGGAAGGTCGTTTGCGGGTAATGTATAAAATAATTTGTGAGTAATATGCATATTATCTGCCGTATTCGGATTTTTTATCTGTGCTAATGTAGTCGCATTAACAGCAGCCATACTTTTGTATAAAGGAACACCTGTTACCGAATTTACAAAACCGTTATTGTTAGCAAATAGCTGGAAGAACATCCCATTGATGCCGTTACCATCAATCCTATAAGTATAGCCATCTTTTGTTAATACATATATTTTTCCGTAAAAACCATTTGATTCGGGAAATTGCACACTGCTTGATAAACAGAAAGTATTGGTATATACCCTTCCCGGTATCCAAACTGTATTTGCGGCATCTCTTACAGAGACATCCCACGCATAAATATTGCTGCTGCTATCTTGAGTCCAAGTACCATTAGCATTAATAGTGGTGTTGAATGGTTCGGAAAAACCACGTGCAATAAATTGTACACGGTATATACCGGTTGTGGTAACGCTGTATTGTATTGCTGCATACCTGTTTCCCCCGGTAGCTTCTCCCGGATAGAGAGGCCCTGCCAACTCGGCATTCCTGTTACTGATCTGCCCGTTATTAGTGTTATTAACGACCTCTGTTCCGTTAGGAGCGTACATCCTAATACGACCGTTACCTCCATTTTGTGCACTGGAAGCCAGCGTAATAGTTTCACCTGCAACGGCATACACATAATGAGTCCCTTCGTTAGGAAAAGGCCAACTGGAAAGCCACCCATTATCGGTGGTAGCCGAACGTAAATAAGCACGGTATCCAGATACTCCATTTGGATAAAGATCCTTAGAGCCATCAGCAAAAAGATAGTTGCTGCTACATACCATCATTATTATAAGTATAAGCTTGAATGGTTGTAAAAATTGTAAATTATTTTTTTTCATTTGTTATGATTAATTGTTCATTTTTCTCAGAATACAGACATAAGTATCCTGTATCTCTTAAAAAAGAGATATAAAAGATTGAAATTCAGATAATTTTATGTTTTAGAATAAGGAGGAGGCCTCGACCTAAATGTGTTTAGAAATGGAAAATTTAGGAAATAGGGAATTGTTTTTATTTTAGTATTACTACATTCTGAGTATATGTAGAGGCAAGTGTTTTCTAAAAATGACAATGCCAGATCAAGTTTTTTTAGATTTGTGTTAGAACCGGAGAGGACGGCAATTATATTTTCGGTCTGTCGAATAATGATATTACTTTCTGTAGCTGATTTGTATTGATAATTGTATACTTGATGACTGTAGTTACCCAAGGATTTTATTTCTTTTTGGGCTATCAAATCCGGTATAAGCTTTTTCGGGTTTCCATTGCTTTCTGAAGCCTGTTGATTTACATAAACAATCTGTGCATTACTGTTTTCCAATAGCTGATAAACCAATGCACCTTCGAGAATGTAAATTTTAGAATTTTTATTTACTGGTTTTGGAGTTAAATGTTTACCTGTATTTAAATAAATAATTGAATCAGCATGAAAGAAAGAAGAATCTTTTACATAGATAAATGCATCCCCCTTAACATATATCTGTCCATAAAAACATTGCGATAAAATGATGAAAAACAGAATAACAGCTACATTAGCCCGAACTTCAGGAAGTAGCTGAATAATTTGTGTTCTATGTTTTTTTGTAATCACTTGGTTTGTTTTTTATCTGCAGCACAGATGGTATGCAAACCTAATATTTTCAAATACTTATAAAAAGAGGATGATTATCCGTAATCGGGAAGAAAAATGAAAGAAAAATTTATTTTTTCTGAAAAAATAATCAAAAAAACCTTTTCATCCCCTTTTAATAGCAATAATCTAACTTTCTATAATAACCATAATTTCAGAAAACTGGTGTGATTTTTTCGGAAATAATAACCCGGAATTAATAAAAACTATCAAATATTATAGAAACTTGATAATTTTTAATCCCCTTTAGTCTTCAATTTATTGATATAATCTGATGGTTTTTCGTTAGTATAAACGTGAAATGCTTTGATAAATGCATTATAGGAGGCGAAGCCCACCATATCAGCAAGATGGTTGATCTTGTAGTTTTTGAAATGCCTGGTGTTATTTAATTCATCTACAAGGAATTCTATTCTTAAATCATTCAAATATCTTGTAAAACTTTTGCTTTTGTGGTTTTTTATAACAACTGAAAGGTATTTTGAATTGCATTGAAATTGATTGGAAAGAACATATAAAGAGATCTCTTTATCCAAAAACTTTTTTTCAGCTTCAAATTCTGCCAGTTTATTAAGAATATGATTTTCTGTTTCCTTATTAATATTAATATCCTGTGTTTCCATTTTCTTGGCTTTAACTTTTTTCTTTCGCCATACTATAACTGCAACAATAAAAACTGACAGGATAACACATATACAAATGAGTATCCAATTTTTTTTAACCAGCATTGTATTTTCTTTTGAAACTGCATTTTCAATTTTAGAAACAACTACTTTTCCGTTTTGAGATTTCTCCCTATACATATCCTGATACAACTGCGTATAGTATAATGCATTTTTACTATCTCCCAATTGGGTGTAACTCTCAGAAATTCTTCCCAGTATTTCCATTTTCTTATCAAAAAACTCATTGTTTTTACAATAACTGAGTGCTTTTTTGTAGTTAATTATCGCTTCTGTGTGTTTTCCTTCTTCTGAAAACAAAACTCCTTTCTGATGATAGATGAAAATCATATGTACAGGCTGGCTCATATCCGCAAGCTCCAAAGCTTTATTTAAATAATAATGTGCAGAATCAAATTGCTTAGTGGCTGCATACTCATAACTCAGGTTCGTATAGGCTGTAGGCAGTAATTCTCTTCTTGACGACACATCAGATATTTTGTTATAAGCAGAAGCTGCTCTTTGTGCTGTTTTAACTCTCTCAGATTGTTCCTTATCAGGATTATAAAGTAAAAGCATCGAACTGTAGACTTTACCCTTTATTGAATATGCCTCATCATTTTCCTGTCCTTCTACAAAACCGATAGCCTTATTAAAAGCTGTTTTAGCTTTTTCCACTAATCCTATTTTGGCATATTCAGTTCCCAGCATACGCCATCCCAACGCTTTTCCTTCCTTATAATCTATTTTATCCGCAAACTCTATCGCAGAATTAGAATAATGAATGCACGAATCTGAATTTCCCGTATGGAAAAAAGCAAAGCCTATACTGTAGCTAATTTTTGAGGCCAATTTTAAATCTCCTGCGTAAATTGCCTTCTTTTTGAGAAACCTTCCTTCTTTTATAACTACTTCAGGTGAAGAACTCGATTCTTTTTTTAATTTTTCATATTCATCAGATAAATTATCAGCTGACTGCCCAAATGTATATGAAGCAAACATTAAGAAAAACAGGATAAGAAGATTTTTCATAGTTATTAAGATATATATTAGTCAGAATCGGGAATTTACTATTATAAAAACAGAAAATGTAAGTAAAAATCCAAGCCCCAAATTATTAACAGTTAAAGTTTTTTCAAATATCAGTCTTCAAAAGCATACGCACAACAAGAGATAGGAATTTACATCAAAACATATTTTACTTTTTCCGAAAAATATGCTTTTTCATCCAAATTAGTGCATTGGAATTAAAAGACAAGAGGATAACTATGGTGATTATATACTTAAATGTACTAGATAATATCTTTATGTAGTATTGGTTTTAGAATTAAAATACAAAGATTTGATTGATCGCTGGCTTTTTACTACTTTATATTTTTGACATGGTATGTCGAAATATATAGTTGCCTTTAACTTGGTGATTATATACTTGAATGTACTAGAATATCCCTATGCAAAGTATGGGTTTTAGATTGAATACAAAAATTTGATAGACCATCGCCATTTGACTATTTTATATTTTTGAAATAGTACATCGAAATATATAGTTACAAAAATTTATAGAACTGATTTAGATCACTGTCCATTAAGGTCAACCGTTTTATTCACATATATTATTCCATTGAATGCAGAAGTATAATCCATTTTTGCTTCGAAGCCCAGGTCAAGCAATCTTGCAGAGAACCACGGATAGCCGCTTGGCTTACCTTGCTGTTTTGGTAAAGGAATAAAGAGCACATTACTTTTTTTCTTGTTTAAATACCATTCCAAAGAACCTTCTCCTGATTTGGGAACCTTTGCTGTTTTGGTAAAATCTGCGTGGAAATAATCGTTCCCAAAAAATTTTGGTGAAAAATTACCCGTACCAGAAGTTATCGCCAATGAGTATATCTGATCTCCAAACGTTCTGAAGATGTCACTTCCAAAATAGGTAAACCCTTCGTAGGTGTTGTTGTCATACCAATTTTTTGCAAAATCTTTATCAAATGATGCATACGTATTTACATCCAGAACATTATGGTTATTATGAGACCATACCATAATTTTTTGATCAGGGAATACGTGCTTTGCGAGAAAGATGAAATTCTTTGCCATTAAAATATCCCTGTTTTTACCCTCAATCAGCATATCAAACAGATTCCTGATATTGTTGATCTCAATGAGCCATATTTGACGAAGCTTATTTTCTTTGTCGTTGAACATGACGGCCTCCTCAATATTGTTGATTTCTGAATGAAAATTTCCGGCATTAACAGAATCTTTCTTTGAGCGAAACTCATTTTGTAATATGTATTCCAGGTCTTTTATAAAAGAGCGGTAAGTTTTGGATTCGGTATCATGACCGGTAGTTTTCGCCAGCTCGGTCAAGTTTCCAATTAATTTTGTTTTGGCAAACTTCCCGGCATGTCGTGGATCGAATCCACCTATTTTTAATGGATTATTACCTGTCAATTCACGGGTGTAATATTTCCATAAATCCTGACTGACAGCACTTTCAGACCAACAGGTATATATATTTTCTTTGGATGAAGCAACGATACCTGATGGATCTTTCAAATTAGCGACATCAAACATGATGGAATATAAATCGGCTTCGAACAGAAGAACATCAAATTGCTTTTTTTCATGGAGATACTTTACTAATCTTGTTTTCATTGAGATTGCTCCTCCATCTCCATGACTGGGTTCTCCCAACAGCACTATCCTTGCATCACCTATTGATTTCCCGATAGCTTCGAGGTCATCAAAATTTGTATCATCGGGAGATCTAGAACCTATCTTACTACTATTATTGTATAAATCATCCAGATATAACTTTGAAAAGTCAGTAACTTTTGACTGTGCGAAGTTTAAAACAGGAACAACCAGCATGAGCATTGCCAATTTTAAATTTTTCATTTCAGTTTGAATATTAGATTTTTGCAAAAATATACAAAAATGGTTTAATAAAGGTGTTAATAGCGAAAGATTGCACCAATGTCAACGTAGTGAATATGTAGAAAATTCTAAGAAACAAAGTGATATTTTTTTAGTAAATACATTTCCAATCTCAAAAACTAAAATGCCTGATGGTATAGCCTATAAAATATAGTTGGCAAACTTTCACTTCAGATCTGCTCCAGAAAAAGTTTTTATGACAGGACTCCCACTCTTAATAATATAAAGAACATCATTTCAGCATAAAAAATATAAATCTTAAATCTATTTAATTTTAATCACTTCACTGATTGGATTCCCAACATTACCGCTTGGAAACTGGATATGTAGCAAAGCTGAAATTGTGGGAGCAATATCGGTCATATAATAATCAGTATTACTTTTACCATTTCTGATTCCCCAACCCATAAAAATAAGTGGTATGTGAGAATCATAGGAATTCCACGCACCATGGGTAGTCCCTTTTTTTGCATAACTTGGAAGCATACCATCACGTGGAACAATTTGTACATCACCACTTCTTTTCCAGTTGTAGCCTGCAATAGCCCGTGATTTTAATGGCTCAGCAATAGGAGTTATTGCTGTAGCTTTCAGGTCAAACGCAAATAAAATCTCTGGTTTTTTATTTAAATAATCAATGACTATTGATTTTACCTTTTCTGTATTTAACCCTTTTTCATTTATTGTAGCATCATTAAGATAAATCTGATAATTGTCTATACCTAAAACAATTCTTTCAGACTGATACTTTTTTTGCAATTCCTCTTCTAATGATCTTTTCAGATCTTCGTCAAAGAAACCACTTGGTATCTTATTCGATTTAAGAAAACCTTCCGAATTAGCCCCGCCATGATCAGCAGATAAGAAAACCAAATAATTATTTTTCCCGATCTTCTCGTCAAGCGTTTTGAAAAATGCAGCCAGATCGTTGTCTAGTCTAATATAAGTATCCTCAACTTCGACAGAATTAGGGCCGTAAGAATGCCCTATATAGTCCGTAGATGCGAGATTGATTGCCAGAAAATCTGTTTCATCTCCTTTTCCTAATTCATAATGATCCAAAGCAGACTTGGCAAACTGTAGTGTAAGTGTATTTCCAAAAGGAGTTGTTCTTATAACTCCTTTGTTCTTCGAATAATCTGTCATCAGGTTTTCATAAGGAAACACAGGTTGTTTTGCACTTCCAACCGGCTGTTCCCATAACACATTATCCTGAGTACTTTCTGTATACTCATTTATTGGTAAAATGGTATTCCAGCCATTAGACAGAAATTTTTCAGGATGCTTTTCATTATTGAAATCGTTGACCCATTTTGGCAGTTCATTCATATAATAAGTACTGGTAATAAAATTCCCGGTAGAGTCATCAAACCAAAATGCTGCCGTTGGATTATGCCCGGCAGGTAAAATAGAAGCACGGTCTTTCAATGAAACACCTACCACTTTTGATCTGAAATTACTAGCAATTCTTAATTGATCAGTAACTGTGGTTGTCCATAAATTAACGGGAGAATGACTACCATTTTTCCTGTCATCAGAACCAACAGGTGCTACATTCGGATCCGCAGTACAATAAACGCTTTTTCCGGTTTCTTTATCGAGCCAATTATTCCCAATAATACCGTGAATTGAAGGAACAGATCCAGTGTAAATTGAAGTATGCCCAACAGCAGTTATGGTAGGAATGTAAGGAATATGAACATTATTGAGAGAATACCCCTCTTTCAACATTCTTTTAAAGCCGTCTTTACGATATTTTTTTTCATAACGGTAGAGATAGTCCCAGCGCATCTGGTCAACAACAATTCCTACTACAAGCTTTGGTTTTTTGATCGTACCAATTATTTTTTTTTGCGCATTTAATCCTGTTAAAGCAAAAGATATAAAAAGTACTTTTATGGTTTTATCAAACATATAATTTAATTTATTAAAAATCAGAATACAGTGATTCTAAAATAATAGCCAACATTTAATGCTAACACTATTTTTTGAGAAGTGTCATTTATCAACCTGTTTCTCGTTAAGCCAAATTAAAAATTGGTACAGACAACGCCGCCAGGTTAGCCATTCGTGATAAGTATCCTGTGATTCATACATTTTGAAATTGGTATTTTGTTTTTCCAGTTCTGTTTGAAGTGAGTTTTTGAAATGATAATATCTCTCTTTTTCTTTGTTCCCGATCCCAATAAAAAATGATTGATTTTGAAATGTGGATGTATTTAGTAATTTAAAATCATCTACTTTGCTACCACCATAAATTACAGGACTGAAAAGCCCAACTTTAGAAAAAATATCAGGATAATCATTACTAATTTTTAAAGCCTGAAAACTACCTCTTGATAAACCTGCAATATAAAAATGTGTAATATTGCAACGTTGTTTTAATGGCAATAAAATAGAATCTGTCAAATTCTTTTCAATAGAATCTATATTTTCCAAAGTAGAAGTTTCAATATCAGCATTTGTGTTTCTTTCGATATCTCCTTCAGCCAGCAGAACCATTATAGGATCAATTCTTTTTTCAGCAATAAGGTTATCTAAAATATATTGAATTCTACCCTGATGTATCCAGCCCGTATTATCCTCACCGGCTCCGTGGTACAAAACTAAAAGAGGATAAGCATTTTTACTATTGAAATTGGCTGGATAATACATATAATAATTTCTCTTTACCAGTCCTTTCGAAAAATAATTATGTTTTCTGATCTTACCTTTGGAAACGTTTTTGTTTTTAAAAAAATCTTCACCCGAATCTATTTCAAAACCATTTACAAATGAATTGTATGCAAAATACTTTTCACGTTTTGGAATTAGATATTTTTCATTATCCGCCTCTATCCAAAAATAATGGAATCCGATAGGTACGGGTGAAGTTATTATATTCCAATATCCGTACACATCTTTTTGTGTACGGATATTTAGATTTGAAAAAACATCACCGCCTTTCAGCTTAATGCTTTTAGCAGTAGGTTTATAAAACCTTATCTTGACCTGGTTGGCTTTATCAACAGCAATACTGTTCCGGTTTAATATAAGATTACTGCCCTTTACTATTTTTTGAGCATCAATGCTGATAGCTGTCCGTAGTATTATTATCAGGCAGATGATCTTTCTAAACATATTTTTAATATTATCAATTAAAACTTGTAGGTAACCGAAACAAACACAGATCTTGGCGGATTAGCTACCGTAAAATACGGCATATTTGCACTTTCTGCTGCCTGGTACATTTCAGGTGTGAAATTATCTAAAGGTGCTCTTTGATCTGCATAAGAACCTGGTCTTGTCCAACTCATTGTTGCATAGGTGTTGAACAAATTATTTACATTAACTGATGCTGACATTTTTGATGTAAATTCATATCCTGCGCCGAAATCAAACATTGAGAACGCCGGTAACGTAAAAGCATTGGCATTGTTCGCCTGTCGTTTTCCCATATAGTTCCACGTAAGAAGCGAATAGAATTTACCCAAATTAAGTGTCGGCGTAATGTTGAAAAACAATCTTGGTGTTGCTCCGGTTTCGTTTCCTGTGAAAGAAGCCACTACATCATCATCTGGCCCCGGATTATTTACAACCCAATAAGTTCCATTAGTGATCTTAGATTTCTGAACTGTTAGCACAGCTCTTATGCTCAGATAATCCAAAGGTCGTATGTTGGATTCTATTTCCAATCCTATCGTTCTGTAATCATTATACAACGTTGGCAAAGCATAGAAACCTCCTCCCGCCGATGCCGGCATTGTGGCAGATCCGCCGGAAGGCACTTTTTTCAGTACGCTATAGAATGGCGTTGCAAAAAGATCAAATTTATCATATTTTGCTTTCAGACCTGCTTCGAGCTGGTTGGTGGTACGCTGTCTCGGATCAAGTAAACCAATAGTGCTTTTACGGTTTGCAGCAAAATAAACATCCAAATCCGGTGATTTCTTCCCCTGGGAGAATCTTGAATATACAGATAAATTGGTATTAATTCTATAATTAACCGCCGCTGAATAAGAAAATGCGTTCAAAGTACGATCATAATCTACAGTTTCCAGATAATTAAGTACTGTATTATCATACATCGTGAGAGGATTTCCATCCGGACCTGCAGTAGATTTCAAATAAGCTCGGGTATTGTGCCCTTTGATATTCTGGCTTTCATAACGAACACCCCAGTCTAAGGTTAAATCAGAAGTAATATCCCAAGTGTGGCCAAAGAATCCTGCTATCTGTCTTTGCTTGGCGTAGAACCCTAACAGAGAACCATTATTACTTGCAAACTGCGCCATTCCATCAGGGTTTGTCATCTGGAATGTTCCGGTTCGATTACTACCTGGAATTCCATTAAAATTCATAATTGTCCCATTGAATTCCATATCGATAATTCTTGGATTTGGTTCCATTGTGGTAATGGCTACACCACCACCGCCGGAAACCCTCGCCACATCGGAATAACCTAAATAACCTCCCAATGCGAAGTTCATATTCCTCCACTTCTTGGTAATCGTTAACTGGTTAAGGACTTCTTTTACTTTGTTCTGATAGGTCTGAAGCGGTGTAATGAATACGGAATTGTTTCTAAGCGTTTGTCCCGGAAGATTGTTAGCTGTTACAGTATATACAGGATTGCTTCCTCCTGTCGGAATTACAGAGTTGATGCTATATAATACCTGACCTGTATTGTGATCTCTGAACGTAAAAGTTCCTGCTCCCGTTCCTACCCCGAACAGATCGAAAAAAGCTTTATTATCTGCAGCAATAATGGATGTGCTGGTGGAAGTATTGTAACGCACATCGTTATTGGAAACTCTTATCTTATTGTCAAGATTCCAACCGTTTCCTAATTTTTGCTCCCAGTTCAGTCCTACGGAACGGTATGTATTGTCAACCTGTCTTCTGGAATCATAATGTAGGTTTCCACCTTCCACAAAATTCCCCTGATCATAAGTGACTGGCGGTAAAAGGATAGAGGAACTGTTATCAAATCCTTCTGCAGGTCTCGGATCGCCATAGCCTCTGGTCGGGATGGCCATAGAATAACCATTCCTGTCCTTCAGATATTTTACATACAATTTTAATGATCCGGAATTATATTTTTTTACAATGTTAGCTTTTACCTGTCCACCGTTATTTAAAGGATAAGCACCCGGAGATCTTGCTCCCTCGTCATAACGGTAAAATCCACCAATATTAAAAAACAGGTTTTCTGCTAACGGTCCGCCGATATTAAGGTCGGTACGGTAAAGTCCATTACTATTTTTCCCCTGAAGTCCTGTTCTGAATCGTGCCTCACCAGCTAATTTCTTTCCTCCTGTTTTAGAAACATAATTGAAAATTCCTCCAGGCGCATTTGCTGTAGTAATGGAAGAAGAACCACCACGAACAGCATCAAGTCTTTCTATAGTAGCATCTGCTCTAAGAAAGAAATCGGGGCCGTAGTTGTAGTAAGTCGTATTAGTAATCGGTAAGCCGTCTTCCTGCATTGATACATATTCGTAACCGAAACTTCCATCCTGTGTTCCTACGGTAATCCCACGCGAAGCAACACTGTTTCTAATTTCCCCGTTTGAAGAATTGACATATACACCCGGAACATTTTTCAGGAGGTCGGGAGCACTCACAGCCACCTGCTTTTCCAAAACATCTGCTTTAAGTACTGAAATCGCAATCGGCGAATTCATTCTTAAACGTTTGTCAAAAACTCCGGTAACTACCACTTCGTCGATGCTTTTTGATTTGAGAGAGTCCTGTTGGCTTTGTTGTGCATAAGCATTGTTCAGATAGAGCGACGCAATACCCACAATGAAAAGAATTGATTTGTTTTTCATATCAGTAGTATTTAAATGTTGTTTAATTTTATTAAATGTTGTTTTTAAGTTTTAAGTAAACTCCATTTGTCCATCCAAATCCATCCTGATTCGGATATTCTCCTCCACCTGCAATGCTATTGGTGTCCTCTACATTATATTTTTCCATCAGCTTTCCAGTGTTTTTGTAAACTCTTTCTACATTTTTGCACCAGTTATTTTTTATTTTATCCGCCAGATCATTAAAGCCATAATTTTTCATTGCTTTAAATCCCAGCCATTGATAAGGCGCCCATGCATTTGGAAAATCCCATTGCTGGCCAGTTTGTTTGGTTGTTGTAGCCAAACCACCTTTATACAGTAATTTTTCTTCAATGGTTTTTGCTGTTATTTCAGCTTGATCGTGTGAAGCAATTTCAAGGAATAGGGGATATAGTGTAGCAATACTTTCGGAAGCTGTATTTTCATTTTTACCTAAGTGAAAATCTTTGTACATCGTACCTTCCCAAAAATAAATATCAATATTCTTCCTGCGGCTTTCAGCTCTTTTTTTGTAATAGCTTTCTTTTTCTGTTAAATTTTGAATTTCCGAAGATTTTGCCAATGTTTTTTCCAAATGCCATAAAAGACAATTCAGATCAACCTGTGATATATTCAAAGTTTCAATGGTCTGTATATTTTCGCCGTCTGCAAACCATCTGCTGGAAAAATCCCAACCCGATTCGCAGGCACTTCTGATGTTCCTGTAAAATTCTTCCCCGGCATTTACACTGTCTTCAATATCAATTAAATAACTTTCAGGGCGGGGTTCGTTCTCAGCATCGTAATATCTGTTCAAAATATCTCCATGAATCGTTTTTACCACTCTTTTCACAGCCGAACCGTTTTCCAGTTTTTCAGCTCCGTTCATCCAGAAAGCATGCTCTTTTTCTAAAGTATCGTGATATTTGATGTAAATATTTTCGTCTTTCGTCGTTTCAAAAAGCAGATCCAGCATCAGTGAAAAATAAGGTGGCTGGGAACGGCTTAAGAAATGAGTTCTGCTTGCATTTGGCACAAATCCTACATTCTGGATTAAATAGGAACAGTTTTCAATAATATTTTCCATCATTTCCACTCTTCCGGAAACCTGTAAGCCCAGCATAATATAATAACTGTCCCAATAGAAGAACTCATTAAAACGACCTCCGGGAACAACGTAAGGTTTTGGAAGTTTCAGCAACGTTCCTTTTTCTTCATAAGCAGTTCTTGTCAGTTCATCCCATAATTTTTCGATGTGTTCTTCAATTGGCAGATGATCTTCTCTCTGAATAGAAATTTTAGCTCCTAAAAAATCGAAATTAGACATCACGAATTCCTTCAAATTAAAATTTTCAAATTGCTTTTCGGCTTCATACTTTGCATTAATTTCTTCAATCGGAAACAGCGGAACCGCATCGGTCATCATTTTCTGATCTTCAAAGACCTGTGATCTTTGCACATCATCAAAAAGAGCCTGAATTTCATTTATGTATAGCTGTTTGTTCATCTTTATTTTTTAGGATTTATTTTTAATTTATTCATGAAAATTGCCGAAATAATCAACAGTGAAAGCGGAATCAGCGAAAGGTAGAACGCCTGTTGTCCACTGAATTCCTGAAACACAAAACCTGTAATAATCGAACCGATCGTTCCTCCGATTGCAGAGAAAACCACAATTAAGCCGGACATTGCACTGTGTAAATATTTCGGAATCGATGCTAAGATCACCGAATTAATACTTGGATAAATCGGGGCCAGCAAACCGCCCATCAAAGGAAATAAATACACGACCAACGGAGCATTTAACCAGGTTGTGGTTGTATCAATGTTAATGTTATGAGTTAAAGGTAAAACCAGTAAAATACTTATTGCAAAACCTACCACGCAAAAAGAAACAACATAAATCCAACTGAATTTTTTGGAGAAAAAGCCTGATAAAAATCTTCCCAGTGCGAAAGCTCCCGCTAAAACCGCTCCCGCCTGAATGCTCATTGAGGTAGGAACTTTTAAAATTTCTTTGTAAAAAGTCGGTGTCCAGGTCTGGAAACTTTGCTCCACCAAAACGAAAAGGAAAGCGCACAGTAAAAAGAATAAGACTTTTTTATAACTGAATAAGCTCACACTGTTTTTAAGATCTCCCAGCAAATCTGTTTTCTCGCTTTTTGCTTCGTGTTCGTCTAGTTTTGTGAAGAATAAAAACAAAAAAGACAGTGTTGAAATGCATCCTAAAGCCCAGTATACATTTAACCATTCAGTTGATTTTGGGTTATGATCATCTATGAACAAGCTGAATAAAACATTTCCCATTAATACGCCGATCATAAAAAAACCTTCCAGATAACCCATAAAACTTGAATGCTCTTTATCTGTATCCGTCACCAATCCGATGGATGTGAAAACGGAAATTTTAATTAAAGCAAAAGAAACTCCGACAATCGTAAATAATAGTTTAAAAAACCAAAATTCATTTGCGAAGGGCATCACAAAACACATACAGCTTACCAAAAGCAATGCGATCAACATAGAGTTTTTAATACCGATCTTCGGTAAAAATGAAGCCAGAATAAATGAACAAATAGCAATCGGCAGGTCTTTGAAACCTTCCAGCACGCTTGCTGAAGATTTTGAGATCCCGAAGTTCTGCTGCATTTGTAAAATCACCGTTCCCACAGAATTCAGGAGAATTGCAAAAACAAAGTAATTTAAAAACAGAATGATGTTGATTCTAAAATTTTTCATTCATTTTAATCTTGGTGACAAAAGTATTAACATTGCGTTTACAATTATTTCACATAATAAATCATTATTGTCACTGTATTAATTATTATAGTATATTTAGTTTGTATTAATTATTAAAGTAATGAAAGTAAGTTACGAAAGCATCATTCCGGATAAAAACTGCTCTTTTAGAACATTACATAATAATGTGGCTGTAAAAGAACTAAAATGGGAATACCATTACCATCCCGAGATAGAATTGATATGTGTAGTATCAGGAAGCGGTACAAGACATGTTGGTTATCACAAAAGCAATTATATGAATGGGGATCTGGTATTGATAGGGCCCAATATTCCTCATTCAGGATTTGGAATCAATTCTCTGGATCCCCATGAAGAAATAGTAATTCAATTTCGAGAAGAAATTATAGTTTTCCCTCGGGAAATTGAAGAGATTACCGCTTTAAGAAAATTAATTGCGTTGTCTAAGTTTGGAATACTATTCAATTCTAAAACGAAAAAAAAAATATTACCTAAACTTATTCAGTTATTTGAAACTGAAAACTCAAAAAGGTATATTCTCTTGCTGAATATATTGTTCGAATTATCAGAGGAGAAAGATTATGTTTTGCTGAACAAAGAAGTTATGCCACACACAATTATCTCGAAACATAAAGAACGTTTGCAAGTTATTTTTACCTTTCTTGAAAAAAATTATGATAAGCCGATTGACATCAATGAAGTTGCGGATCTTGCTAATCTTACCTTACCTGCATTCTGTAATTTTTTCAAAAAAGCAACTAAGATTACTTTTTCAGATTTTGTCAATCAATACAGGGTTGAAAAAGCTTGTAAATTGTTAATGGAAGGTAAAAGCATTACAGAAGCGTGTTATAATACAGGCTACAGCAGTATTTCATATTTTGGTAGAACTTTTAAGAAATACATGGGTAAAAGTCCTACAGAATTTACGAACGGATTAAAGTAAATTAGAGAGCAATATACTTTTTAGTGTACCCAAAATACAGTAAATACAAATATTATTAAATTTTACTATTTTATATATTTGAGATGGATGTACATTGAAATATGTAGTTGCTTAAATACAGTAATTTGTATACTTGGATATACAAAATTACGAATTTTACTTATTAAAAAATCAAGAGTTCAGCCTAATGCAAATAAGACAAACTTCTAGATCCCTTATTTTCATTAAGAGAAATCCCCCAAAAATAAATTCTCAATATAGCGTCTGTATATTTATCTTTTTGAGCCTTATTAATACTCTTTCTTCCTAATCGTTTTATATGAGTAAATCAAGAAATTTCCGCTCAATGTGATTGGTCTCTCTTCGTTTATTTGGAATTAGTTTAGGGTAGATATTCAGGCGATCACTATAGATTTTTTTGGATTTGCAAAAAGTAAAGTATCAGTAATATATTGAATTGTTTTAGTTGTTCTTCTACCAAACTTATAGTCAATTACTTTCTTTGTCTCCCTGCAATATGCTGCAACTACCCACCGCTTACTTTTAGTATACGTTTTTAACTCATCAATTTCGATTGTAATATTCTGAGGGATTGGTGGCTTAACAACTTTAGAAGCGATTTTTAAAATCTTTTATGATATGCACGATAAGAACAGTTCCCAATAAACTTCTTTTTGCATTTTTTGCACTGATAGCGCTGTTTATTTTGTGATGTTATTCCTGCCTTGATACAGTAGCTGTAATTACAGTGAATACATTGATTTCGCCGTTTATTCATAATGATTTAAAGTAAATTAACAACTCCACATCTGAACCATCTGATATAAGAACAGTACATTCCGGGATCGCTATTTTGCTTTTTAGTCGGCAAAAATAAAAAACGATGCACTATGTACATCGTTTTTTTTATTATATCTTTTATGATATTGATAATCAATGAAGTTAATTAAAAACTCCATATCTGTACCATTACCTGATTTAATAGTTGCGATCCGGACGGGACTCGAACCCGCGACCTCCGCCGTGACAGGGCGGCATTCTAACCAGCTGAACTACCGGATCAATTTTCTTTTAAAGTTAAAATTGTAAAAACTTTTTTTGCGATCCGGACGGGACTTGTTCTGATTTGAAAAACTCCCTATCCATAAGCTTTATATCGTTCTCTTATTTTTAGGTCACCGAATAGGTCACTTTTTAAACAAGATTAAGATTGTTTGTTTTTACTGGTGCAAATATAGGTCTTTTTTTATTTTTTGCAAATTGTTTTACTAAATCTCATGAAAAATCATTGTAAATACCAGATTCTCAAATATAAAATTCTTAAACATTTTTACTAGTCAATTAAAATATATTGATTCTGAAATTCATTCATAGTTATTTAAACCAAATTAACAGCTCCACATTTGTACCATCTTGTATAAGTTAGTACATTCTTTAGTCATCATTTTATCTTGCAATATATTTTTCTATTATTATGATTATTAAAAATCTTTTATAAAACGCCATATCTGAACCACTACAGAAGGAACTAATTTTTCAAATAGTTGGAAATTGAAATATTATGTGCTTTAAAATACCAATTGTCGTATGGTTAGATTCGTAATAAGATTTATGGAGTTTGTTTGAAATAAGATTTAAGGTTTCAGAATTTCTCTTATCTTTTATTATTAAAGAATTTACACCATCAATTGTTTTTTCTACATCTCCTTCAAGATTATACCCCAGCATGCATCCTATTGGATATTTTTCAGATATATATCTGTCCATCCCTTCATTTATATAAGCTCGTTTTAGAGCGGAATCATTTTCTTTTAGTCTTTTGGCCTCCATATAACATTCAAATCTCTGCATCTTCCAGACTTTAAAATACACAAAATCGATTCTTGGAAGTTTATCTGCAAAACCTTTCAACTGACTGTCTACCTCTTTAATTAACTTTTTTTCAGTTTTACAGGTAATACCTTTTTTCAAGGAAAGTTCGTTCTCATTAACATGATGCCCTAGCAATTCTGAGAAATCATTCTCAAGCCAATCAGTTTGATATTTTTTTTCAGCAATTACAGTATTATACGCATTAACAATTAGTACAATACAATCTTCAGCAAAAGCTTTTATGTAAACATCACTAAGCTTCATCGTGAATTCCATTTAATATTTCCACGATTAACTCAGAAGAATCTTCCAAGGCCATTGATTGAGACCAAAACCTTCGTTGATTGGGACGAACCATATAGATATCGTTATCTATTTTAAAATTAAGTTTCTTTCTAAAATAAATGTTTGTAGCTTCTTTTTCCCACAGATTCCTGTCCAACTCTTCTAATTCATCATCAACCATTTCTTCAGAGAATAAAATATCCTTTTTTACTGTGTCGTGCGAAAGCTTGATTATCATCAATGGAGAAGATTTTAGGCTTCTTGATTTGTAAACTGTTGCATTTACAAAAACATCTTGACCCTCCAGAAATTCATTTAATTTTGCAACAATTATTTGCGCATATTCATAGGGTTGCTCTTTTAAAGTTGCGCACAATGCGATGGAACTTTCCTGTTTATGAAATAAATCAATATTGTAGATTATACTGTCACTTATAAGTGCTCTTTCGTATTCATCAAAATCAAAACTTTCATATATTACATTATCTATATTTAGATTTATAAAATAATCAATTTCTTGATTCTCAAAATCATCTTCTAAAAATGTCTTTGATTTAATTTGTGACAAAATATTTTTTGTCGAATCCTTAATATTTAAGCTTTGTTCTTCATCTAAATTAATTGGAATAGATAAATACTCGTTTTTCATTATCTGCTCCCTTTCTATTCCATAAGAAGAAATTGTCATAAATAGATAATAAGAACTTAGCTTTGAATTGAAATAACTTAATAGAACAAACAAATTATCATCATTGCTACCATCGGTATAAAAACCATATACACCATCTCTAAATGAACATTTTTGTTCAATATAGGATGCGCAAACACTATTATTTTCTAATCCTTTTTTTACAATAATGTGTGGATTAATAAATGCATCGATATCACCTAATCGTCGGAATGCTGTAAGCTCTTCAATTTCATCAACGTGATTTACATTATAAAACTCTTTATAGAATTTTTTTGCTTTTTGTGTTTTTATAACATTAACCACTGGTGCCAAATCTTCTTTAGGAGTATAATACTTTTTAATAAAATCAGTATCTAAATAATCTAGTTTTGTTAAAACTTCTGAATACTTTGGAGCATCTTTTTCTTGTGTAAGAATTTGAAACCCTACTCCAGAGCTTATATTTGTTTTATTTATAAATTGTTCGATTGTGTCCAACTTAGGAGAACTGAGACGTTTTATCAACTCCCAGTCGTTTAACCCACCCCACATCGCAACTTTCCATATTTTGGTATCCGGCTGCTTACATTCCTCCCTAGGTAAGTATTTTATGTCCGTCCAATCAATACTTAAACCCTCAATAACATTAGATTTGACATACGTTTTTGGCGCGTAGTAAGTAATGGTATCGCTTTGATGATCTGGTATTTCATTTTTATAACAAACGATACTAATTGGACCTGTCGCATCTCCAAATAGCTGACCTCCGAAACCTTTTTTTGCTTTGCGTAAAATCGAAAAATTAAATACCTTTTCGACATAACATTTATTGAAAAGCCAATTTCTAAAGTTTTGGTAAGTTGTACCTGTATTAGTAAGTACTTTTGTATTAAAAATCAATACAATTTCCCCTTTAGGTGCAAATGTGGTTGCTTTATGAAGAAAAGGTAAAACTTTTTCTTTAGCAAACTTTTCTTTATCACAGTAATATCTAATAGTTTCAGATAATTGATCTGTTCCGAAAGGCGGATTCCCCACAACCAGTTGAAAATCTTTTAATTCGTCTATCGCAGATAAATCAGAAATGGTATCTCTGCAAAAAAGGTTTTTCCCCTTTTTTTCTTCGTTCGCTTCATTTGAGTCATCAATCAGATAGGGTAACCTGTATTTCCTGTCCTGCCAAAGATTTTTAGGATCTAGTTTATCGACTAAAGCCATATACAAACTAAAAGCAGCAACTTTAATAGCTTGCGGATGAATCTCGATGCCGAAAATATTATCTTTTAAAATTTGAACCAAAGTGTCAAAATCAGAAAGAGATGATAAACTATGTGCATTTTCATACCTCTTTACCAACCGTTTGAAACTTTCTACCAAGAAAATCCCAGACCCGCAGCTGGGATCTAAAACTTTTACTTCATACTCTTTTTCCCCAGAATTAACAGGGAGTTTTTCGTTTAAAATAAACTCCACCAAAGAAGGGGGCGTATAGTAGGTTCCAGAATCCTCCTTCAAAATAGGATCGGTTTCCGATAAGAAATTTTCATATATTTCACTTAGTAATTCAATTTGAATTATCTTAAAGTTAAAAAGTCTGAAATGTTTCCAATCATCATCAAATAATTGTTTTGTATCATTCTTTTCTCTTCCTCTGATAAAACAAGTCTTAATAATAAGTAACTGCTCTTGACTTAGACGCTGCTCCGAATCATCTATAGTAAATACATTGCCGTTAAAATGTGTGGCCAACTTTGTGAAAAGAGTATAAGTAGCATCAACATCATCTAAAATATCAAAATATGATTCTGCACCTTCCTGTATTTGATTGTAAAAATCTTTTTCAGCTGCGCCTCTATCTTCAAGATACAAAAGAAATAATGAACGGAGTATAATTTTATGAATCAGTTCAATTCCTAATCCCTGACTCTGTATAAAAGAACTCGTATTGACAAAACTTTTTACTAAAAAATTATCTACTCGTTTTTGTAAATTGACTTTATCTCTAATAAATTGTGCTTCCTCCAAAGTCCAGATAATCCCAGTATCAATTGCTATTCTCGAAAACAGCTGATTAAGCTCTTGTAACCTAACCTTATCCGAATATAGATAAGACTGTATTTCAATAGTTTGAAGTTCACTTTTGTAATTAAAAGCATCTTTACTTAAAAGAAGTGGTTTTTCGGAACAATTGTAAATTCTAATTTCATTATCAGAGTAAACGTATAAAAAAAGGACTTTTTTGTAGTTCCAAATCTTACGCTGAGTTTCAGCAATATCTTTTAATATCTCTTCACTACTGAAGTTCGAAACTTTTTTTAAAAAAACAGCAGGAAAACTACTGTTGGTATTTTCGTCTCTGTTAAAATAAACTAAGTCAATGCCAAATTCCTTTTCCTTTAATTCTTGTATAATAACAGCCTCACTGCCCAATGATTTCTCTTCATCGAAATGAATGGATTTTGACCTTTCTAGATCAAGAAATTTAAGTATATCCATCAGCTATTTTATAATTTTACATCTATAAAAAATCTGTCTTAAAAGTACAATTTTTATAGATGCAAAGTTACTCCATTTTAATCTGAATCACCTAGAATTTCACTTGTAATATCAATATCAAATTAAACATTTCACCATCTTCTGATCTTTTTGCATCTTGTAATTGCAATTAAGCAATAATTCTTCAGATGCTAGTTCAGCATAAATATCATATTACACCAACGCCACAGTTTACAAATTCTGAATCATATATTTGGTAATCAATTTACTAATGAAAATTAAATGATAGTATTTTAGATTATCCCACACGAAATTTTCACATAATACATATGGGCGTGTCTGTAATATTTGTTAAAAAATTAAGGTAATTATATACTTTGGTGTACAAAATTATCTTTCTTAATTGAAAATCAAAGATTGTTTGAACAAACACTTTAGTTGATTGTCGTAATTTTATACAGCTAAGTGTATGGCACATTAAGTATGTCATTACCTCTATTTATTGTGTTCTTCAATAAGTACAGACATATATTTATTAAAATTTGAAACCTCATCCTCCAATATGGAGAAGAACTCCAGATCAGTATTCTCAACTTCTATCAGAGCTTTTTGTAGTACCTCTGCGCCGCTATCAGTTAGCTGAATAGTTTTTGCTCTGGTATCTGTCTTATGTTCCTGTCTTGTTAAAAAGCCTTTCTCTTCCAACGTACGCAAAACTTTTGAAACCATCATTCGGTCGGTATTACTTTGATTTGCGATATCAACCTGAGTTACCGAATTACTGGTTTTAGAAAGCCAGCCTAACGCCGCCAATAAAACAAATTGTGTCTGTGTTAAATCCAACGGATCCAGACATTTTTTTATTTTCCGTTGCCAAAGCATCGTTACCTGCCCAAGCAAATACCCCGGACTATTCTTTGGACTCTTAAAATGAAATTCAATTTCTTTAGACATTATTATTAAGCATTTTTGATGAAATTAGCTCGAAATCGTGCCTGTTGATTTCAAAAAAACCTAAACGGAACTGATACCCCCAATTCTGCTTATTTTCAATAAAATCCAGATCATTAATTAATGGAAGAACAGATGTATCCCGTGATGGAATGAATTCTATGTTTCTTCTTGAGGGGCAAAAATTATCAGAAACCTGATAATCATAAACTTTGTCATCCTTTACTTCACCCAAGGCTGTAAATTTCTGACACTTCTCAGTTTTTCCCAATGTTTGCTTTCCCGAATAATAGATGATAAAATCGCCTTTCGCCATTCTCTTTAACGGAGCCGCTTTTCCGTGATAGGCTTGGGCGATTCCCTGTGCAATTCCATTTTTAACGTGATCCTTGGACGCTACTGCTAACCAATACTTTATTTTCTTGTTTTCTATTTTTTATAAACTTACAAACCCTGTTCGCTATAATTTGCTTTAATTATTTTGACTCTAGGAAAGTAAGTTTATAACCGTCAAGATCCAATATATGAAATGCTCTTCCAAAAGGTGTTTCTATAATTGGTCCGGTCGTCTGTACCCCGTTAGAAATTAGTTTTTCTTTTAGTTGATCAACGTTTTCTTCTACAGCAAACCAAAGTGCAACTCCTGTACCTAGTTCCCTACCCTCAAGCGCTTCAAGCGGTGTACGAATTGCGAAACTTGCTTCTCCTTCGTTATACTTAAAAACACACGCCTGCGGATTTACATCTTGTATTTCAAACCCTAATTTCTCAGTATAAAACTCTTTTGATGCATCTAAATTTTTCACCTGTAATGATGCGAATGTTAATTGTTTCATTGTCTAAATATATTTTTGTTGTTGCAAATATAATATTCACAACAACAATATGCAAATTTTTAAAAATTATTTTTTTAGTTTGGTTTGAAGAAGACGATAATTAGTTAATAGATTACAGCGTTATCAATAAGAAAAATCTCAAATACAATTAGAGAATTTTCTAAATCATTCACCCCTATATACAGCTTAAATATATTTAATACTTTTAAATGTATCTATATCCGCTTAAATGATTGTAGAGTCTCCTGTTAAGATAACCTCAACCAATGTAACAACTCACATCTGAACCTTTACCTTAATGAAACAGATTCGTTGTAGGTTTTTTATTTTTGTAAAAAGTGATAAACCTGCAACTGGAAATAATGGATTAATGCTACAATTTGCATTAATCGTGCTATCTGCTTTCTATATATTCAAATACATTTGAAGATTAATAAAAATTAAAGACAATATGAAAGCATTAGTTTATTACGGCGACCACGACATTAAATACGAGGAAAAACCAAAACCTGAAATCTTAAAACCTACCGATGCGATTGTAAAAATCGTAAAAACAACTATTTGTGGAACCGATTTGGGAATCTACAAAGGAAAAAATCCTGAAATAACACCAGGAAGAATTTTAGGACACGAAGGGATCGGAATCATAGAACAAGTGGGAGAAAGTGTAACCAATTTTAAAGTGGGTGACAAAGTGCTGATCTCTTGCGTAACATCTTGTGGCTCCTGCGAATACTGCAAAAAACAATTATATGCTCATTGTAAAGATGGAGGTTGGATTTTAGGATATATGATTGACGGAGTTCAGGCAGAATATACAAGAATTCCACACGCAGATAACAGCCTTTACAAATATCCGGACACAATCGAAGATGATGTTGCAGTAATGTTGAGCGATATCCTTCCGACAGGACACGAAATTGGTGTACAATACGGAAATGTAAAACCAGGCGATGCGATTGCTATTGTTGGAGCGGGACCAGTTGGGATGTCTGTTTTATTAACTTCTCAATTCTACTCTCCGTCAACCATTATTATGGTGGATATGGATGAAAACCGATTAGAATTGGCTAAAACTTTAGGGGCAACGCATACGGTAAATTCTGCGGTGGAAAATGCGGAAGAGGCAATTAAAAAAATTGTTGGAGAAGAAGGTGTGGATGTGGCAATCGAAGCAGTGGGAATACCTCCAACCTGGGATATCTGTCAAAAAATTGTAAAACCCGGAGGTCATCTTGCCAATGTTGGTGTTCACGGCGTGAAAGTAGATTTTGAAATTCAGAAATTGTGGATTAAAAACCTTACGATAACAACAGGATTGGTCAATACGAACACAACACCGATGTTGCTGAAAGCGACTGCAACCAACAAACTTCCTCTAAAATCATTGATTACGCACCATTACAAATTAGACCAGATTGAAGAAGCATATCAAGTATTTTTAAATGGAGCAAAAGAAAAAGCAATGAAAATTATCATAGAAGCAAATTAATTAGGACTAATCAAAATATGAATAAAAAACATCTTTTTTAAGATGTTTTTTATTTTTTACGAAACAGAAGTGTTCATTAGCTGATATTGCTTCGGCGTAATACCTTCGTACTTTTTGAACATCCGTATAAAATAATTACTGTCTTCAAAACCTGTTGCAAACGAAACCTCATTGATATGAATATAAGGATTATTTAAAAGTCTTTTGGCATATTTTATTTTTTCTTTAATGATAAATTCTGCCGGACTCATACCCAATTCTCTTTTAAAATTACGGTAAAATGTACTCGAACTCATACAGGCGTATTTGCTGAGTTCTTTCATCTGAATCGGTTCACCAATGTGTTTTCGGATATAATCGACGGAAGAAGCAATCGGACTATTGGCTTCCATAACCAAAAACTGGTTTTGGTCGAGTCGTTTTGCCGTTTGTGTCTGTACAATCCGAATAATCAATTCCTGCAAACTCAGATATGAAAGCGCATCTTTTGCAACATTTTCGCTCATACATTCTTTCGTTATTTTGTTGATGGCATTCGCTAAATCCTGACTGTTATAAAAATAATAAGTCTCAAAATCAATTATCCATAAATTCCCTGTTCCCTCTTTCGGAAATTTATCATTCAGAAAATCCAGTGTATCATTAATAATTCCTTTATCAATTGCCAAAGCAATGCACTGCGTCGGTCTGTTTTCAGAAGCTTCCGGAAAATCTACTTTAAAACCTGATTTTGGAGGAACGATAAACGTTTCTCCCGGAAGATATTCAAATGGAGTTCTATCCTGATAATGAATTCGTTTTTTGCCTCTCAACATACTTGTTACAACAAAATCATTAAATTCTAAAGGAATTTTTTCCGAATACTGATGTGTTTCAAAGAGACTCAGCTCACAGTTTTCCAGTGAAAAAACGGAACGGTTCTCAATCAAAGTCTGAAGGGATTTTTCGTGAGAAAGTTCTACACTATGAAGTAATGATTTTTGAAACATTTATGGATTGGAATTATTATCAACTGATAAAAGTAAAATTATCAGTATTTTTTTTAGGTAAATTAAACAAAAAAAATAAAACTACTAAAATAAAAATCAGTTACTTGTTTATCTGCTATTTTTGCAATCGCATTTTTTTATTAGGTGGTTTGATTACTATCCGTTTTTCATTAGGTCATCAGCAAGTTTAGGTAATATTTGCTGTATGAATTTTAAAAGTTTTACTCTACCAATATTACTTTCAAATCGATCTTTTTTGAAATTGATTAAAAATTCATTTACAAGTTGTTTGGGGGTAATTTTACCTTTTCCGCGCCCTTCTGTCATTGCTGTATCAACCAGCGGTGGCAGTATTTCAAATACTTTAACCGTTGTATTCTCCAATTGGTAACGAAGTGCTTTTGTTGCATTGTGAATTGCAGCTTTTGTTGCACAATAAATGGGCGCGGATTTTTTTGGAGCCAATGCAAGTCCTGATGAAATATTAACAATTGCTGCAGTTTGTTTTAATGCTAATATTGGGAGTAATCCATAAACAATCTGCATTGGACTTGTAAAATTTATTCGTATCTCATCTTCAATTTTTCTGTGACCATCTTGTTCGTCCAGCCAGTTGTAATTATTTTGAATACCTGCATTGTTAATTACAACATTAATGTCATTATGTTTTTCCAAGCATTGGTTGATTAAGTTGATTACTGAAATGCTATCGCTTAAATCACAAAGCAGTATTTCAATTTTAGGAAATTGAATTTTAAGTTCGTCCAAATTGTGTTGATTGCTGGAAGTAACAATTAATTTATTATCAAGATTATAAAATTGCTGAACTATTTCAAAACCAATTCCTGAAGTTCCGCCTGTTATTAAAATGGTATTATTAGATAATTTCATAGGGTCTATTTCAAAGTGTTTTTTAATTCATATTCTTTCAATGCTTCCGAATATAATTTTATAAATGCGTGGTTAGAATACGGGTTTTGGCTTGTTATAAGTTCTCTGTCTCGAATTGCAAAATTCGCTGCCGGACTTCCTTTTTTGTGTTTCAAACCCATTTTTTTGAGTTGTTGGGCTATTTTCCTATTTTCGGGTTTGCCTTTCATCACAAAATTTTCAATAAAAGCTCTTCCAATCCTGTTACAGAGTTCACTTTATAACCGATAAAGGGGTTTTCTTCTCTAGGAATAGAGAGTATCAATGCGGGAGCGTGGCAAATTAAACCGATTGCTTTTCCTTTGGTTGAAAATTCTTTTAAAAGCCTTTTAATTTTCTTATCATATATTAAATCTGCCATTAGACCCTGGCCACCAGGAATTATTATTCCAGAATATTGATTTATATTTTCCAAACCATTTTCGAGTGTTTTCGGAGTATTGAATTTTTCATTATTCTGAACAAAATATTTGGCTTCCTCTAAAGGAGAATTTCTTCCTTTCCAATATTTTTTATTTAAACTTTCTTTATCAATAGATGGTTTTATACCGAAAGGGGTTGCAAAATCTACTTCATACCCTAAACTTATAATTTCTTTATACGCTAAATAAAATTCGCTTAAAAAAACACCTGTTTCTGTATATGTTTTGCCATTTTTTAATTGAAGCTCTTTAGCAGCACTCATCACAAAAAGAACTTTCCTTTGAGAGAATACAGACGAGAAACACAATAGGCTGATAATTGCGAGCATTGACCTTTGTACCATAATAATGTTTAATTTGAATTATGGAACAAAGAAAAAAAGAACGTATGTTCTATCCATTTACATATGTAAAGGAATCATTTTTTTGCCAGATTTCTTCTGATTCGGCTTAGCTGTGTTGGTGTAATTCCTAGATAGGAAGCTATATGATACTGAGGAATCATTTGTTCCAGACAGGGGAAATTTTGTTGAAAAATAAGGTAGCGTTTATCTGCATCCAGCATTACAAGATCAACTTCTCGTTCTTCCTTGTGCACAAAGAATAGTTCTGCAAGTTTTCTTCCAAAACGTTCAAAATCTTGATAGTTTTCGTAAAGGCTTACCACATCTGTGTAATTTATTATCAATAACTGACAGTCGGTAAGAGCCTGTTGATTGATTTTATTAGGTTCATTAGTGATTAAAGATGAGTATCCTGCAACAAAGTTATTGGCTAAAAAGAAGTGTTTATTATATTCTGTTCCTTCATTATTTCTATAAAAAGCCCTAATAATACCATTGGTTAGAAACCCTATTTGTTTGGCAGTTTCTCCATCTTTAATAAAATAGTCGCCTTTTTTTAATGTTTTTTCGGTAAACATCTCTTTTACTTTATTCCAGGTTTCATCTTTGATTGGAGAAACAGAATTCAAATAATTATATAGTTCCGTCATTAAAAAGATTGCTTTCGTTATTATTACTCTGAGGTTTTCCGCACCCCTTCAATACAATGAGAAAAATACAACAATCAGGTGTTTATATATCTTAGCTATTTTGCCTGATTAATCTCTCCAACTCATCCGCCTGAAAAACTCCGGATTGTTTCCATTTGACTTCACCGCTCTTGAAAATCATCAGCGTCGGCACACTTCTAATTCCGAACTGTGCAGCAACTGCTTGATTTTTATCGACGTCAATCTTGATGATACTTGCCATATCGCCAATATTTTTTTTCAAATCCTGAAGAATGGGAGCCTGCATTTTGCAAGGACCGCACCATTCTGCAAAAAAATCCACCAAAACAGGTTTGTCCTGGTTGATAAGTTCCTGAAACTTATTCATTTTGCTATATTTTTATTTAATTTCCTCATATTCCACCTCATCATTTGTTTTTTTTGAATTGCGAGTCGGTACAGAACAATTTCCTGTTGTACAACAGCCGATATTCAACAATGGCATTGCAACAAAAACTGCTCCAACAGCAACCAAAATCCACATCCCGGATTTTACGGCTTCCACAACAAGGAAAATTCCCATTGCCAAACGAAGCAACCGTGCAAAGTTCCAGTTTTTCAATATATTTTGTATCATCTCTTTTTTTATTTGGTAATAACATTATCATTTTCTAACCATTCTTTCATTCCGCCAGAAAAGTTTTTAACATTACCGAAACCGTTTTTCTTTAGTAAAGAATACGCAATCGCTGCTCTGTCACCACTTTGGCAATGGATAACTACCTGTTTATCACGAGAGATTTTGTCTAAATTTTCTTCCAATGTTCCCACAAAAACATTTTCGGCATTTTTAATATGCGCTGTCTCATATTCGGTTTTGTTCCGTACATCCACCACCTGAACATCTTCTCTGTTCAAATAAGTTTTAAAATCTGCAATATCAATAACATCAGCAGTTTGCAAATCCAATCCCAGATTTTTCACATCATCAATATAACCCATCATCTGATCCATACCGATTCTCATCAGCTTTCGGGTAAGGTCTTCCATCTGTTCTTCTTGAGCGACCAAAATGAAAGGCTCAGAATAATTAACCAGCCAGCCCATCCACGTTGAAAAAGAATTGTTTCCTTGAATATTAATACTTTCCGGAATAAAAGCTTCTGCAAAATCAACTTTATTTCTGGTATCAATCACTTTTACTCCGCTGTTGTAAGACTCCAAAAACTCGTTCTTGGAAAGTTTTTTGTGTTTTGGAACTTCCGTTAACAAAGATCTTTCCACTTTATTGAGCTTTTTCATCATTGCAAAATATTTTGGAGGCTCAGGCTGTCCTTCCAGCAGATATTCTATAAAGCCTTCCTCATCTTCTTCATACTGAAAAGCCCAGTTTCTGATTTTCTCATAACCAACCGTTGAGCTTGGAACCGACCCCAAAGACTTACCACAAGCAGAACCGGCACCGTGCCCCGGCCAAACCTGAATAAACTCTGGCAGCTTGCTGAAATCCTGAACAGAATGAAACATTTCTTTCGCTCCTTTTTCTTGGGTTCCTGTAATTCCGGCAGCTTTCTCCAATAAATCAGGTCTTCCGATGTCGCCCACGAACACAAAGTCTCCTGTAAAAATCATTACCGGTTCATCTGTCGCAGGATGGTCTGTTAATAAAAAGCTGATACTTTCGGGAGTATGTCCCGGTGTGTGAATCACTTTTAGCGTGAGATTGCCAACATTGATTACTTCTCCGTTTTTTAAACCTATATGCGGAAATTCATATTGCCAATCTACACCACCTTCATCTGAAAGATACATTTTTGCTCCGGTTACTTCCGAAAGTTCCCGAGAGCCTGACAAAAAATCGGCGTGAATATGTGTTTCTGTGATGTGGGTAATGGTCAGATTATTTTCTTTGGCAATCTCAAGGTAAGTATCAATATCTCTTTTAGCATCGATGACAATCGCTTCACCTTTTGCCTGACAACCAATCAGGTAACTTGCCTGAGCAAGACTTTTATCATAAATATGCTGAAAAAACATAATACTATTTTTAAAGTTTACCAATACAAAGTTATGTCTTACTGTTTTCTTTTTCAGTGACTTCGATTACATAAGAGAAATTATTTTTTAACAGCAAAAATTCTCACCACAGACGCTTCACCTTTATGATAATCTCCTTCGTTGAGCACAATCGTTTTTACAAAAGCTTCCTTTATCTCAAAATTTTCGAAATCTTTTTTTAATTCTTCAAGGTCATACAGCATTTCATAATCTCTCGGCCCTCCTGATTGTGGATTTCTTTGCTGATATTCTTGCTGAAGTTTAGAAAAACCTTCCAATATAAGATAGCCTCCGGGTTTTAAAAACCCAGACAGTTTCCTGTGAAATGCTCTTCTCGATTCTCCCGGAAAGTGTGCATAAATCATAGCTAAAGCATCAAAAGAAGAATTTGGATATTCTATATTTTCTGCATTAGATACTGTGTAAGAAATTTCTGTATTGTTTTCGCTTGCCCATAAAAGTGCTTTTTTCTCCCCTTCTTCACTTTGGTCAAACGCTTCTGATTGCCATCCTTTTACAGCTGCATAAACCGCATTCCTGCCCTCTCCTTCTGCAGGAAAAAGAATTTTCCCGGATTTCAAAGTATCTAACTTTTCTTTCAAATATTCATTCGGCAGCTTCCCATAGGTAAACTCTTCCTGACTGTAACGATTGTTCCAAAAATTTTTCTGATACATATTAATTATTTTCCCTTATAAAATTAATTCTTTTGCGATAATATAAAATCCCATCACTAACACAAACCATCCGAAACCAACTTTAAGTTTTTCTCCAGAAATTTTTCCTGATAAAAATATCCCGATGAAAATTCCTACAACAGCCAATAAGGTAAATTTTATAAGCAGACTCCAATCTATTACCGAATGTTCTTGGGTAACAAACCCAGTGAAACCAATTGCAGAATTGATTGCAATAATAAAAAGAGAGGTTCCTACCGCTGATTTCATAGAGATTTTTGAAAAAAAGACAAGAACAGGAATAATGAGAAAACCACCTCCGGCTCCCACCAATCCGGTAACAATTCCTACCAATGCTCCCATCAATACAATCATCAGATAATTGAAATCTGATTTTGAATCATTTTTATGCTTTTCACAATCTTTACAAGGTCGAAGCATTGATACCGAAGCCAATACCATGATAACAGCAAAAATAATCATCAGAAAAACAGGTTTAGTAAGGTGAAAATCTTCTTTTTTTAAAACAATTTCAGGAATCAGAGGCATAAGATACGCTCTGGTAAGATATACGGTAATAATGGAAGGAATCCCAAAAAACAAAACGGCATTAAATTCTATCTTCTGCTGATTAAAACTTTTGATTCCCCCCAATAACGAGGTAATTCCTACCACAAATAATGAATATCCCGTCGCTGAAACAGGATCAACACCCAATATATATACCATAATAGGAACAGTAAGAATAGATCCGCCACTTCCTATTAATCCGAGGGAAGTTCCTACTAAAACAGCTAAAATATATCCCGCTAACATTTGATTATATTTTTCAAAAGACAAAATTATAATCTATGGATATTCAAGTCAGTAACAGAAGTTACAGAAATATTTAAAATTAAAAAACTCGGTTTCTAATAATGATTTGTTCTTACTTTTTCATTTTAAATGTACTATGTAAGATTGAGTTGTAATGTGATCTTTATCACATAAGGTCATTTTTGTTTCAAAACAACATCAATAATCTCAGGAATACTGACAGATGACGCTTTTTCAAACGGAATTTCGTTATTCTCCAATTCTGTACGCAAACGTTTTCCCATTGCATAATACATCAACAAATCTCCTTTAGAAAACAACTCCAAAAGTTCCCGATGATTGTGACGCTGTTCTCCAGAATGCGTTCTGCAACAGCCTTCATCCTGATGTTGATGCGGATTGGGAACAAATGATTCAGAAACCACATTTCCGTTTCCGATTTCGTAAAAGCCAAATTCTTTGCATCTTCCGGTATGAACAGCTATGGTTTCACGGTCGTTGGTAGGAATAATAATTTTCATAACTTCTTATTTGAGTTTCCCTTCTCTTTCTAATTTTTTAAACAACCAGAATGTGAGTCGGTATGATACATAAATCATTACCGGAAGCGATATAAATTGTAAAATTTCTTTGAAATACATTATTTTATTTTTTGAATTAGTAAACATGATTTTCGGACTCCTTAAGTTCTTCTGAAGATATTTTTTTAGAATCCATTTTCTTCCAGACCAAAGCAATATATGCCACAACGAATGGAACGAGTAATGAAACATAGCTCATTGTTTTCAAAGTGAATTCGCTGGAAGAAGCATTATAAATCGTGAGTGAACTCTGCAAATCGTGAGTAGACGGATAAAACGCTGTATTGTTGAAACCTGCTATCAGAAAAAGCATCCAAACGGTAAGAACCGTTCCCAATCCGGAAAACCAAATCCCTTTTTTACTCTTGAAGAACATATTGGCAGCAATTCCCGCCAAAACCATAACCACACCAATGAGAAATACAGCTAAAACCAATGGCATTTCGAGGAAATTGTGAAGATATTTATTCGGTTCCATAAAAACTTCTCCGTTGGAAGGATTCACCGCGAAACCATCCAAAAACAGCAACCGAATCAACCAGAACAGGAAGAAAATTAAAAATAATACCGAATTGTAAATCAAACTTTTTTGCGATTTTTGGTAGATATTTTCGTCTTTAATATTATTTTGGAAATACAAATTGGCTAAAACTCGTGACAGGAAAAACACCGCCAATCCCAAACTGACATTCTGAACAAATGCCAGATTTTCGGTTGTCCAAAGTGCCTCCAATCCGTGGAAAGGTGTTTCCCAAGCAGAAATAATCGGCATTTTTGGCGAAGATATATCCAGAATATTGATTTTATTGACCGAAAATTCTGCTCCGGTAAAAAAGGTAGAAACCGCAACTCCGAGAAGCAAACTTCCTAAAACGCCATTCAGAAAAAGAAAAACCTCAAAGGTTTTATGGCCGAGAAAATTATTGGCTTTGCTTCGGAATTCATAGGAAACAGCCTGAAGAATGAAAGCAAACAAAATCGCCATCCAAACCCAATATGCACCGCCAAAACTTGTGGAATAAAACAACGGAAACGAAGCAAAAAATGCACCACCAAATGTAACCAAAGTCGTAAAAGTGATTTCCCATTTTCTTCCGGTGGAATTCAGAAGCATCGTTTTTTCTTTTTCGTTGGAAGCCAAAGTATAAATCAAGGATTGACCACCTTGCACGAAAAGTAAAAATACCAACAGCGCCCCCAAAAGTGAAACCAAAATCCACCAATAATGTTGCAGCCCGCTATAATCTAAAAATGAAAACATAATCTTAGTTTTTTTTGAATTAATGTTCAGTTCCTTTTTTGATAGCAGAAAGCATAATTTTGATTTCGGCAATCAGCAAAGTGGTAAAAATGATAAGGAAAAGGAAAAAAGTAATCTGTACACTATAGGCATCAATTTGCGAAACGGCGGCGATATTTGGCAACAGATTCTGAATGGTCCACGGTTGTCTCCCGACTTCGGCAACAATCCATCCCGATTGCGAAGCAACATAACCCAAAGGAATACTCCACAAAGTCAGTCTCAGTAAGCTACGGCTTTGGTCTAACTTTCCTCTAAGAGTTTTAACAAATAGAATGATGAAAAGCACTAGAAAATAAGTTCCGAGAATGACCATAATGTGGAATGAATAGAAACTCATTTTCACATTCGGAATCAGCATGTGCGGATTTTTACCAAAGTAATAACCGTAGCCAAAATCTTTTTCATGCGCGCGGAAAGTTTTGAGTTCATTCCCTGCTGTAGCTAAATCTCCGTTTTTTTTAGCTTTCACATAATTTCCTAATGCATCAATGGCTATTTTTCCGCTGGCAATTCTTTCATCATAGGAAGAGATTCCTTCTTTCTCATTTCCATGAACCAAATCACTGATTCCCGGAACAAATTTATCCGAATCCAGAAATGCCAGATAAGATAATGCTTTAGGAATTTTGAATTCTACCAGAAACTGTTCTTTTTTGTGAACGGTTTTGTCCTGTTCCCCGAAAATCCCCATAGCAATGAGCGGTGCAGAACGGTCGCCTTCATACAGGCCTTCCATTGCAGCAAGTTTCATTGGTTGGGTCGCAGCCACCTGTCTTGCCGATTCGTCACCACTCCAGAATGTTCCGATAGTGGCTAAAAACCCGAAAACAGAAGCAACCAGCATACTTCTTTTTGCTAAAACAATATCTCTCCGTTTCAATAAATACCAGGCGCTGATTCCCACCACAAACAGAGCAGAAACAATATAAGAGGAAATGACGGTATGAAGAAATTTATTTACTGCAACCGGATTGAAGAGCACAGCCCAGAAATCTATCATTTCGTTCCGCATCGTATCCGGGTTAAAACTCGTTCCCGTAGGATTCTGCATCCAACCATTGGCTACCAAAATCCACAATGCGGAAAGGTTGGAGCCAATTGCAACGAGCCAGCTCGAAAGCAAATGAAATTTCGGACTCACTCTGTCCCAACCGAAAAACATCACAGCAATAAATGTACTTTCCATAAAGAACGCCATAATGCCTTCAATGGCTAATGGAGCTCCGAAAATATCACCTACAAACCAAGAATAATTGCTCCAGTTGGTTCCGAACTCGAATTCCATAATGAGTCCGGTGGCTACACCAATGGCAAAATTAATTCCGAAAACCTTCATCCAGAATTTAGTAATCGACTTCCACTTTTCATCCTGGGTTTTCAGATAAATGGTTTCCATTATGGCAATCATAAAAGTGATGCCCAAAGTAAGCGGCACAAAAATCCAATGGTACATCGCAGTCAGTGCAAATTGTGCTCTCGACCAATTGACCAGTTCCCAGTCTATATGATTCATGATATTGTAATTTTTCTATTTTTTGATTTCTGTAAAATTCTTCTGGAGATATTCTATTCTTTGTTCGTCATTCTTAAATTCTGTTTTTAAAAAGTCTCTAAAAAAGAATATTTTCAGGATTCCGAACATAATAATGAGCTTTATTACTGCAATCACCCAAAGTGTCTGGCTTTCTTTTGACATCATGCTGAAACCATATTGGTAAAGCTTAATGAGCTCCTGAAACGGATAAAGGATAAAACTGAGCATATTGCGTAACACCACTATCATATGATTGTTTTTTACACAACAAATTTACTCACAGATACTTATGATATTATGGAAGTAAAAAAGGGAGAAATGGTAATTTTTACTTATTTATCGATTTACGGAATTCTGCCGGGGTGAGTCCTGTATTGGCTTTAAAGAATTTGCTAAAATAGGAATTGTCTTCAAAATACAATTCATAAGCAATCTGAGAAATGGTATATTCCGAATTAACTAAAAGACGTTTTGCCTCAAGAACAATCCTGCTTCTGATTATTTCGCCCAAAGTTTTCCCCGCTAACTTTTTGCACAGGGTATTAAGATAATTGGGTGTAACAGAAAGATGCGCGGCATAAAATTTCGGGTGATGAGCTTCCATAAAATATTTCTCTAGCAATTTCTCAAATTTTACGAGAAGATAGTTATTGCTGATGATTTCATTTTCCGGATTTTCATCTTTGGTCTTAATGGCAATCATCAAAACTATTTCAAGAACAAGCGTCTGAATAAATTGTTTTTTATATAAGGAATCATATTTAATTACTTTTAAAATCTTTGCAATAGTAGATTCCAGTTCACTTTTACAACTGTCGACCTTACGGAAGCCATATTTACCACTTTTACTGAATACTGGCAGAGAATTGATAAAATCTTTCTGCGACAGAAAATCGTTAAAAAAATCTTCATTGAAATTAATCATAATCCCTTCCGGATTTTTGGAAGTAAATCTAAGGTCATGCACCTGACCAGGGCTAAGAAAAAAAATTGTCCCATCCTCTATTTTCCATTCCTGGAAATCCACATAATGAATTCCTGCACCCCTGCTTACATAAAGAATCTGGAAAAAAGAATGTCTGTGAGGTATTTTTGGAATATACAAATCTTCTTTCACAAGCTCATTGAGATTGTGTACCGCAAAATTATTCTTCTGATTATCCCTTTTTCGGATATCACAGGACTTAAGTAATGGTATATTCATAGAAGTTGAAATGACTAGTCCTAAAAAATCGATACAAATTTATTAGACAAAAATAATTAATTAAACACTTGCAAAAACGTTTTTGCAGGTGTTTTTTGATTTATAAGTTTTCATTTTCAATGTGTTTTGCTGATGCATTTGATTAGGTGTAAGCATATGATTGGAATAATGGGGTCTTTTTTCATTATAGATTTCAACCGTTTCTTTTATTATTTGTTTCATAATTGGCAAGTCTTTATTGTACTTATCAATATTGAAGTCTTGTTTTAAAATACCATTTATTCTTTCGGCGACAGCATTTTCATACGGATCAGAATTTTGTGTCATACTTGGTTTTATTCTGTTTTTGCTTAATACTTTCTGATATTCATTGGCACAATATTGCAGTCCTCTATCGGAATGGTGTATCAAAATTAAATCCTTGTTTTTTCTTTGTTTTATAGCTAATCTTAATGCTGCCAAACTACTTTCTGTGTTTAAATTATCAGATACATTGTAACCAACGATCTTTTTAGAATAGGCATCTGTTATCAAACTTAGGTAGCAAGGTTTGTCTCTTTTCCCTATGTAAGTGATGTCAGATACCCAGACTTGTTCCGGCTTGTTTATTTCCAGATCTATTATTTGATTGGTGTATTTCCTAAAACGATGATGCGAGTTTGTGGTGATATGATAAGAACGTTTTGGAGTGATTAGCAAATGATTGGCTCTAAGGATGTCTATAAATTTATCTCTGCCAATTTTCAATGTTTTTAAGTCTTGATGTAATAAATAATATAACTTTTTAGATCCAATTCTTGGCATTTGCTGTCTAATTTCTAAAACCATATCAACCACCAGCCGGGCTTTGTTTTGCTTGTTAAAACGAAGTCTTATTTTTCTATAATAAACCTGTCTATCTATCCCGAACAAAGTACAGGCAAACTTTATTGTTTGTTGTTCTTTTTCTTTAAAATGGTCGATTGTTCGGGAGGTAAGTTTTTTCTGATGTCGATTTTATACTCTTGTTCGGCAATATCAATCATCATATCAAAGATGATGGCTTTCTTATCGGCTACAAAAGCTTGCCTTTCCAAAAGAGCTTTTTGCTTTTCTAATAATTTAACCTGAGCTTCAAGTTCCATTATTTTTTGTTCGGGTGATTTTGGCATATGGGATGGGTTTTGATTCTCCCAATCGAAGTTACCAAATTTCCTGAGCCATTCCACAACTGTTTTCCTACTTTGAACACCATACCTCCTGGTTGCTTCAGAAATAGAGAGCCTGCCTGTTTCTATTTCTTGGACTATTTGAAGCTTTAAAGACATTGAATAGTCTTTTTGAGTTCGCTTTACATAGCGGTTTTCTTGATTGTTTTCCATAACGATAAAAATTTGTGTATCGCTATTTCAGGACAGGACAAAACAATAAAATAAACCCTTCCACTAAGATAATGAAAGGGTTTATATTTTAAAAGAGTTTACACGGAGCAACTTCCGCCGTCTTTTTTGATGCCGAGCTTATTGAGAATCATATACATCAGACACCAATTGGTAAGTGCATGAACCCACATATTGATTCCTACAAATCCAGTTAGCCAAAACCAGTTCGGATTTACATATATTCCTAAAAACAAACTTCCCAAAACGAAAGTTCCTGCTATCGCATGTACTATTCTTGTTTGCATATTTTAATTTTTTTATTGATTTTTTAGGTTTTATTTTTTCTCAAAAACAGATACCAACAGATAACCCATTATTGCTCCATAAATGATGCTGTTGAAAGGATGGGAAGTGATTGCACAGCTTCCTGTACTACAGCCGATGAAGTAATAATACAGATAACCTGCAATTCCACCGATAAGTGCTCCAATAAACGATGCTATTCTCTTTTTACTTAAAATTTTCATTTTCTAAATCTATCGTTGCAATATGAATTTGGGAAACCGTCTCTTGCTTTTTGTTGAATTCGTTTATACTTTTATAAATATCATCAATACAATTACAGTCTGAAAAAATGGTAAAAAGCAGGGAATCTACCGAAAGATATTCTGATGGAAACCAGTTATCAATATTGTTTCCATTGCTTTTAAAACCTTTTACAGATTGATAAGAAAAAGCCCTTACTCCTGAATGTTTAAGAATATTGATTACATCTGCTTCAAATTCTTCTATTGCGGTGATTAATAATAGTTTCATAAGATAAATGTTGAATTGTTGAAAACTTTATAGATTTTATGCTTCAAAAAACTTGTCATCAGATTCGGATTTTTTCTCCCATTTTTTTCTTTCAGTAGCATAATAAACCAATGGCACAACAACCAGTGTAAGCAATGTAGAAACAATAGCTCCGAACACCAGGGAAATTGCCAGTCCTTGGAAAATAGGGTCAAAAAGAATGATTACTGCTCCAATTACAACTGCTCCGGTTGTCAGTAAAATCGGAGTTGTTCTTACTGCTCCTGCTTCAATAATCGCCTGTTTTATTGGAATACCTTCTTTCAGTCGGATTTCGATAAAATCGATTAGAAGAACTGAATTTCTTACCATTACACCTGCCAAAGCAATCATTCCGATAAAGGAGGTTGCCGTAAAAAACGCTCCTAATAACCAGTGTCCTAAAACAACTCCTATCAACGAAAGCGGAATCGCAACCATCATTACAATCGGGGTTTTAAAATTCTGAAACCAGCCGACAATCAGCATATAAATAATGATAATTACAACGGCGAAAGCCGTTCCCAAGTCACGGAAAACTTCTAATGTAATCTGCCATTCTCCATCCCATTTTACAGTGTAATTGCTTTCATCTTCCGGCTGATTCATATAAAGTTCATTCATCGAATAGCCATTTGGTAATTGGATTTTCTTTAGCTTTTCATCCATTCCAAGAATCGCATAAGCCGGACTTTCCAGTTTTCCTGCCATATCAGCAAGGACGTAAACTACTCTTTTCTGATCTTTTCTGTAAATGGTTTTATCCAGTTCCTTTTCCTCTACTTTCAAAAGGTCACTTGCCGGAACCATTCCCATTTGCCCTTTGATTTTTAGTCCTATAATATCCTGAACAGTAGATTTATCAGCATTTTTCAGCTTCATTACAATATCAACAGGGGCATTGGATTTTTCATCGTAAAGATTTCCAACCGGATATTCTCCCATCAGATACGTCATATTACCTACAATCTGTTGTGGTGCAACACCGTTCAGCATTGCCTTTTCTTTATCCGGAACAAGCTTAAATTCTTTTTGAGGAGCTTCAACCATCCAGTCAATATCCACCACATCATCAGTTTTCTTTAAAATATCTTCTACCTGTTTGGCAACTTTTATTTGACCTTCGTAATCCGGGCCATAAATTTCCGTTACGATTGTTGAAAGAACAGGAGGTCCGGGCGGAACTTCCACTATCTTTACATTAGCATCGTATTTGGCAGCTATCTTCTGTATTTCAGGTCGAATCGTTTTAGCTACATCGTGACTTTGTTCATCACGGTCTTCTTTGTGCAAAAGATTAACCTGAATATCTGCGGTATTACTACTTCCACGCATATCATAATGACGAACCAAACCATTGAAAGTTATTGGTGCAGAAGAACCTACATAATTCTGATAGTTCACCACTTCCGGAACCGATTTCAGGTATTGCGCGATATCCTGAGTAACTGCAGAGGTTCTTTCCAGCGTCGTTCCTTCCGGCATATCAATCACGACCTGAATTTCATTTTTATTATCAAACGGAAGCATTTTTACCGCCACCCATTTGGTAAAAAATGCAGCAATTGAAATTAATAATAAAACCACAGTAACCGCCATCATCGTCCATCGTTTTGATTTTGAATCCAAAAGCGGCTGTTCAATTTTTTTATAAATTCTGTAAATCCTGTTGGTTTCCAGACCTTGTTCTTCCTTATGATGTTGCTCACCTTTTACCTTTAATAAATGATAACCGAGATACGGCGTTACTGTCAAAGCAACAAAAAGAGAAAGCATCATCGCAATTGAAGCTCCAATCGGCATTGGCGACATATATGGTCCCATCATTCCTGAAACAAAAGCCATCGGAAGAATCGCTGCAATTACCGTGAACGTTGCTAAAATGGTAGGATTGCCGACTTCGTTGATAGCATAAATTGCCGCCTGTTTGAATGGTAATTTTCTCATATGGAAATGCCTGTGCATATTTTCAGCGATAATGATGCTGTCATCCACCACAATTCCGACAACAAAAACCAGTGCAAAAAGCGTAATTCTATTCAATGTATATCCTAAGATATAATAACTGAACAACGTTAAAGCAAATGTCAAAGGAACAGAAAAGAAAACTACCAAACCTCCTCTCCAACCCATTGCAAGCATTACCAGAACGGTTACTGCTAAAATTGCAATTCCCAAGTGCATCAATAGTTCTGAAACCTTATGAGAAGCTGTTTCTCCATAATTTCTGGTGACTTCTACGTGCACATCATTCGGAATGAGGTTTTTCTTTAGCTCATCTACTTTGGTAAGAATTTGCTCAGAAATCTTCATCGCATCTGCTCCTTTTACTTTAGAAACAGAAACGGTAACGGCAGGATATTCCGATTTGAATTTTTTTCCGTTTTCTACCGCATTTCCATAGCCAAAACTTACATAATTGGCAGGGTCAGAAGCGCCGTCTTTTATTGTTGCGACCTGTTTCAGATACACAGGCATATTCTGAGAAGTTCCGATAACCAGATTTTCCACATCTTCGGCAGAGTTTAGAAACTGTCCTGTTGTCAAAAGATATTCAGAATCCCCTGAATCAAACTTCCCGGATTGTGAGCTTCCGTTATTGGCTTGAATCATCTGCATTACCGAAAGTGCATCGACGTTCAGTTCCGCCATTTTATCTTTGTCTAAAATGACCTGAAGCTGGCGGTTTCTTCCGCCTATGGTTTTGGTAAGGGAAACATCTTTTATTTTTTTGATTTCGGAAGATAATTCTTCTCCAATCTGTCGAAGCTGAAAGTCATTGTAATTAGCATTGTCACTCCACAAAGTCAGCCCGAGCATCGGGACATCATCAATGGAACGGGTTTTCACCATTGGTTCCATTACACCTTTCGGAAATGTGTTTTTATTCTTCATCAGCTCATCATATAGCTTTACATAAGAACGTTCCGTATCTTCTCCTACATAAAACTGAACGATAATCATCGCCTGTCCGTTCATTGCCATCGAATGAATGTGTTCTACGCCTTTGATATTGGAAATAATCTTTTCCAAAGGTTTTACAATACGGCTTTCCACCTCTTTTGGGTTTGCTCCGGGATAACCGACCATTACATCCGCCATTGGGATGATAATCTGCGGTTCTTCTTCTCTTGGTATTAATGTCGAACTGTAAACCCCGATAATCATCAAAGCGATCATCAACAGAATCGTCAATTTTGAATTGATGAAAAACTCGGCGATACGTCCTGCGAATCCTTTTTCCATAATTTTTTGAATATTAAAAATCACGATTGTCATTCCGAGGAACGAGGAATCTCAAACAGAGATTCTTCACTACACTTCTGAACTTCGTTCGTAAACCTTCAGTTTATGTTCAGAATGACAGAAGCGTTTTATTTTACTTGAACTTTTGCTCCGTTATACAATTTTCCTGTAGAAGAAACGATGTAAGATTCTTTCGGATTCAAACCTGATAAAACCTCAACCTGACCTCCCAAATTTTTCCCGATTTTCAGCCATCTTAAAACAGCTGTATTTTGCGAACTGACCACATAAACACCTGTCAACTGACCGTTTTCAACCAGAGCTGTAGTAGGAATCATCATTATTTCATTAAAATCCTGATTAATTTTCCCTGAATTTTCAATTGGAAATTGAACATTCACAAACATTCCCGGAAGCAAATCTGCTGCATTATGGATGTTGATTTTCACCATATATTGCCCACCTGTGTTTGCTGCCGATTTGCTGATTTCTGAAACCGTTCCCGACACCGATTTGTTCATTGATTTTAAGGTAACCTGAACCGGCATTCCGTTGGAAATCATTCCAATATTCTGCTCCGAAACCAGAACCTGAGCTTGCAAAGATGACGGCGATTCTATCGTCAGCAATGGCATTCCAGGACTTGCCATATCGCCCTGTTCTGCAAATTTTGCAGTAACAGTTCCGGAAATAGGGGCTGTAATATTGGTATAACTATACTGTGCATTCACTTCGTTTTTCATTTGCTGTGCCGCCTGTAAACCAGCCTGTGCCATTTCGTAACGGGCTCTCATATCGTCAAGCTCTTTTTGGGAAGCACTTTGGGATTTATAAAGATTCTGGAATCTTTCGTAATCTTTTTTGGCGATATTAAAATTCGCCTGAGCTTGAGAAATCTGTGCACTGGCTTGTCCTCCTTTTGCCTGAATATCCGTGGCATTAATACTTACCAGAAGTTGCCCAGCTGTTACGTTCTGCCCTACTTCCGCTTTCATTGCGGTAATATATCCCATCATTCGGGTGGAAATATTGACGGAATTCTTTGCAACCAGTTTTCCGCTTGCGGTAGCTAATGAACCGTTTGATGCAACCGAAGATTTGTTGACGGTAACCGAAATCGGCTGGTCATTAGACTGAACGTTTTTTTCTTTATCCGGAGAACAGCTTTGCAATGCTACTGCTCCTAAAATAAGTGTTGAATAAATGTATCTTTTCATTGTAATTGTTTTCTTTTTTTGAAACATCATCCGTTTAAAAAACTATGATGTTTGTATATAGTTGATTATTTCTTCAAAAATTCCAGATAAGCGACTGCTGTGTTATGCTCGAAAATAGTTTGCTGATATTCCAGTTCTTTTTGGGACATCAATGTTTCGGCAGAAAGCAGATCCGCTGATTTTTCCAATCCCTGGTCGTAACGATTTTTACGGATTCTATACGCTTCCTGGCTCTGCTCCCAAGCTTGTTTTGTAAACGTAACTTTGGAATCTGCATCCTGAACCGACCTCACTGCTTTGTTGAGCTCAAGCTGACTTTGTTTGGTATATTGCTCGATTTCGGTTTGGGCTTTCTGGCGTTCGGTTTTGTACTTTTCCTGTTCGGATTTTGATTTTAAACCATCGAAAACATTCCAGGATAATTGAACTCCGACCAGGTATCCATTCGCATCAAATTGCGCAATTTTATTATCATACATTTCCCAACTTCCAAAAGCGTTAAGTCTCGGGAGAAACTTTGCTTTGGATGATTTTATCATTAAATCATAGGCTTCCAATGATTTATTATAAGCTTCCAAATCCTTTCTTGAAGTGCTTAATGAAAAGTTGTTTTCAACCAAATTTCCTTTATATTCCAAAGGTTCAGTCGGTTTCAATACCTTGCCTTTTGAATCTTCATTCAACAGAAAATAGAGATAATCCGAAGCATTTTTGGTATTGGAATCTGCCAGTTGAATCTGGCTGTCGATTTCACTCAAACGAACATCCATATACAAAACTTCAGATTTCTGAATCATTCCGTTTTTGTAATAATTGTCGATGACTTTTTTGTTGGCAAGTGTTGTTTCTTTTGCATTTTCCAGCGTTTCTTTCATTTTGTACGCCAACTGAAGCATCATATAAGCTTTCTTCAATTCAAACTGTACATATTCTTTGGTACGTAAGGTTTTTATATTCAGAACGTCAGCTTTTATTTGTCCTGCTTTCTTCTGATACACCGCATCCATATTGATAATGGGCTGCTGAACTTCAATTTTTGCCCCGAAATTAGAAATGCTTTTCGGACTGTTCAGGTTGTCCGGATTGAAATCCATCATTGTAATGCGTTCCTGATTCAGCTTCGAACCAAACGCCATCAATGGATTATTGGTATTGGTAAAGGTGTAGGATGCGGTCACATTCGGAAGATGCATTGCACGTGTTCCGAGAAGTTCGGTCTGGGCAAGACTGGCTTCATTTTTCGCCATCTTTACCTGAAGATTTTCATCAAGTGATTTGGCTTCAATTTCGGCTCTGGAAATCATCACAGTTTGTTGTGAAAATGCCAAAGTAAAAAAGCTTGTTGAAATGATGAAGGTGAACACTTTTTTCATTCTTTCTAATTTTAAGACAAAATTAGATCGGCAGAATATTCTGTACAGTGATGAAAGTTACATAAGAGATTTTTTTTAATTCATAAAAAAGACCGCCTTAAAAGACGGTCACAATATAAACTATGAAAATAAACACTACACCAATTTTATTTGCGGAATCATTATAATTTTTGATTTCACAGAATTGGATATTAAACAATTCGCTTCTGATTTTTGTAACACACGTTCTGCTTTTTCCCTATCGGATTCATTCTTAATGGTAACAACAGGTTCCAGAATAACTTCTGTCATTAGGAATTTTCCTTCCACCTGTTCTAATTTTCCTTTCGAACTACATTCAAAATTTACAAACTCCAATTTGGAATTTTCTGCAATTGCTAAAAATGTGGTCATTAAACAACTGCTTACGGCTGCGGTGAAAAGATGTTCTGGCGACCATATATTTTCTATCCCTTTCGGAAACTGCGGAGGTGTTGCGATTTCTAAACTTTGAGAAAGTTCAGGTGAAGACATTTCGCCTTTTCTGTCCTGTTTCCAAGAGATGTTTACGTTATAAAAATGGGCTTCCATCAGTTTATATTTTATTGTTTAAACTTGACCAGCCACCGCCGTTGTGTACATTTTTATAGCCATTATTCTGAAGAATGCTTTTAGCAGAAGCACTTCTCATTCCCGATGCACAACAGGTAATAACAGGTTTGTTTTTATCCTTCAGTTTCGAAAGGTTCTTCTGAAGCTGGTCAACAGGAATATTGATAGAATTTTTGATATGCCCTCCGTCATATTCGCTTTTGCTTCTTACATCAAGGATTACAGCACCTTCTTTTAAAAGCGCCGCATAGTCGGTTTTCTCCATTCCGAAAAGGTTTTTTATTGCATCTAACATTTTATTGATTTTTAAATTGATGATGCAAATGTAAGGTGCAGATAAAAGCCTGTCAGTGATGAAGGTTACAATAGGGTAATTTTATTTCGGGAAAGTTTTATTTTACCATCCGTTTCAATCTGTTTGAGAACACGGCTCACGGCTTCTCTTGTAATTCCGAGTTCGTCAGCCAATTGCTGGTGGGTTACATTAAGTTCTTTAGACTTATATAGTTGGGATTTCTGATTCAGTAAATAGAGAATCCTTGCATCAACTTTTTGAAAAGCAATTGAGTTGACCATCGTTACGAGATCTTCAAATCTTTTGTGGTAGAGTTCAAAAACAAATGTAGACCATTCAGGATATTTGGTAAGCCATTCCTTGGCCTTGACCAGAGATAGCATCAGGATTTCCGCATCTTCCTCTACAATGGCCTTAACTTTGGAAGTATCCTGAGTTAATCCTGAAAGTATAGAAGAAATACAACTTTCTCCAGGCGTGAGATAATAGAGGAGAATTTCTCTTCCGTCTTCCTCCGTACGTACTACTTTAACACTCCCTGACATAACAAGGGGAATATAATTGACATAGGAATCAATATCTAAAATAACGGTACCTGCAGGGAACAATTTTAAATCTCTACTTCCTGCGATTTCTTTCTTGAAATCCGGATCTAATATTTCATGAATATTCATTCTCAAATATAAATATAATTAAACATATATTCTTTTTCTTTTAACAATTAGCTTACTAGTATAACAATTAAAGGTTCAAAAAAATTATAAAACCATATCCTGTAAAAATTTATAAACATTATTGAGCACTATAATGAACTTTTCAATAGTAAACCGGTAAAAAGGCAGCTAATGTATTGTTACCAGCCAACACTCGTATCCCAAAGTACTACGGCATAAACAGTTTTCTTCCCGAAGACACCCTCCAATTATTCCGTTTTCTTTTGGTTTTTACTCTTTATCAACACTTTATATCTGCTTTTTTTCCGGTTTTTTATTTTGAAAAAACTAAGCTTGGATCTTACTGAATTTACAACTTAATAGGAGTCTAATCTTGAAAATCCTAACAGAAAAATGATTTTATTTAAATCTCAAATTCAGAGAGATGATATCTGATTTCATTCCTACGGATTTCGTATAATGACCATATCTGATTTCCAGCATATTCAGCCTTTCTACTCCAAATAAACCATTTTTCGGACTGATTCTGATTCCTGCTCCATAAAAGTGACTGTCAAATTTCGAAAGGTCGTAATTACTTGTATAAAAGTCATCAAAAGCCGTGTGCTCTTGATAAGGCGCAAAATATTTAGCCGCTGTCTGAGAATAATATCTGTAAAACGGACTTACCGAAACAAAAGGTGAAATCTTCACAGGAGTTTCCAGACTGAAAGTATTGGATTTCAAGCCCCAATCGTCGGTATAATAACGATAGTATGCTCTCAGAATCACTTTATCCCCAATGAAATAATTCGCTCTTACTCCCAAAGGAATTTTAAACCGTTTATCCGGCAAAGCTTCCTGATGAACCGAATTATCATTGAAATAAACCCTGTGGAAAGGCAAACTTAAATATCCTGTCTGCTGAACGCCGTCCGCCAAAAATTCAACCTGAAAGTTCTGATTGATGATTTGCGAATAAGAAAGAGACAAAGCATAAGTATTTCTTCCGCTGGTTCCGTAGTTTTCGTGTTCTCCTCCGGTGCTTCCGTTTGTTCTGAGCTCAATCGGAGCAATCAGTTTTACCTGATCCAGATAAGCCTGGAATTTCGCCGTAAACTCTCCCATTCTGTTTTTGGTTTTTTGCGAAAACCCGATGTTTGCACCGTAAGATATGTAGTCGAACTCGAAGGAAGTGGAAACACCCGCCATTAAAGTGGTTCCTTTATCTGTATTTTCACGGCTCCAGCTTAATGCAGGATAAATTCTATTGTCTGCGTGGGAAGCGGATGAATTGGCTTTCAGATCGATCATATCCGACGAAGCAGAAGTATAATGATCAATTCCTACACTGAAATCGAATTTATTTTTCCTGTTTTTCTTATCGTATTTTACCATAGTTACGTCGATAGTATTGGAAATATCGGTCAGTTTTTCCGTACCGATTCCTCCTGTAACTGCAGAATTGTTCCCGTTTTGTTTATAATAGCTTGAAACTAAATTAGCTTCATCAAAAGTCAGTTTTTTAGGCTGCTCATTGTTTGTCTTTTCCTGTGCTTTTACGTTGAAAATTCCGAAAAGAGCAATAACACTTACGATTATTTTTTTCATTTTTGAATCACAATTAAATTTTACGATTACTCTTTTAGTTACATCCGCAACCACCGCCAACTTTTCCTGCATTAGCGCCCGAAGATCCTTCTCTGTAGGATTGAAAGCTGAGTTCGGTTTTTTCAATAGTCCTGTTTCCCAGAACCATTTCGGCATCGTTTAATTTGTTTTTTTCGTACCCTTTTACAGTTGTGCAGGACTGTACCGAAGCAACTATGATCAGTAAGCAAGCTGATATTTTTATAAGGTTTTTCATTTTAAATTAATGTTTTGAGATGAATAAATTTTGTCCTGATCATCAATAATGATGCATTCCAAATGATTGATCTGGCTGATCATATTAAGCGCCGTATCGATTCCCATAATACTTACGGGAGTCGCCATTGCATCAGCAATTTCTGCGTTGGGACAAAAAATCGTAACACTTTTCACCCCCGAAACAGGCATTCCTGTTTTGGGATTGATGGTATGAGAATATTTTTTACCGTTGATAACGATGAATTTTTCATAATTTCCTGAAGTTGCCACCGCCATATTGGTAATATTCATATACGAAAACGGCTGTTTGGCATTGTCTGGATCGGCGATTCCGACAGTCCAGGGCTTTCCGTCTGCCTGATTTCCCCAGGTCGTTAAATCACCCGAAGCATTCACAATTCCGGAATTTACACCTCTGTTTTGAAGCATCTGTTTTGCCATTTCAGCAGCGTAGCCCTTCCCTATTCCCCCGAAACCGATCCGCATTCCTTTTTCTTTGAGAAAAACAGTTTGCTTTTCCCGGTCAAGGATGATATTCTGATAATTAACGAGTTTTAGATGTTGTTTAATCACTTCAGGATTGGGAAGTTCTTTCATTTCGCGGTCGAAATTCCAAAAGCTTTTGTCGATTCCACCGTAGGAAATATCAAAATACCCATCTGTAATTTTACTGATTCTCAGACTTCTTTCAATTAAACCAAAGATTTCCGCATCTACTTTCACAGGCCTGATACCCGCATTTTTATTGATAAGATGGGTTTGACTTTCATCGCTGAAAGTGGTCAAAAGTCTTTCAATTCTTTGGATTTCAGCAATAGCTGCATCAATATGCTGATTTGCAGAATTTTCATTATCACTTACAACGGTAATTTCAAAAGCATTCCCCATTAACTTTTGAGGTCTTTTGAATTCTCTTAGCATACTTTTTATTTCTGATTTTCTTTAATATTTCTGATCTCTTTGCTGAAAGCCAATACATTTTCCGAAGGCAGCCCTTCCCAGCTTTTGAGAATTTTACCTTCAGAATTCAGCAACAATGTATAAGGAAATAACCCTTTTTGATTATACTGATCGGCAAGCAATGCATTTTCTTTTTTCAGTTCCGGAGAAAGCTGATTCTTCTTGTTTCTTGGAAAATCTGCATTAATGTAAACAACAACATTTTCGGTTTCCAGCTTTTTAAATTCATCAGTTTCAATGATATTTTTATGAAGTTTGATGCATGGAATACACCAATCTGACCCGGAAAAATTCAATAAAATAAGTTCTTTATTTTGTGAAGCTTGTTTTTTGGCACTTTCCAAACGGCTCTGCGCCTGAATACCAACAGCGAATACAACCATTAATATGGCTGAAAATAGTGTTTTCATTATTTAAATTTTATAATGATTTTAGAAAATAGTGATTTTTTGATTGGAGATCAATCAAATTTGAATAGAATTATATGAATAAAGCTCTTGGTGGTTCCCAAACAGATCCTGTAAATCCTTTGTAACAAAAATCTTCATCTTTTGAAGGAATTTTATGAGATTTTAGCGGTCTGTAATTTTCAGACTTTGCTTCAAAATAAAAGTTGGGATGAACCGTGAATATCAAGGCCAATGGTGCTGAATGAACTACAAACGGCAGTTTCTGATCTTTACCATAATCTCCATCCTTAACGGGATTTTCATAATGGGTTTTCAGAAATGCTGTAAGAGACATTTCAGGATTCAACTTTTTGTGTTCCCAATAATGCTCTATCAAAGTCGGAATTTTCAACAACTGATATACTTCAGTTGTTGAAATCAGATACAGCGACAATAACAGTATGGAAATCAATTTTTTCACAAATCAAAATTATAAAATATTTTATTAAGAATGGTTATTTTTATTTTCTTCCAATATTCCTTTTTAAGAGCTTATATATCTCAAACCATAACACTGAAACAGCAGCAACCAGCAATGTCATCCCTAATTCTTTTACAGCTAGAGGGGTTACACTAAAGAATCCTGATACCGGTTTTATATACAGAATGATAAACAATAACGCGAGAACCAATGCCGAAATTCCCATCAATAAAAAGTTACGGTTTTTAAAGCTTTCAAAAATACTGTAATAGAAAGATCGGTTTACTAAACTCAATAATATATTCGCAAATATCAAAGTACTGAATACCAAAGATCTTGTCTTGGGTTCATCATTTCCCAGATCAACGGAATATTGATACATCCATAATATTCCCGCTGTGATAACCAGTCCCTGGATAATACTTACCATAAGCTCTCTCCAGTTCAGAAATGTATCGGTAAGCATTCTGGGAGGCCTTCGCATTGCATCTTTTTCAATAGGCTCATTTTCATATACGATGGAACAGGTAGGACCCATTACCAGTTCAAGAAAAATGACATGAACCGGGGTAAAGATGTGAGGAAATACCCAACCCAGGAATAACGGTAAAGAAACCGTAAGTATAATAGGAATATGAATAGAAATAATATATTGAACGGCTTTTTTTATGTTGGTATAAATTCTCCGTCCTGCAGCAATTCCAACTACCAGCTTTTCAAGATCATCATTTGTAATCACCAGAGCTGCTGCCGATTTAGCAATTTCGGTTCCTTTATTTCCCATCGCCACTCCTATATGAGCCGCTTTTAATGCAGGTCCGTCATTCACTCCATCTCCCAACATAGCCACTACGTTACCTTGTGCTTTCAGAGCATTTACCACTTCAAACTTAGCTTCAGGAAACATTCTTGTGAATAAGGTTGTTTTTTCAGAAAGCTTCATTAAATCATCTTCTGAGCTGGAGGTCACTTCACTTCCATTAACGGCTGGAGCATCATTTATAATACCTGCCTGCATTGCAATAGCCTGTGTCGTATCCGCATTGTCTCCTGTAATTACTTTTACCTTAATTCCTGCATCATAAATATGCTGAAACACTTCTTTTATTCCTTTTTTAGGAGGATCATAAAATACGGTCAGTCCTAAAAACTCAAATCTTAAATCCTGCTGCTTTTCAGGAAAATTATTTCCTTCAAAATGAGATTTGGCCACTCCAAGCATCCTATATCCCTGCTCTCCAAATTCTTTTACAATATTTCTGATTTTATTCTTTTCCTCTTCTGAAAGGGCTGAAACATTGAGGATTGCTTCAGGAGCTCCTTTTGCAGCAATAATCCTTTCTTTGTGTTCGTTTTCAAAAAGATGGGTCATCATAGGAGGCTTTCCTTCCAACGGATATTCGTGAAATAACTGATACTCTTTTCTGCTGTCAGAATCCTGAGTCTGCTCATAAATCTTATGTAGGGTTATTTCCATCGGATCAAACGGAACGGGCTCACTGCTCCACATCGCATAATCAATAAGCTCATCCAGCTCTTTTGTTTTGAAATTCTCCTGTTCATAAATCGTATCAGATTTATAATCATAAAGATGTTTTAGCTGCATTGAATTTTCAGTAATTGTTCCTGTTTTATCTGTACATATTACTGTAACACTTCCCAACGTTTCGACAATACTGCTTCGCTTGATAATAATTCCTTCCCGCATCAGCTTCCAGGCTCCCAAAGCCATAAAGGTTGTAAAAGCCACAGGAATTTCCTCGGGAAGTACAGACATCGCTAAGGTGAGACCACTCAGCAAACTGGTAACAAAGTCTTCCGTTTTAATATAACTGAAGATGCATACCGCCATAAAGATAACCAGCCCAATAATGGCCATACCTTTTACAAAATTCCGGATCTGAAGCTGTAAAGGAGATATTTCTTCTTTTATCCCCAATATAGATTCTCCTATTTTTCCTACTTTAGTTTCTTTTCCTATTTGTTCTACCTCAAAAACAGCAAGTCCGGAAACAGTAATTGTTCCGCTGTATACTTTACTATCTTCTGATTTACTGTCTTTAAAAACAGAAAAACTCTCTCCTGTAAGTGAGGACTGATTGACAGAAAAATCATTACTATGTACGATTGTACCGTCTGCATTGATCAGATTTCCTTCTTCGGTAATGCAGAGGTCCCCCACAACAATTTCAAAAGTAGGTATTTGAACAACCTTTGAATTTCTTATTACCTTGCTTAAAGGCTCGTTCAGTTTTTCGAGCTCTTCCAGTGCTTTTTTACTTCGGTTGTCCTGGTAAAAAGAGATCGCCGTAACTCCTATTATTGCCACCAGCATAAATAATGCCTCTCCGTAATCGCCTATAATTACATAGATAAGAGAAACGCATATCAGTAAAATAAGCATAGGCTCTTTCAGAATGTCAATCAGCATATCTGCCCATGTTACTTTTTTAACCGCTTCTAGCCGGTTATATCCGTATTTTTTTCGGGAAGCGGTTACTTCAGCCTCTGTAAGACCTTTGAGATTTTCAGGGATATTATAATTCATGTGAAATGGATGTAGTATTAAAATTACTGAATGTTTTTGTCATAACAGAATAATATTTATGATTTTATCCTTTATTGAATCTGTTTTTTAACCTGCTCCGCCCATTCTTCTATTTTCGATTTGTCTGCAGGAGATAACTTGGCATCATGATGGGTAACTGTATACGAGCTAAGAGGCATTTCTCCGCTTCTTACCGTTTCAGTAATCTCGTCTAATTTTTTCAATTTTTTTTCTTTAGAATATGTATTGAATTCATCAAAATTCAAATGCCTTTTTCCAGAATTGACATGATCTGCCAACCACCATTTTACTGGCTGTATATGATTATACCATAGATAAGTTGTATTGTTAGAATGACAGTCATAACAGCTTGTTTTTAATAAACCTTGTACATGAGAGGATACCTGATAATGTTTTTCAATTGCATTTTCCGAAGAAGTAGCTGATATATTTTTGTCAGTATCAAAAAACTGAATAGCAATTATCAATAGGGCGACAAATCCGACTCCTGTTTTTATTAAAGATGATGTTTTCATTATTTTATATTTTACTTGATTTTTAAAGTACTTATTCATTTATCTAAAGCTATTCTCCTTCTGTATTTTTAAGCTTCATAAGAAGTGTATAAGCATTTTTGATTACTATTTTTTTATTATTAAAATCATTAAAATTGAGAATCTGTATGAATCCGTTTTCCATTTCCCCTAATTTTACAGGAGTCAATCTGTAGGTTTGTTTTTTATCTTCTACGAAAACAAAATCTTTCCCTTCAAAATTGACAATACTCTCTTCAGGTACGGCATTGGAGAACGCAGTACTCGTTTCTATTTCTGCATTCATATACATTCCCGGTACAAGACTCTGGTCGTATTTTTCAAAATGGCAATGTACTTCAGCCCAACCTCCGGGATTAACATCTTTACTTACCAATAAAATTTCTCCGTAGTATTTTTTATCAGGAGAAGTATTGGTATATGCTGCGAACCGCTGCCCTTTGTTCAGGTTTTTCAGATCCTTTTCATAGACTTTAAGAGTAAGATGGATATCATCAGGATTAATTAATTCAAAAAGTACATCGGATGGATTTACATATTTTCCGATATTCACATTTACCTTGCTTACAAAGCCATTGATACTGCTGTAAACCGGTACACTTTTTTGAATACTTCCCGAATTCAGAGATTCAGGATTGATATTGATAAGACGGAGCTGCTGGGCCAGGGAGTTCATCAGGATTTTCTGGCTGTTCATTTCAGACTGGGCCTGCTGCATTACCTTATCGCTGGTGGCCTGACTTTGGTTAAGGGTTTTCTGGCGGTTGTAATCCAATTGGGCAAAATGATTTTTAGACTTTGCCATTAAATAATCCTGCTGAAGCTGAATAAACTGGGGATTTTCTATAACAGCAATCACCTGCCTCTTGGAAACGGGCTTTCCTGGAAGCAGGCTGCTCGACTTCAGGTATCCGCCTAAAGGAATACTGACAGAAACCAGATTTTGTGGCGGTACATCTATCATTCCGTTAAGTTTTAAAACAGAGGAGATCTTCTGTAGAGAAAGTACTGTTGTTATTACAGGTGCATTTTTCAGTTGAGCATCAGTAAGCGTCACTACGTTTTCATCTTTGGAAGATACTGCTGCGAGTGCCGGCTCCGTTTTTCCATGATCTTTACACTCATAAAACATGAGTAATCCTATTATTGACAGGGAATATGATATAATTTTAAATGTACGTTTCATTATTATGAGTTTAAAGTAAGGTATTCCAGTTCTATAGCACTCTGATTCAGTTTCCAGACCGCATCGGTATAGCTGCTTTTTAAAGTAACCGCCTGATTGATCAGGATGACAAATTCCAGATAATTGATCTCGCCGGCAAGAAATTGTTTTTTAGCTGTTTCAGTAATGATATCGGCGTTTTTCAATTCCGAACTCTCATATTGGGAAACAATGTCAAGGTTAGCCTGATAAATCCCGGATGCCTTTCTGTACTGATTCTGCAGATTGAATTCCATGTTGGCAATATCACTTTCCACAACAGATTCAGCAATTTTTGCGGCCTGAATTCTGGCTTTCTGCCCGCCTGAAAAAACAGGCACCGAAACCCCGAGCTGTACAGAATGAAACTGGGGTGCACCGTTGTACACTTTATCATCTGCACCCATCCCTCTGAAGCTGTTGAGGTTATATGCCAGCTGCAGTCCGGGAAGCATTTTTGCTTTTTCAAGGGCAATCTGCTGCTCAGAGATGTTTTTCTGCTGCTGCAATATTTTAATGGCCGGATGTAAGCTGAGATCCTCTTTAAGACCGCTGTGATAAATTTTCTGATCTTCCGGAAGAAAATCTGTTTCTGCATTTAAAAGCCACTGAAGCTGATATCCCAGAACTGAAAGTTCCTGATGTAATTGCTTGAGCTGAATTTCAATAGCAGACTTCTGATTGGAAGCCGTCGTTTTTTCCAGAATATTACTTTCTCCTGCTTTCAGGCGGATATTTGCCTTATCCAGAAAATCAGTGTACAGTTTTAATGTTTCCTGAAGAAGTTTTTCTTTTTCTTTCCCGTACAGAATATTATAAAAAGTAAGACTCACAACTTTCTTCAGTTCATATTCTTTAAGAGAAACGTTCAGCAGAGACTTTTTCCATTCCTCGGTGTATACGTTCTTCTGTTTTTTATATACAGTTGGAAATGCTATATTCTGCGATATTCCGAATTTCATATCCGTCAGTGCACTGTTGATCTGCCCATAATCTACTGTTACGCCCGTCTGAGGAATATCAGACGATGACCTGATAAGGGCTTTTGCATATTCTGACTTTAGTTTCTCATTTTTAAGATTCCTGTTATTTTTCAAAGCAATATCAACAGCTTCCTGCAATGTAACGGGAGTCTGGGAGTTGACCAGCCCCGCAAAACCGAAGCATACCAAAAAGGTCAGAATGGAAACCTGTTTTTTATTTTTTATTTCTTTCATTTTTAAATCCTTTTTCAATAGTTACATACAATAATGGTAAGACAAACAGGGTAAGAAAAGTTGCAACCATCAGTCCTCCAATAACCACCGTTGCCAGAGGCCGCTGTACCTCAGCACCTGCTCCGTTGCTGACAGCCATGGGAATGAAGCCCAGTGAAGCGACAAACGCTGTCATCAGAACCGGGCGAAGCCTCGATTCTCCACCATCAATAATAATTCTTACAATATTTTTAATTCCTCTCTTGTGAAGACGGTTAAACTCAGATATCAAAACAATCCCGTTCAGCACCGCCACTCCGAAAAGAGCAATAAACCCGACTCCTGCACTGATGCTGAAAGGCATTCCTCTGAGCGCCATCAGAAATACACCACCAATAATAGAAAGTGGAATCGCGGTATAAATCAATAGGCTTTCTTTAACAGAATTAAAGGCCAGAAAAAGCATTACGAAAATAAGAGCCAGAGCAATAGGAACTGCTATCATAAGGCGCTGCTTGGCATTATTAAGGTTTTCGAACGAGCCTCCATACGTCATATAATATCCCGTAGGAAGTTTCATCTTCTGATCTACCTTATGCTGAAGTTCTTCTACAATACTCTGAACATCCCTGCCTTTTATATTAAAACCTACCACAATTCTTCTTTGAGCATTTTCCCTCTGAATCTGGTTGGGACCGTTCTTCACTTCCACTTTGGCAAGCTGAGACAGCGGAATCTGATTTCCAAAAGGTGTGGGAACCAAAAGGTTCTTAATATCGGTAACATTTTTCCGGTCTTTGGTATCCAGACGTACAACCATATCAAAGCGTTTTTCACCTTCAAATACCAATCCTGTACTCTGTCCTGCAAATGCAGTATTCACCACTCTGTTGATATCTGAAACAGACAGATGATACTGGGCAATCAGAGGACGGTTGTACTCTATAATTACCTGAGGCATTCCCGAAACAGGTTCTATGTAAAGATTCTGGGTTCCTTCTACTGTTTCAATAATTTTCCCAAGCTTCTGGGCATTTTGGGAAAGCACATCAAGGTCTTCTCCAAAAATCTTGATGACAACATCCTGTCTTGCCCCCGTCATTAATTCATTAAAACGCATCTGAACAGGGAACTGAAAACTGGCGGTAATTCCGGGAACATCCTGAAGTTGTTTACCCATTTTATCTGCCAGTTCAGGGAAAGAGGAAGCTGAAGTCCATTCTTTTTTATCTTTTAAAATAACCATCATATCGGAAGCATCCATGGGCATTGGGTCGGTAGGAACTTCCCCGCTTCCAATTTTTGTAACCACCTTTTCCACTTCAGGAAATCTGGATTTGAGAATATGAGCAGCCTTTTGGGTGCTTTCAATCGTTGTTGTAAGGTTACTTCCGGGCAAAACTCTTGTATCCACCGCAAAATCGCCTTCTTCAAGAGATGGAATAAACTCTCCTCCCATTCTGGATAAAATGAAAACAGCTGTAATGAATAAGACTCCTACAACCGCAAAAACCGTTTTAGGAATTCTAAGAAGTTTAAGTAAAGTATGAAGATAAATCTTCTCTACTTTCTTCATCACCCTATCTGAAAAAGTAGGTTTTTCACTTCTTTTTCTCAGTAAAACGGAGCTCATCATTGGGATATATGTTAACGACAATAAAAATGCTCCCAACAATGCAAAAGCAACGGTCTGCGCCATCGGTTTGAACATTTTCCCTTCAATTCCCTGTAAGGTAAGAATCGGTAGATAAACAATCAGGATAATGATCTGTCCGAAAACGGCGCTGTTCATCATTTTTCCAGCTGAATCTATAACAACGGTATCCATTTCTGATGCTCCGACAGCAAAAATCTTTTTGAATTTTGAATTATGACTGAACTGATGCAGAACAGATTCTACGATGATCACCGCCCCATCGATAATCAAACCGAAATCCAGAGCTCCCAGACTCATCAGATTACCACTGACTCCGAAAAGATTCATCATACAAATGGCAAACAGCATCGCTAGGGGAATTACTGATGCTACCAATAATCCCGCTCTTATATTTCCCAGAAATAAAACCAGGACAAAAACGACAATCAACGCACCTTCCGTAAGATTTTTCTCTACTGTTCCGATGGCATTGTTCACCATTTTGGTCCGATCCAGGAAAGGTTCTATCACCACTCCTTTTGGAAGGGTCTTCTGAATCTGAGCAATTTTCTCTTTTACATTTTTAATCACCTGGTTACTGTTTTCACCTTTGAGCATCATAACGACCGCTCCTGAGACTTCTCCTTCTTCATTAAAGGTCATCGCACCGTATCGGGTGGCAAAACCCGGTTTTACCTCTGCAATATCTCTTATAAACAATGGAACATCATTTGTTTTTGTAGCAATGGAAATATTTTTAATTTCTTCAATGTTCCCTACCAAACCTTCACTTCTGATGTATAAAACGGTAGGTCCTTTTTCAATATAAGCACCTCCTGTATTTTGATTATTGGCTTGTAGGGCATCGAAAACATCATTAATGGTGATTCCATACGCATTCAACCTATCCGGATTGACTGCAATCTCATATTGTTTTAGCTTTCCTCCAAAGCTGCTGACTTCTGCAACTCCTTTTACACCTAAAAGCTGCCTCCTTACAATCCAATCCTGAATTGTACGAAGCTCCGTGATATTGTATTTTTTTTCATATCCTTTTTCGGGCCTTACCACGTATTGAAAAATTTCACCTAGTCCCGTGGAAATAGGTCCTAGTTGAGGACTTCCTATCCCTTGTGGAATGATAGCCTGTACCTGTTGCAATCTTTCTGCAACCTGCTGTCTGGCCCAATAAACGTCAACATTATCTTCGAAGACAATGGTAACAAGAGATAGTCCGAATCTCGAAAAACTTCGGATCTCTTTTAATCCTGAAATATTATTATTGGCTTGTTCTATAGGAAAGGTAACAAGTCGTTCTATATCCGTTGCTCCAAAAGAAGGTGCAATGGTAATAACCTGTACCTGATTATTGGTAATATCGGGTACCGCATCTATCGGTAATTTAGTGACCTGATAGGAACCAATTCCAATAAGCCCTAATACCAACAATGCAATAATGAGTTTATTCTTTACAGAAAACTCAATGATTTTTGTAAGCATAAATGATTGATTATTAATCTTAATTATTGAGATAAGTTATAGGTATTCTGAAGCACACCATGAATGCATCTGCATCTTTACAGATACTTTATGGCAAAGCAGAATACCCTCAATCAGAGAATGATTGAAAAAAATAGATTAAGATTGATAAAATTTTGGAGGCTCCCAAATAGAATTTAAAATTTCCTTATTGTAAAGGACATTTTCATAAAGAATTTGTTTTATACCAATAGGGTTATATACCTTTTCTATACAATGAAGGTCTAAAATTGGATTAACGGTAAATACAACAGAAAGAGGACTTGCGTGTGAAACAAAAGGTAGCTTCTGATCCTGATCATAATCATTATCTTTAACCGGATGATCATAATGCATTTTCAGAAATGCAGTAAACGACATTTCAGAATTAAGGTTTTTGTGCTGAAAATAATGCTCAATGAGAAGCGGCATTTTCAAAAGCTGATATAGTTCGGTTGTAGAAACCAAATAAAGGGATAACAACAATATGGAAATCAGCTTTTTCACTATAACAAAATTATGAAATATTTCATTAAGAACGATTTTAAATAAGCCCAATCATTGGTTTTTCATTATTATATTTTCTTAATAATACTCTTTCTAATCAGCAAATTGATAAAGTCTCTATAATCTATCTCATACCTATAAAGTCAATGAATAAGAATTGCGTTTGAACAATGTTGGCAATTCCCCAATATATGTGATATTCTAAGTCTATTGCTACCCATGAATCTTTACGATAAGGTCTTCAGAATTTATTATTTCACCACCAACTTTTACCGCTTCAACCATTTATTATATCATCGGTTTTAATATTTTGCTTTCTTTGTATTAATGAATAAGAATGAAAGAAAAATATATCTTTACAGTGCCTTTTTGATCACACTAATGGTCAATTCTGCAAAACTGATGGCCCTTAACAGTGATGGGATTATCGCCCGTTACTGGCAGTTCAATATCGGGGAATATGGCTACCAGTTTTTATATAATATGGCATTCTGCCTTTTGTTACTGTATCTTAACCTGTCCCAGGGTAAGTTTCTGAGTGTCTTTAGAGAAAACAAACAATACTGGAGACTCTATATATTCAATGTCTTGGTGTTGGTGGCAGCAATTATACTGGGAAGTATGATTCATTCTTTGCTCTTTGGGGCTCCCCAACTTACGGGAGGAAGAATCAGAGGATATTTTGCCCGGTTTTTGCTCAGCAGTATCATGATTGCAGTTGTTATCCGCCTTATTCTTCTGATGCGTGAAAGCAGAAATAAGGACCTTATCAACGAGCAGCTCAATTCCGCTCACCTTAAGGCACAACTGCAATTGCTCCAGGAACAGCTTAACCCGCATTTTCTATTCAATACATTGAGCAGCCTTTCTGCCATAGTAAGGGAAAATCCAAATCTGGCTCAAAACTATATTCTCCATCTTTCCAAAATCTTCAGATATACGCTGGTTCGTTCAGGTAACAATCTAGTAAATCTTGAGAAAGAGCTTGAGCACTTGAAATCCTATATACAGCTGGTAAAAATGCGGCTGGAAAATGCATTTCAGATTCATATCAATATCAGCGAAGATTGTATAAGCAAACAAATTCTTCATTTATCACTGCAACCCCTGGTGGAAAATGCTGTTAAACATAACAAAGCTACTCTTTCACATCCTTTAACTGTAGAGATTTATGAAGAAGACAAATGGCTTATTATCCGAAATAATCTCCAGCCCTCCATCAGTGAGACAGAAGGCACCGGGCTTGGTCTTACCAACCTGAATGAGAGATACAAACTGCAACTCCATAAAGAAATAGAGATTTTCCAGACGAAAGAATATTTCATCGTAAAGCTTCCCTTATTATGAAAAAAAACTTACATATTGTCATTATCGAAGATGAAGTTGCAACCGCAAGAAATCTTGAGTATATTCTGAAAGAAGTCAATCCGGAAATTCAAATTGTGAAGATTTTACAAAGTATTGCAGAAGCTATAGATTGGTTTACATTAGACGATGGTGATTTTAATCTGATATTTTCGGACATCAGGCTTTCTGACGGGTTATCATTTGAAATCTTTAAACAGATCAATATAAGAAAACCAGTTATTTTTGTTACTGCATATAATGATTATGCTATCGAAGCATTCCGTAATAACGGTATTGATTACGTTTTAAAACCTTTTGACACAGAAGAAATACAGCGGACTTTACATAAATATGATACCCTTATTGCTGATGATTCAAAAAATGGACAGGACAAAACAGAATCTTTGCTACAGGAGCTACAACATACAACAAAGCAATATAAAAAATCCTTCCTTATTCATTACTGTGGCAGGCTTATCCCTGTTGACGCGGCTAAAATCAATTGGTTCCATACCGCAAATGAAATCGTATACGCACATATGGCCGATGGCAGACAATATGTAGTGGAATTTACCCTGGAACAGCTGGAACATGAGCTCGATCCCACTCTCTTTTTCAGGGCTAACCGCCAATTCATTATCAATAAGAGCGCTGTAGATGCCGTAGAATATTTCTTTAATGGCAGACTGCTGATCAAAATACATCCGCTACCTCAGGAACAGATCCTTGTCAGTAAAGCAAAAGCGATGCACTTTAGAAAGTGGCTGGATCAATAATGAATTCACCCCGGAATTTAGCAGCCTCATCCTTTTTTATCTTAAAGGAAATAATCGTTCTTGCTACATTTGTTTCATCAAATATTAAAATTTCCAAGATGATTTTAAAACAAAAACAATGGCCTATTCTTGTGACAGCATTTCTATGTATGACATTTGCAAATGTAACGGCACAGGCAAAAAAACTACAGGACAGTACTCCCGAGCAGCGTGCAAAGATGATGACGGAGTGGATGACAAATAAATTAGCATTAAATACAAAGCAGGTTGAGCAGGTCTCTGCTCTTAATCTTCAGTATGCCAAAAAAAATGATCCGATTCTGCAAAGTAACGAAGGTAAACTCGCTAAATTCAAAAAACTGAAAGCTTTACAGAAAGAAAAATCCAATGCCCTGAGCCAAATTCTGGATGCAGGACAATACAAAAAATATGAGGAAATTAAAGATCAGATGGTTCAAACTTTAAAAGAAAAAAGAAAATGAAAAAGCTATTCTATCCATGGGTAATGATTTTGTTTATTACTGCTTCTGCATGCTCTCAAAGCACTAACGACGCTGACGAAGCTGCTCTTATTCAGCCAAAACTTGGCAACAGCTTTCAAGGACCTATTCAGAAACCGGCATCAGGATATGGCGCAGACGGAAATTATGAAGTGGCCGAAATTGACTTTAGTAATCCGCAGTATACGGGAACACAGGTTTCAATTTTCTATCCTAAAGGAATTACTTCTCCCAGACCTACTATATTCTTTTCACATCCCTTTGGTGGTGAGGATAAAGAATACAATATAGAGCTGTATAACTTTATTGCCAAGAAAGGTTATGTAGTGGTGTTTGTGCCTTACCGCACCATTGACATCAGTGTTGATCACCGTTACCAAACCCTGTGGGAAGGCTTCATAAAGGCTGCCGCAGATTATCCCAACATTATTGATACTCAGAAAGTAGGCTTTATGGGACATTCTTTTGGTGGTGGAGCAAGTATTGATCTTGCCTATAAAGCATTTACGGAAAAAGGCTGGGGGCAAAACGGGCGTTTTCTTTTCACTATGGCTCCATGGTATTCTTTTAACTGGAATAGTACATTAACCACCCAACAGCAATTGCAGAGCTTCCCTTCTAATACCAAAATGATTACCCAGGTCTATGATGAAGATGATGTCAACGATCACAGAATGGCAATCGATATCTTTAAAAACATCAATATTTCTAATGCTGAAAAAGATTTCGTTTATATTAAATCATCCACTGTTAACGGGATACAATTATGTCACAGACCACGCAATGCCAAGTTCCCGAAAAGTATTTGATGCATTGGACTATTATGGTGTGTACCGGCTTTTGGACGCCATGATGGATTACAGCTTTAACGGTAATGCCAGTGCCAAAAATGTTGCTTTAGGTAATGGTTCCGCTGCGCAGATTACCATGCCTTCCTATAGCGGTCAATCGATGACTCCGCTTGAAGTTACAGATAATCCCACACCGAAATATCCGCAAGGAAAATATCAGTTCCAATGCGGAGACAGTACCAATCCTCGAATTTCTTACTGCAACTAATATGAAAAGCAGTTTTTCTTAAAAACACATTTAAAGTAATAATTAAAAAGACTTTCCCGCTATGCGGAAAGTCTTTTTAATGATGAAAAACTCTTTACTTCAGCGGATCGAAAAAAATGATCAATTAATAGTATATTGTATTCAAAAACAATTAATAATGTCTGTCAAACATCAGGTCGAAAATCAAACAAAAAAAATCAAAAAATTCTTTGGTCTTTTAGGTCCTGGACTTACAACCGGAGCAGCTGATGATGACCCTTCAGGCATTGCTACTTATTCTCAGACGGGAGCCCAGTTTGGCTATGCCCAATTATGGACCGCGCTTTATATGCTCCCGTTCATGACTGCCGTACAGGAAGCCTGTGCAAGAATAGGAATGGTTACCGGTAAAGGGCTAACAGGAGTTATTAAAGAGCATTACAGTAAAAAAATCCTATACAGCTCGGTAGGATTGGTTGTTATTGCTAATACGATCAATATCGGAGCAGATATTGGGGCCATGGCAGCTGCCGCACAATTAATTATTCCGGCCGATATTGTTATACTAATGCTTTTTTTTACTATTAGTATACTTACATTAGAGGTCTTCACCAGTTATCGGGTATATTCAAAAGTTCTTAAATGGCTGGCATTATCACTTCTTGCCTACCCGCTTACAGCTTTTATTATTGATCAGCCATGGAAAGAAGTACTAAAAGCCTCTATTGTTCCTCATTTTGAGTTTTCTTTCAATTTTCTTTTTATAATCACCGGAGTATTTGGGACAACGATTACACCTTATATGTTCTTTTGGCAGGCTTCCCAGGAAGTGGAAGAAGAAAATGAAAGAGGTCTTATCCAAGACGGAAAGCCCAACATCGGATGGCGTCATATTCATGCAATGAGAAAAGATAATAGTATAGGGATGGTCATCTCTGAATTTACAACATGGTGTATTATATTGGTTGGAGGAACTGTTCTGCATAGCGCTCATATAACAGATATTAATACTGCGGCTGATGCAGCAAAAGCTTTAGAACCTCTAGTGCAGTCATTTCCAAATTCGGGGTTGATATCAAAAATCATATTTGCTACAGGAATCATTGGATTGGGATTACTTGCCGTGCCCGTTCTTTCAGGATCGGCATCATATGCGGTTTCCGAAGCTTTCAACTGGAATGCAAGTTTAAACCTGAAATTTACAAAAGCAAAAGGTTTTTATATGGTCATTATTATTTCTACACTTATTGGTCTGTGTATGAATTTTATTGTGATTAACCCTGTGAAGGCTCTTGTTTACACAGCTGTTCTCAATGGTGTAGCTGCCGTGCCTCTCTTGTTTCTTATCATCAGAATATCTGCAAGTGAAAGTATTATGGGAGAATTCAAAAGCAGATGGCTTTCAAAAAGTTTATTGTGGGCAACTTTTTTCTTTATGGCTGCAGCATCAATTGCTATGTTTTTTACGATCTAAAGTTTGGGGTTTAATATTAAAAGATTGATTATAGGCGTACTGCTAGAATATACCTGGATGGTAATTTACTATAAATAAAATACCCATCGGTCGCTACCAATATCTCACAAAATATTCAGATATTGTATTGTTTAAAGTATCTAAATTTTTCATTTTATGATTTTATGGGAGACAGTATGTATATTTGAGTGTATAGAATCAAAAACTATCATCTATTGCATAATCTAATTTGCCGACTAATTATAGATTCAAACATTTAAATAAATAGCCACTACAATAAAATAACTTAGTTTAAGTATGACAAACTTTTAGATTCCTTATTTTCATTAAGAGATATTCCCCAAAAATAAATCTTCAATATAGCGTCTGTATATTTATCTTTTTGAGCTTTATTAATACTCTTCCTTCCCAATCGCTTTATATGAGTTCGTAAATCAAGGAATTTCCGCTCAATATGATTGGTTTCTCTTCGTTTTGTGCTATGAAGATGCTTAGGAATTAATTTAGGATAGATATTCAAACGATCACTGTATATCTTTTTAGGATTCGCAAAAAGCAAAGTATCTATAATACATTGTAGCGTTTTAGTCGTTCTTCTGCCAAGCTTATAGTCAATTACTCTCTTTGTCTCCCTGCAATAGGCTGCAACTACCCACCGTTCATTGGTTTTACTTTGAGTGTATGTTTTTAACTCATCAATTTCGATTGTAATATTCTGAGGGATTGGTGGCTTAACAACCTTAGAAGCGATTTTTAAAATCTTTTTTAGTACAGTCGTCTTGCTGACATCAAGTAATCTGCTAATTCCTCTAATACCAACTCCTTCTTTTATCAGCTGTTGAATATTGTGATTAGTACTTTTATGGTATGCACGATAAGAATAGTTCCCTATGAACTTCTTTTTACATTTTTTGCACTGATAGCGCTGTTTATTTTGAGATGTTATTCCTGCCTTGATACAGTAGCTGTAATTACAGTGAATACATTGATTCCGCCGTTTATTCATAATGATTTAAAGTAAATTAGTAACTCCACATTTGAACCATCTGACATAAATTACTACGTTCCGGAGTCGCTATTTTGCTTTTTTAGTCGGCAAAAATAAAAAACGATGCATTATAATACATCGTTTTTTCTATTATATCTTTGTACAGTATTGATAATCAATGAAGTTAATTAAAAACTCCACATCTGTACCATTACCAGATTTAAGATTGTTTGTTTTTACTAGTGCAAATATAGGTCTTTTTTTAGTTTTACCAAAAAAAAGACAATTTTTCAAGACTAAATTTCACTAAAACACAGACTTTCAAAGACAAAAAATTCCTCCCATATTTTTCATTCTTAAAATAATAATCATGATAACAAAAATTGTCAATTATATATTTGAATAAACGAAATTAAAAAACTAGGAAATTACTTTTGTGCTAATCTGGTTTATATTTGATAAATTGTAAAAATTTAATTAAGTAAATTCAATGCAAATTACCTCCTAATGATTACGTACTATGTCATAAAAATCAACAGTTGATGTTTTTATTTACTCCATTTTAAGTTTTGTGCATACTTTGTATGTGGCCCAATTTCATGCGGAAAAGATTTCGACCCGGTCTCATGCCCTAGTGTTTGAATAACTTCATCTGTAACCCAAATGTAATTTTCAGATGTTTTACTCTTTAAATCTTTAAGTAATGGCATTTGCTCATCATTAATTACTAAGTCAAAAACTTCATAAATAAAAAGACCTTTACCTCCCATATCCAGATCAATTATAGGTGATTGAATTTTTTTCTTAAACTTGTAGTCGATGTATCTAAAAGGCCTCCACTCTAAAATTTCTGTCGCAATTAATTCTTCACAAAATTCTCTCCAAGGCGAAATCTCACGATCCTCTTTTGAATCGAACCATTTAAGAAATTTAATTAGATTTTTACCTTTTACATGAACACGGAGATCATTTTTTGCTATTCCTTTTTCAGTTTCAAATTTTCTATCAGCTCTAACATCTAATTCTTCGAATATTTTTTCACAGCCAGGTAACGTTTTATAACAACCACCCACAGGCTGAAAATATTTTCTTGTTCTGCTTTTAACAAGTAAGTATTCATTTTCAACTTTTATTCTATACAGATATGAAATAGAAACACGAACATCAGTATTTTTTAACAAAACCTTTGACTGGAAATAAAACCCAAGTCTATTGTAGTTTTCATATACAAAAGTTACAATGAAGGTAAGTAAAGTGATATATCCCGTGGTGGAATATTTAGATTCTGTCCAGTTTCCTTTTTCGATATATCCTCCAACGATTAGAATAACAGACAGAATTATTTGTAGAAAGATAGGTCCTTTTTTCATACAATTTTGGGGCTTGGATTAAGTTTTTTAATTGTCTCGGCAACAGTTTCAAAATCTAAAGCTTTATCCGGGAAACATTTTGCAACAGCTTCTGGCAATATTCTTAATCTTATATCTGAAAAAGAAAAAGAAAGTCCATTGTTCGATTCCTCTCCTGACAGGTTAGCCAATTCCTCTAACTGCTTATCTGTAATTTCAACACCAGCGAGAGAGGTTTTAAAAAGAAGCACTCTTTCCTCAAAGGTGGGACGCTCAAATTCTAAAATAATTGCCGCCCTTCTCACAATAGCTTCATCAAGAAAATGCAATCTGTTTGTCGACATAAACAATATTGCTCGCCCATTTAGTTCACGAATTTCATCAATTTTTTGAATCAATGTATTTACAGCTGCTTTTTCTTCCTGATGCATCTGCATAGTAGATCGTGTTGAAGCAATTGCATCTGCTTCGTCAATTAGTAAAAATGCTATTCTTTTCTTACCTGCTTGGGTTTTTAGTTCAGCAAATGCATCATTTACTAAATTGCCCATTTGCCCATGAAGACCTTCTCCTCTTACTCTAGTACTCAGTTTTAGAAAAAAGCCCTCCTTTTTTAATTCTCTAAGCATTCTATCCGCAATAGCTTCTGCAGAAACAGTTTTACCAGTTCCCGCATCACCTGTTAATATAATTAAAGGATATTTCTCTTTGAGTTGTGAGATTACGGGTAGTTCCGTTTTGTGGAATTTCTTACTCCACTCAACTAGACCTTCCTGATCCAACAATAGTTTTAAGTTTGAGAATATCCTACTATACTTGTCTTCAAAACCTATTAAGTGTTTAGCTCTTTCTGCAATTTCTCTGCTAGGAAGTTCTGTTATATTATCGAAAATTGTGCTCATATTTATTTGAAATTCTTTTTTTGTAATTCATATCCATTGCTTGCGTACAACTGTGCGTCTGACTGTTGTAGATGTGGAAAATTAGTATTAATATCTGTACTCCCCCAACTCAGTTTTAATTCCTTTTGAAAATTTGCTTTGTCTTCAGAAGTTAAGCTCCTCCATTTCTGAGTATGAGATAATATGATTGATAGTGAAGTGTTATCAGTATCTGGCCAATCATTATTTTTCCCAGCACGTTCGCTATCGGTTGCATCACCTAAATCATTTACAATAAATTTAGCTGCTTTCACAGGTAAACCCGTATTAGTATTAATCAAGGTTATACTTACTGATTGTAAATAATATTTTTCTGCAAATTTGAGCACATCATGGAAAACCTTATCTACATATTCCATTGTCCACTTATTAGTGCGTCTGGCAATTGTTCTGATATCTGCCTCACAGCTTTCAAATGTTTTTCGTATATCAAGGACCGTATAAGTATTGGTTTTTGTATTTGTTCCGTACATAGTTTAATTTATTTAATGTTAAAGGTTGGGCCGAAGACACTTTTCCATTCTTGTATAGTATCTCCTTCATTATTTCTTGCTTGAGCAAAGTTCAAAGTATCAAATGCCTCTTCAGCCTCTTCAATAATTTCGTTCCATCTTGGTTTGGTCATTCTCTTTGCAACATTGTTTTCCTTATTAGTGTTGTCTGCTACATAAATAGCTGAATCGTATTGCGACGGAACACTACGAATGGAATCTTGAAAAATAATTTCGGGAAATTCAGTTGAACTTACAAATTCAAAAAACCGAATGATTCCTTCTTCGATATTTGTTTGGATTCCTTTATTTATGTCAAGATAGGCAACAATCAATTCAATCGTAAAAGAAGATAATCCTGGTTCATTATCAGAAGGTTTTAATTCTTTGTAATTTCTCCACCATTTTATAGCTCTTACAATTGAAGTGTAAGCAGAATTTTCCTGTCTTTTGTTAAGTGAAAAACTTAACTGCTTGGAAATACTGGTAATATACTTTTTACCATTTCCGTGTCTGCTGGGTTGCCATACATAATCCTTTGGTGTGCTTAATGGGACTACAGGAACAATATCAACACTTAATCCTGAGCCTGAAAAATAAATGGTTACCGACTTTGTATTTCCAGCAGCATCCACATCTTTAGAAATGTCTTTTTGTGGATAAATTTCTTTCAAATATTCTACAATAAAATCAAAAAGCTTCCCAATATCATTATGGATATCTTCATCACCAGTAACAAAAAGCACAAGATCAATATCTATGGGATGGTCTCCTGTAGGCTTCAAAATCGTATGCTTTTTCCACGAACCAGCAAGAAGATATTTCTCAACCTTTAATCCGTGTCTGTCATCTTCAGCAATTTTTTTATTTAATTTTTCTTTCAGGTTGTTTACCTGATCTCTATACTTGCCCATGTTTTCAGGCTGCAGTTTGATTTTACTAATAAAAAACTGTAAATCTTTGTCTGATAATTTCATTTTTTTGTTTATTAAATTTATTACATCAAACTTTTCTCCTACAATAGTAGTAATGACAAACTGTCATAAAAGTCTGATTTTAATATAAATAGAGCCAAATGTAATTTTATTTTTCAAAAATATATTACGGAAATCCGTAAGCATATTATAATCTTTTAAAGAACTACACCTCTTTCTCATTTATATAATGATATCAAAAAATTGGTAAACTCCAAGTATCATTTTTAGGATACCTGGAGCTTAAATGGAGTTACTTTTCCTTGGTAACTCCTTTGAAGGGAGTGTTACTAGAAGTTTTTACATCCATAAATCTACCTGTAGCAGTATCGCGTTTCACCCAAGAATCTGTTTGTGGATTGTAGGTTTGGGAACGCCCCTTAACTGCTCCGTTTCTGTGACCGTCTCCAGTCGGTTTGTTAGTTGCCATAATTAGTATGCATTTTTTCCTTTAACATTCTAGGCCATAAAGGAATTGACCGTTGAACAAACTTCAAACATATACTAATTCTATTAGAAAGATTTTTTTAACTTTGAAGTATATGAGCCTATCCACTCATATACTAATTCCATTAGTAATGCTTTTTGGTATATAGATGAATGTAGAACAAAAAAAAACCGATGAAATAGTTTTTGAGACATTACCCAGTGATGAGCTTATAGATTATATTTCTTTTAAAGAAGAATATCCTGAAGAAGCTGCTGCAGCGTTTACTGAGTTTTGTAGTAGGTTTGAAAGAGATATTTTGCAAAAAGCAGAAATATATTGTAATAAATTTAATTACAGTGAGGTTGTTGCACTTGAAATAGCAACTTGTGCTTTTGCCCGCGTTTGGAAATATCACTCTTTTAATAAAAGTAAAGCCAAGTATCCGGATGATATTGATCGGTCGATTTTGTTATGGCTTTATCCAATAGTATATACTCAATTGGTAAAATATGGAGATCTAAATACCTGTGCGGAACCTGATGAAGACGATTTATCAATTGTAGAGAATATTGATGATCTAATTTCTTTAACAGTAGGAGACGACGATATACAAAAGAAAAGAGAGCTGAAAATTAGATTAGAAATCATTGAGAGAGCTATGCTAGGTTTATCTGAAAAACATAAGATTGTGTATCTTACATATAAAGCTTACGAAAATACCGGAAAAAAAAATATACCAAGGTCGGTGGGTAAAAAATTGAGAGACAGATTGAATTTAGTTCAAAATTCAATTCAGGTTTATAAAAAAGAAGCTAACGATCACATTAATAACTATCTAAAAGCTTTCAATGGGAATAGATAAAAAATATATAGGAAAGGTTACAGAGACAAACCTTGATGATTGGTTACACTCAACAGGTTTTTTATTTCCTCAGACTAAAACTCAGATAGAGAGGTTTAATAAACTTTATGAAGATTATGATTTTAAGTTGAAAAACACAGGTATTAATGTCAAATCAATTATTGATGGTTCTTTTTGCGTTGAAAAAGAATCAAAAATTATATCAATTGACACAAACCTAAGTCATGAAATAGAAAGTTTGAAAATGGTCGCCAGAAAAGGGCAAAGCAATATTTCTCAAAGCGTCTTTGACAAAATGAAAGAGAATCAGAAAAAGAAGAAAGGTGATTGATAGCAGTTCCTTATCAAAAATTAAAAAGCTTGCTGGGTCCATTAGTGGAAATTTCAATACTGAAAAAATAATTCCATTACATCTTATTGCAGAATCTGAGGACATTGAGGTGTTTTATGATCATTATGACAAAGGGACTTTTGATGGAATGACTGTATATGATGATAATGAATTTTATATTCATATTAATATAGATAATCATAATAGGTTTAATTCTCCACGTTCTAGATTTACACTAGCTCACGAACTTGGACACTATTTTATAGACACACATCGCGTTGGGCTAAAACTGGGAATTTTAGAACCTCATCCCTCGAAAATTGACAAGGTTCAATTCGATAAAATTGAAAGAGAAGCAGATTATTTTGCGGCTTGTCTCTTAATGCCGGAAGAATCTTTTCAACGAGATTTATGGAAGAGAAAAAAATTTAGTTTTAAAGTAATTGATGAGTTAAGCAAGGAATATAATGTTAGTAAAACTTCATGTGCACTCAGATTTGCAGAAATAGGAAACCATCCTATCAAAATAGTTTATGCTGAGAATGGATTTGTGAAATGGCAAAAAAACAGTCAGGGCTTCCCTTTCTGGAACTTACTTAATGATAAAAAAGTTCCTGAAGGTTTAGCTATGGCTGATTATTTTAATAATGTAAAAACTTCAATTGAAAATCCAGAAGAAATTTTTGCTATAGATTGCTTTGAAGGTGTAAAATCTGAAGATTCCAGAAGAATTTTTTATGAACATTGTATAGTGTATGAAAATTGTGCACTAAGTATTATTTGGGAAGATTAAATATTCCTTAAATTGAAAAATTCAATCTAAATACACTTTATACATTATAGTAAATATTCAAAATTTTAATCTAAAGTTATCATAGATAAATTAGAAGTAAATTAAGTGACTATCTATTCGAAGTAAAATATTATATTTTAATAAAAATCAACTCTATTCCTTTCATAGAATTAAACTGGATAGAGTATCAAATAAATAATATTTGGTAACTACATCCAAATATTTCAATTATCTAACGATGCGGTGTAAAAACTTCTTCTTTCCTTTTGATTTTAACGGTTTTATATGTGATCGGAAAAATAAAAACAAATATTGGTACTTTGAATATCTTAACAAGAGAAAAAACAATTAAACATCTGATTTACTGTGAGTGAAATGTCCGATTTTAAAAAGAATTATTTTAAGCATCTTGAAGAAGAAGCCACGGCGATATTGAAAGAAAATCAAAATATTATATCTGCATTTATCAACTTTGCACAATCAAAGAATATTGATTTGACTGAGCACGAATTTAAGTATAGTCAGGTATCAGGAATAACCGTTAACTCAAAAAATTTATTCTTAAAATTTAACGAAGATATTATACCTGACAAAGATGGTTTATTAGATTACAAATATCTCAATTCAAAATTTAAAAAACACGTCTTTAGTGATGGATATTTTTTTGCTGACAATTACATAATTATGGCTGACTATTTATTTAGACGAGCATACTCTCCCCATAATGGTTTTCAACCAAGATTTATTGAAAAATTTTGGAGAATAGATCCTGCGGATTATGATGAAATAAAAATTAGATTGGATGTTGATAATTTAAAAATAGATATACAAGATTCTTCCCTATTAGAACTTGATACTTGGTATGGTGCAACTTTTAATCAAGATGTTGGGAAAATTTCCGATCAAGTAGTTAAACTGAGACCTTCTTATGATTTTGACGATTTTGATATATCTTCATTATTCGGAGGTACTTATTCCGTAGACGTTAAGTGGTCTTCATTACAAAATATTAAAACTTTTCAGGCAGAGGAATTTAAAACAGAAAGTATTAATTTGAAAATTGCTGAAGAATTATACTTCCCAGTTCGCTACGTTCACGCAGAATTTGATATGAATACAAATACTTTCAGACACTTTGATGGTGCATTCCATTTCTACACAGAACAAGAGTATTATCAAAGAAGAGATTCAGATCTCAACTACAATAAAAAGGAATACTCTCAAATTAAATCGAGATCAAAAAAATTATTTAAAATTAATGGTCAAATTTCAACTGAAACTTTTGTAGATCTCACAAGTCATTTTTTCTCAAAAAATCCTCTGATATATGAGTACTTTACCGGTCAATACCCTCAACATATAAAAGATGTTTTAGAGAAAATAAGAAATAATAATTAGTAACACTTGTAAAATATGAAATGTTGGATCTGTCAAATTAACGAAGCAAATTCGGAGGAACATAAATTTAAGGCATCTGATATAAGACGCCAATTTGGTAAATCTTTTGACGCTGTTTATTATGACGGAGAAAAGCTATACCCTTTTAATTCTCCAAAAGATAAACTGATTAAATTCCCAAAAATCATTTGTATTGATTGTAATAACAATAAGACGAGAAATGCTGATGATGCCTACACTATATTTTTTGAGAATATAGACAAAATCAACAATATGATTGAGCAAACAGGACATATCAATTATAACGAGATTTTTCCGAGTAATTGGAAATCTTCAAAAATTGACATACATCGTTATTTTGCAAAGCACGCAGGATGTAAAATAATGACTAGCAATTTTGTCGATCAAGTGGATATTTCTCAGCTTCGATTATTTATATTGGGTAAAGAAAATGTTCCTAATTTTTATGTCAGAATTTTTTTCAACGAGATTACAAAAGAATTTACTGAACAACTTAAAATAAATCCTCGTGATAAATACCGGAGTAATATAGCATTTGGATCAACAATCTATGTTGGAGAAAGTAATGATATTGGTTTTGCAGGGAGCATTATCAATGGTTCGTTACGAATAGAATGGTATTATGGAAATCAAAATCACTTTAATAGAAGTATTGACTTTAGTACAGAATCAGATTTTGTTGAAAAAGTCAATATTGAGGATTACTATCCTAAAGCTTTCACCGATTTTATTAACGAAGACTTTTTTTCATATTTAAATTTTGGAAAATATCATTTGAATGAAGAACTTCTTAAAAACCATTATCGAACTATGTTTAGAAGTCTTACCGTTTAGACAAAATATTTAATATTCTAATTAATAAAAGTAAACTGCCGAATTATATTTTGACTTACTCAAAATAAAATCTGGTACAATTAATTAGATAGTTACCATCGATCATAACTATATAGGTTAAAAATAGTAAAAAGTTATTTCCGAAAATTATTTTTGAGCTTAATGGGCTCAAAAATTTTTCAGAATAACTTTTTAACTTACACAGTTAGTGAAACACTACCTTATTTATCGAATTTTTATTTTATACAAATTATCCCTCTTAAATCCATGAATAAAATTCTCCGAATTATTTTATGAGTTTGTTAAATTTTCACAATGTGCAATCACAACATCAATACCCATTTCTATAAATAGGTTATATTGTTTCTCAGAAATACCTTTATCTGTTATCAAAGTATCCACCTCCGAGATTGAACATATTCTTCCGAATCCTCTTTTGTTGATTTTTGAAGAATCAGCAAGAATATATACCTGATCAGCTGAATTTACCATAATACTGTTCAAATGTGCTTCTGCCGCATTGGAGGTTGAAAGACCGAATTCCGGATCTATTCCATCAACACTTAGAAAAAGCTTGTTGCATGAAAACTGTTTTAAAATTGTTTCTGAAATAGAGCCTACAACAGACGCAGATGATTTCCTTACCTCACCCCCTAACTGGATAACTTCTACAGAAGGCATATTCCCCAATTCTATAGCAACTTTTAGAGAAGATGTAAGAACAGTAAGCTTTCTGAAATTAATCAATACTTTGGCAAATTCATGCAAAGTGGTTCCTGAAGCAATAATGATGAAATCATTATCTTCTACAAATGCTACTGCAGCTTTTGAAATACTTTCTTTTTGAGTTATCTGTACTAACTCTTTCTCATTAATATGTTTATCGAAAGCATAATTAGACTGTTTTCTTGCTCCACCATGAGTTCTATATAACAATCCTTTAGATTCCAGAAATTTCAAATCCTTTCGAATTGTAACTTCCGAAACATTCAGCAACTCAGAAATTTCATTCACTTTAATGAAAGTAGAACCATCAAAAAGGTTTATAATTTTTTCCTGTCTCTCATTTATAGCATTCATATATTAAGGAATTTATAGATAACAAATATGCAAAAAAAAAGCCAGTTGTACAACTTGCTATTCACAGCATTCAAGATTTCAATTCGAAATCAAAAAACAAATTTGAAGTTTCGTTTTATTTCATAAATTTGTTCAGCAAAGCAATACGAAATAAATAATAATTAAAATCAGCAAAAATGAAACGAAAAAATCAAATATCAAAACTTACCGAAACCCAGAACTGGGACGTTATTGTTATTGGTGGTGGAGCAAGCGGGCTGGGAACTGCATTGGATTCAACATTGCGGGGATATAAAACTGTTTTATTTGAAATTAAAGATTTTGCAAAAGGAACATCCAGTCGCAGCACAAAGCTCGTGCATGGCGGAGTACGTTATCTTGCACAAGGAGATATAAAATTAGTGAAAGAAGCATTGAGGGAAAGAGGCCTCTTAGCTAAAAATGCAGCTCATCTTGTAAAAGACCAGTCTTTTGTGATCCCAAATTATTCTTGGTGGGGAGGACCTTTTTATTTCATAGGTCTTACAATATATGATTTTTTAGCAGGAAAGCTGAGTATTGGAAAAACAAAATACCTCAACAAAAAGAATGTCCTACAAAAGTTGCCTGCCATTAAAAGCTCAAACCTTGCCAGTGGAATACTTTATCATGACGGGCAGTTTGACGATTCCAGACTGGCAATAAATCTGGTACAATCAACTGTAGAGAACGGAGGTACTATGATTAACTATATGGGTGTTACGGGGCTATCAAAAGATAATAACGGACAATTGAATGGGGTAATTGTCAAAGATGAATTCACGGGTAAAACCTACCATGTCAAAGGAAAAGTAATCGTGAATGCCACAGGTGTATTTACAGATGACATTCTTAACATGAACAATACAAAGCATAAGAAAATGGTGGTTCCAAGCCAAGGAATTCATCTGGTACTAGACAAATCTTTTTTCCCGGGAGAAGAAGCATTAATGATCCCTAAGACCAGCGATGGAAGGGTTTTGTTTGCAGTACCTTGGCACAACAAAGTTGTTGTAGGCACTACAGATACCTTGATTAAAGACACCAGCTTTGAGCCCCGCGCTCTGGAAAAAGAGATAGAATTTGTATTGGAAACCGCAAGAAACTACCTTGTAAAAGCACCAACCAGAAAAGACGTCCTGTCTGTTTTTGCAGGTTTAAGACCATTAGCCGCTCCCGAAAAAGAGGGACAAAGCACCAAGGAAGTATCCCGAAGCCATAAAATAATGATATCTGATTCAGGACTTGTGACCGTTATTGGCGGAAAATGGACCACATATAGAGAGATGGCGGAAGAAATTGTTGATGAAGCGTCAAAAGTTGCAGACCTGCCAGAAGTAAGTTGTAAAACGCATCATTTTTCTATTCACGGAAATATTCCAGCTTCTCACGCAGATCAGAGCGACCACCTTTACATCTATGGATCTGACATCCCTGAAATAAAAAAACTACAGCAAAGCGATGCTGCACTGAAACAAAAAATACATCCGAAATATGACGCTACTTATGCAGAAGTACTATGGGCAATAGAATGCGAAATGGCGGAAACCCTAGAGGATGTACTGGCCAGAAGAATCCGTTTCTTGTTTACGGATGCCCGTGCAGCCATTGATATTGCAGAAGATGTTGCCCAATTTATGGCGCAGAGATTAGGAAAATCCGAAGAATGGGCAGTACTGGAAACTAAAAATTTTATTGAGCTTGCAAAAGGCTACTTACTGGAAGATTATTCCCCAAAAAAAGAAACTCAAATTATCGTTTAAACTTTAATAGAATCAAATTATGGCACCAGCGGAAAAACTAAACAAACTTATTTTGGCCCTTGACCAAGGGACAACCTCATCAAGAGCCATTCTTTTTAATCAAAATGGAGAAATTGAAGAATTATCGCAGAAATCATTCACCCAAATATTTCCAAAAGGAGGCTGGGTAGAGCACGACCCCAATGAAATATGGTCTTCACAGATATCCGTTGCGGCAGAAGTCATTGCAAAAGCAGGAGTATCAGGTAGAGAAATCGCAGCGATAGGTATTACAAACCAAAGAGAAACCACTGTTGTTTGGGATCGCGAAACATCAGAGCCTATCTACAATGCCATTGTCTGGCAAGACAGAAGAACAGCAAAATACTGTGATGAGCTGAAGCAAAAAGAAGGGTACATAGAAACTATCAAGGAAAAGACTGGACTAATCCTTGATGCCTATTTCTCAGGAACAAAATTGAAATGGATTCTTGATAATGTAGAGGGTGCAAGAGAAAAAGCGGAGCAGGGAAAACTTTGTTTCGGCACTATAGATACTTGGCTGGTTTGGAAATTGACCAGAGGAAAAATGTTCGTCACAGATGTAACCAATGCCTCCAGAACACTACTTCTTAACATCCATACCCAGCAATGGGACGACGACCTGTTACAACTTTTCGATATTCCAAGAGCTATACTCCCTGAAGTTAAGCAAAGTTCCGAGATCTACGGAGAAACATCTACAACACTATTTGCATCAAAAATTCCTATTGCAGGTATTGCTGGCGATCAACAAGCTGCACTTTTCGGACAAATGTGCACCTCGGAAGGGATGGTGAAAAACACTTATGGAACAGGATGTTTTCTTCTGATGAATACAGGAGATAAAGCGGTTTATTCGAAAAATAACCTGCTGACCACTATCGCATGGAAAATCAATGGGAAAGTAACCTATGCACTTGAAGGCTCTGTTTTTGTCGGAGGCGCAGCAATACAATGGCTCAGAGACGGGCTAAAACTCATCAGAACAGCACCTGATATTAGTAATCTCGCCAATCTTGTAAAAGAAACAGAAGGTGTATATTTCGTTCCCGCCTTAACAGGTTTGGGCGCACCTTATTGGGATCCGTATGCTCGTGGCGCTATTGTGGGAATTACCCGAGGAACAACCGATGCGCATATCGCAAGAGCAACCTTGGAAGGTATCGCTTACCAGGTATATGATATTGTAAAAGCAATGGAAGCAGATTCCGGAATGCAGTCCATGGAACTGAGAGTCGATGGTGGTGCTACCGCATCTGACCTATTAATGCAAATACAAGCTGATTTGTTTGGTTTTTCTATTACAAGACCAAAAACATTGGAAACAACAGCTCTTGGAGCGGCATATCTTGCCGGACTTGCTGTTGGATTCTGGGATAATATTGACGATATCAAATCACAATGGAGCGTAGATAAAAAATTTGACCCTAAAATGGAGCGTGAAAAAGCGGACGAAATGATTAAAGGATGGCATAAGGCAGTAGGAAGATCCAAAAACTGGGAAGAATAAAAACAAAAATCTCCAACAAAACTGAGTTATTATTAAACAGCCCATTAAATAACTAAGAAAATTAAACTATTATATCATTATTTATTATGTCAACTATTTTTATTGCAGAGATGATGGGAACGATGTTCCTTATTCTCTTAGGAAACGGGGTCGTAGCCAATATCCTTCTCAAAAAAACAGGAGGTAATGGCGGAGGTATCATTTCCATTACAGCTGCCTGGGGATTTGCAGTATTCGCCGGAGGTTTAGTTGCTGTCAATCTAGGCAGTGCTGGAGAACTAAATCCAGCCACTGTAATTGCAGGCTGGATAAACGGAGCTTATACTACCAGCCAATTATTGCCTTACATCGGAGGCGAATTGACAGGAGCTATGCTAGGAGCATTTTTGGTATGGTTACTATATAAAGACCATTTTGATGAGACATCTGCAGAACCACACTTACAGCTTGCTTGTTTTTCTACATCCCCATCAATCAAGAACACTCCCCTCAATTTCTTTTCTGAAGTATTGGGAACATTTGTTTTGCTCTATGTTGCTATGAGTTTCCAAGGATCTGCCGTAAACTTGGGAAGCACAGGAAGATGGCCAATAACCACACTTATTTGGGCAATCGGATTATCGCTTGGAGGAACAACAGGATACGCCATCAATCCTGCAAGAGACCTCGGTCCGAGAATCATGCATGCCATTTTACCCATAAAAGGAAAAAGTTCCAGTAACTGGAGTTATGCCTGGATACCAATAATAGGACCTGTTACAGGAGCTTTAATATCAATTCTTATATTCAATCTATTACATTAAATCTATTCCATCAAATTTACCATGAAAAAAATATCAACATTGCTGACGAGCTTGTTTGCAATAACACTATTACTGGCACAGACATCTGAAGATAATGGGGCTTCTGCTGAAAATGACAACCTCCACCTTTCTGCGGGGATAAAAACAAACCATTTGTGGAGAGGACTTATTATTACGGACAAACCAATCGTTTCCGGACAACTGTGGTACGACCTCAACAAATCGAAAACATTACAGTTAGGAATCTGGGGTGCATCTGCTATCTCCAATGACAGTGATGACACCCATTACAAAGAAATTAATTATTATATCCAATATGCAGATAAAGGATTTTCTATAGGAATCTGGGATTTGTTCAACTCCAGGAATATCAATGAACTTATTGCATCAGACGATATTTTTAATTACTCTAAGGACAAAACAACGCATATCATTGATTTAAGAACATCTTATCAGTTTCCTGAAAAATTCCCTTTAAGAGTTGAAGCAGATGTCATGCTTTATGGAGGAGCCAATGCAGGAGAAGTAAAATTGAATGAAAATAGCGAATACGACAGCAACAAATATTCCACCTATATAGAGATAAGTTATCCATTGATTTCAAAAGGTTCTGTTAAGCTTAATGGATTTCTGGGTGGAGGTTTTGCTTTCAATCCCGGAAAAAGAAGTCTTGGACAAGGTACTTTTCTATATGGGAACGGCAAAAACGATTTCGATATTGTGAATATCGGATTCTCTGCAAGTAAAAACATCAAAGTTTTTTCTACCCATATTCCATTATCTTTTACCACTATGTGGAATCCTTCCAACAAATATGCAAGAATACAGTTTGCAACGACTTTATTTTGACAAATATTTTTCTTTAAGAAATTAATCCCCAAAAAGCTGTCCGAAATCCCGAACAGCTTTTATTTATTACTAACCATCGTTTATTTTCACTAATCACAAATTGTCTTAATAATAATTTAATAAAAAATTTATGTCATGTCAATCATATTAAGATTTAAAAAAATTTAATATAAAATAGTTGCAACAACAACTATTGTTTAATTAACTTTGTTCAATAAATAATTTTTATATGAAAGCTGAAAAAATATTAACTGAACAAGATCGATACAATCTGCTTACTGGCAATGTACCTATGCTGTTTAATCGTTTTTTGGGTCAGCAATTCAAATTGAATAATATTGGCCTGACCCGGGAACAATGGTCGGTGCTGGTACCGCTATGGAAAGAAGATGGATGTTCACAACAGGCAATAGCAGATTTTACCCACAGGGATAAGCCCAGTATAACCAGACTTATCGACCAATTGGAAAAAGAAGGCTACGTAGAAAGAAGGCCCCACCTTACCGACAGAAGGCAAAACCTGATATATTTAACAAATAAAGGAAAGGAGATAGAGGAAAAAGTAATGTATATTGTTAACAATGTAACCGAAAGGGCAACCAAAGGACTTTCAGAAAATCAAATCATGGAGATAAAAAACTTCTTTCAGCATATTCAAAAAAATATTCAAAACGAAATGGTATGAAAAAAATAACGTTAGCCATTACTTTGATCCTATTCGGCACTATCACAAAAGCACAGATTCTTATAAGTAAGGATTTGGATTACGCTATCGGAAAGGCATTGCAAAAAAACACTGAAATAAGGAATCAAGATCTTGAATTACAAAAATTAGAATTGGAGCGTAAAAGTGTATTGGCCAAATACATACCGAAGATCGAGGCTGCAGGGTTGTATTCCTACATCAGCAGCGATGCAAAATTGGATTTAGCTACCTTGAACTTACCCGTCACAGGATATCCGGTTTTTGCGGGATCTTCCGATTTCAGCACAAATGCGAATATTCTTTATGGAGGTATCACCGCAAAAACAGTACTTTTTAGTGGTGGACAAATCCTGAACGGCGCCAAAGCGCTTAAAGAAAAAAATGTAGGAACAGCCTATATGATGGAAAACCAAAAAGATGAGGTCATAAAAGATATCATAGAGAGTTTTGACCGTCTCAAACTTTTGGAAAGTGCCGAAAAGCTCATCGATGACAGCGAAAAAAGATTGAATAAGGAAAAAGAAAGAGTAGAAAAAGCGATATCGGAAGGATTGGCAATTCCGTATGACCGCGATAAAATCAAACTCTCCACTTTGGAACTGGCATCCAAACATGCAGATGTTGAAAATAAAAGAAAACTTCTGATACTCAAGATAAAACAATCCACCAATCTTACGGATGAAGAAATTCTTAAAACAAATCATCAGTTGGAGCCTATTATTATTTTCGACGACCTGAACACAGCAGAACGAAATGAGCTAAAAGCATTGGAATCTTTCAAAAAAGCATCCGAGTATGCCCTTAAAAAAGAAAAAGGGAGCCTTCTTCCTACAGTGGGGGCTTTTGCGGGATATAGCTACGCTTCATTATATAATGCCAACACAAAAGTGCCTATTGAAGAATTAAATACTACCGCAAATTTGAAACTGAATGAATTGACACTACATCCAAACTGGATGTTGGGCGTAGCAGTGAAATGGGAACTCTTCAGCGGATTTGAACGCAAACATAAAATAGACGAAGCCAAGATAGGACTGGCCCAAGTTGAAAATAAACTGACAGATACCAAAGAAAAAGTAGACCTGCAATTGGAAAAAAACAAGGTAGAATACAATACCATGTTACATCAGGTAGATATCGCGCTCCAAAGGGAGAAAATAGCACAAAATAATAATGAGATAGCATCAAAGCAATACAGATTAGGGCTTATTAACATAACTGAACGCCTGGGAGCGGAAAACGATATATACAAAGAATCCTTAAACAAAGTACAAACCGTGATTGAACAGCGTAATGCTGCCATTGAAGTTTACCGGTCATCGGGAAAATTATCAAACTTTCTTAAAATCCAAAACTAAGCAGAATGAAAAAAATTATTTACATACTCAGCATTGCAGGCATTTTAACTTCTTGTGAGAATAAACCGAAAGTATCACAAACCATCCAGGGAAAGACCGAGCGGGAAGAGATTGCAGTAGTTGGTAAAATAACAGGCAGGATTGATAAAATTCTGGTCAGCGAGGGAGATTTTGTAAAAAAGGGAGATACATTGGCAATATTGGAAATTCCTGAAGTAGACGCAAAAAAATCACAGGCGCAGGGAGCGGTAAAATCTGCCCAGGCCCAATATGATATGAGTGTACACGGTGCCACTGCCAATCAGTTGGCACAGCTCAATGCCAAGAAATCCGCTTTGATAGAGCAATACGAATTTGCAAAAAAATCCCTGGCAAGAATGAATGCCATGGTAAAGGATTCATTGGTTCCGCAACAGCAATATGATGAAGTATTCGCAAAGTATCAGGGGGCCAAATCACAAATGATAGCCGTAGATGCAGAAATTGCCGATGTTAAAAACGGGGTCCGCATTGAACAGCAAACGATGGCATTAGGACAAAAAGACCGTGCACAGGGAGCTTTGGAAGAAGTACAGGTTGCCGAGAAAGAAAGGTATATCATTGCGCCGCAGGATATGAAAATCGAATCTATCACGTTGAAGCTGGGCGAATTGGCATTGCCTGGTTATACGCTTTTCAAAGGTTCCCTCAATGATTCCGTCTATTTTCGTTTTACTATCCCGGAAAGCCAATTGGCAAATTACAAAGAAGGAAAAGAAATTACCATATATATACCATACCAAAATAGAGACATCAAAGGGAAAATCAGAAATATAAAACAAATAGGCGCTTATGCCAATATTGCTACAGCATACCCTGATTATGAAGTACAGGACGCTTTGTATGAATTATTGATAGACCCTGTAAACATCCAACAATCAAACGATGTCCTAAGCAAAACAACAGTAACGCTAAAACCTTAATGATGAAAACATTTCTGAATCTGATAAAACGGGAATTCGGTCTGTTCTGGAGCAACAAGGTCCTCCGAATTTTGTTTATTGGCGCTCCTTTGATGTACGGCATTTTGTTGGGATATGTATACAGCAAAGGAAAGGTGACCGATTTACCAATCATAGTTGTGGATTATGACCAAAGCTCACTCAGCCGGAAAGCAATCGAAATGATGAATGACAACGAAGTTTTGTCTGTTGCAAGGCTGCAGTTTGACGAGACAGACCTCAATCGCCTGATGATTGAGAAAGATGCAACCTGCGTAGTTATTATCCCCAAAGATTTTGAGAAAGATGTGCTTACCAAACGATATCCTGAAGTTACTACCATCATCAATACCGCAAATGTATTGACGGCAAATTATTCTTCATCAGCCCTTCAGCTGGTATTAGGAACACTAAAAGCAGGAGCACAGGTCGAAACCTTACGCAAACAAGGAGTTCCTGAAAATTTGCTGATGAGTCAGTACGAGCCATTTAAGACCACATTTATCAAAAAGAACAACAGAAGCACCAACTATATGTATTTTTTGTGGCCCGGTGTTTTGGCAACTGTGCTTCAGCAGGTATTGTTATTGGCACTGGCACTTTCTTTTGCTTCCGAGTTTGAAAACGGCACTTTCAGATATCTGGTGCACAAAAGCCGTTCTGCATTTATGCTGATACTGGTCAAAATCATTCCTTATCTCGTAATGAGCTTAGGGATATGGCTGATGTATTGGGGTTTCACGAAGTGGTTCAGGATTCCTTTTTATGAAAACATTTTTCCGCTTACCCTTATAGCAGGTGTGTTTGTAATCTCGGTCTGCTTTATAGGAATTTTGGTAAGCATCCTTGTTCCCAACCAGCTCAAAGCTACGGAAATCCTTATGGTCATTGCCACACCAAGCTTTATCTTGTCAGGATTTACCTGGCCGCTCAGCCAAATGCCGGCTTGGGTTCAGTACATTGCAAATGTCATCCCGCTTACACATTTCCTGCCTGCCTTTAGAATACTTATCATAGAAAAAGGCGCTGTAGACCTTACCTATCCTTATGTTATAAAAATGATAATTATAGGTACAGTAAGCGCCATTGCCAGCTATAGCGTTTTATGGTACAAAGTCCGAAAAATTAAAAAGGAATAAACTGTAGTGAGCTAAATCATAAGCCAAAAATTATATCTGCCCATATATATCCAATTAAATAAGGAACTATGAAAGCTTACGAAAGTATTAAAGAAATATTATCTTTTTATCAGGTACACTGTGATGAACCTTACTATATATCTTCAGGAAAACTCATTTTTGAATTCCCAAAAAGACTGTTCCGCATGGATTTTTATGCATTCTGCATCTGTGTTTCCGGTAGTATTGATTTAGAAATTGATAATCACCATTACAATATATCCCAAAACGGATTCCTGATATCTGCTCCGTCAACAATTATAAAATTTGTAAATACCAGCAAAGATTTCCGCATGAAGGTTCTATTCTTTGAAAAGAATTTCCTGCTTAAGAACATTTCTAATCCATTTTTTATCGAGAATCTGTCTCTATTCAATAAAACTACCTTTAATGTAGTTATTTCCAACGAAGCAAGTAGTAAACACTTAATCAATTTGTTGGAATATCTTCAGCAGCAGACCACGAGGAATGGTCGTTTTACAGAAGATATTCTTCGTACTATTATTATTAATATTTTGTTGGAAGTTGCAGTCCTAATTGATGAAGACAGAAAAGACAACGCATATCTAACTCCAAAAGATAATAATAATATTTTTTTTAAATTCAACGAATTGGTAAAAGAAAATATTTTGCTACATAAGGACGTACAATACTATGCAGACAAGCTATTCATTACCAACAAATATCTTATTCTGATTGTAAAAAAAGCTACTGGCAAAACTCCACATCAGATTATTGATGAGGCCTTATTAAAAGAAGCATGCGTTCTGCTCGGCTATCCAGAAAAAAATATCTCTCAGATTGCATTTGAAACAGGCTTTAATTCTACCTCTGCATTCGGTCGTTTTTTTAAAAAGCATGCATTAATCTCTCCCCAAAGGTACCGAAGACAACAACATATATAAAAAAAGAAATTCCGTATATGATTTTCGAATTTAGGGATACTAGGGAATTATGGTATATCAATATCTTTATCATTTAAAAATAACCTTAAAAAAAGTATCATATGAGCAAATCGAACAAACATGCATATTTTGTCGGAGGCGGATTAGCAAGTCTTGCTGGTGCCGTATATCTGTTAGAAGATGGCGAGTTTAAAGGCGAAAACATACACATCATTGAAGCATTACCAATATTGGGAGGAAGCAATGATGGAGCAGGAACTAAAAAAGAAGGGTTTATCTGCCGTGGCGGACGAATGCTTAACGAAGAAACTTACGAGAATTTCTGGGATTTGGCCAACCGTATCCCTTCATTGGAAGTACCAAACATTTCCGTAAAAGACGAAATTCTTGCTTTTGACCATGCAAACCCGACACAGGCAAAAGCAAGACTTATAGATAAGGATGGGAATATCCTTCCTGTTACCAATATGCAGTTCAATACTGGTGACCGTATGAAAATGGTAAAACTGTTCTTTGCTGATGAAAATGATTTAGACAACATTACTATTCGTGATTGGTTTGACGATCATTTTTTTACAACCAACTTTTGGTATATGTGGCAAACCACTTTTGCCTGGCAGGAATGGAGCAGTATTTTTGAATTTCAACGCTATATGAAACGTATGCTGTTGGAATTTTCAAGAATCGAAACACTCGAGGGGGTTACCAGAACACCATACAACCAATATGAATCCGTCATCTTGCCGTTGAAGGCATTTCTGGACCAGCATAAAGTGGACTTTTCATTAAGAAAAACCGTTACCGATTTGGATTTTGCCGATGATGATGGCATTACCGTAACGGAAATAGAATGCATCAATGCAGAAGGAAACACAGAGAAAATAACCGTAAATGAAGGCGATTTGGTATTCTTTACCAACGGATGCATTACAGACAATTCTAATAACGGCGATTATTACACGCCTGCAAAATATTTGCCGTCAAATCCGCCAAGTTTTGCATTATGGCGTAAAATTGCCAACAAGAAACCCGGCACGTTGGGTAACCCAGACCCGTTCTTTACCAAACCGGACGAAACAAAATGGTATTCATTTACGCCAACATTCAAAGGACATAATTTTCTGAAACTTATTGAAGAATACACTGGCAACAAACCGGGCAGCGGAGCTTTGATGACGTTTAAAGATTCATCGTGGCGAATGTCAATTGTGGTGGCTGCACAACCGCATTTCAAAGCGCAAGGCGATGATACTACTATTCTTTGGGGCTACGGATTATATCCAGATGCAGTGGGAGATTATGTGAAAAAACCGATGATTGATTGCACGGGCGAAGAAATTTTGACAGAGTTGATTCATCATTTGCATTTTGAAAAACACGAACAGGAAATAAAAGATAGCGTTATCAATGTTATTCCGTGTATGATGCCTTACATCGATGCTTTGTTTCAGCCAAGAGCTAAAAAAGACCGTCCTGCAGTTGTTCCTGAAGGCAGCACCAACCTAGCAATGATTAGTCAGTTTGTAGAAATACCGGAAGATATGGTTTTCACAGAAGAATATTCGGTTCGTGCAGCACGCATCGCGGTATATACCCTACTTGGTCTCGATAAAAAAGTAACACCAGTAACGGAATACTGGAAAAAACCAGACGTGTTGGCAAAAGCCATTCATACCTCTTACAGAAATTAAACAAAAAAAATTTTGTTAACGACAATATTAGATTGACAATTTAAATTAATACAAAAAATGAAAAAAATCACACTGGCCATTGCACTTTGTGCAACTACTTTCGCTGTAAAGGCGCAAATAACGATTGACCCTGAAATAGGTCTGAATTTTAATAAAATAAAGACAGAGGTAGGCGATAATTCTTCCGAATCCGATGACTCCAAAACGGGGTTCCGTATCGGGGCAGGCGTTAACATCCCTTTGTCACAAGGTTTCTACGTAAAGCCCGGTTTATTTTACAGCAACAAGGGCTCAAAAACCACTACCAGCATCGGAGATTTCAAAACCAGCATGGATTACCTTGAAGTCCCTGTTAATCTCGGATATCAGTATAAAATTGAAGGAGGAAAGTCCGGAGGAATTTTTGCAGAGGTAGGGCCTTACATCGGATTTGGAGTAAGCGGTAAATATAAAGGAGAGAATATCCCAGTAATCGGTTCTCAGGAAACCGACATCAACTTTGGTAGTGGCAGCGATGAAACTAAAGGATTCGATTGGGGATTTAATTTCGGTGCCGGATACGAAACACCTTGGGGAATCTATCTGAAAGGACAATATGGCCTGGGATTAGGTAATCTTTCCAATATAGACAACGTAACATCTTATAACCGTGGATGGAATCTTTCATTAGGATATCGAATCTCTCTTTAATCAATAAAAGAGATTTTGTATAATAACCAATTTATCTAACTTTATTCTGCTCTTACTTTTGTCAAGGGCAGAATTTGTTTTTGTGCAAAACCAACCGACTATGGCAAGGCATACATCAGGCTATATAATCAAGCAGAAAATTGGCAACTCAGGTTCGCACACGCTTTTTTATGAATTATCCGAACCAATAAATGAATCACCAAAGGCTACGGTTCTTATTCTCCACGGGATGCAGGAGCATAGCGGTCGTTATAAGGATTTTGCGGAATATCTGGCGAGCAATGGTTTTGCTGTTCTCGTATACGACCATCTGGGACACGGAAAAACGGCGGAAAACCAAGAAGAGCTTGGTTATTTTCAAAAAGAAAATCCCAAACAGCAACTGATAGACGATGCTGGAACGATGGCGGCATTTTTAGAAAACCAATACCCGTACGTTTCTCACTTTTTACTGGGACATTCTATGGGGTCTTTCATTGCAAGGTGTTTACTGCAGAATCAGAAAGCTGATTTTAAAGGAGCGGTAATTGTGGGAACGGGAGGAAAAATCAATGGAATCGGTTTTGCTAAATTTTTCCTGTGCATCAACAATCTTATTGCCCCAAAACACAGGAGCAAATTCATCAATCGAACTTTTTCCAAAATTAATAATGAACATTTTAAAGGCGAGAAGGATGGCGACCTTACCAGTTGGCTGAGCCTTAGCAAATCCAACCGTGAATCGTTCTGCAAGGACAGCCTCAACGGAATTCCTTTTACCAATAACGGTTTCTTCACACTCATCTCATTGAACAAACAGGCAACGGAAAGAAACTGGGCAGAAAAAATCTCAAAAGAATTTCCTTTTCTTTTTGTAAGCGGAGCTGATGACCCGATAGGAGACTTCGGAAAAGGTATCGAAAAAACGGTTACGCAAATGCAAAAAGATGGATTTAAAGATGTTAAAACAAAAATCTATCTTGACATGCGGCACGAAATACTTAATGAGGATATTAAAGAATATGTATATGAAGATATAAGGGATTGGCTCAATAAAAAAATACAGCAATTGGAAAAGTAGACTAAAAATATTTTAATTTAAAAAAATAATTTGTTAATGATTAAAATACGTAGTTTTTTACAGGAAACAGGCAATATCACACAGTTTACCAAAAATTACTTTCTATTAGGTTTCCGTCCACCATATGAAATAAAGGAACTGCTCGCACAATGCTATCTCATAGGTTACAAATCTTTGGGGCTTATTGCCATGACAGGCTTTATCATCGGCTTGGTTCTTACGATGCAGCTGCGGCCAAGCCTCGTACGCTATGGTGTGGAATCCCAGCTGCCTGTAATGGTAGGCATTGCCATCATCCGTGAAATAGCACCCGTAATCGCCGCTCTCATCTTTGCAGGTAAAATTGCCAGTAGCATCGGGGCAGAGCTGGGCTCGATGCGGGTTACCGAACAGATAGACGCAATGGAAGTAAGCGGTACACATCCTTTTAAATACCTTGTTGCCACACGTGTCCTGGCTACAACATTTATGCTTCCCGTACTTATCATCCTGGCGGATGCCATTTCACTATATGGTGCCTGGATAGGTGTTAACATTGGCGGTACAACTAGCCTGTCACTTTTCTATTCACAGGTTTTTGACTCCTTGGATTTCAGTGACATCATACCAGCTTTTATCAAAAGCTTTTTTTTCGGTTTTGCAGTGGGAATCGTGGGTGCCTATAAAGGCTATAATGCAGTAAAAGGAACACGGGGCGTGGGGAACGCCGCCAATTCAGCGGTCGTGCTCTCCTCTATCCTTATCTTCGTTTTGGACCTGATTGCGGTACAGATAACCGGCATTCTCGGATATAATTAAATCATCATTATGGCGGAAACAAAAACAACAGCAAACGGCAATAATGACAATGGACCGGCCATCGTCATTGAAGATATTTATAAAAGCTTTGGTGAAAAAAAAGTGCTTAACGGTTTTAACCTAACGGTCGATAAGAACGAAAATGTTGTAGTTCTCGGAAAATCAGGCACGGGAAAATCTGTGCTTATCAAATGTATCGTCCGGCTTTTAACACCTGATAGCGGTAGGATAATGATTTCCGGGCAGGATATTGTCCAACTGGAAAATCAAGAGCTGGACAAGGCACGCTCAAAAATAGGTTTTCTTTTTCAGGGAAATGCCATCTATGACTCTATGACCATCCGCGAAAATCTGGAATTCCCTTTAAGAAGACGGTGGTTCCGGCTGAAGCAGGTTGAAATTGACGCACGGGTTGAAGAAGCACTCGATAGTGTGGGGCTTAAACATACCGTAGACCTTATGCCATCCGAATTGTCGGGAGGGATGCTGAAAAGAATAGCTCTGGCACGTACTGTCATCCTCAAGCCGGAAATCATCCTTTATGATGAACCTACCACCGGACTTGATACGGTAACGGCAAAAGAAATAGACAGCCTTATCATGGATATACATAGAAAATACAAAACATCATCAATCATTATCTCACACGATATGAACTGTGTGAAAAATACGGCTGACAGAGTAGTCTTGCTGCTTGACGGAAAATGCTATGCACAAGGTACTTATCAGGAATTTGAAAGTTCTGATGACGAAAACATTAAACAATTTTTTGATTAAAATATGAATAAAAATAATATCAAGCTCGGCTTATTTGTAATTTCGGGGCTTATACTTATGATGGCTGTTTTCTTTTACATTGGCAGCGGTTCGGGTATTTTTACCAGCAAATTTGAGCTCAGGGCAAAATTCAAAAACTCTAATGGGCTCAGGGAAGGAAGCAATGTGCTATTTTCAGGGATGCAGGCGGGTTCTGTAAAATCTGTAAAATTGTCCGAAAGGGATGATATAGAGGTCATTATGCTTATAGACAAAGATATTGCAAAGCATATAGACAATAGTGCCAAAGCCTCGATTGGAACAGAAGGCATTATCGGCAATGCGGTGGTCAATATTTTACCTTACGGGAAGCCGGGCAGACCGGTGCAGGAAAAAGAATATCTCACGGCAGATACCAAACCAGGTGTGGATGAAATACTCAACACGCTATCGGCAAGCAACAACAATATACACGATATATCCAAATCTCTTAAAAACACTGTGCATAAAATTGACAGCAGCCAGATTTTAAAATTAATTAATGACAAGGCATTTGCCGAAAACTTAAAATTATCCATCCTGAAAATACGCCAAAGCACGGAAAATATAGAAAACCTGAGCAGTACTGCAGAAGCCATCATTACGTCTACACGCCAGGGAAAAGGAGCAACGGGACTTCTCCTTGCCAACAAAGATTTTGAGTCCCAGCTTAAGCAGACTTTCAATAACGTCAATGCCGCCAGCAATAATCTTAATACAGTAAGCAATGAACTTATCACAGTTGGTAAAAACCTGCAGACATTCAGTAAAAATATAGAAAATGGAAAAGGACCGGTAAATGCCCTTATCACTGATACCGTTCTTACAAAAAACATCAATAACAGCCTTTACAATATCGAAAAGGGAACCGAAGGCTTCAACCAGAATATGGAGGCTCTGAAGCATAATTTTCTCTTCAGAGGTTACTTCCGCAAACAGGAAAAAAAGAAAAGGGAAACCGAAAAACAGAATCTCCAAAGATAACATTATTGGAATATCAGCACATACAATTAGAATTTTGGGATATATAAAGTGAAAGCAATATGTGTAACTTTATTAAACAAAAACAAGGTTATTTTATCATATATTATAAACTAAAAAAATCTAATTATGTATTACAGTAATGGGAATTACGAAGCATTTGCCCGCCCGAAAAAACCGGCAAATATTGAACAGAAATCTGCCGTACTTATCGGTTCTGGATTAGCTTCATTGGCCGCCGCAGCTTTTTTGATACGCGATGCGCAAATGGAAGGAAACAAAATCCGTATTCTGGAAGAATTAGCTTTACCCGGTGGCAGTATGGACGGTATCTGGAATGAGCAGAAAGGCTACATCATACGAGGCGGACGGGAAATGGAAACACATTTCGAAACCCTCTGGGATTTGTTCCGCTCGATACCCTCATTAGAAACGGAAGGCGTTTCCGTACTGGACGAATATTATTGGCTCAATAAAGAAGACCCTAGCTTTTCCCACGCCCGTGTTATCGAAAACCGTGGAGAAAGACTGCCCACGGATGGCAAGCTTACACTTTCCCAGAAAGCCATCCACGAACTTATAGCGCTGGTTCTTCTTCCTGAAGAAAAACTACAGGATGTACAGATAGACCAGGTATTTACAGAAGAATTTTTCCAATCCAACTTTTGGACCTACTGGGCTACGATGTTCGCATTCGAACCCTGGGCAAGTGCGATGGAAATGCGCCGATATGTTCTTCGTTTCATCCATCACGTTGGCAGCATAGCAGATATGTCCTCACTACGCTTCACGAAATACAACCAATATGAATCACTGATTCGTCCGTTGGTAAGCTACCTTGAGTCCCACGGTGTTACCTTCCAGTATGATAGCCAGGTTCAGAACATACTTGTAGAAAATGAAAACGGCAAAAAAGTAGCGAAGAAAATCGAATATATTAAGAATGGCAATGCAGAAAGCATCAGCCTGACCGAAAACGACCTGGTGTTTGTTACCAACGGCTCCATTACCGAAAGCAGTACATGCGGTGACAATCATAACCCTGCTCCTGTTGCTGACGGCATTGGCGGAAGTTGGCAACTTTGGCAGAATCTGGCAGACCAGGATGATGCCTTTGGAAAACCCGAAAAGTTCTACAAAAACATTCCCGAAGCCAACTGGGTAATCTCCGGAAGCATTACCTTCTTCGACGAAAAAGTGATTCCGTATATAGAAAAAATAACAAAAAAAGACCCAAGAAGCGGTTCTATAGTGACTAGCGGACCTGTCACAATAAACGATTCTAACTGGTGGTATGGCTTTTCCATCAGCAGACAGCCCCACTTCAAGGCTCAGAAAAAAAATGAAGTAATTGTTTGGGTTTATGGGTTGTATTCTCATAAACCAGGAAATTATATCCAAAAGAAAATTACGGAAGCCACGGGGATAGAGCTTTGCAAAGAATTTTTATACCATATTGGTGTTCCTGAAAATGAAATTGCAGAAATTGCACAAGCTGCCAACAGCATCCCTTGCCGTATGCCTTATATCACATCTTACTTTATGCCTCGTGCATTGGGAGACCGCCCATTGGTGGTTCCGGAGGGTTCTGTGAACCTTGCTTTTATCGGTAATTTTGCCGAAACTGGAAAAGACACCGTATTCACGACCGAATATTCCGTGCGTACAGCAATGGAGGCAGTTTACACCCTTTTGGATGTAGACAGAGGTGTCCCGGAAGTTTTTGCTTCTTCATATGACATCAGGGTACTGCTGAAATCCATCTATCACCTTAATGACAATAAAAACCTAAATGAAATTGAATTTCCTTGGTTGATTTCAATCCTTGAAAAATATGGTGTCAAGAAAATAGAAGGTACTTATGTTGAAGAGATTTTAAAAGAAGCCAAGTTGTTATAAAAGATTTTTTTAATTTAATTATTTATACAATTATAAAAAGAGGCTGTTACAAAGCAACAGCCTCTTTTTATTTTGAAAATGAATCTACATATACTTTTCTAATTCCCCTCTGTTGAAATCCATTTCTCATCTTTAAAATAAAAGGGAAATTTCCTAGAAATAGCAGTATCACATAAATTTCCAGGATATTAGCATTTGATTTTCGATTTTCTTATTTATAATATTTTACAATTTATAAAACTCCGGATTGAATGCTTCCTCCAAGTTCTTTGGTTCTTGACGTTTTTTGTGGTTCAGCTCGTGTCTTGAGGTTGAAGATGTTACATACGCTGACTGTCGTGAACGCTGTAAATTTCCAATCGGTGAATTTTCTTCGATGGTTCTGAACGGTGTAAACGACATATTTTCCATAATTTCGAAATTACCGTCCTCAGGAACTGTTTGTTTCGGTATTTTGATTTTTGCTACCGTTCGGAATGGTGATAATTCCTGCGACCATTCTTTTGTGAGGTCGTTGACAGGCATTTCTTTCAGGTCTTTGCAAAGTTGTATTTGCAGCTCAAACGTAAGGTCATTTTGGGCTATTTCTTTGATAATTCCTTTCCTGTAAGGCCATTCTGCGCTGTCTATATCAATATCTTTTTCCGTGATGGCGTTCTTTGTCTGCTCAGTTGGGACTACCCTTACTTTGGCAATATAATCGCCGTGGCGAACCGCTCCCATACTGTAAAATTCGTAAAGAAAACTGTTGATGGAAGGGATTTTCTCAAAAGTTTTAAGAGCGCCCAATTCCTTCAAAGCCTCAAAATTCGGGAATGCTTTTTTATTTTCGGTGACCCAAAGTGCGGCAAATTCCAATTTTCCCAAAGCTCCCCTTTCAAAGAAATCATTTAGTTTTAAAAAGAGCTTTGAAATGAAAACATAATGTTCTGCCGAGTTGCAGAAAAACACAGGGTTATTAATCAGGTTAAAATCCACATTGGGCGAATCTTCTTCTCCGGAAGATAATTTTTTGCCTTCTACCTCAAAAATCTTTAAAGCAAATCCCTGTGCATTACCGCTCAGTTTATCGGGCAAAACTCTGGACGAACCATTGGACAGGCGAACTGCCGCCTGGTGCTTTCCGGGCTTGGCGTAAATGCCCTGCGCCAGTTCTTCGGGCAGATTATCCAAAATTTCTACCTCTGCTTTCAACACTGCGTAGCCGTTGGCGTGCGCATCTCTTGTATGTTGCGTTGCCCTGCTCAGGTGCGGCGTATTTTTGATGTATTCCCGGATGTCGTTATTAATGGTGGTAATATATTCGTCGAAATTTTCGGGAATTTCTTCCAGCTCGTAACTGTATTTGATGTATTCTTCCATAATTCTTTTTTTTAGGGGAGTTCGCTAATCCATTTTAATGCGGAAATGCTTGGGATAAAACAATATTCGCCGCCTTTCACGATGTTGTAGGTCTGCAAACCACGGTATCTTTTGATGAAAGGGTCTGCCGGTGCAGAAAACAATGCGTCTTTGTCCTGAACACCGATTACAGGGTCTTTTTCTGTTCCCAGATTTTGGGCATTACCATCGTTCGCCCATTGTTTTTGAAGAAATTCCAGTGTTCCCATTGCATCGGCACTAATGCCAATAAAGTACTGGCCGCGTTCCTTACCGTCATTTTTGGTTATATCCGGTGGAACAATATCGCCAAAAGTTACACTTCTTCTGATAATCCTGTGCAAACGTTCATCCTCCAAAACAAAAGATTTGGAATCTCTCGGGTTCATCCTACGGATATGCGAACTGAACGGGCATTTTTTACCGTATTCATCATCCTTGAAAGAAAAATCATTGTTCTTCTGCAAATCATCGCCCAGCTTTTCATCGTCTTTTTCGGGAGCTAAAACCAAAGGTGCACCACTTCGCCAGCGACCCACCATTTTAGCGGCCAAAAGTTCGCCTTCTTCCGGCGAAGAAGAATTTTCCTTAACGAACTGATTAAATTCCGCCACTTGGCTCTGGTACTTTCTGAAAACCATAAAAGAACCGTTCTTCCCTAAAACTTCAGGCTGTGGAAACGGCTTTATGGTGCCGGCTTCTCCAGGATAGCCCAGTATAAATTCGCCTGCTTTAAGCGGGCGGTCAAATCCAGCCGGAACTTCTATCCCACTGCCTTCAATTTCCGGGTTGCTAATACCGTCTCTGAATCCGAACACATTTTTAACCTCTTCAGATACGCTGAAATTGTGACTCAAGATTACTTCTATGCCTCTATTATCAGCCAATTTAGACCGAAATTCCTCCAGCTTGCTTTTCCACGCCTCTTCATTGTTGGCGATAATCGCCGCAGCGATGTGAATATGCGACCTTTTAAAAACCCTTTCCCAGTTTTTGGGGTCATTGACACCAATGTCATATAGAAAACGGGAGCGGTCTGCCATTCCTTCCTTGAAGGATTCGGGGAAAGTCTCAAGCGACTCTTTAGGCACGCCGATTTTTTCCAGACCTTTATAAGTGAACGTCAACGTAACCGATGCCCCTTCATTCTTATGCCAGTCTTCCGCAGAACTCACAATCGGCAAGAGTTTTTGGAGCATTTGTCTGGCTGCCACAGCATCTTTGATTTCAATGATTGCCACCGTTCCGAAATACGGAATAGGGCGGCTTCTGAGAATTAAGGCCTGTATTTCGTTCAGCTCAATTTCTACTTTATTGGGATTGAATATCCGCTTTAAAAATTCCAATGCCATACTTAGATTTTATTTGCTTCGTCAATCGCCCTATTAAGTCCGGTAATGATTTTATCATTTCTCCTCACATCATTTACAGTAAGATGCGGAACACCAACATACCAGCCGGTCGCGGTAATCTGATGGTCTAGAATGAACTGTTTTACACTCGGGTCTTTTATGCCCGGCCAGCCTTCCACATTACCGAAAATGATGTCCATCAGCTGCGGAATTTTTGTGGCGAAATCATCAATATAAGCATCCCAGTCGCCATCATAAGCCGTGCAGAAAAGAATCTTGGTATCGTTATCAAATAAAACGATACGCAGGTCGTGCAGTGTTCCTACTTTGGTTGCCCCTTTCAGGTTTCCGCCTGCAATTTCCATTATGGTCCTGAGGTTTTCTGCACCTCCCGGTTTAAGGTCTGCCATCGCCGTTAACTCAGATACACGCCCAGAGCGTAACCCTTTTTTGCCGGCAGATGTAGTGGAATGGTCGTAACCATCATCAATACCTTCACTGAAATTCGCCTTTGCCAATTCGGCAGTCAATTTGATTTTGTCTATGAAACCCATAATTCAGATTTTTGATTAATTATTCACATTGTTTTTTGAGATAAAAACAATAATTTTCAAGAGTGTACTACAAATGTAAAGCCACAGGCAGCCTTAAAAATATACCAAAATTCGTATATTATGTACTAAAACTCCCTAATCCCACCTATTTGCTTTAAAAGCTTCAATTGATAAAAGGAAATATCTTATCTTTAATCTTGTTGTAATTTTGAGAGAATAAAACCTATTTAACTATAAAAAATCAATCTTTATAATTGAGATTTCTCAATATTTACTCAATAGAACATTCAAAACAAAAACCTTCCTCAAAACAGGAAGATTGCAACAATTAAATTTAATTATAATGGATTTTTTGTAAGAATAGTTAAACGCAAAAATACAATGAAATTTGCCAATATTAAATTTTTAATGAAACTGTGCTGTTTCTGTCGAATCTCTCATCGCCACTGTTGCTGCCGAACCATTGGTTACAATATTTTGAATTTCATCAAAATATCCTGTCCCAACAAAAGACTGATGTTTTACCGCTCTGAAACCCTGCTTCTGCAAAGCAAATTCGCGTTCCTGCAATTCAGAATAACCTGCCATTCCTTTTTCTTTATATGCCAAAGCTAATTCAAACATCGCAGTATTCAAAGCATGAAAACCAGCCAATGTAATAAACTGGAATTTTTGCTACCTGGATCGTTACACCCGTACTGCATCTTATTGTTGGATACAAACCGCATAAACATTCGCATACCCACACAGAGGAAGAAAGCTTAAATAAATACAGATGGCTGACAAACCTATACAAGCTGCCCTGGCTGGCGGTTATGTTCGTTGTTATACTCATCTTGGCCGGCTGGTTTGCTTCCGGTAAGTTGCAAACGGGCTTCCTACCAGAGCTTGATGAAGGAACGATTGTAATGGATTACTTTTCACCCAGCGGAACTGCGCTGAAAGAAACAGATCAGTTGTGCCAGGATATGGAAAAAATTATCCTGAAAAACCCAACTATAGAAAGCTATTCCCGAAGAACAGGTTTAAGGCTAGATTTCAGAAATGTCGCGCCCAACTATGGGGATTACCTGATACAGTTAAAGAAAAACAGAAATAAAAAGACAGCCGACATTATCAATGATTTGCGGCATGATATTCAATCATCCGTTCCGGCGATGACAATTGAGTTTGGGCAGCGCATACAGGATTTGTTAGGAAACCTGATGAGTACACCAAGTCCAATTGAAGTAAAAATACTTGGAGATGACCAGCGGCAGCTTGAATCAATAGGACGGAAAGCCGATAGTATAATGCGCCACACTACTGGCTTGGTTGATGTTTCCAACGGAATGATCTCGGCAGGACCTTCAGTTATCATTTATCCGGATGATGCCAGGCTGGCACAATATGGCGTATCTCTTTCGGATTTTCAGAACCAATTACGGATGTACACCGAGGGCATTTTACTAGGTGATAACGCAAACGTAACGGAACCTTCACCGGTGCAGGCCTCGATGCTGGGCAATTTACAGGTAGGCCAGATCCAGGATGGTGAACAGATGCGCAAAATACGCTTGCGTACCACCAATTATCAGGACAACGACGTAGATAAAATAAAAAAACAAATGCTGTTTTTGCCTGATGGAACATTGAAACCGCTTTCATTTTTTTGTACCATAAAATCAGAAAAAGGCGAAATTGATTATAAGCGTGAGGATCTCAAATCCTGTGTGGTACTGACATCCAGGCTTACCGAAAGGGATTTGGGAAGTGCCGTAAGTGAGTTGAAGGGAAGTTTTGCTAAGCTACTGAACCTACCTCCGGGATATTATATAAATTTTGGAGGCGCTTATGCAGAACAGCAGCAATCTTTCAAAGAACTGCTGACGATACTTGCCGCCGCCTGTTTGCTGGTATTTACCGTATTGTTGTTCCTGTTCAGGGAATGGGGAATTTCTTTTCTGATACTGGGTATTTCAATACTTGGTATCCCCGGATGTTTGTTCGCTTTATATGTAACCCATATTCCCCTCAATGTGAGCAGCTATACAGGTATTATTATGATTGTGGGGATCATTGCAGAAAATGCCATATTTACTGTCAATCAGTTTAGGTACAATATGCAAATCTCCGGTGGCGATGTGAACAAATCTGTAAACTATCTTTAGCACTTAGAATACGACCTAAGCTGATGACGGCCATTGGAGCCATTTTAGCACTTATGCCATTGGCAATTGGTATTGGAATGGGGGCGCAGATGCAGCAGGCTTTGGCAATTGCAGTTATAGGGGGATTTGTTACCGGGATACCTTTGCTATTGTTCGTATTCCCAACTTTTATTCGGATTATCTATTCCAGAAAACAGAAAAGCTAGCAAAATGAATGCTAAAAATTTAAAAAAATGTCTGATGTTGTTTTTTGCCTTTTTTCTGGCATCAACGGTCCTGGCGCAAAGTGCCGACAGCAGCATAGTATCTACGGATAGTGTCTTCATTAATAACAGAGGTTCATTAAAAGTAAAACCTTTACGGTATAATTTCAGACAGCTTATCGTTCCTGTAAGCCTTGTAGCAGCCGGTTTTGCAGTAAACGGCAACGGCAGAGAGTCCATTAAAAATGAAATTGTTGAGGAAAGAAATGAGCATATCCCAAGCTTCCGAACAAGGTTTGATGATTACCTGCAGTTTTCCCCTCTTGTACTGACCTATGGTTTTGAGGCATTGGGTATGAAGCCCAAAACAGATCCGGTAAACCGCTCGGTCATCCTGCTGAAGAGCGAATTGCTGATGATGGCCGCCGTTACCGGATTAAAGACAACCTCTCATACTTTGCGGTCGGACGGAAGTGCACATACCTCGTTTCCTTCTGGACATACGGCGCAAGCTTTTTTAGGAGCCACTATTTTATCGGAAGAATTCGGCTACCGTTATAAGTGGGTTCCTTACGTATCTTATGGATTAGCATCTACCGTTGGGGCATTTCGTATGATAAACAACAAACATTATATAAGCGACGTCATTGTCGCAGCGGGTATCGGTATATTGTCGGCCAAGATTTCTTACTGGACACATCGCTATAGGTGGAATAAGCGAAATTCACTTTAATTATTTGAAACTAAATTTTCGAAATCTAGAATATTCTTATTCAGAAACATATAAAAAAAAGTACCCAGAAAATTTTGGAGACAAAAAACTAATAACCATAAAAAAACATTTTATATGAGATTCGCTGAAAAGATAGAGACGATTTTACATTTCTTCTCATTCCAATGCATTAAGCCTACTAACTTGCTAAGAAATTAGCGCAATTTTACAACTTAACCAATGCTCAAGTAAAATTGTATTTGCTATTACACGTTAATCAGTAAAATGTTATTGCTAGATGTTAGTTTTTATTGTTTTGCAGCCGTATAAGAGATATTTGATACCAATAGAAAAAGGCTTCAGGATTGCCTTTTTTTAACTTATTAAGTTTGGAATCAAATTCCTGGTCAATCACCAGCTCCTTTATACTTTCTATACCTTGATATTTTTCAAGTTCTGTTACTTTATACTTTAGTACAGTAGCTAAATAGGCAGCTTTTGCAGCATCGGTAATGGCTCTATCTAAATGATACGTTTCTGAGAATATAAATCTTTTCACCTGAGTAATACCTAATGAAAGTGCCTTAAAATCACCCTTTCCCTTTTCCCCTCGGGAGCAGATATGAAGTGCTGTATCGTAAATATCGTCAAGAACTCCATTTTCATCAGTTTCACAATTCCTATAACCGATCTCTGTTTTGGCAAAAATATCAAAAGTCCGCCTAATAATACTTACGTCAGTAACAGGCTCAAGAAGACTACCAATATCAAAAAGCTGCTTCATGATCTCCATCGTTCTGGAATCGCCACTTTTTTCATACGGTATGCCAGTCGTATTCGGCGCAAAGGCTGTAAGTTTATCACCCAATATGTCTTCGTGACATGGAATATTTACTTTTATAGGATCTCCATCCTGCTTGATAAAACTTGAATCAATTGGAAAATTTATAATTTTCGCATAGTGAGGTTCTTCAAAAAGAATATCTAACAACACATAGTCTTCAGTCATGTTAGACATATGAACGGGTGTATAAAAAAATTTGTAATGGGCTTTTTCAATGTCGCCGGATGTTTGCCTATGCTGCTCCTTAAACCTTGTGAAGCCTTGCTCAGATAAAAACTCCTGGAACTTTTCTTCGAGGTTTTGCTTCGGATTACTAATAATCACATCAATATCGATGGAAAGGCGCTTGGTGCTTTGCATTAACAACATGAGCGCTGTTCCTCCTTTAAAGACAAACTGAACATCAGCCTTTACGAGACCTTCAAGAAGAAGTAATGCGCGAATTACTTTTTCGATAAGAATTTTGTCTGCTTTGTTATTCTTCACAGAAACACTGTTCAGCCATTCAGTAGTAAGACTGTCTTTTGATATCATAATAATTAGAATTTAAATGGTTATTGTCTTAGAAATTTAGAATCATATATATATTTACTAATGTCTTGTTTTCTGCCCTTTCGGTCAGCATATCGTAAAAGCCTGTTTTCATTCACAATGTATTTTTTAAATACATTACCAAATATGCTTCTGAGCTCACTGCCTGCAAGGAACGTAAACTCCGGATCACAAAATATATCGACCAGCATTTTTTCGATGCTAATAAGGGGCAAACCTTTTTCTTCATTCAAAGGACTTTCGGTTGTCAGATACCGGACTATGATGGGAGAGCGGAAGTCCGGAAGAAGGTCGTTTATCAGCATTTCCGAAGGACGTAGAAATACACCGCTAAAATTATTTTTGAGCTGATAATAGACAGACTCCGTAACATCACGTTCAACATCTACGAGTACGAATGGATATGCGCTTAGATGCTGGGCAAATTCGTTTAACAAATCTGAGTTCCAGGCACAAAAAGAAACATCAGGAAAGTTTTTCCGTATGAATGTGCTGATTTTTTTTGACCTGGAAGATAATTCAGGATGATACTGCTTAGCATCGCCGAGTTGAAACAATCCTCTCCCTACTCTATGTAGTATTGACGATCTAACAAAATCATGTACTCTCCACCTGATGGTAGCATCCGGAATCTCAGGGTCATTAATTTTAAAATAAGCCCGCAAATCATCTAAGGAAAGCTCTGATCGGTTTCCAAAATATTCTTTTAGTGCTATTTTATCTTTTTCTCTCTTTACCATCTAAACAATATCACAACACAAACTTACGGCAAAATAATCAATTTACTGCCGTAAGTTTGATTTTATTTTGATAAAATTTAAAAATATAAATTCCTACTCTATAAGTATATACGAAAAATTCATCTCTAACTTTATAAATATTCAACAATACTATAACCATTAAAAAATAATTCAAACTTTCGGCAGTAAAACTAATTTATTGCCAAAAGTTTGAAATTACTTAATAAATTATAATGAAATTTAAATAATCCCAAGAAGAAGGTGGTATAGGATTGAGGGCATATCCAAACTTAGATAGAAATCATTTGGTTAAGCATTTCGATTGCAAATAGTGGGTTTGTAGATTCAAAGCGAATTCCAGCCTCCTCATGTTTTGGCATACATCCTAAACGGTCAAAGAGACGATCCTGGAAAATTCCCCACCCCACAAAGGCAATAGCATCTGTATTATTAAAGATTCTTGGTTTTAAAGTTTTCCAATTTGAGTATCCTTCCACCATAGGTGAACAAAAGTCTTTTAAAAAACTCTCTGAATAATCAGATATAATATCCAAAGTTTTACTATGTCCTTCAGGGCAATGATCCCGAACTACTTTTTTAAGCATCTTGCCGAAATCACTCTTTTGCACGGCTGCATTCCTCATAGTAAGTATTGGTGTTTGAAAAGAAACAAAATTAATCACAGTTATGTTGTAAGGTGCTAATCCAACATCAAAGCAATGTCTCCACAAAAATGCAAATCCATGAGCTTTCAATGAATTACCCTTTGCGGACATAGCATGTAAGGCAACCAGCATGGAGTCCTCATACTCCTCTAGCCGCATATAATCTCCACCGTTAAGGATTTGATTATCGTAAAGACAAATTTGATATCCACCTAATTGATTTGCTGAAATTAAAGGGGTTATTTGTTCCTTGAAAATGATAAGGGGATCAACGATTTTCAAAGCTATTCCATCACCGTCTTGAGTAGGTTCCAGGCAGATAATGCTTTTATTCAACCAAACTATCTCATTATAAATAAAATGACAAAGCAAAGTTGGCCATTCACTAGAAATGACCACATTCACCAAATCACCTTCTGCCAGAAAAGGAAGATAACTTCGAATTTCACCTGCATAGGCACCAATTTCTGTCGCTGCCTGTCTTGTCGATTCTTTTATATTCTTTAGCTCAACAATTAGAATGCTTTCAGTTTTTGGCGAGTAAAGCAAAAAATCCGGTCGTAAAATATCTCCTGAATCCAAGGAAATATTTATATCCTCCACTAGAACTTCATGATTTTCAAATGAGTTAAGACAATGGTTAAAACTATGTACTATTTTCTGATGTGAAGAATCTGGATAGTTTTGATGAAAAAAATTTTCAGTAAAATCCTCGTAATTCATGATGATATCGGCTAAACAGTAACCTTTTTCAAAAAGATTACTCAACCAAACTTGCATGTCTTTCTCACTTTTAAAAAACATAATCCAAGATATTATACAAATTGTGCAATAATGTTCAGAAAGTATTATAGTTTCTATTTCAAAGGGAGTAACTCTACTCATTGATTTTCTTAATAGGCTAATCTTTACTACTCTTTTTATAAAGATAAAAAACATTTAGAATGTCAACCATTAAAGAATATTGGAAAAATGCAACAATCCAATGTTTCCTATTCTCCTAATAAACCTGGATTTTTTGTAAGAAATATTTTTATTATTTCATCCGAATTAAAATTTTCAGAATTTTGTATATTTTGAATGTTATTACTCCCTTTCTTCAGAAGATTTTCATCAAAAGTTAAATTAAGTTTTGAAGTCTTTCCCTTAGTCATGACATTAGAAGATAAATCTAACTTTTCATAATTCTTTGCAATTCCTTGTGGTTGTCTATCAGCAAAAATTAATGGAGGACAAAGTGGATAAGTTATTTCTTCACCTCGAAGTAAGACTTCATCATCTTTATGGCATGGTATGTAAAATTGAATGTAAGAATCCTGGTAATATAGCTTAATCCAATGAGAAGGCAATTTACTTTCTGAATTTCTTTTTTTGAAAATTAATACATAGGGAAATTTTACATTAAAGCCAGATGGCCCCCTGTGAACCTGTTTGGCATGCTGTGCCAAATAGGCCTCATTCTTATTTTCCATCAAAAAATCAAAACATAGTTTATAGTTTTCTACTTCATCATCAGGAATTACTGTCAAGGCAATTTTCAGCAAACATTTAAAAATATTAATCGGTATATAAGGATTATGTATAATATTAAATTCTATAATACCTCCATCTAATTTTTGAATTGTTCCTCGTTTATTCGATTCTATCTCGATGCCTTCAAAACCATTAAAACTATTTTTTTTAGCTACAATATTGCCATCGTATGACTTAAAGGTTGGCGGAGTTTGTACTCCCAAGGCATTAACACTTCTATTCAAGCCTAAAAAATTTGCCATATCACTTTCGAAACCTGAGAAATGATTGTTACACCTGTCACATTCATAATCTGACACCCCAGAATTATTTCCAAATAATCTTGAAATAATATGAGGCTTTCCTTTAAATGTCGTCTCATCCGATTTTTTACCACAAAAGCGACAGGTTCTCTCTGATATTTTTTTCAGCTGTCGTCTTTGATTATTTATTGGCGGAGTATACATACTTTTCAACTGATACTCGTCATCAAAAGCTTTCAGGTGCTCAATATTTCCGGAGTATGTATATATGTTCATTAGTTTATACTATTATTTAATGTATAGATTCTTTCTTCCCACTTTACTTTCTATTTTAACTATATCATCGATTACAAAGTTGCGCATTACTCCTGCGATTTCGGTAGAAGACACTTGCGCAGCATCAATCAGGTCAAACTTAATCAGCTCTGCTTTAATTTCTGCTACAGTTTTACTCGTTTTAAGAAAATTAGATTCAACAATGTATTTTCGGATTTTACCAGTTAAATTTGCTTTTTCCTTCCTGTCCTCGGGAAGAACTTTACTTGGTACCAATTTAATCTTAAAGTCATTTAAAGTTTCCAAGGGATATTGAACAGCCTTAGCATACTCTACATAATAATCAATATTTGTAGTATTACCTTTTTCGATGCTAAGAACAGTATTTTCTGTCATTTCCGTCATATAAGCAATATCATTAATAGAGAAATTAAGTTCAATTCTTTTCTGTTTAAGTTTTTTGCCAATTTGTTCTCTATATTCAGAAGAAACCAATCTTGCTTTTCTGCTAAATTTACTCAATTTATATGTAATTTTATATTTAATTAATTATTATTTGCACATATTATTTATAATACTTACATTTGTCATACAACATACATAAAGTATAAGCGACCATATTAATTTGAGTCTTGTTATCGAAAACGGCTAATTTTTAGATGACGCAAGACCAATGGGGCTGTCGCAACCTCATATTTTGTACATTTGCATTTTATGGGGTGGACACCCTATCGGAAACTTCGTCATAGGTTCTTAGCCGTACCGCGATAAAAGTGGAAGATAGGGTTCCACCCTTTCCTTCATAGACTCGTTCCATACATCGAAACTAAATATTATGAGAACGACATTTTCAACCATTCTGCTTATTTGCCCACCGGAGTAACCCACAGGCATTGCAGCAAAAAATTTACGGTTCTACACCATACTTGCAATAAAATGCAAAATGGTTGTACCTAAAAATAACCGACACACTCCGAAATTCCTTTAAAAGTAAAAGGAAAGCCAGACTACGCTTTAAACTCACACCTTAAAAGTACTCGCTTTCTTTTAATATTCCAAATTATTTTCAGCACGAAAGGAATTTATTACTGAAGACACTTTACGATGAGTTTACTCATTGCGGCTTTATAGCTTTTGCAAGACGTTAATTTTCATTCATATTAATTTGACCTGTAGAGGCGGGGAGTTTTCTGCACTGGTAAGGCTTCCTCCGATACGGTCTTTAAAATCAAAAACTAATAAAAGAAAGCTATTGAAAAACAAAAAAATAGATTTTGAGTCACGCTTCTGGTCTGGCAGTAAAACGAATTCAAGGATAAAACTCATTGAGAAATTCTTTCAGTTCAACGACCTTGTTACCGCCAAAGAATTACTGAACCAGATTATGATTCATTCGGGCAAAAAAAAATCTGTAATTGCGGAAGATTCCTCGGCGATATTTCATTTTCATCAGGCTTTACGGTCTTTAGTTCGAGCCTGCTTTCTCATATTGCAGAAAGAAAAAAGACGGAAAAGCAATGAACCACTGGAGAATTATTCTCCATTATCGCAGGGTTCGCTTTCGGATGGAGAATTTGTTAACCCAATACTGGTATTTCAAAAGGCTTTTGGTGAGTACTCCATCAAAGATTTTGACTACTATATTTCGGTAGCGGTCTATTTTTCATTAGGAACTTACTCTCACGCTGCTGAAAGCAAAATCTTTGTACCATACCTGCATTTATGCAAAATGCTTGATGCATCGTACCTTATCTTAGAAAGAGGAATCCAAAAGAAGAATAACCATTAATCATTAAACAAAGAATGAGCAATACTACTTAAGAATTCCTCCAAACATAATAAAAATGCTCTTTCCGCAAAGTTGACGCTGGTTGGAAAGAGCAAAGTCTAATAAATTAAACCCTATCAAAGGTATGAAAAAAAACTTTTGCAGGCTGGGCCATCTTCAATGGATGGCTTTCAGCAGCCTGCTCGTCTCGGGAATGGCAATAGGACAAATAAGAACCATTTCGGGCACAGTCACACAAAACGGGCTTCCAATAGGCAATGTGTCCATTTTTCAGGAAGGGAAAAATGAAGTTACCATTACGAATTCATCCGGAAAATATCAGATACAAGTCGCAGGTGAAAACCCTGTCCTTATCTTCAGGCATCCTGATTACTCTGAACAAAGATCAAAAGTCGGTGTAGAATCGACTATAAATATTATTCTAAGTAACCGTGAAAAGGAAATCGAAGAAGTCGTTTTAAATGCTGGATATTACAAGGTCAGGGAAAGGGAAAGCACAGGAAGCATTTCCAAAGTTGCAGCGAAAGATATCGAAAACCAGCCTGTTAATAATGTGCTGTCAGCACTACAAGGCAGAATGACGGGCGTAAGTATCACACAAAATTCAGGCGTCGCCGGTGGTGGCTTTGATATTAAGATTCGGGGAAGAAACAGCCTGCGAAGCTATTCAACAACAGGTTATGACGGCAATAAGCCATTATACATTGTCGATGGCGTTCCTCTGCCATTGGTCAATGATTTCAATAGTGGAATGACGGCCAATATACTGCCATATAATGAAACCAACCCGTTGAATTCAATCAATCCCGATGATATTGAGTCGCTTGAGGTCCTTAAAGATGCCGATGCCACTGCCATTTATGGAAGCAAGGGAGCCAACGGCGTTATTTTAATCACCACAAAGAGGGGCAAAAAAGAAAAAACAGAGGTCAACTTAAGAACAAGTTTTGGATTGGGACAGATGACCAACCTGCCAAAAATGATGAATTTAGAACAATACACGGCAATGCGAAAGCTGGCTTTTGCTAATGACGGTGTAGCAGTGCCTTCCAATGCCTACGACATCAACGGCGTTTGGAACCCAACAAAAACAACGGATTGGCAAAAATATTTTGTAGGAAATACAGCGGAGATTTCAGATGTACAGATTGGTGTATCGGGCGGAAGCGGCAATACACAATTCTCGGTTTCCGGCGGTCACAATGAAGAAACAACAGTTTTTCCGGGGAGCTTCCGCTATAAGAGAAATAACCTGGGAGTCAGTATCAACCATACCAGCGCAGATCGAAAATTCAAGATCGGTTTTAATGGCACTGCCGCATTGCAGGATAATGTCCTTCCACCGACTGACTTTAATATTGTTTATCCGGTTTTAGCACCTAATGCCCCGGATCTGTACACTTCCAGCGGAATGATAAACTGGGAAAACAATACGTTTACCAATCCTATGGGACCTGCGACGCAGATTTTTTCAGTACAAACCAAGAGTTTAAATGCAAATATAACATCAAGCTATCAGTTTGGCAGCGGATTCAGTGCTAACCTGAATACAGGTTATAGTACTTACAACAGTTATGAACAGAAGATTTTTCCAAAGACAACCTATAACCCGTCCAGCAATATCGGCAGCAGCAGTTCTTCTCTCAGAAAAGCCCAGAAATTAAATGAGAGCTGGATTCTTGAGCCGCAGCTGAACTATGAGAAACGACTGGAGAAACATCAGTTCTCCGCATTGTTAGGGGCATCATTTCAAGAACAGAAATCCGATAATATCGTTATTCTCGGAAGAAATTTTCCTTCAGATGATCTATTGACCAATATGGCAGCCGCAGCTTCCATTACTATTCCCAGCGCAAGTGAATCATTATACCGCTACCAGGCCGTTTACGCCAGGCTCAATTACGGCTATAACAAAAGGTATTTTTTAAATCTAACAGGCCGCCGTGACGGATCCAGCAGATTTGGTTCAGAAAGAAGGTATGCTAATTTCGGAGCTGTTGGGGCTGCGTGGTTATTTTCAGAAGAGAAACTATTCAAAGAGCGATCGTGGTTAAGTTTCGGAAAACTGAGAACCAGCTATGGTATAGCAGGGAATGACCAGATTGGAGACTATCAGTATTACGATACGTATCAGTCCACCGGCGGATCGTATGGCGGTAATTCCGGCTTAATCCCACAACGGCTTTACAACAAAAACTTCGGATGGGAGCAGACCCGAAAGTTTGAGGCTGCTTTGGAAGTCGGACTATTTAAGGAGCGGCTTGATCTGAACATAGGCTATTATCACAACACCAGCTCCAACCAGCTTGTCGGTATCCCGATGCCTGCAACAGTAGGATTCAGCAGTATTCAGGCAAATCTGGACGCTACGGTAAGGAATCGTGGTCTGGAAGTGTCTTTGGAATCGGTCCCTATTAAAAAAGAACATTGGAAATGGACGACAAGTCTCAATTTTACTTTGCCTGAGAATAAACTCATGAAGTTCCCCAACCTTGACAAGTCGACCTACGCCAACAGATTTGAAATTGGAAAATCCATTTCTTTGGTAAAACTGTATCAATATACGGGCATCGATCCCGTCACAGGTCTATACACATTTTACGACAGCAATCAGGATGGTAAGATTAATACTGCCGACCGTACTGTGAGCAAAGAGATCAAAGAATACTGGTATGGCGGACTACAGAACAGTATTCAATATAAAAACTGGAGTTTCGATCTGCTTTTGCAGTTTATTAGTCAGAGTCAGTATAATGTGAAATCGATGTACGGCAATATCGGTTATATGTCGAATATGCCGGCAATATTCACCGATTACTGGACACCTGAAAACCCCGATGCCGAATTTCAAAAGCCTAGTGCAGGCTACAACACAGCTGCAGCAACATCGAGTTCCCTTTTTATCCTTAGTGATGCTACCGTTTCTGATTCGTTCACCGTAAGAGTAAAAAATGCAACCTTGAGCTACAGCATACCATCAACCGGCAATGGCAAACTGAAAGCTAAGCTTTTTATCAGCGGACAGAATCTCTTTGTTTTTTCCACATACAAAGCAGGCAATCCTGAGTTTATACTGGCAGGATACAGTAGCCCGCTTCGGGTAGTCAGTTTTGGTCTTTCATTAACCTATTAAAGTTTATAATTATGAAAAATACAATATTAAAACATATCATATTATTAAGTTTTTTCATCTTGTTCCTTCTGATCAATAACAGCTGTGACCGCTTTACGGAAGTAGGGTTACCGAAAAATCAGATAACAAGAGAGGTCGTCTTCAAAGATGATCAGTTAGCTAAATCTGCTATGGCAGGCGTTTACCGTTCACTAGACGATCAGGGATTCTTATCAGGGTCTTCGTCAGGTGCCCAGCTTGTGATGGCAGCCTATGTAGATGAGCTACAAGCCTATGGTGCAGCTACAACTGACGCTGCCATCTTTTACCAACTGAGCCATGTGGCTACTACTGATAAGATCAAGAATTTATGGACGATCACCTACACTCAAATTTATAACATCAATGCTGTTATTGAAGGGGTTGAAAATTCTGAAAGCCTTAGTTCAGAAGTTAAAAACCGATTAAAAGGGGAAGGTCTTTTTCTTAGGGCATTACTGCATCTTTACTTAACCCAGACATTCGGCTCAGTCCCTTACGTCACCTCTACAAACTACCAGGTCAACCAGAGCATTGGTAAGATCAGTACCAGTCAGGTCTATGCACAGTGTAAAACAGATCTTGAGACGGCAATACCGCTTTTACCAACAACTTTAGCCGCAGGAAACAGGGTATATCCGACAAAAATGGCAGCCTATACCGTATTGGCAAGAATAGCCTATTATGAAAAAAACTGGGATTCAGCGCTTCAGTATTCGAACAATGTCATTGGAGATGTCCAATATAAGATCGAATCTGATTTAAATAAAGTATTCCTAAAAGACAGCTCAGGAAGTATATGGCACCTGTTACCTTTTGGTGCCACGTACAATGCTTATCAGGGGAATGTATTTATCCTGAATACAGCGCCGCCGACAAATGTTGCGCTACGACAGGATTTTGTAGATGAATTTGAGAATGGTGATCAAAGAAAAACCGCTTGGATAGGGCAAAAAACTGATGCGCAAAATAAAATTTATTATTATCCATATAAATATAAACAGTATTATACCAGTCCGACGTCCTTAGAATATTCGGTCATTCTCAGAGTAGAAGAATTGTATTTAATCAGAGCAGAAGCTTACATTAAGAAAGGCCAATATGACCTGGGAATTGCAGATATTAATAAGATAAGAACCCGAGCGGGCTTAGCACCACTAGCAAACAGCAGTGATCAAAATACATTGATAGCTGCTTTAATCCAAGAAAGAAGGTCAGAATTATTTACTGAGTTTGGACACCGTCTTTATGACTTAAGGCATTATGATCTTGCAGATATCAGAATGCTATCAAAGAAAGGTGGATGGAAACCGCACTTTAAATTACTGCCTCTGCCTGCGACCGAACTGCTGCTAAATCCTAACTTAAATCCGCAAAATGAAGGTTACTAGGTTACATATGCTGGCATTCCTCTTAGTTCATGGACTTTGCTTATCTCAGGATATTGACAGTTTAAACGCGGTTTACAAGCAATATTATGAAACAGCATTGCGTGCGAACAGCCCTAATGGTCGTTTCGTAATTCTAAATCACAGCAACACCTATGGTAAGAATGATTACGAATTGTTGGATGTCAAAAACGACAAAGCTTCAATGCTTGGTAATTTTGATAAATTTCAATTTTTAAATGATAATCTACTGTTGATGCGAAATGATCTTCTTTGTCGATTCACAGATTTAAGAACCGGTCAATTCACGGAAGTTTCAGGAAACTATTTAATTGAACCTGCACAACAATCGGCTCAAGTGATCCTTTTTAATACAAGTTTAAAAGAATTGCTATTAGTTTCCTTAGAGGGAAAAATGTTGTGGAGAAAACAGGATGTAACGGTTTATCAACTTGATACAACCAACAATAACCTAATTTATATATCCGGCAATGACCTGGTTGTCATAAATCTAACAAACCGTCGCTCTAAAACCTTTAAGGTTGAGAGTGGTATCCAATGGATTTCTTCGAGTGGGCAGCGAATTTATGCCGCCAATATCCAATCCAAGCAAATTGAGCTGTACACTATTGATCTACGATCGGAAAATTTAGCCAGGCTGCTGTTAGCGATGCCTGAAGGATTTGAATCAACCACTCGCTTAACCACGTATTTGGAAGTTCGGGAAAATGAACATTTCATATTTCCATTGTATTTGAAAAGCAAGTTGGAGCGTAATGAAAATCCTGAATTGAAAATCACATATTCCAACAAGAACGGAGAGGATAAAATGCCCTATTACCATTTAGGCATTTACAATCTTAACAAAGAACAGTGGGATTATCTCCCTGATATGAATGATGATCTACCTGTTTATAAATTTTTAAACGACAGTGGCGACTTTATTGTGTATGATTTAGCGGATGATGTCGTCGAAGAGCAACAAAATAAAATTCTTGATTTGAAATTATTTTTAGATTATGGTAATCATTCCTATGTATTATCCCAAAAAAGAATAGAAGAAGGCAACTATCTTTGGGATCGAGACACAAAGCAATTTGTCTATTTTAATGATACGACATGGGTATCCCATAATATTAGTACGGGGAAGGAGGTTGATCTTATGCCTGCTAACACAAAGGGTTGGGCCAGCCTGGATCATAGCGGCTTGGCTAAAGCCCCTGCCACTAAACCTGTTAAAATTAAAGACAGATCTGCGATAATGATTTCCAACCAGTTTGATTATTTCATTGTCGACTTGAAAACCAGACAGACAAAACAGGTCACAATGGGGGAAGAAGCAAAATTGAAATATCAGCTCCAGTTATCAAAAGAGAACTACCCAAAATCATCTTGGAATATCAGAATGGGAGAAATAGATCTATCGAGGGGTTTAATATTTAAGACGTTCAATAAGCTCACTTATGATTCAGGTGTTGCCAGGTTGACATATAAAAACAATAAAACAACATTTTTCCGACAAGGTCATTACAGGGAGATAATACCTTATGACAACGGTTTTTTCTTAACATCGAATTTTGCTTTAGAGCCTTTTAAGCTGACAACCTTCGAGAAAGGGAAATATCACACTGTTTATGAATCTCTAAAAAAAGAAAAGAAAGATTTTGAAGGTGCGAGATGTGAAATATTTCAATATAAAACCGATTTCGGGACTTCCAATGCAGCACTCTTATTACCCGTCAACTATGATCCGAATAAGAAATACCCCATGATTGTTAATATTTATGAAGAACTTTCGCACGATGTATTGTTTTTCCTGCAGCCATACGTTAATATTAGGATTGGGTTCAATTATATGCATTATTTGATGAATGGTTATATAGTTCTACTGCCGGATCTCCAGTACGAATTGGCAAATATTAAAAATAGTGTTATAATGTCTTTAGAGAAAAGCATCGATTCCGCAAAGTCGCTGGCATCAATAGATGAAAAAAGTATGGGAGTGATAGGACTGTCATACGGGGGATATGAGACAGGTCTTGCACTGACCAATTCGAACTACTTTAAGACAGGCGTTGCAGGTGTTATGGTTTCGGATTTGGTTTCTAATGCTCTTAGTCAACCGGAATTTATTACAAAGCCTAATTATATGAGGGTTGAAAATCAGCAGATGAGGATGAACAATAATGTCCTGGATCATTGGAATCTTTATTTGGAAAATTCCCCCATTTATCATGTGAAAAATATTGAAGTTCCTGTATTGCTTTGGACTGGGTTGAAAGATAAAAACGTATCACCTGCTCAGGCAAGAATGTTTTTCCAAGGAATTAAAAGACAGAAGAAAAAAGCTGTGCTGCTGGAGTATATCAATGAATCCCACAATGTTTTCAAACCTTTGAACCAGATAGACCTTAATATTAAAATCTGGCAGTGGTTCGATTACTATCTGAAAAATAAAAAGCCAGCAGACTGGATTCGTCCACTAGTGCAATGAAAAACTCCTTTTTGGGAGTTTTTTAGTCCAGCTTATACAATTCAACATTAGCCGTTTCAGGATGATCAATTTCAGGTCCATCAGTCCCGAAAACCTGCTGTCCAGTTGGTAAACCATTAACAGTACAAATTATTCCATCTGTTCCACACATGACACTTCGATTCCATTGATTGGTGGCGTAATTAAAGATATAGCCTTGCCTAGCTGCAGTTCGGATATCACTTTTTTCAGTTTTAGTAATATATACAGTGCCGATTCCTATTAAAATGGGGATTAGAACTAATATGTAATTTTTCATTTTTATAAATTTAGTGTTACGCTATAATTGATTAACATATTTTATTAAAGCTTTTTCTGCTAATTAGAGTAAATACCATTTGGATAACCATCAATGGTATAAGATGATTCAAGTATATAATTAAACTGCAAACGGACAACTCATAAAATGGTTGTGAAATCTGCTAAAATAAGCTCCCTTTCGGGAGCTATATTTAATTGATCTTGTATAATTCGACATTGGCCGTTTCTGGATGATCAACTTCCGGTCCGGTTGTACCAAAAACCTGTTGTCCTGATGGCAGACCATTGACCGTACATGTTGGAGCAATCTCTTCTTGACACATGACACTTCTGTCCCATTGGTTGGTTGAGCTATTGAATATATAGCCCTGTTTAACTGCTAAACTCCCTTTGCTACTTTTTACATTTTGAGTAGCGAAAGCAGTTCCTGTTCCAATCAGAATTAGAACTGCGGGTAAAATGAAATTTTTCATTGTAATAAAATTTGATGTTATGCCTACTCTAAATCAACAGGTTTTCGGCGTTCCCTGTTCTGTTGGCCAACAGATATTATTTAAATGTATATCTGGTAATTGCATCACTTGACAATACATAAAAATAATTTTTCGTTGATAAGATCCCTCTGATCTTATTTCTATTTTGATTCTTAATATAAAAGCTATAGAGGTATTTCTTTGAGTGAACGTTATAAACATCAATGACATAATTATTTCTAAAATCTTTAAAGGATTCATTGATACCTCTCATTCTGGATACATTGAAGAATTTGTCATCGAACACGGCTTGGGTACTGTTAATTACACTCGGAGATCTCAACAATTTGGTCTGCCCGTTTTCAAGGGTCCTGGTTTCTATCTTTGTGTTAGACAGCGAATCAATAGTAGGACTTCTCTGGATGTTCTGGAGATCAAAATCTGTTGTAATGATCTCGTTTCTGTAAAAATGGGTATATATAATTTTTTTATTTTTTCTATCCACGGTAATATCTCCATCTGTGTCAAAAACTCCATCAACTTTTGTTTCTAAGACATTTGGGACGATAACGTATTTTTTAGATGCCGTGTTTAAAATGCCCAGTTCATTCGCTTTTGTTTTTACAAGCATAGTTTTAAAAATGTACCTTTTCGGTTCCAGCATATAAAATCTTGAAAAATACAGGCGATTTATTTCTGTATCATAAGCTGTTAATGAAGGAAGCTTCCCTTCAAAAATAACAGGTACATTGCCATCGGAAACACTAAAATAGGGGTATAATACATCGATCGTGACACTAACAAATTGATAATTATAATTATCCAATTTGATTTTGTCAATTTTTACGGAGTTAAAATCAGGTCGAATAGTTGAAAGTAATAATGGTGTTTTTCTATTTCCCAAAAATAATGTATCACCATAATTTCCTGCAATATAGTAGTTATTCATAGGAAATTCAAGCGTCTTGTATTTTGCGTCAAGAGGTTCAATTATCTTCCGAGTGAAAGTTCCTTGATTATCATAAATATGCGGATAAAATACAGCAGTTAATACTGCTAATGGAAGCAAAATAGCTATTCCCAAGTAACTTATTAATTTTCCTTTGTCTACTGAGGTTCTAATTATAATGGCAATAATCGCTAACAGAACACAAGTTAAATTAAAAAAGAGATGTTGATTCCAATCCATCTTTTCCAGGATTCCTCCACAAGAACAAGGTATAGAATCACTATAGTTAAGTATTATATAGATGTACAGGGTAAATGCAGTCATTATGCTCAAACAAACATAAAGACCGATCGTTCTTGCTCTCGGTATTATTAATAGCAAAACGATAATTACCTCAGATATAATGGTTGCGTACGAAACAGCTCCAGCATACGTGCCGAATAGAGGTGACTGCGCTATCTGAACCTGGAAATTCTCAAAATCTTTCAACTTACTTGCACCAGCATAACAGAATAGCAGGATGAAAAAGTAAGATACAGATATAGGGATAAAGGCATTGATCTTTTTCATGGTTTTTTAAATTATTGTTACAGTAAGACTCTTTTAAAGCTTCGCTGTACGGTCGACTTGCGATCTGTTTGAGGACCTATGGTTGGGAGCTCATTCGCCAGTTGTCCCGGTCTTTTGGCGGGTCCGTTTTTACAAATTCTTCCAACCTGGAGCTGTCGCCTTCTTTTTTGGAAGGGCTTCGCTCAAGTGCGGGCATTGTAGTGTCTTCGGTTAACGATTCATTTTCTCGACAAGAATTTAAAGAGGTAAGAATGATTCCTGTTGCTATAATTACAAAATGCTTTTTCATGATCTAGGGATTAATGAGTTAATAATCCCGGCCGGTATTTTTCTAAGAATTCTTTCGACGAATTTAGAAAAGCAAAGTGTTTTGAAAAAGCTAATGTTGATCCGATTTATAAATTGTATAGGGTACGATTTATAAATCGGATCATCTAATTTATTTTACAATTAACTTATTATCAATTACATATGCGCGAAACTATGCGAACATTGGAATTCCGAATATTTTTTTGCGCTGCGGTCAGATTTCTCTCTCAAACAAGCCAAAAAAGGATTGCCTTAAAACGAAAAAATGATAAATAAAGATATATTGTCTTGCTATCGACTGATATTTTCCAATTTAAATCATTGGAAATTAACAAACACTTGTTTAAATTTATAGCCAAATCGGATATAAAGTTTAAATGATTCCTAAACATTGGGCTTTACGATGATTGAACTAATAAATGATTACTCGTAAAATACTTAAATTAGTACTACCATAATTGCAGAGAATTTGAAAAAAATTTTATTGTTTTTAGCGTTATTCTATATTTTGCTAAATGGCCAGGAATTTACTGACTACAGAGAGCGGTATGACAATTTTGAAGAAAATGATATCAGGGCTTTTAAATTCCTAAATCCGTACATTGGAAAAGCCAAGGAGCAGAAAAATTATGCAGAATTAACTCAAGCTTATAAAGACGCGACAAGTTTTTCACCAGATAATAAATTACAATACGCAGACAGTATGGTCTGGGCTGCAGCCAAAAGCAAAAATCGAGACCTGATAGGAGCTTCTTACTTAACTAAAGGAACGATCTATTATTTTAACTACAAAAAATTCAAACTTGCTTTAGACGAATACCTAAAAGCCTGGACTTATTTGCAAGGATCTGAAGATGAATACCTTCATTATAAAAACCTGTACCATATCGCTGTTGTAAAAAGCTACCTCGGTTATTATCAGGAGGCATTGCATCTTTTTGAAAAATGCAGGATACACTACGGAAATGAAAATAGCCATTCTAATCCCCCCAATTTGTCTTATAACAATAAAAAGGGTTATTTAAATAGTCTGCATCAAAATATTGCCTGCCTTGTTGAAGTTGGCCGTTTGAAAGAAGCTTCGTCATTGCTTAATAAAGGATTTCGGGAAACAGCAGGTGATATAGACTTTTATATCGAAAGAAGTTATTTCTATAAGTTGCAGGGCATTATCGACTATAAAAATAAAAACTATGATCGTGCTATTTTAAATTTCAATAATGCTCTTGCCGGCATTGAGAAAAAGAATGATTTCACGAACGCTTCAACAATCTATTTCTACAAAGGCAAAAGCCTACTGAATAAAAATGAAACTCATAAAGCGGTTTCTTATTTTATGAAGGTTGATTCCATATTTACAAAACATCTGTTCATCCTACCGGAAGTGAGAGAAAACTATGAAATACTAATCAATAACTCCAAAAGAACAGGTGACAAAAAAATGGAACTTTATTACACAAGCCAGCTGCTTAAAGTGGATCATATGCTTTCAACTGATTTTAAATACCTGTCTGAAAAGATTCATAAGGAATATGATACTAAAGATTTACTCGAAGCTAAGAAAAGACTGGAGACTTCCAGCGCAAATGCAAATCGAACAGCGGCGATACTTTTTTGCCTACTGCTCCTTTTCGCTTTGATTTTATATCTCAACTGGCAAAAAGAAAAGCGAATTGAGGTAAAATATAAAGATCTACTGGTTAAGATAAATGATGAAGGTAAGCAAAAGCCAACAGATAAGCCTGACTACAAACCTAAAAGTTCTAAACTCAACGAGGAAAAAGCAAATGATATTTTATCCAAACTTTCACAGTTGGAAGAAGAGCATTTTTTCCTTGAAAAGAGTTTGACACTCAATAAGCTGGCGACAAGATTAAAAACAAATACATCCTATTTATCGGAAATCATTAATGACTATAAAGGCTGTCATTTCAATGCGTACTTAAATCAGTTACGAATAAAATATATTATGCATAAATTGTATCATAACAAATCTTGGCGTGGCTATTCTATAAAAGCACTAAGTGATGAGTGTGGATTCAGTAACAGATCTAAATTTTCCGAAGCATTCTATAAAAGCAGCGGTTTGTCTCCCGTAGAATTTATCAGAAAAAGAAATAAAGAATTAGACGAAGATCACTGATGAGCGTACTATTAAAGTATGCTTATAAAGCTTCTTGGCATATTGGAGATTTATCGCGTTTTAACCTTGGCATTCATACGCTTCTAGCCATTTCTGATAAAAATCCATCGTACCTCTTTACCGCAGTAATCTGGCATTATATCTCCCTTTGAAATATAGATGACAGTACTGATCGTACCTTGAACTTCCCATTCTCCGCTGAAAGTACATTTTCTACCTGTTACTAAAGAAGTTTTCAAATCTGGTTATTGTTTTTAAAATGATTTTAATCTGCTTTTTCAAGATTTATAATGCCGAATTTAGAAAAGCAATCATTAGGTTAATAATATTAGATGATCCGATTTATAAATTGTACAGGGTACGATTTATAAATCGGATCATAGAGACATTCATTATAAACCATTAACTATCAGCGCTTTGATTATAATAATACGACAGAGTAATGATATTCCCAACAATACAACTCGTCATAATAGCGGAGCCGCTTAAATACCATCACAATAACGGCTAAAAGGTCAATTCTTCACGATTATCCGACTTTTATATGTATTTAAAATAATTTATTTATGAATCGACAAGTTTTTAGAAAAAGAATTGATCAATTGTGGAAGAGTTTAACAATGTCAATAGACCAGATTAACCGGAGTGATCTTGATATCATCTCCAGGGCCGAGGAGATCCTGATGGAAACAGATGAAGCGATTACCAGTTTGAAAGCTTTAGTAAGACAATACAGGTTCCAGGACTGGAGTGATGAAATACAATTCTTTAAAATTACCAAACCTCAGTTTGTGGCTCTTTACATTTACTATTCAAAAGTCTTGTCTATAGAAGCCTCAAAACCCTATGCTAATGAAGCTACATTAAAATCCTATTTTGAAAACGAAAGATCTGGTCTGCTTTACTTCTACAATGAACAAAGGGAATTTATCAGTTACTATCGCAGAAGAGCCACCTTTCTCGATAAGAAATATTTTGTTCGTTTTAAATTTGATTTTAAACTGAGACTTAGTCCTGAATTATATAGCTACGACCAGGAGTTCTGTACATCGCACGATCACCTAGTTGCACAAATTATTGCAAATGATCTGTTGGATGAATATTTAGTGCATAGAATTGACCTTAAAGATTCTATTGAAAAACCAATCAGCGCCGTCGGGAAGCTTGAATGGACGGCTCCAAAAGTGGCGCTCATCGAGCTGCTATTTGCGCTGCATCAAACAAAGTGTTTTGATGGCGGCCGGGCTGATCTGGCAGAGGTATTCCGCTGGGCCGAGAATTCGCTGAATATTAATCTGGGTAATTATCATAAGACTTTAAGCGAAATACGTTTACGGAAAAGCGATCAGACCAAGTTTTTGTCGCTGCTTCAGAAGAATTTAAGCCAATTTCTCGAAGATCTGGATATTTAATATATCAAAATTATCCGGATTGTACCTTTTATAACAGCAAAATAACGATTGGACGTTTAAAAACATCTACTTTCTTCTTCCATCCCAAATTCTGTGATTGCATCTTAATGTAAAACCTTTCCATAGCGGTGAATACAAAGGATTCTTTCGGTAGTACCGACAAACTACCGAAAGATTTCTATTTCGATTTCCAAATTTTGTCAAGTGATAAATATTGAACCTATGGAAATATCAATTGTAACCAAAGAGGATCTTCAACAGCTGAAAAATGAACTGCTGGAAGAGATCAAACGTTTACTGGAAAAAGAGAACACAGCCCAGAAAGAATGGCTTCGAAGTTCAGAGGTCAGGAAATTACTGAACATTTCAGCCGGGACCTTGCAGACACTGCGGATCAACGGCTCGCTGTCTTACACGAAGGTTGGAGGAACGCTCTATTACAGCTACAAAGACATTCAGAAACTTCTTAGCGGCGCTAAAAAATGATAATTAATCGAAACAGCAGTCGTATGAAACAGTCTAAAAATATCATCCGCCTTTTTGAAAATGTGGTTTGGGATGAAACCATGCTTCCCTCCCACATCAGTATGTATGTCTCTCTTCTTCAATTGTGGTCAACCAACCAGTTCCGGAAGTCGTTTCGGATTCATCGTGATGAAGTGATGAAGCTGAGCAGGATCAGATCACTGGCCACCTATCACCGATGCATTCGCCAATTGCATAGTGCAGGCTTGATCGACTATGCACCAAGCTATGATCCGTACAAAGGTAGCCTTGTTGAAATTATTGAAGATCGGGATCAGTCGCTTCGAAAGACGAAAACTCCAGCCCCAAATGCACAAAAGTTTGTCATCCCCGATCTTTTTGAAGTCGAGTTATACTTTACTGAACGTGATCTTTCTTCTTCTGAAGCAAAGAAGTTCTTCAACTATTATGAGTTACAAAACTGGAACGTGCACCGCAATAAGCCAATGTCGAGCTGGCAGGCAGCCGCGAGGAACTGGATTTCAAAACAACAAAAACAAGTGCTTACGCACCAATAACAATGCAAAGCTTATCTATGAAAAATATAGACCCGAAAACACCGCTCTGGAAACTGACCGTCGAGGAATACCTTGAATTGATGAGAAGCATTTGCCCCGAGAACAATTATGAGTTTGGACTCAAAGGATTGGCCAATATCCTTGGATGCTCGATCTCGAAAGCCTCCGAAATAAAGTCTTCGGGAATACTGGATGGTGCGATTATCCAGAGGGGAAATATTATCATCATTGACAAGAAAAAAGCACTTAAGCTTTTTGCAACCAAATAGCAATGTATTACCTGGAGCTCATACAGAAGTTTTGGAACTTCAACCAGAAAGCAAAGCTTGACGCAACGGTTATTACAGTATATTTTTACCTGTTGAACCTTGCGAATGACCGCGGTTCATATACGGTCAGCATTTCCGACCGGAATTTCAGCAGAACCTTAGGTCTGTCCAGGAACAGCATAATGGCCGCAAGAAAGAAACTGCAAAGCCTGGGAATAGTTGATTACAACAAAGACACCGTAGGTGTTGCAACCTACCGTGTAGTATTAGACTACGATTTGGCGATATCCATATCCGAAACGGCTCAAATAGATTCTCTATTATCAACTGTTGTTATCCCCACGGACGAAGAACCCATTGCCTCCTCCTCTACTTCCCTGACGTCTCTTGTTTATTATGAAAATCAGGAAAAGATAAATGATAACCTGGGAGCAGGCGATAGCAGTCTGGAACCGGCTGTGAAAGGAACCAAGCAACCGTCGTTGGATATATTCCTGGAATATGCCCAAACGCTTGAGGGCTACGAACCGTCATTGGCCCACAAGATCACAGAAAAATACAATACCTGGCAAAAGAATGACTGGAAAAGTGTTTCAGGACGACCCATCACCGACTGGAAATCGTCGCTCAAAAGCCTGATGCCTTTTATGAAAAATACGGCTGACAAGGATCTCTCTGTAACATCAATTCCCAGGATCAAACGACCTCAATAAGAATAGGCTGAATTGGTCAGAATATAAAACGACACTTTAATATATCCAGTATCTAAATAGCATTACATATGGCAATCCCTGAAAAAGAGGTAAGACTGATACGCAAAAACTTTGAACGCAGAACGGATAAGGTGCAGGACAGAATCCGTATAGGCAACCGGTTTGTCGATGATTTTATCTTTGATGACCATCAGGCTGCCGATATTCCGATCAACGCGCTGCGGGTTATTTTCAACATTATTTCCCAGATCAGCAGCGAACAGTTTCGTCCTGAAGACCGCCCGAAACAGCTTTCATTATTCGATGATGAATTTGAAACGGATAACAATATTTTCGCAGCAATGAAGATCCGGAATAGTAAAATTTCTCCGAGCGGTTCAACAAAACAGGTGATTGAAGCTTATGAGTTTTTGGCTCAATTCAAAATGGGCTGGTACCGGTCAGTTAATGCCAAAGGAAAAGAAATAAGGACATTTGGCGGTTTGATCTCTACGCCAAGTTACGATCAGCGTGGTTATACGAGTTTTCTTATCAGCAGTTACTGGCTTAAAAAATTAATGGTCATCCCGGAATACAATTATGTGCTGTACAACCTTGTCTATAACATCCGGAATAATAAGCACATCATTTTTGCGATCTGGCTGTCTAAACTTCCTGATACCGGAACCGCTTTAAAGCTTGAAACGCTGAACAGCAAATTCGGGCTTCATTACAGATCTGCAAATGACTTTTGCTTTAAATTTCTGAAACCGGCCAAAGCAAGCCTCGACCAGTTCAATACGCTTTCGTTCCGCTACCATTACCGTGGTGATACCATTGATATTCAGCCTGTCCTCTTAAGTGAACGCCCGGATAATAAATCATTGCAACAAAGGGGAAATAATACGAGGATTACGAGGAGGCTCCGGTATTTTAAAAACAGGTACCGTCTTACCGACCGCCAGATGACCCAGCTCTCCTATCAGTACATCCACATTGTTCAGACCCGGGAGCTTATTGAAAAAGCGTTCGAAAGATTCATAAGGGATAACCGGCTTCAAAAAGTCAGGTCAACGGACTATACCGGTCTTAATTTTCTAAACAAATTCCAGGAATACCTTATCCTGGTGTACAGAGAAACCAAAATGGGCGAATTACTACCCAATGGTTATCCTGTCATCATATGATTTCGGAATTGCACTCATCCGTATTTCGGAATTGCGCTCATTCGAATTTCGGAATTGCGCTCATTCGAATTTCGGAATTGCACTCGTAAAAGTTAAAAAAATGTTAAAATTTAGATATTTTAGTTGCTCATTTCGGAATTGCACTCATTCTAGTGTTTGCATAATCGTAAAAATTGTGGATAACTCCCTGAAATTGTGGATAGTCTCAAATATTGACGAAAATCGAAATAATGAATTCGGAATTGCACTCATCCGATAATCGGCTCTTTTCCGGAATTGCACTCATCTCTATTTCGGAATTGCACTCATTCGGAATTCGGAATTGCACTCATCTCGAAAATGGCTGTATCTGCCTGCCATAAGGCGCCAGGGGGAATTACTAAAAGTATATTAAAAGTATTAAAAAGTTCTTTTTTTTATTAAAAGGGAAATGTGAATAAAAATTTGCTTTAAAAAAGAAAAAAAATGAATTGCGAAAAAATCAAACAAAAGGTCGGCATCCGGGCGGTCCTGGAATCTTTCGCGCTATTTCCTGCCAAGGAAAACCGAAGAACCGCTCTTTATTTTGCGCTCGACCGCGAAGAGAAAATCCCCAGTCTTTCCGTGGATTTTATCAAAAATAATGCGTTTGATTTTGGAACGGGAAAAAGTTACGATGTGATCTCCATCGTACAGCAAATCAAAAAATGCTCTGTTTCGGAAGCGTTGAAATACCTTTCAGCACTTGATCTTTCATTTGATCCAGGACAATTACCTGTCGAAATACAGTCAGAGGCTTCTTACAGGATCTTAAAAATCAAAGAGATCAGGCATCCTGCTTTGATTCAGTATTTAAAATCCCGAAAAGTTCTTGAACAGAAACATTTGCTGAAGGAAATTGAGTACGAATTCTACGGCAGGAACTATTTTGGAATCGGGTTCAAAAACAATTCCGGTGGTTTTGAGGTACGGAATAGCTACACTAAACTGTGCCTGGGCCCAAAAGATATTACCTTGGTTCAGGAAAGGTCAGAGCCGACTGCCGAAATTGCTGTTTTTGAAGGCTTCTTTGATTATCTAACTTTCCGGAACCTGGAAAATAGATTCAATTCATCGTGTGATTGTCTGATTTTAAATTCTACGGCAATGCTTTTCAAAGCAGAGCATTTGTTAAAAGAATACCGGAAGATCCTGCTTTTTCTTGACAATGATGAGAATGGAAAATCCGTCGCCTTGAAGATCCGGAATGAATATCACAACGTAGAGGATTGCTCGTTAATTTATCACGGCTATAAAGATTTGAACGAATGGCTAATAAACACGAAAGACCTTTAGTCAATAGTTTTCAGTTTGCATTACGGTTTTCCGTAAGAATAAAAGAAAGATAAAAATTTATCCCAATTATTCTCTGTAACCATAATACTAGTTTCTTGATTTCCAATAAATTGTTGTTTATAAGATGTTTATATATTGGATATTTCTCAATGTTTTTTATCTTTATATCAGCTATCTACTAACAAAAACACAGAGATATACCATTGCATTGAAGCTGCCTGCCGAATTAGAAGACCAGTATATCAAAGAAGTGATCTACAACCGTTCTTTATCAGATTTACAAGGTGAAGAATGGAAAGTCATTGATGGCTTTCCAAATTATGCCATATCAAACCTTGGAAGATTAAAGAGCTTAGAAAGGTGGACTTTTTTGCCTGGCAAAACAAAAGGGAAGAAAGAGCCTGAGATGATTATGAAGCTTATTGTGATCAAGCAATTTAATCAATATCTTCATAAAGACTTTTACCATTTCCACTGCACGTTGTCTTCTGACGGCAAAAAACACCGCAAATCGATGGCGCGGCTGGTTTATTATCATTTTGTCGAAGCGTTTGATTACAACGATCAATATATAAAGATCTCTTTTAAGGACGATAACGGTATGCATCTGCATTATACCAACCTTGAAAAGACGACACCAAGCGAAAGGCGTCTTAAAACCTATCAAAGCAACAGGGCGAGAAACCGAAACGCGATTTATTCCCAACCCGTTTCACAATATGATATTAGTGGCAGATTCATTGCTGATTTTGAAGATATGTACAGTGCCGAGAAGGCCGCCGGTGTCGGCTGCGAAAGCATAATGGATGCCGTACACGGTGTGTTCCTGACAGCCGGTGGTTTCCGGTGGTTTCTAAGCAGCCAGCCCATTACCGAAAAAGATTTTGAGATCGTTCCCAAGTCAAAAAACAATCGCAAGATCTTTAATAAAACGGTTTGGAAAAACCTCGGAAGACCTTTAGTGGATCAAAAGAATCCTCCTGCCTGTATGAATCTGTCTTTACAAGATCTGCCCGGCGAAGAGTGGAGGCCGATACCCGGCTTCGGAAACCGCTTTGTGATTTCAAACCAAGGACGCGTTAAGCGCTTAAGCGGCTGGATCACTGAAGGCCGGAAGGTTTTCCTGAGGGAGCAGATACTCTCACAATATGTTGATTTTTTCAATGGGAAGCCTTATGCGCTGCGCTGTATCCTCCGACATCAGAGGAAAAATGGCTATCTGTCGGTTCCCAAAGCAATGCTCTGCTGTTTCGTCCGTGAATTTGAGATGGAGGACAGGAAATTTGCGTTGGTTAATAACAACGAACCGTTCTGGAAATTTGACCTGTCAAAAATGTTTTTAACCTACGGCGGTTCAGTAATTACAGATTAGTAGATAGCATTCATTTAAAATCGTTAGCATTTAAAGCCATTCCGGAAACCGCATTTCCTACTTTGCCCTCTTTTATTTTCCCGATCAAAACGTTCAGTAACTGATCTCATCCCGAGGTCAGGCTTTTTACTGTTGCAAATGTAGGACAGCATCATTCACTCAAAAAAATCTTTTTGGGTTTCTAAAAAAATTCTCTCCGCTTCACTCCAACAATTTTCCCAGACTCTCCTGAATTCTACGAACAAAAAGATTTCAAGCCCGATCCGTTAGCAGTTTGATTGTAAGCTGAAACGAATCGGGTTTTGTGTGCCTGATCCCGTCCTATCGTCATCGGCAAAGAAAAAGCCGGAACCTCAGTTATACAAATCAATTCAACTTCAGACGTTCTTTGACATCAACGGAAAAATAAAACAGAATTAACGATACATAATGCTTTTCAACATTTGAAAAAGTAAAAAAAAGAAAGCCGAGTGTCCTCGATACCCAATCAGTTCAGTCGGAATTTCCCAACGAAAAACAAAAAGAAATCAAAACAATTAACATTTAAATCGAAATATTATGAACACCATCGTAGGTAGAGTAACCAAAAACGCAGAGATCAACATTGTAAAAGACGACAGACAGGTCGTTAATTTTTCAATCGCCATCAATGACAATTACAAAACAAAACAGGGCGAAATTAAAGAGCAGACCACTTTTTATAATTGCTCGTACTGGATTAACGCCAAAATCGCTCCGTATCTCATCAAAGGGACTTTGGTGGAATTATCGGGAAGAATCAGCAGTAATGCGTGGATAGGAAAAGACGGTGAAATCAAATCGGGTCTTAATTTCCACACCTCAAGAATTAAGCTTCACGGAAAAGCCAACAAAAATAATACTCAGCAACAGCAGAATTCAGAAGCACCTGAAGGCAATCCTTTTACAGAAGATGAAAATGATGATTTACCATTCTAACAGCACTACATTATGGATGCACAGTTTAATTTTTAGCTCAGGTCTGCTAAAGATAAAAAAGATTGGGATCAGATCACCGTCTCTTATCAGACCTACTGCGACAGAACAACGGCCATACGCTATGCCCGAAAGCTTTCACTGATTTTCAAATCAGAAATCAGAATGACAGAGGGTACAGACCCTTTTAAAACCAGTGGAACATACATTAATGAAAACAACAGTTAAACAAATTTTTAATAATAATATGAAAACATCACTTCAACCCACAGAATACCTGCTTATCAAAGCAATGACCGACAGCGAATGGGACGACTGCGGATTTGCCATCATCCGAATTTCAGAAGAATGGAAAATCACCCAAAGGAAAAGGCTCGAAGCCGTTAAAGCCGTGGAACACGACCACGATTTGAAATGGCTGAATTATAGTGATACGGATGTAGAATTTTTCAGATTTTCGGACGAAAAATATCCCGAAGTGGAGCAACTGCTAACCGAAAGCAACCGAATGCTTATCGAACTGGAAACGGATGATCTGAAAAAACTCCTGCAACCCGAAAATAACCTGAACTGCTACCAGATGCAGGTATTCAAAAACGGCAACGCCATTTACAATGCCTTCGGAAAGCATACAGGTGATGAATTTTATACGGAAGAATTTTCATTGTGGGAACTCACCCGATGATTGCTCTAAAATTGAATCTTCATCTTTTTAATCTCATACTACTAATCTCGAAACTACATCAATATGCAAACTAATTTTTTCAGGCAGATCGCCAAAATGAATCTCACGGGAGATTTACAGGTAACGATACGCCCCACACAGGATAACCGCTTTGTCATTTCCGTATTGCTCAATAATGAGCAATGCGGGGACGAAGCAAGAAAGCTGATTCCGCCCCTCAATCTGAGGGGAACGGCAGAAGACCTGGACAATGGTTTTTTTGAAAACGTTGCGACACCAATGCAGACCGCTTCGGGCTTGATGGTGGATATGGATGCCTATATGAAGCAGGTTGAGGAAGCCAAAATGAAATCGGCAATGGAAAAGGAGAAGGCTGACCGCGAGAAAAAGGAAAAGGAAGCCAAAGACAAAAAGTACAATGAAGCATTGCAGAAAGCCGAAGAACTTGAAAAAGAGGGCAAGTACAAAGAGGCGTGGTCTGCCCTTCCGAAAGTTTCGGATTTTCCCGAAAATGCAGAACATATCCGCAAAAAGCAGGACGAATACGAACGGCATTTTGCGCCGAGCCTTTTCTCTGGAACGAATAATGACAATGTTGAATCTTAAAAATTAGCCAATGTTACTTGCAACATTATTAGACCGGGTTTTTATACTCAAAGAAAACGGTCAGGATATAAGACTGCCTGACCCTGAACCAAAGTGGACGGTGGAAACAGTAATGAACTTTTACGCCAACACCTATCCTATTTTGACCACCTCGAAAATTTCTGCCCCTAAAATCAAAGATGATGCGGTAGAATACCGATTTGAAAGCGTGGTCGGAACTAAGGGCTGAAATGAATGAATCGTTTTCGGCTGATAAGAGAAATTATCTACCGTCAGCCGATAGCGGATCGCTTTTGTTACCATTAACTAACAACCGTAAACCAATAACAAAATCAATGAAAAATGCAACGAAAAAGCCTATCGGGTATCATCCGACCGCCCGAAGAAAAAAAACAAAAACAACTGCACCGGCAGTTAAGAGACTTCGCACAATGGATGCATCAGCCCAAAGACAGTTCGGAAATACAGAAAGACCAACGGAAATCAGTACCCGCTTCCCAACTTCCGATGCTTTTCTGAAAACCTGCTTTATGCCTTTGCTAAAGGGAAATGATATCACACCAAAACAGAGCCAACGCAGGATTGCCAAAACGGAAAGGGATTTTTATAAGTCCCTTTCTCAGTTGGCTGAGCATTATGAGATACAACCTATGCGAACAAAGCATTTCGGGTATCCGTATAATATCAGGCTTGCGCTGATGGACGTTCAGAAGAAGTTGAAAGCCAAGACCGAGAATTGGGCGGGTATTCAACTCATCGATAAGGAGAGCAACACCTGTTTTACCGTAGAAGAAAGATGCAACACAGGGGCGACTTTGTTCTATATTCCCGTTGTTCCGCTTTATCGATTGCTCCGTCAAAAGACAAACAGAAAAGCAGGCTGTCTGCTGCTTTCCGTGTGTTCTTATCTGTACAGAAATGCAGGGATTCCTTATTACAGGATAGAAGATTCTTATCTCTATTGGAATTACGAAATGCTAACCGATTGGTTGGAACAGGATGCGGAAATGGAGGATTATTTTCTCTGCAAAAAAGAGCTACAAAGAGCGGAATTGATAGGCGACCTGATGGGACAAAAGATCTCAGACCCAAGGAATCTGCAATTTTTTGAGCAACGTTTGAAAGGGTTCAACCCCAAAGACCAGTTCGACAAAGCGTGCTTTGCACTTGCCAAAGAGGTATTTACCCTTTACAGTCAATATCCCGATGAAAGCATCTTCAGAAATGCGCATCATAACAATGCTATCGACCCTGAAACTATGGCTGAAGATGGCTATAATGATTACAACGAGGAAAATGTGGTGACAATGGACAAGTACATTTCTTTCTTCGCAGAGAGTGAAGGTGTGCTTTACGACAACTTAGTCAGTATGATCAATAATGAATTCAACGAATATGCAGAAGCACAGGAACCGATTATCTTTAAAACTTTTGACGGAAATTCTCTTTTAAATAAAAGTCTGGACTTTGAAAATAATCTATTCAAGCTGCTGAATGAATTGTGCCGATTGCTGAATTAAACAAATTTCTATATCTCAAATACATCCAAAACAGAACGCTATGAAAAATAATACAAATACAAGCGAAACTATCGAAACTGATATTACCCATAATTTCGGTACGCTTTATTATCCAAAATCTGCATTGGTTTTTTATGAAACCGATGATTACAATCCCGACGGCTATGTTGAACATTTTGCTATTGACGGCAACGGACACCCTGTCAATGCACATCCCCTCACCATAAGGGAAGCCAACAGGCTGGCGAAGTCGCTGACGATTCACAGCAGGAAAGAAAAGGATTTTCTAAAACCCAATGGGGTAATGTCTGAAAATGTCCTTTATATTGATTCGGCAGAAAACGGAAAAGTGATCTGGTTGACAAAAGGACAGAAGCGACCAATGTTGTTTACCGAAAAGCTGTCTATTCCCAATGGATCAGCGGAAGTACCGCCTTTGGTATGGTGTGCCAACAGACACGGAATGAAAATATTTGCGTTGGATTCAAACCAACGCCCGAATGAGGAAACACCTCTTTTCCACGCTCCTTTTTTTAATGTGTACGAAAGCGGAAGCGTGTGTATGGGAACTGTTGATATCAGCATTAAAAAGTCGGCATCACTGGAAGCGTTTATGGCCCAATGGGAGCATTACTTTTTTCATTCTTATTTCAGCCATCTGGTCAATAGCCATAATCCCATCAAAGGCAATTGTGTAAACCTCTGGAAGGGTTTAATTGAGAATCAAGGCTCTTTTCCGAAAGAGGTACTGGTCAATTGCAATTTAACATTAAAAAATCTACTCTGATGATGAACAATGAAAAACCAAAAGTCCATTTTACGGACGACAGCCTTATTTATCCGACCAATCCTGTTTCTGTCAATCTTATTGGGGCAGGCGGAACAGGCTCTAAGGTACTCACCGCCCTTATGGAAATGAACCATTCGTTAATTGAACTCGGACACCCGGGATTGCAGGTAAGGCTTTGGGATGATGATACGGTGACCGAAGCCAATATCGGCAGGCAACGTTTCGCAGATTGTGAGGTTGGTCTTCCAAAGGCGGTTGCTCTTATCAATCGGGCGAACCGTTGGTCAGGAACCCACTGGAAAGCCGAAGTCAGCAGATTTGAAAGGGATGCCTTTGGCAGGATTCACGAGCCAATGCAATCCACGCTGTATATCTCCTGCGTTGATAATGTCAAATCACGTTTTGAAATTGCGGAGATTCTTGACGAATTGAAGCAAGACAGAAGATCATACCGAAATAATGTTAAATACTGGCTGGATGCAGGCGTGCGACACGAAAGTCGCATTTAATAAGTGAAGAACTGTAAGAAGTTCTTCCCAGTCAGTGTCCAAGACTGGTTCCCACTTCCCACGTGGGGGTTGAGTAATTGATCTTTGCGAAGCTGGGATGAAAGCCTAAGAAAGACCCTAACCATCAGGGACAATCGGGCAAGGGAAAGACTGGACGGGTGAACGCAAGTGAATCTCCGTAAGCTCCGTCACTAGCCAACATCGGTGGATGGAAATTACGATGTATCGGGTCATAGGGATATTTTATGCCGAGCAAAATATCTAAAGATATGGGAGATTCCATACTTCCATATTAGGACACCAAGACCCCGGGGTATAGGAGGCACCCACACCCAGTCGCATCTTATAAATGCGGAACGTGGAATCCCGATGAGGTCCCAAGCAATTGGGTAGGCAAACCGCAAGGAATGCTGAAATCTTCAGCGGGGACAGGAAATCTCAAGAAGCGAATGCCGTCAGCCGAAAGGCAAAGGGAATACATAACCTGACGGATAGGGCTGTCAAAGACAGAAATACCCAGCCTGAAAGGGTGCAGACGTGAGATTGGTGAATCTCTTGAAGAGCAATGTAATAGTTTTTTAATCAAAGGAAAGTTAGATGCAAGACAACTTAGCAAACGGAACAATGAGCCATACGGATTGGAATTCCATTGACTGGAATCAGGCAAATCGTGTGGTAAGAAACCTGAGACAGCGTATCTTCAAGGCAACTCAAGCTGGCGTCTTTATTAAAGTCCGCCAGTTACAAAAACTTATGTTACGAAACTATTCCAATACGCTTATTAGCGTAAGAAGAGTAACACAGGTGAATGCAGGTAAATATACTCATGGGGTGGATAAGGTGATTGTGAAGACGCCAGAAGCAAGGAGTATCCTTGTGGATGAAATCCAACAATTCCAACCTTGGAAAACACAACCCGCCCGAAGGGTGTATATACCGAAATCGAACGGCAAACAAAGACCTCTTGGCATCCCTACCGTTCTTGACCGTGTGCATCAGGCAAGGGTTAAGAATGCATTGGAACCCGAATGGGAAGCAAAGTTTGAAGGTATAAGCTACGGTTTCCGACCGGGGCGAGGATGTCATGATGCAATAATGGCAATCTACGGCTTCTCACGTCCCAACAAGAAAAAGAAATGGGTAGTTGATGCCGATATCAAAGGAGCATTTGACAATATTGACCACGAATTTCTATTGAATGCTATCGGAAATTTTCCTGCACGTCAACTTATAAAGAAATGGTTGAAATCAGGCTACGTTGATAAAAACGTATTCCATGATACGGAAGCAGGTACTCCACAAGGGGGAATAATCAGTCCCTTGTTAGCAAACATAGCACTTCATGGTATGGAAGATGCTCTGAAAATCAAGCGAGCAAATAGTTCGGGTGTCGTGGTAGGAACAAGAGGAGTCGTAAGATATGCCGATGACTTTGTAGTCTTTTGTGAGACTAAAGAAGATGCAGAAAAATCAATTTGTGAACTACAGACATGGTTAGCAGAACGTGGACTAACACTGTCGGAAGAAAAAACCAAAATCGTCCACCTTACAGAAGGATTTGACTTTCTCGGCTTTAACGTCCGATTATACAATAGACCATCAACCCCGACAGGTTACAAGCTCTTAATCAAACCGAGCAAGAAATCTTTACAGTCATTCAAAGACCGTTTAAAAACGGAATGGATGTCGCTACGGGGTGCTAACGCAACCGCTGTAATCCATAGGCTTAACCCTATCATACGGGGATGGGCAAACTATTACAGGATTGGCAACTCCGTTGATGCGTTTAAACACCTTGATATGTTTATGTTTCTACGAGCCGTCAGGTGGGCAAAAAGACAGCACCCAGGCAGGTCATGGAAATACATCACACAGAAATATTGGAGACAATGGAATAAATAAAGAAAAGATAATTGGGTCTTCGGTGATGAAGAAACAACGTTCCATCTTTGTAAATTCACATGGGTCAACATAAAACGCCATGTGATGGTCAAGGGAAAAGCTTCAATGGATGACCCTTCTCTGAATGGTTATTGGTTAAAAAGAGAGGCTAAAAAGGCTTCTTCATTAGCGAAGCATCTACGGATAATTGCTGCTTCTCAAGGTTATATATGCCCTGTATGCAAACAATCCATTTCTAACGGTGAGGAAATCCATGACCATCATCTTATCATGGATAGAAGTAACCGTGACCGTAATTTATGGAAAAACCGTAGAATCTTGCACCTTTATTGTCATCAGCAAGTGCATTCATCTAAAAATAGGAACAATGAGTTATTATCCTAAGTTGCTTTATGATTTGCTTGAGCCGTATGCGGTGAAAGTCGCACGTACGGTTCTGAGGGGGGAAGGGATTAGTAATAATCCTGACCTACCCGACAACGGAAAAAATACAGGGCAGGTTCTGCTCTCAACCATCGGGCATATTAAACAGCCTGATTCGGAAAAATATGAGACCGTGGCGAATCTTCCTTTTGTGACCGAAGAGTTTGGAGATTTGTTAAGACAGTCGGAAACCGAGGATGATACGCCAAGCTGTAGCTTAGCCGAAGCATTGGAAAAGCAGGACTTGTATATCAATTCGACATTGGCGCAAATGGGATGCTCGCTGTTATGGAATCTGTTCCGAAACGGATTGACGGAATACCGAGGGTTTTTCCTGAATCTTAAAAATTTCCATTCACAGCCCATTAGGGTTTAACAAACCGCCTGATGTAAAGGTCGGGCGGCAAAAATGCAATTCCTCCCTGCGGTCGGAAACGCATTTTTGCATCAATCGGAGCAACCCTATTTCTAAAACATTACCCCGGCTTCTGGCTTCAGAAATATTTGAAAAAAGGTTGCGGGCTTTTTTGTTGTACTTTGATTTGAATTCAAAAAGTAAATCGATGTATGATGATGTACAAGTCGGTTCTAATTCCAGTTTATTTTGAGGTCTCTGAATTCTAAATTCGCCCGTGATTTTTCAAACGTATTTCTTTCTAATTGTGAAATGGTTTTGAATCTGAACATTTTGATAAAACATCGGTTCTCCCTGCGCCTCCTTAAATGAAAAAGTAAGCTTCACAGGAACATTCTTCGACAGCTGAGGATAGGTTTTACTCGATTTATACAGATCAATTTTATACTCGTTTCCTTCAATATCTACTAATGATATGTCCTCGATCGTCATTTTTTTATTTTCATCCTTCGATTCAATAAGGAAGGAAACTTCGATAGTCTTTCCGGCCTTGTTGCCTTTTACTGCTGTTATTGTATAGGTGGAATTTTCCTGTTCACTTTCCAGAATGGGCTTATTAAGATCAAGAACTTTCTTCAGGTATTCGTTTTCGGAAGTCAGCACTTTGTTGGTCGACTGCAAGGTTTCATTGTCTTTCTTCAGGGCATCGCAATTCGTCTGGCCGTATCCGTATGCCGCCATTACTACAGCAGATAAAAATAAAAATCGTCTCATATTAATTGTTGTCATTCTTATGGTTATCGTAGTCCAAATATAAGGATAAAATGGCTTCTAATCAAGGTATTGCCGTAGAAAATGTGGCTTTTATGCTTGCCACCGACGGGCGTTCGTTTTCAGTATGCAAAAGTATAAATCCCGTTTCTGCTCAAAAAATCTTTTTGGGCATCTAAAAAAATTCGCTCCGGTTATCCACTAATTTTTCCAGACACTCCTGAATTCTGCGAACAAAAAGATTTCGGAGCCTTCATTCCATTGGTTCCATTACGGTTTTGGCTGAAACGGAATTTCTATCGTCAGAAAGCAATGAAAAACGACTGCCCCATCGGACACAAAGCAAAGCGCTCTTTACATTTTCAATGACAATCAAAAATCAATCTCAACCCTTTAAAATTTTTAACAATGAAAAATCCAGGTATTTCAGCCAATGAATTTTACAACCATTTTAGCGGTACTGAGCAGTATTTCGCCTATTTCTTCGGATACGTCTTTACGGATGGCGTCAAAATTATCGCAGAGGAAGAACAATGCTTCTGGTTCATCGACTGCATTGTATCGTACCAGCTTTCTGAAAAGTTCCGTCAGGAAGAATTCCAGGTCTGGAAACTCGAAAGAGTAAAAGAAACGCAGTTCAGGCTTACGGCAACAGATGGAAATAACAAGGTACTTGCCACGCAGGACATTCCGTTTTCGGATTTCTTCTTCAACGAGTTCACCATCTGGAAGGAAGGCAACGTGCTGCTGCTGCCAAGCGAACATTAATCTTAAAAACCTCACGATGTACAGGCAATCGTATTTATAACTTTAAAAATAATTACAATGGGAACCTATGCCATCATTTATTTGAAAAAGGCTGAGAAAGCCGCCGAAGTCAACGAGCTGTTAAAGACCAGCTATCAATTGGAATACGAAACGTTTAACGGCGTGGAGTATGGTGTGTTTTTCACAGAGGAAATGTTTGAAGAAGATTTGCGTTTTATGAATGAAGACGAAGAAGGAAAAAAGAACCTTCTGCACTACACACGCCCTATTTCAAGGGAAACTTACCATTCTCTTCTTTTTGGTGCGGGAAACTGTTTTGGTGACATCGGCACTGCCTGTTTTAAAATTTCCTGTGTCGATGAAAAGGAGATGTATTATATAAAAGCTTTGAAGGCGTTTATAAAAAATCCTGAGTATAAGCGCTATATCAATTTTAAAAAGTCAAAACATTTACAGGACTTTCTACGCCTGTAGTGATGATCTTTATTGAAACGCAATCTGAGCCTGGTCAGATTGCGTTTTTGATTTAGGTTTGAAATTTCTTTAAAGGCACAAATGCAATTCCTCCCTTCGGTCGGAAACGCATTTTCGCGCAAAGCGGTGCAACACTATTTCTAAAAAAGTTCTGTGCTCGATAGAGATTTTTTAAAAAAGTTATGCTTATATAGAAAAAATTCATAAATTTTTAACCACGGAATTTGTTCATTACATTTGTTTGCAACAAGAAAGGAAAATGATTTACACCATACCAACAAAGAAAGGTTTAGGAATTGAGATTTGGGGAACGCGCGATGATCTGGAATACCTATACGATATTGTCTCAAAATTTTGGAATGATCCGTCGCTCTCACCAATAAAAGGATACGAAGATAAAAATCATCTCATCAGCGGTTTTTCTTACGAAATACGAAAAGCATCGTACGGAAGCAGGCTGACCAGAACCCATAGTCATTATTCTTTCGAGGAGATTCCATATTGTGGCTTTCAGGTTTCCTGGGTTCATATCATATTCTCTATTGCCGCACTGAAATACAATATGAAATTAACGAAAAGCGATAAGGCGGACATCGCTATGTTTTTACATTTGGAATATTGGATAGAAAGGGCAATGAAAGATTATGAGCCTGTCGGAGCCGTTAATCTCTTACCCTATCTGGATGACGCAATTCACGCAGGTAATGAAAATCTGTATCTTTATATGCGGCATATCAATTCAACATTCTTTGGTTTGAAGGGCGGCAAGAAATCGTTTAGAAACTTAGCGCACCTGTTGCGGACTGCCGTCTTTTCAACGGATGAATACAATGATTTACAAAACTTTCTACAGTCGGAAGCTAAAAAGCACAACTGTAAAATTGAGGATTTGGAACTGAATGATGATGACAAGATATACGAAATAGAATGGTAATAACAGCTATTAATTGCTATTGAAAATGACTGATCAATCCCTGCAATCACTTATTGATAATTTAAATTCAGGTAATACCGGATCTTATCTTATCTTCCGCAGACCCCTAAGTCAATATGTCGATTTTGCTAAAATCTGGTTAGAAAAACCGACGGAAGATGATAGTGTAACCTCTTCTGACGGTCCTGATCATTTTTACCTTATTAAAAATAACGAGGGCTTCTTTGTCGCAATTGTATATGATATGCGCCGGGATTTACACTGGTTTGTATTACCTCAGTACCGCGGAAAAGGCCATCTGACAAAATCAATGAAAAGTACCATTATTCCGCATTTATTTTTGAGTAGAGATCAGCAAAGAATTACCATTGATGAAATGCAGATCGGATCCCTGAATTTTAAGGCTTCCCAAAAAGTCGCATTGGTGTTAGGGTTTATAAAAAGTGAAGAGGAAGACTATATCCTTTTGAAAGACCATTCTAGTAATGAAAATTCGAATGCAGGTGAAAATTCAGAAATTACTCCTGAAAGATTGGGTGAACTTAGAAAACAAATCAATTTCCTAGCCCGTTCATTGTGGGCCATAGAAACCGAAATAGAAATGGGATACGGAAAGACAGAATATTCTGAAGAGCTTCAACAATTAGTCTGGCAGATTAAAAATCACACCTGGAAAATTGAAGATTTTTGGTGGGGCAAAAACAAGAAGAATGAATGAGTTTTAGAACACTGTTTTATAGATAAAAGGCTATCTTTTACTTTAACGGGTTATTGAATCATAAGCTTATCAATAATTTTTTTGGATTATAGAATTTATTATCGTAATATTGCGATGATAAAAAAATAAATCTATGGGACTTACCAAAACAGAGATATTTTCGGATGAACAGAATAAACTTGCGACTTTATTTAAAGTTTTGGCACATCCTGCACGAATTGCAATCCTGCAATATATTATTGACCAAAAAGCCTGCATTTGTAATGATCTGGTGGATGAATTGGGATTGGCGCAGGCAACCATTTCACAACATTTAAAGGAATTGAAGACCATCGGAATTATTCAGGGTACTATCGAGGGTAAATCTGTTTGCTACTGTATTGAAGATAGGAAATGGAAAGAGGTACAAGGGTTGTTCAATCAATTTTTTGAACAGGAGGTAAATGTTGGAGGGTGCTGCTAAGTACATTTTTTTACATCATAACATCGTCATATTGCAATATAATAATTTGATAAAACTAAATTTAAGTATAATGAAACTATCAGAAATTAAAGAAATTTTACCGTCATTGAACAATGTCGAATTTCAATTAGAAAACGGAACTTTTGTACCGGAGCACTTCCACGTTACAGAAATCGGTGTTATAACAAAAAACTTTATTGATTGTGGAGGAACGATCCGAAAAGAGAAAGTTGTCAATTTCCAGCTATGGGATGCCAATGATTTTGAACACCGGTTGAAGCCATTCAAACTTTCAAATATCATTAAACTGTCCGAAGAAAAATTAGCCATTGAAGATGCCGAAATAGAAGTAGAATATCAAGGTGAAACCATCGGAAAGTATGACTTGGATTTTAATGGAAGTTCTTTTGTACTAAAGAACAAACAAATCGCTTGTCTGGCTGGTGATGCCTGCGGTATTCCTGAATCAAAAGAAAATGTGAAGTTATCTGATTTGAGTAGTTCTTGCTGTACTCCCGATTCAGGGTGTTGTTAAATCCTGATGCTATGGAAATAAGATCAATAACAAAGGACAACTTTTCCGAGGTCGTAGAAATCTATAATCAGGGCTTAGCTACCAATATTGCCACTTTTCAGAATGATGCACCACAGTGGGAGGAATGGGACAGAGTACATCTGGACTTTTGCAGAATTAGTGTATATAAAAAAGAAAAGATGCTTGGCTGGACCTCATTAACAACTGTTTCAAGTCGTTGTGTTTATGCAGGTGTCGCAGAAGTTAGTGTATATGTTGCGCAGGAACAAAGGGGAAAAGGTATTGGTAAGCACTTATTAGACGAATTGATAAAACAAAGTGAAGCTAATGGCATTTGGACTTTACAGTCCGGTATTTTTGCTGAAAATGAAGCGAGCATCAGACTACACGAAAAATGTGGATTTAGGCTAGTGGGCTACAGGGAGAAAATAGGAAAGAAAAACGGTGTCTGGAAAGACAATGTGCTTATGGAGCGCAGAAGTAAGATCACAGGCCTGGATTAAAAGATCTATATTAAAAGTTAAAATTATGTACGCAACACTTTCAGAAACAATTCAACAATTACAATTACGACACATTAGTGAAGATCGTAGAACGATATTGCAACCGCTGATCGATTTTGTACAGCAAAAAACTGATAAAAATGAGGAGATAAACCTAAATTTCATTTGCACTCATAATTCCCGTAGAAGCCATTTGTCACATATTTGGGCACAGGTAGCAGGTGCATATTTCAATATCCCGAATGTACATTGCTACTCAGGCGGTACAGAAGAAACGGCACTATTTCAGAAAGTGGCAGAAACATTGACTAATCAGGGTTTCAAAATATTCAAAATTGCCGATAGCCATAATCCTGTATATGCCATCAAGTACTGCGATAATGGTCTGCCCATCATCGGATTTTCTAAAAAGTATGATCACCCGTTTAATCCTGTATCCGGATTTGCAGCTATTATGACCTGTTCGCAGGCAGACGGTGGGTGTCCTTTTATTGCAGGGGCGGAAAAAAGAATACCAATCACATTTGAAGACCCTAAAATTTCAGATAATACACCGGACCAATCAAAAGTGTATGCAGATAGAAGTTTACATATTGCAAGCGAAATGTTTTACGTCTTTTCAAAATCAGCCGTTAACCGATGCAACCAAAACTAAAATTTCTTGACCGTTACCTGACCTTATGGATATTCCTTGCAATGGCATTGGGTGTGGGCTTAGGCTATTTCTTTCCCGAAATTTCTAATCTTACAGACGGCTTGTCCGTTGGCACTACAAATATTCCGTTGGCAATAGGTTTAATATTGATGATGTACCCTCCGTTGGCTAAAGTTGATTATTCATTATTACCCCAGGCCCTCAAGGATAAAAAAGTGATTGGTATATCCTTATTCCTGAATTGGATAATCGGTACGGTTCTTATGTTTGGATTGGCCGTTTTGTTTTTGCGGAATGAGCCCTATTATATGACCGGACTGATAATGATAGGATTGGCCAGATGCATCGCAATGGTCATCGTATGGAGTGATTTAGCAAAAGCTAACAGAGAATACACGGCATTGTTGGTCGCACTCAACAGTATATTTCAGATATTGAGTTATAGTTTTTTAGTATGGCTGTTTATCAATGTACTACCGAAAAAATTAGGATTGGCTAATTTCAATGTGAGCGTATCTGCCCAAGACGTAACGGAAAGTGTATTGATGTATCTGGGTATTCCTTTCTTGGCCGGTTTTGTAACCCGTTATACATTGGTTAAGTCAAAGGGAATAGAATGGTATAACAGAACATTCGTATCCAAAATATCTCCAATTACTTTATATGCTCTATTGTTTACCATCGTACTGATGTTTAGCCTGAAAGGCAACAAGATAGTAGAGTTGCCAATGGATGTCATAAAAGTAGCTATCCCTTTAGTCATCTATTTTGTATTGATGTTTTTCGTGAGCTTCTTTATTGGAAAATATTTAAAAGTTCCTTACGATAAAAACGCGTCAATTGCTTTTACCGCCACCGGCAACAACTTTGAATTGGCTATAGCTGTTTCAATAGCTGTTTTTGGAATACATTCTCCGCAGGCATTTGTAGGGGTTATCGGTCCATTGGTGGAAGTACCCGTCCTGATATTATTAGTGAAGGCAAGTTTATATTTGAAAAGAAAATACTGATTCACATATCAGTATTTAAATTATCAACTCATCTTCCTCCTCGGCAGTCCAATCTCGTGCTCCTGCGGATAAGGCTTTCTGAATGTCATACTCACATCTTCGCGCATATTGTTATAAGCTTCGTAGGCTTTATCTTTATCCAAAGAATATCTTGGATCAGGAATAAAGGGCATTTTTGCCATCTTTATTATGGTAATGGTAGGAAAGTGAAAATCAACTTCTACAGTTCCTAATAACAGGTAGCATCCGCCACCCTGAAAAGGATATTGTGAAAGATTATCCGGAAAGTGGGCGGTATCAAAATATTCACCTTCCGCGTCTATCCACGTTCCGAAAAACATTGTCCCTCTTTTGGTGGGAACGTGTTTTCGGGATATCAGATAGGCCAGCATTTTGACTTGTTTCTTATGGTATTTCGTCAGGTCTTTTGCCATTACACTGCCTCTGTATTTGGTTTGCAATAAGTCGAACGGACTCACCGAAACTGGGAATCCCAAAATCTCAATTTCGTCAAACGCATCTTCCAAAGGATGCCTTTGCACCTTTGGGAGGGTATATTCTTTTTGGGATTCGTCCAGTAATGTCAGGTGTTTGAAAGTTGGTCTGTTTCCTGCTAAAAGAAATCGGGCTTCAATTAACAGTTCGTGCTTTTGCTTTCCGGTGAACCGGAATGCTCCTATGAATATTAAAGTTTGTAAGGTCTCAATACCAATAGGGATTCTTTTGACAAAGTTTTCCAGGGAGGTATAATCACCATTATTTTTCCGTTCTTCAGGAATTAAAACCGCGATTTTGCTTTCGAGCTTTTCGATGTGCATCAATCCTAAATAGACGTCTTTTTCGTAAACCGTAGTCTGGTATTCGCTTAGATTGACACAGGGATTTAATATGGCTGCACCTGACATTTTAGCTTCGTGGACATATACCTCTGTTCTGTAGAAGCCGCCGCCATTATTGATCGCTGAAACCATAAACTCGATAGGGTAGTACACCTTCAGATAAAGGCTTTGGTAGCTTTCTACCGCATAGGATGCCGAGTGGGCCTTGCAGAATGAATAGCCTGCAAAGGATTCTATCTGGCGATAGACCTCTTTGGAGAGCTGCTCCGGATGACCCAGGGTCTTGCAGGATTCAAAGAAGTGATCTTTGACTTTCTGGAGTGCAGATAGGGAACGCCCTTTGCCGCTCATCGCCCGGCGTAGCACATCGCCGTCAGCAGGGGACAGGCCTCCGAAATGAAGGGCGATTTTGATAACATCTTCCTGGTACACCATAATGCCATAAGTCTCCCCCAGTTCTTTTTCAAAAACCGTATGAAAATATTCAAATTGATCAGGATTGTTGTGACGGAAAATATATTCCTTCATCATTCCGCTTTGTGCTACGCCCGGACGTATGATGGATGATGCTGCCACCAATACTTTATAATTGTTGCATTTTAATCTTCTGAGCAGTCCCCGCATTGCCGGACTTTCAATATAGAAGCAGCCGATTGTTTTCCCCCTACTCAAAAATTCATTGCATCTCTGTTCATCTTTTGACAAGCTCACATCCCGGATATCAACTTTGATACCTCGTTTTTCTTCGATGAGTTTTACGGTATCTTTAATCGTACCCAATCCCCGCTGGGAAAGAATGTCGAATTTTTCCAGACCGATCTCCTCGGCCACGTGCATATCGAACTGGACGATCGGAAATCCTTTCGGCGGCATTTCTAATGCCGAATAATTGGTGATGGGTTCTTCAGAAATTAAAATTCCGCAAGAGTGCATACTTCGCTGGTTTGGAAATTTCTCTAAAAGCTTTCCATATTTGTGAACCATTGCTGACACCGAATTAATATCGTGCTGTTCAATAGATTTGGAGGCCAGTTCATCCAGTTCCTCTTTTGGCAAGCCGAATGCTTTACCCACCTCTCGGAAAATCGATTTGTACTTAAACTCGACATTGGTTCCGCAAAAGGCCACGTGGTCTTTTCCGTATTTATCAAAGATGTACTGTAAAATGGCATCCCGGTTCTGCCAGCTCCAGTCGATATCGAAATCCGGTGGCGTTTTCCGGTTCAGATTTAGGAAGCGCTCAAAGTACAGGTCCAACTCCAATGGGCAGATGTCTGTAATGCCAAGACAGTAAGCAACGATACTATTGGCACCACTTCCACGCCCGACGTGCATAAAGCCCATCCGGTTGCTATACTGAATGATGTCCCAGGTGATCAAAAAGTAGGCACAGAAGTTCAGTTGGTCAATGACATTAAGCTCCTTGTCCATCCGTGCTTTAGCCTTCCCGCCATCATCAGGATATCTCTTGTTAAACCCTTTATAGGCAAGTTGCTTCAAAAGCTTTATATCGCTGTCTTTACTTTCTGTAAAGTTCTTTTTGTTTTTAGGGGTCTTATAGTCAAAATGGAAATGGCATTGTTCCAATAATTGTTTGGTGTTTTCAATGATCTGTGGATAATGCTGGTAATTCTTTAAAAGCTCATCCTTTGAGATCAGTTTTTCGTTTTGCCCGCATATATCATTTTCTTCAAGTTTAGTAACCAATGTGTTTCGGTCAATGGCCCGCAGAATTTTATGCAGTTTATATTCTCTCTTTGTTGTAAAAGTCACCGGCTGTAAAATGACCATTCTTGGCAGATACTTTCTCAGGCTGGGATTAATCAAAAGATTGATCTCTTCGGGACGTATGCCGATGTATTCATTTCGGTGAAGTTTCATAGGGTAATTGCTCAGAGGATATACGACAAACACATTTGACAGGTCAGGGTGATGAAGTGGGAGATCAATTCCTTCGCAATTGTGTCTTGTCAAAAGCCTGTTGATTTCCCCTATACCTGATTGATTTTTTGCCAGGCAGATGTAATGCTGTTTATTGTCAGTTCTTACATCCACACCTACGACCGGTCTGATATTATTCTTCTCACATAATCTGTGAAAGTCATAAATGCCGGAGATACAATTGATATCGGTCAAAGCGGCCACACCAATTTCCAGGTCGACACATTGCTGAACCAATTCTTTTATGGAAATGGTACCGTAACGTAAGCTGTGGAAAGAATGACAATTGATGAACATAACAAGGTAAATTATTGGTTTAAAAATCCGGATGCCCGGCCAACGCTGTCTGAACCGAACCTCATTTTAATTTTGTCCAACGTTTGATAAAGACTGATAAGCTCTTCCGTATCTTCAAACAGGTTCATCTGGTGACATCCGTGAACTAATCCCGTAAATTTTATCCCTATCAGCCTGATTCGCATTCTGCGGTTATAGACCTTTTCAAATAATTCTAATGCATACTTGAGCAGCGTATGGTCGGATGAAGTGTAAGGGATTCTGTATTGCTTGGTCTCTGTATCGAAGTTAGAGTACCGAATTTTTACAACCACCGTGGAAGTCAGCCACTTCTCCTGACGGAGCTGGAAGCATAACTGTTCCACCATTCCCGACAGTATGCTCTTTATAGCGGTGATATCGATGGTATCCTGTGAAAATGTATTTTCCTTTGAAATAGATTTTCTTTCCGAATAGGGAACAACTGGCGTTTCATCAATGCCATTGGCTTTCTTCCAGAGTTCCTGCCCGTTTTTTCCGATAAGCTGGTGCAAAACTTCAATCGGTGTTTCCGATAAGGTTTCAATGGTTCTGACTCCTAATCTGGATAAGAGTTGAAAAGTGACATTCCCAACCATTGGAATCTTCTTTATGGAAAGCGGATTTAGAAAGGGTTTGATGCTCTGCTCAGGAATTTCAAGTTTACCGATGGGCTTCGATTCCCCGGTCCCGATTTTGGAAACGGTCTTATTCGTGGACAAGGCAAAGCTGATGGGCAGACCGGTATTTTTTCTGACTGCCTCTGCAATTTCAGTTGTCCATTGATAGCAACCGAAAAATTTATCCATCCCGGAAAGATCAAGGTAGAATTCATCAATGCTTGCCTTTTCAAGAATCGGAACTTTTTCCTGTATGACTTCAGTGACCGTATGCGACATATTGGAGTACATTTCCATATCGCCCCGGATTACCTTCGCTTCCGGGCAAAGCCGAAGCGCCATCTTTATTGGCATTGCACTTCGCACCCCAAAATATCGTGTCTCATAAGAGCAGGATGCTACCACGCCTCTGTCTCCGCCACCAATGATAAGCGGCTTTCCAACGAGGTCGGAGTTCTTCAGTCTCTCACAGGAAACAAAGAATGTGTCCAGATCCATATGCGCAATTGCTCGATTCATAACGACAAAATTAGATTCATTTTGTATCATTTTTATTATATTTGCTGATACAATTTGTATCAATGTCAGTTTTTTCAGATAATATCAGGTTTCTAAGGCATAAAAAAAGTTTGTCCCAGCAAAGTATTGCAGATAATTTGGGAATAAGCAGGGTCCGTTATGCCAAATATGAAGACGGCCGTTCCGAACCGCCATTCGATGTTCTTCTCAACATCTCCAAATATTTTAGCATCAGCATCGACCTGATGCTGACTTTGGATCTGAGAAAATATCCTTTGGAAGATATTATCAAACTGCCGGATAACAGGATTGTTCTTCCAATACTGGTCGATGAATCCGGTGAAAATAAAATTGAAATTATCCCCCACAAAGCTTCAATGGGTTATCTCGAAGGATATAGTGATCCGGAATACATTGAAAGTTTACAGCATATGTCTTTGCCTTTTCTGAGAAACGGAAAGTACAGGGCTTTTCCCGTGGGAGGGGATTCAATGCCCCCATACAATGACCGGACTTTTATCATTGGAAAATATGTGGAGAGTAAAGATGACCTGAAAGTTGGAAAAACATATCTCTTCATCACCCGAGAAGGAATGACCTATAAAAGATATGTGGGAAAAGATGAAAATGGAACACTCGTGAGTGCAGATAACAGCTTTTACAGTCCTTACGAAATCGAATGGTCATCCGTTATGGAAATCTGGGAATATGAATGTTCTGTAAACCGCGATGAGCTGGGACTTTGGAATTTTGGGCAACCCGACATCCAGGGAATGTTTTTATCGTTAAAGAAGGATATCCAAATCCTTAAAGATCAACTCAACAGCAATGACAAAAAATGAGATCTGTTGTTTTCTCAAACTCCGGTTAATATAGCAAAAACGATAACCTGACGGTGCCATACAAATATCCAGAACAAAATATAACCTAAAGGCTTCGCTTGTAATAAGTTTGACCCACTTTTTAGAAAACCGGCTCAAAATTATTACCACAAAACGCTGCACTGGCTCAAATAATAAGCCGACTATCTCCTACCCGGTCAAGAATTTCAGCCGAATGTTATTGATGCAGCTCAGGATTAAAACCGTTCTATTTTGTGACGTGTATCAATAAACTACAGGAGCTGATAACCTTGCTTAAAAATTGCACCACTTATTGGGAAACCGGTTCAAATTTGTTACCATCAAACGCTCCACTGGCTCAAAAAATAAGCCGCTTATCTCAAAAACGGCTCAGAATGTGCACCAGATAATGCCAGTGCGGTTCAAGAGTTAAACCACCCTATTTCTAAAGTGTATTCAATAAACTGCAGGAGCTGATAACCGCACTTAAAAATTGCACAATTTTTTAGGAAACCAGCTCAAAATTGGTACCACCAAACGCTGCACTGGCTCAAAAAATAAGCCGCTTATCTCAAAACCGGCTCAGAATTTGAGCCAGGTATTGGCAATGCGGCTCAAAAATTGAGCAGCCCTGATGTCATTTACTTTTCTGCTTTTTTTCTTTTCGAAAGCAACAAATCCAACTTACTAATAATCAATTAAATGAAGTCTTTTTTCAGAGCTCTGAAAAATCAGCGGTATAAGTAAGCAAGATGTGTCTTTGTATATACAACTTTTCAAGTTCCATATCCCAAGACGCTCTTGCCTTTTTGCAAAAGGGGAAAAGACTTCGGAACTCGTCTTTTTTCTTTTTAAACCTTCAGTTAGATTCCAATTTATTCTTTTTTAATCTCCCCTGCTTACAGATGAATCCAGATTGTTCTTATTTAGCCCAAGCCCCTCTAACACTATTGTTTTCAAGGTTTTAATGCTACAACTTTGCAGCAGAAATCTTAATCAGATGAAAACAATTCTTTACTTTTTCTTTAGCTTATTGACGGTATCAGTCTCGGGACAGGTCGGCATCAATACCCCAAACCCAGAAGCTACTCTGCACGTAGTAGGTAAACCTGACGATCCGAATCATTACGATGGGATTATTCCTCCAAGTATTACCGGTGACCAGTTATCAAAAAAGATCTATTCCTCCTCGAAAAAGGGCGCGTTGGTATTCGTGACACTTCCGCCGTACATACTGTCCGGCCAGGTTATCAACATTTCAAAGGCTGGGCTCTACTATTTTGACGGCAATCTATGGCAACCATTAATGCAGGATGATAAGGTAGAATATCAGACTATTCTGGTTCTCGACCGCAATACCGATAGTCCGCTTACAGTAACTTCCCAATGGAGTGAGCCTATTAACCTTTGGGGACATAAGGACACCTACCCTACCTCTACGAAATTCTACAATTTGGGTACAAAAAAACTTGGAGCTTTAGAGGGAGCCGTGTCGTTTACAAAAATTGAGGGGATCATCAATATTAAATTCCTTGTATCTCGAAAAGCAGATTCCGAGCCTGTGTCAGATGATGTCGTAATGGATATTTCTGATATCTGTAATGAAATAGGATACTTCCCGACCGATGTCGCCTGGCTCCATCCTGAAAATTCGACAGCCCTGATGACTGTTTTTCTGCAAAACAATTCAATTCATATCCCCGCAACAACTTTAAATGCAATCGGTTCCAATACAGTGGGCGAAGCCAAAGGATATTCAACCTGGACGAAACCTCATTTAAAATAAGCCAATACAAAATGCTATTCAACAGCATTTCGAAATGATAAACGATTCTAAAAACGCAATAAACCTTAAACAAAAAACAAACAATGAAAAACAATTTTCTAACCTTACTTTTTGCATTGGCATTTGTTAACCTGTTCTCGCAGGTCGGTATTAATACCCAGTCGCCTAAAGCTACTTTTGAAGTGGTCGGAAAACCAAATGATGCGAATCATTTTGACGGGATCATCCCGCCACGCATTACCGGTGATGAATTAGCAGCAAAAACTTACTCCACCGCACAAAAAGGAGCTATTGTATTTGTGATCGCTCCTGCAACCAATCTAACCGGACAGGCAGTTCACCTGACAAGATCGGGACTGTATTACTTTGATGGACAGCAGTGGGTTGAGATCTCTAAAGATGATCCCTTGGAAGCGGTTGCTCTTAGAGGCAATACCTCTACGGTAGAGCTTGTCGTAAAGAACAGCCTAAAACTTGATTTTGACCTCAAGGAAAATTATATCCTGGGAAAATCCAGAAGTCCGATCACCGGTGAATACAATACCATCGTGGCGACAGATTCCAACATCACTTCCGGAAAAGGAAATTCAGCATTTGCCTACGCAATGTCACAGGGAAAGGTGACCGGTAAGTTAAATTACGGAATGGGTGTTTCGGCATTAAATGGTATTGCTAACGGAACTATATCCGGTAACAGGAATATCGGTATAGGCCCCGGCGCCATGTCATACATCACATCAGGAAATGACAATATATCGATCGGTTACCTGTCAGGAACCGGAAACCGGACAGGATCTAATAATATATTCATTGGCGTGGGGGCCGGAAGCCCGGTAGTCGGAGACCGAAGTGTCAGTAATAAGCTGGCTATTCATTCGACCCCGGTCAATACAAATGCAAACGCTTTTTGGGATAGTATCACAAACAATTACACCGACTATAAGTTTGCGCTGATCTCAGGAGACTTTTCTGAAAGATGGCTGAATATCAATGGCAAGTTAAGCGTAACGCCTTCACAAATGCCCAACGCAGACGGCGATTCTTCCTATACTAAAAAAGTAGTTGCAAAGGCTGATGGTTCATTTGGTTTTGCCACCGAGGTCATTCCCACACCACCAGCTGTCGGAACCTACGTCCTGAAAAGTGTGAATGGTATTCCAAGTTGGAGCTCTCCGTGAAAAAAGAAGGAAGTACGAATTCTGAAGTGATCTTTTTCCGGATCCAACAGGAAAGAAAAGAGAACTGGAAGAAAACATGCCAGGAAAGAAATATCTCTTTGACCAGACTGATCATCGATTCTGTGGAGAACAGGATTATGGATGATGAAAGAAGAAAGGTTCTTAAATTCATTGAAAAGCAGGACAATATCTTTGCAAAGATCGAAACCAATGTCAATCAGTTGGCAAAAGTGGTTAACGGACAGAAGTTCATCTCGGAAAAGCAATTGGAATTATTTTCCGCACAGCTCACAGAAATAGCAACACTGAAAGCCAGGCAGAATACAATTTTTGAAAACATCTACACATTGCTTTCAAAATGATCGTTAAGCTTATGAAGCCGGCTGGAGCTAACTTTCCCGGAGTAGATTACAACGATAAGAAGATTGATAAGGGAAAGGGAGAATTGACGCTGATGAAGAATTTTCCGTCATTCATTAATGAAAACAGCAATAAGCAGCAGGTCAGGAACTATCTGAAAGCGATATCCAAAAGCAATAAGGTGCAAAAACCACAATTCCACGCGGTGATCTCCACCAAATTCCAAGAGCACAGCAAAGAAGAGCTTGCAAGGATCAGCGCAGATTTTATGGCTCAAATGGGATACGGACAACAGCCTTACCTAGCAGTTTTTCACAAGGATACCGAGAATAATCATATTCATATTGTTTCCACTAGGGTCAATAAACAAACTGGAAAAAAAATCGATGACAGCTACGAAAAGCTAAAAGCCCAAAAAGCTTTCGCCCAAGTGATGGAAAAACGGTACGGAATCAATGAGGAGGAAAAATTAAATCAACTTTTAAACTACAAAATTGGCTCTTTTCAGCAGCTGAAAACTTTGCTCAACCGAAATGATTACCAACTTACCGAAAACACAAATGATGGAAAATCCATTACCATTTCAAAAAACGGCATTGTACAGCGAAGAATCTCAGCAGATCAGATTGTTTTCACCAATAAGGAAAGCGAGAAACGGATCAGGCAGATCAGGGCCATTTTTTTTAAATACAGGCAGCTTTACTCCAACAAAGTGTTTAGAGTGGATGATTACCGGAAACAGGAAGCAATGCTTCCCATAGAAAAACTGAAAGATCATTGGAAACCGGAAATCGAATTTGAAAATGAGCTTCAGAAGAAACTGAGAGACGCTTTCGGTATTGACATCGTATTTCATCACAAGAATGATCAACTACCTTTCGGCTACACGTTGATCGATCACAAGACCGCAACAGTTCATAAAGGCAGTGAGATCATGAAGATGGGAGATTTGTTTGAGTTCACTCCTGCAGTAATGGACAAAAGGCTTTTTGAGCAGCTGAAAGATTATGGCATTCCCAATGCGGAAACCAAAACGGTACTGCTAAAATATCTGAAAGAACAATATACGGAAAATGAGCTGAGCGATTATATGCTGTTTGAAAATAAAAAACTGAAGAACAAAGATATATTCAATGCCATCAGAAATGATGTAAAGGATTATCTCAAAAATCAAAGTGGAGATCAAGTCAGCCTTGTAAAATCCGATGAAGGAAAATATTATGCGATCCATTCCAGGCTTCACTTCGTTGGTGAGCTGCAAACCTTGATCGGCGAGAAGCAATATCAGCAGTTTCTGAATCCTCAATTGTTTGGTGAAAAACAGAATGAAAACAATTCCGGAAACGAGTTGAAGCAAGCCGTCAACGAGATGCTGTTTGAATGGATGAAATCGTCCGGAACAGTAAAAGACCCGGCGGAGAACGAGTTGAAAAAGCGAAGAAAAAAGAGATAAAAACAAAAAAAATGATTATCACATTCGGAACTCAAAAAGGAGGAACAGGCAAAACCACTCTTGCGATTGCTTTTGCCAATTATATTTCTGGCGTATCTGAAAGAAAGGTCAACGTGTTCGATTTTGATTTTCAGAAATCTTTTTACCACAAATGGATAGAAGATGAAGAATCAGAACTGCCTAAACTATATGAGGTCAAGATTATTGATGAGGACAATGAACAGCCTTTCTCCGATTTTGAACATCTGATCGAAATGAAGGAAAGTGAAGAGGTCAACGTTTTTGACCTTGCCGGAACGCTGGATGCGCGGTACAGTGACCTGCTGATTTACAGTGATTTTATCGTGATCCCCTTTGAATATTCCAATGTCTCCGCAAAATCTACGCTGGTTTTTATCAACTTTTTGGGACTATTGGAAAGTCAGGCGGAGCGAATATTCATCCGGTCCAAATACGATAAAGGCTACAAATACCAAAACCAGGAAGGAATGGATGCTGAGATCAGCAAATACGGCATCCTGCTGAAAAATCCGGTATTCAAACGGAACTGTCTTCAGACCATTGATACCAGAAGACTGACCTATGAACAGAAATATGCAGTCAAACATCCATTCAATGAACTGATCGATCACATCAACCATACGCTTGAAATTAATATATAACGATTCTAAAAACACTTACAATGATCAAAATATTTCTTACCATCCTTGTTGTTTATCTGCTGTATTATGCAGGAAATATTATCTATGACCTCTTTCTCAAAAAAGATACTGCATCAAAAGAAGAAGAGGCGCAAGAATATGCCCTTGCAGCACTTACCGAGCAGGACAAAGCTGAAATAGAAGCAGTCAGCATCGATGATGTAGAGCATCTTAATACACCCAATTCATTTAATGCAAAGGAGCTGTTTTCTTCAAATGACAAAGAACCGGATGAGCCGCACGATTTAGAACACTGGCGTGAGAAATTTGAATCCGAGCAGGATATTGATGCGTTTGAGATAGCACCGCAGATTGATGAACAATTAACGGAGTCGAAAGAAGTTCCGCAAGACGATTGGGTTGAGGAGGAGATTGTTCAGGGCACTGAAAACGGAATCTCTACGAATCCAACATCTGTCATCGCTGATAACGCTGATTCACGGCCGGAGAACGAAAGTCCTTCCTTGAAACTGAAACAGCAGTTCAACCAATTTCTCAGCCTTGCCGAAACCCAGGTCCAGGTCCTTTCAGACCGTGATGGCTTCAAGGTCTACCATTCAATGATCTAGAGGAAAACCGAAACTTTTAAATCTTCAAATGATCCGCTCAGTAGAGCCGGATAGCACACCTCCTATGCCTTTTTCTTAACAAAAAAACACAATTCAAATATAAATCTTACCTATTATGAAACACAAATGTAAACGTTACCTAACGACGAAAAAATTATTGACTGCGGCACTACTTCTTATGGCGGTCACGCCCATGCTGGCACAGGGTGGGGCTACGGCCATCTCCAATGCAGCCAATGACATTAAAGACTATTGGGATCCGATTAAACTGATCCTAAAAGCCGTTGGCGGATTGGTCGGTTTCATTGGCGGTCTTCGGGTCTATAACAAATGGACCAACGGCGACCAGGATGTCAATAAAGAGATCCTGGGGTATGGTGGTGCGATGATCTTCCTCATCGTTGTTCCTGAATTTGTAACCTCCTTTTTCGCATAAGATGGGATTCTACCTCTACAAGGGGCTTAAAAAGCCTCTTGTTTTCTTCGGGCTAAAAGGAAAGTATATCATCTATGCAGTAGGCGTAATCGGTGCCGGCGTTGTGGCGGCTCTGATCCTATCCAAGTTCGGATTGCTGGGTTCACTGCTGGGACTGGCCGCTACGGCAGGAGGTGTTTACCTGATCTTCAGAAGGCAGGACAAATATGGACTCTACGACAAGACCAAAAACTTTGATCAGATCTTCATTTTTCCAAAAAGAATGAACAACAATAAAATTTTTAAAAATGGCAGCAGCAAAAAAACAAACCTTTAATATTCCGTTTATCGGCTACGATTACGGAAAGTATTTCAATTGGGATTTTGATGTGCTGTTCGGACAGTACGGCAATCCCATCATTGGAATCAGAATTAAAAACATTGTTGAGCAGTATTCTGCCGATCCGGATAATTACCTGAACTTCCACACCGTACTTAATCAGGTCGTGTCGATCATCGGAGAAGGAAGGATTGTTCAGAAACTGGACATCTTCACGAAGAAGAAATACACCGCTGAGCCATCCCCACAATTCCTGCAGCACAAATATTCAGAGCATTTTGACGGAAGATTGTTCAGAACTATTGAAACTATTTTGCTCTTTACCGATATTATCGATGACAAGCTGAAAAAGAAAAGCAAGCATTACAGCTTTTCCGAAAAAGGTTTTAAGGAGCTTCGTGATAAGTCGCAGAAGGTGTTTATGTTGTTGAAGCAGAGTGGTTGCGAACCTGAATTTCTCTTTGAGAAAGATTTTGAATATTACATCTCAGGGGTTTTGTCAATGCAGTTTTCAGATGTCCCGGTATTTGACAATATCAAAAGTACCAGTGAATATCTGAAAATAGGTAATCGGTATGTCAAGAATATCGCCTATGTCGATGTCGAAAATATCGATCTGCCCTCAGAAATAGAACCCTACTCCATTCTCGGCGGAAATGGAGCCGCTTCGGAAACAGCGGTTGACAATTTTACCTTCATCAATGAGTTGGAAAACTACGAAACTATTGTTTATAACCAGGTGATTACCATTCCACTTCAGGCACAACAGCAACGGGAACTGGACAAAAAAAAGAAAAAGCACGAAGGTGCCGCCAACAATTCACCATCCAATGCCATTATTGCAGAAGAGATCCAAACCCTACTGCATAATATCGCTATTGATGGCCAGCTGGTGGTCAATGCTCATTTTTCGCTGCTGTTTTCAGCAAATACGCTGGAAGAAATGGAAGGGGTCCAGTCCATGATTGAGAACAAGCTGTTTACCAAAGGGATCATCGTTTCCAAGAGTGCCTACAACCAGCTGGAGCTATTCCGGGCAGCCATTCCGGGCAATGCAACAGAACTCAGGGAGTATGATCTTTTTATGACGACAAGCGAAGCGGCCTTGTGTTTTTTTTTTAAAGAAAGCTATCCCGTGAATGAAGAATCCAATTTCTACCTAAGATTTACGGACCGGCAGGGCGTACCCTTAAAGGTTGACCCTGCTGACCTTCCGATGAAAACCGGACGGATCAACAACCGGAACAAATTTGTTTTGGGTCCGTCAGGTTCGGGAAAATCATTCCTGATGAACAACATTATCGAGCAGTACCTGACCTACAATTACGATGTCGTAATCGTGGATACCGGTGATTCCTATTCAGGAACCTGCAAATACAAAGGCGGAAGATACATCCAGTACACTGAAGAAAAACCAATTACGATGAATCCTTTTCTGATGGATAAAAGAGAGTTTAATATTGAAAAAATAGAGTTTCTGACCAACCTGATCTTCCTGATCTGGCAGGGACCGGATGCAACGGTGTCATCTGCTCAGAAATCAATTCTTGATAATGTGCTTATGTCCTATTACCATCAGTATTTCAATTCAGGAATCGACTGGTTTGAAAGTAAAACATCAGAAGAACTGATCCTTTACCTTGCAAAATATAATATTCACGAAGAAGATATTGTTACTGACAGATCAGCAAGCGGAGGCGGTTTCGAGAATAGCTATTATGATATCCTGGGGCTACCATTCGATGCATCTGCAGATCAGATCAAAGAGACAGGACGAAAATTGTTGAAATCGTACCATCCTGATAAAAATTTGAATAATCCCGATTATGACAGCGAAAGGTTTTATAAAGTATATGAGGCCTATGAAACCCTGAGTGATGAGCAGCGCAGAAAGATTTACAATGAGACGCAGCTGATACTAATTAAATCAAAAGATATTATAGAGCGTCCGGAGTCTGTAGCAGACTGGGATCAAAGCTTCCGAAGGGCTATTATCAAAAAGATCAAAGAGCTCGAAGAAAAGCTGGAAGCCAAAGAGCTTTCGTTCAACGGATTTTATGATTACTGCGACAAATTCCTGCCGCTTTATCTCAATAACAAGAAGCACAGCATCACGGAAAAAGAGTTTAACCTCAGGACCTTTCTGTTCGTGTTAAGGGATTTTTACAAAGGCGGAAGGTATGCTACCACGCTGAATGAATCTGCTGATAATACGCTGTTTGATGAATCCTTCATAGTTTTTGAAATTGATAACGTGAAAGATAACCCGAAACTGTTTCCGATCGTAACGCTGATCATTATGGACACGTTCATTCAGAAGATGAGGCTCAGAAAAGACCGACGAAAAGCCCTCATCATTGAAGAAGCCTGGAAAGCAATTGCGAGTAAGCTGATGGGCGGTTACATTTTGTACCTCTATAAAACCGTCCGAAAATTCTGGGGCGAAGCGGTGGTTGTAACTCAGGAGCTCGATGACATCATCGGAAATGCTGTAGTCAAAGATTCGATAATCAACAATTCCGACACCTTTATCCTGTTAGACCAGACCAAGTTCAAGGACAATTTTGATCGCATAGCGTCCTTGTTATCGCTGAATAAAGTGGAGCAAAACAAGATTTTCACCATCAATAATCTCAACAACAAATTCGGACGAAGCCGGTTCAAGGAATTTTATCTGAAGAGAGGTTCCAAGGGTGAGGTCTATGGCAATGAGGTTTCTCTTGAACAATACCTGACCTATACCACTGAAAAGCCTGAGAAATCAGCCGTGGAGTATTATGTACAAAAGTATGGCAACTATGACGAGGCTTTGATAAAGATTGTATCGGATTTAAAAGCTTTCGATGACAGTCTTGAAAACCTTGTGTCCTTAGTGAACCTGTACCAGCATCCTCTGGATCAGAAAGTAGTTTCCTACTACCATAATATGAAGAATAACCATCCCGGGAAAAATACGTTCAAGGTTATCGCCCAGGAACTGGAAGAACGAAATATCAATTTCCCTGAATTAATCAATAAAAACGAATATCAGCATGAAAAAGCTTAGCCTGTTATGTTTAGGATTCTGCGGACTGCTATCTGCTCAGAACACCTACATCGACCCGACGGTAACCGCGGCAATGATCCTCTATTCGGAAAATCTGAAAGCCAAACAAAACGAGGTTATCGATGAAACGTCCAGATTAAAGGATGCCCAGACCTGGGTGGGAACCCAGATGGTTGCTGCCAATGACATTCAGAATAAAATACTGAAGGGATTGAAGGAGGTTTCCGGAACCTTACAAAATGGGATACAGGTACAGGAAATTTATTCTGAGCTGAACAAATGCTATACCTATTCCTCACAAATCATTCAGTTAGCGTCACAGCATCCGCAGTACGCGATTTTCGGCACCAGGGCTTCGCAGAAAACCTATGAGCAAAGCCTGAAGATCGTCACGGATGTAACGGATATCCTGGCATCGGGAGAATTGAATCTGGCTACTGCAGGAGACCGTTACAAGATCCTGCACAATATTTCGGGAAATGTGAAAAGCTTAAAGCTCTGGCTTCTGGCCATTAAGCTGAGACTGGAAAAAGCCAACAGGCTCGGATTCTGGAATTCCATCAATCCTTTTGCAGGATATATCAATACCGATAAAGCCATTGTGGATGATATTATGAACCGCTACAAACGGAATTTTTAATGCAAAAACCGATGAAAAAGAAACTAATCACTTTTCTGTTCCTTGCGGCAAGCTATTTCCTGCTGACATCATCTGGAGGTGGATCAACCCCTGCCTGGCAACAGGAGAATGTTTCGTTCCCGATGATGGATATTGAGATTAATGCCACGATGAAGGAACACGACCGGCAAAAAGAGATGCGGCAAAAGCAAACGCTCAATGCCTCTGTGGAAACGGCCAACCAATCCCAATGGAAGAATCTCAAAGACAAAGTGACGAAGATTCAGGACAGACTGCGTATTGTCTCATTTGCCATACAGGCTATTCCGGCAGGTGTTGCCGTGAGCAGGGAAATAACCAAAATCACAGATAATCAAACTGCCATTATCAATGAAATTAACACGGCACCTTATTCCATCATTGCTGTTCTTCCGGCACAAGTACAGTTTGTGGACGACCTGCAAATGACCTTACGATTATTGACAGGAATTATTTTGTCATATAGTGCCATTAACCAGATGGAACAATCGGAACGCAAAGTCTTACTCGACTACGCCTTGGGTGAGGTCAAAACACTCAGCAGGAATTCCACGCATATGCTCATGAAAATAAGGGATATCAAAGCTAAGGTCTTGCGAAACAAAAGAGCCTTCCAGTATTATGTCAACAGGGACCGGCAGGTTGTAGAAAACATTATGAACCACATCAAATCCTTTTAGCGATGAAGAAAATAATAATCTTTGGAACATTCCTCTTTGGAGTAACTCGTGTTACAAGCCAGCAGATCGTGATCAATGATAAACTGCTCTCACAGATCACCGTCAATCACGGCGTACGTTTGGGCAGCGAGCAGGCATTCCTGGATTCTTACAAAAAGCAGAAAGAACTCTACGACGAGATCAACAATAAAACAATGCAGGTGATCGCCATTCAGGAATATATCTACCAGCAGCTGAAGAATGTCAATTCAGCACTGACCCAAAGCAAAAAGCTGATCTATCTCTACCAGTACCTGGGAAAGATCGTCAGCAATTCTAACAAGATGCTGGATCTGTCTGCGCAGCATCCCGAATACACCGTCCTGGTTTCAAAATATTATGTTGAGATCGGAAAGCAGGTGGTAAAGCTCCAGCAGGAGGTGACGCAGGACATTCTTAACGAGGATAAGGATTTCCTGATGGATTCAATGGATCGTGAGATGCTGATTGAAAAAGTGTTTACACGCGTTAGGAATATCCACGGAAATATTCTCTATATCATTCTAAAACTGGAAAACGCCAAAAAGATCCCATACCTGTACCAGGTACCGATTCTGAGGAATTACATCAACATCGACAAGACCATCGTCGGAGATATCATGACTAAATACAAATACATCTTCAATTAAGAATTATGGAAATACTATTTAAAAAAGGGACATTCTTGGTTTTTGTATGTGTTGCCATTGCAGGGTCAGCACAAATAAGTGTCAAAAGACTGAATGATCCCGCGATTGTTGCCCAACACAAACGGATGACTTTTGAAAGCTGGGGCGACTGGCGGCCTTACCCCAAATATTTCCTGGGTATCCAGACCAATTTTGCCTATGCGACGGTTTGGGGGATGTGGGCTCCCAAGATCAACAGGGATTACAAAGACGGTGATGATATCCGTCCATTAAAACCTACGGGGGAACAAAATCTCCGGTTCGCACAGCTCAAATTCCAGGAAGAGGAAGCTAAGAAGATCAAGGCTGCATCTGATACGATCTACAAAAGAAGTGTTCAGGATCTGGCACACTGGACTTCGGCCACAGTCGATGCAGACCCACTTTGGCTGCTTTACTACAAACGGATGCTCAAGCCTATTACTGAATTTCCGGATACCCCGCAGAATTTTATCGAATGGCGGCTTAAAGATGAGTCCACTTACGAAGCACTCAATACCACGGGCACCTTAAAAAGATTACAGGAAGAGCTGGACCTGATTAAGGAAAAATATTCCATGTCAAGGTCAATGGATATGCCAAGGGGAAAACGCTTTATCATGTATCACGAAACCCTACTCCGGTGGCGAAAATTTGTGCAGGAACTCAGAAAGCACAATAACCGTACAACCTTGCTTCTGGATTATAAAACCATCCTGAACAGCCATTTGCCAACCGCATTGCCAACACAATGGACACCGGCCTCAGACAGGGGAATTGTTCAAAATGTCATGCAGCACTATAAACACAGATATTAAAAATGAATAAGAAAAGAACACTAACGTTTTGCCTTTTGGCAATAGTACTGCCGGTCCTCGCCTTTGCGCAGACCGATGGCGATTACAGCAACCTGCTTCAGTTTCTGAAGGGTGACGGCGCTTTTGAAAAGTGGTTTATGGAGGTGTTTACCAAACTGGACACCAGTATTCAGGACAGTGCGCAAGGTTCCGCATTGGTCGGAAGAGCCATCGGAGGATTGGGTGCATTGATGTATCTCGGCTATATGGGCTGGCAGATGGCGGCCGGAGACCGGGAATGGGAAATTACCCCGATGCTTAAACCGATCCTGATTGGATTTACCCTGGTGTATTGGACGGGATTTGTCAATCTGATACAGGCACCGTTCGAGGCCATCGCAGAACCTGGCATTGCTATTTTCAGCGAAATCGAATCCGAGGTCAATGACCTGAGGGTTCAGCGGTTTAAGAAGCAACAGCAATTGCTGGATGCCGTCATTAAGCTCAATGCCGAAGAAGATGCTAAACAGGAGGTTATTAACAATACTTCAAAAGATGCAGATGATTCGTGGTTTGATATCAGCGACGGGATTGATAAGTTGCTACAGCCCATCAAGGAATGGCAGATCAGGATGCAGTTCCAGATGCAAAAGCTTGTGGCTGAAGTGATCGAGTTTGTCTGTCTTTCCATTCTCAGGATTTGTGTTTACCTCATATTCTTTATCCAGAAAATCTGGGCATACATTCTAATCATTTTAGGTCCTATTGCAGTCGGAATGGCATTGGTGCCGGGATTTGAAAACTCGCTGTACAGCTGGGTATCCAAGTTCATCAATATCAACCTTTACACATTTGTAGCCTACACCATCATCAATATTGGCCAGCAGCTTATTGCTTCCGGCTACACGATGGAAATAGAGCGTTACGACACTTTACTGACCAATGGAACAGTGACCAACCTGGATGCCTTAATGGTCTATGTCAGTAATTCCGGAATGATCTACAATCAGCTTTTTACCTGTGTCGCTTATATCGTGACCGGTATCGGTGTTCTGATGACCCCGACCATTGCTGATACAATTGTGACCGCAGGCGGAGCGGGTGCCATGACGAAAATGAAACAAGCCGCGGGAAAAGTGGCAAGCAGTGCTAAAACAGCGGTACTGACTGTGAAAACAGGCGGAGCTGCGGCAGCGGCATCGGCAGCAAAATCAGCTGCAGCAGGTAGTGCATCCGGAAGAGTTCAGGACGCAATGAAAAACACAAAATAAGTCTCATCACAAAATTGAAATGATGGGTTACTACCAACCAACAACAATCACCAACAACTACAATAAGATGCTTATCAAAAATATAGAACAGCGAATCAAAATCAATAAGATCGTTTCATTATCAGCCATTGTCTTTGCCATATTCATTGTCATTGCCGGGTTTTTCTTTTCCTATCGGATGATCCAGGATTCCCGCAAATCTATTTATGTTCTGGATAATGGGGTTCCGGTATTGGCTAAGCAAACAGATGTGCTGTTGAACCGGCCGGTTGAATACAAAGCCCAGATCGAATTGTTCCACCGCCTTTTTTTCACATTGGCACCCGATGATGCCTATATCAAGGAGAATATTCAGAAGTCATTGTATCTCATTGACGACAGCGGAAAGAAGGAATACACCAATCTCCGGGAAAAAGGATTTTACAACCAGATTGTAGCTTCAAGCTCAATGGTCAGCATCCACGCGGATTCGATCAGCCTCAATACGGAGGAGAATAAATTTCAATTCTTTGGAAAACAAATGATCACCCGAAAATCTTCGGTCATTACCCGGAAACTTATTACTGAAGGATTTTTTGAGGATATCATCCGAAGCCCCAATAATCCTCACGGGGTATTGCTGAAGAACTGGCGCATCATCGATAACGAAGAACTCTCCAATCAAACCAAAAATTCTTATTAAGATGAAAGCTTTTATAAAACAAAACGGACAGAAATTGCTGGAGTGCGTGGCTAAAAATCCTAAAAAGTTCTTCGTTTATTCGATGATTTTTCTTTCGGTCTCATTGATAGGCTCGCTGATACAGGGAATTTTCTTTCCTTCCCAAAAGACCTTTACCATCAAAGCTCCGGTTCTCTATTCCAATAATGGGATCAGTCAGAATACGGCTTCTGTTCAGGATAAGGAAATGGAAAAGATCGTTAATGAGCTGAAATTGCTGAAAGAAAAAAGAGACCGGAATGCTTTACAAAAAGAGGACAGCTTAAGAATAGAGTTTCTATTTAACCAATACCAGCAGTTAAAAAATAGCCGGTAGCACCGGAGGCAATTTATTTAAAAATCAAAACGCGATGAAGAAAATTAATTTCAAACAGAAAAAATATGTGCTGCCGCTCTTGGCTTTGCCGTTCCTGCTTCTTTTCGGCTATGTCGGTGCAGAGTTCACCAAAGAGGACAAACCTAAAGAGAAACCCAAAGAGCTTTCTCTCTCCTTAGGTGAAACCAAGGATTCGATTATGAATAAGAATGATGCCTATGATGCATTTTTCAAAAAAGATGACAACCGGACGATGTTGGGAGGACTGGATAAGGAACAGGACAGCTTACTAAGCTATGATGATCAGTTGTCATTAGCACAAAAGAGAAAGATTGATTCCCTGAAAGCGGTATCCTCAAGACAGAATCAATACCAGGCCAAAGGCAATCCTTCATCCTACTATGACCGAAAGCAGCATGGTGAGGATAAGGATTACAAGAGGTCGGCAGAAATCATCCGGATGCTCAATGATAAATCGTATGGAAATCAGGAAAATAAATACGCTGATACACCAAAAGAAAAAAATCAATCTGTCCAGCCAGATCCCGTCAAATACCTGAAAGAGCAAATGCTCGTGATGGATTCCCTGGAAAAAGCCAGAGACCCGGAATACCAAAGCAAACTGGCGGCAGAACAACGGCTCAAAGCCAATAAGGAAAAGATGGAAGAATTTCTTAATTCGACCTTCAATGTCAGCAAATCAGGAATCAACAATGTGTTCAATGCCTTTTATAGAGAACACGAAAACAGCTTTATCAAAGCGGTTATTGACGAAAACAATAAAGGCTTTCTCGGCAGCAGGATAAGGTTCAGACTATTGGAAGACATTTTTGTGGGCAACCGTAAAATTAGTAAAGGCTCCATTCTCTATGGGCAGATCTCCGGATTCTCCATGCAAAGGGTTGATCTCAAGATCGTATCGGTGTTCACCCAGGGAGAGATTTTTCCGGTCAACTTATCGATTTATGATTTAGATGGAATGAAGGGGCTCTATGTTCCCCAAAGTGTGTTCCGCGATATGATCCGGGAAATGGGTAGCAACTCGGTTCAGGGTACGCAGATGGATATGGGCGGACAGGGATTTTTTACAAGCATCGGTTCCAAGTTGTTTACTTCCACCTCGAAATCCATCGCTAACCTGATCAAAACCAATAAAGCCAAACTGAAATACAACTCCTATGTATTCCTGATTGATGAAAAACAGCTTAAAGAATCACAAAACCAGCAAAATAAATAAAATGATGAAAACATTATTATACAGCATTCTGCTGTTCACCGCAACATTGTTCACTGCACAAACTGCCACCCCTGAGCAGATCATTTCTGATCTGCCGGAACTTGAGATCACGGAAGGAATCAACCTGCATATGATCTCACCGGAGCCTATTCAATATGTCGACCTTTCCACCGATAGACTGACCGGCGATCTCCCTGCCAGCAATATTGCAAGAATAAAAATTACCGATAATGCCACCTCTGATAAGGACAAGAAGAAACAATCCATCTCTTTTTTCAGCGGAAATCCAGTGGGCATTATCACCGTTGTCGGGCAATCATTCATCGCGCAGTATAAAGCGATCTACAGAAGCCCCAATAACCTTAATACTATTACCAACATCCATATTCAGCCTGAAGCAATGCAGCCCATCGAGTTTGATAAAATGACCTTCTCAAATCGTGAACTCAGACAATTTGCCTTGGACATCATTCAAAATAAAGCTGACAAAAAGCCTGTCAGAACAGAAAACAACCTGAATCTCCGTATGCAGCTTAACAATGTATATGTGATGGCTGATTACATCTTTCTGGATATGACGTTTAAAAATACTTCCAATCTAAGCTACGACCTTGAAGCCCTCAAGTTTTCCATAGAGGATAAAAAGATCCATAAGGCGACCAACAATCAGAGTATTGAGATGACACCGGTGTTTCAGCTAAATCCTCAAAAGCATTTCAGACAAAACCTGAGGAATATTTATGTATTCAAAAAATTTACCTATCCGAACTCCAAGGTGATGATGATCCGGTTGATTGAAGAACAGCTATCCGGGAGGACCATTGAGATGAAGATCAACTATTCCGATATCCTAAAAGCAGACACCTTCTAAAAGGCAAGGCCTGTCCTAATTTTTAATTAAAAAAAATGCAAGAACAACAACATCAGATCAAAATCTACGGATTCCTGCAAAAGGCAGTTTATGCTGTGGTTGCATTGGATTGTGCTGCTCTTTTTTACCTGAATGCTGAAGTTCCGGTAATCTCCAATTTACTGAAGAACTTCTCGAAGATGAACTTTATTTATCCGCCGGTTAATGCCAAGTTTACAACACTCCTTTTGATCGGATTGGTTGCTATCGGAACGAAAGCTAAGAAAAAGCAAGATCTTAATGTCGCAAAGGAAATCATTGTTCCAATGGTCTTGGGACTTGCCATGATGTTTTGCTCGCTATTTTGGCAGAATGAAGCAGGAAATACAGAACTTCCTAAAATATTCCCAGGAATGAACTTTTACCAGATCATCTATGCGAGTCTCTCTTTTATGGGGGCTGTAATCCTTCAAATGGGTGCAGACAGTATCTCCAAGCTGATGCAGCAGAAAATGGGGAAAGACCGATGGAATGTGGAAGAAGAATCCTTTGACCAGAACAAAGAGCTGGTAAATACCGAGACAAGCGTTAATATTCCCTACCTGTTTCGGTATAATGGCAAGATCAATAAAGGATGGATCAACATTAATCCGTTTCGTGGTACAACCGTGATCGGAACACCGGGAAGCGGAAAGTCGTTTGGGGTGATAAATCCGGCCATCCGCCAGATGATCGCCAAAGGTTTCTGTTTATGCATTTATGATTTCAAATTTCCGGATCTGGCGCAGATCGCATACTACCATTATCTGATTAAAAAAAGCAGGGAATCGGAATACAACTACCAGTTTCACGTCATTAATCTGAATGAGGTCGAAAGATCAAAACGGGTCAATCCTTTTCATAAAAAGTATATCCAAACCCTGGCGGAAGCACAAGAAATGGCGGAATCAATGGTATCCTCACTCCAGAAAGGCGGAAGCAGCTCCGGCGGGGGATCAGACGCGTTTTTTACCCAATCTGCGATCAACTTTCTGTCATCCTGCATTTACTTCTTTGCCACCCTGGAAAATGGGAAATATTCAGACCTGCCGCATATTCTTTCTTTTATGAACCGAAGCTATCAGGAAATTTTTGACACGTTGTTTACCAATGAAGAGATAGGCTCATTGCTTTCTCCCTTCAAAACAGCATATGACAACAAAGCTTTTGATCAACTGGAAGGACAGATTGGAACACTGAAGATATATCTCTCCCGATTAGCAACCAAAGAAAGCTTTTGGGTCTTCTCAGGAGACGAAGTCGAACTTAAAATTACTCACAGGGAGAACCCTTCCATCTTGATTTTAGCCTCGGACCCCGGAACACAGGATATTAATTCTGCTTTGTATTCGTCGGTGTTAAACCGAACCTTGCGACTGATCAACTCCAAGCACAACCTGCCGGGAGGTATCATTGCCGATGAATTTCCAACCATTTATATCCATAAGATAGACAATGTTGTTGCCACAGCAAGAAGCAACCGCGTTGCTGTATTACTCGGGCTTCAGGAAATTCCACAACTTCGGCAATTTTACAAAAAGGAAGTGGCAGACACTATTTCTGCCATTGTCGGAAATATTCTCTCCGGTTCTGCAAGAGATAAAAATACACTGGACTGGCTGGAAAAACTGTTTGGAAAGATCAAGCAGAAATTTTACTCACAGTCCATATCACAACAGGGAACAACGACCAGCATAAATGAGAAAATGGATAACATGATACCGGCCGGAAAAATAGCCGCATTAAAAACCGGGGAAATGGTTGGGATGATCGCCCAAGGCGAAGAAAACGATGCGGAGGAATACAAGACGTCAGCGATTCACGGGAAGATCAATCTGGATATGAAAGCCATTAAAGAAGAAGAGCGAAACTATGCTCCGATGCCGATCTATTATTCATTTCTGGATAAAAGGGGAGTTAACCGCAAAGAGGAAGTACTGATGAGCAATTTTCGGAAGATCAACAAGGAAGTGGAGCTCATCGTGAATGAATTTATAAAATCAGTCTCATGAAAACGCTTACAACATACTTTTTTATCGGGTTGTTTTTTTCTTTTCATTGCTTTGTGTATGGGCAATTCAATACCCTTATACCCATCCAGCCTAAGAAAACAGAGAATCTTCCAATTGTGGAGAAGACGGATGAGACTAAGGATTTGAAGCAGAAAAGCGACAAAAAATTCTGGAAGGCTATTTTTAACACAACCTCCAAAGCAGACCTGAAAAAAGAACTGGATTCTTTGAAAACAATGATCAAAGAGAATTCAGAAAATAACAACAAAAAATGGAGAATACAAAAAATCCAGGACTCGCTGATTTTACAGCTGCAAAGCCAGGTAATTATTAATGAACAGAAACGAACTACTTCTATAACGAGGAATGATTATGAAAATGAAACCGGAGAACTGAAGTTATCAAAAATCGCAATGCCATTAAGTAGGTCTGTTTCTCTAAAGTCTCCATACGGAATGAGAATACACCCCTTACTTGGAAGAGCCAAAATGCATAATGGTATTGACCTGAAAGCCAATTATGAGAATGTATATGCCGTGATGGACGGAATGGTTACCGCCACAGGATGGGATCCTAAAGGCGGTGGAAATTACATCAAAGTGAAGCATTATAACCGGTTTGAAACTTCTTACCTGCACCTTTCAGAAATTTATTACAGAACAGGAGACCCGGTGAAAGCGGGATATATCATTGCGAAAAGCGGCAATTCCGGAAATTCTACAGGAGCACACCTGCACTTTGCGGTCAGGGAGAATGGGAATTACATCAATCCTATCCGTTTTCTCAATGACCTTATCGAAGCCAATCATTGGCTTGCAACATCTTATCAAAACTAACAAAAACATCATCATATGGAACATCACAATTTACCCACCGAAGACCTGAAAACCTACGGCATCATCAATGAGGACCTGACGTTTTCCAAAAAGTTAAGTCCTGACGACGTCCAGAAGTTTCTTCGAGGCTATACGATTGTCGCCGATAATGACAGGAACCGGGCTACTTTTCAGCTGACCGATAACAATACCCAGCTGAAGGTCATCTTTCTAGAACGAGACAAAAGCCTTTCGGAGATTCTGGAACAAAGCAAAGAAAAAGTCCAATATACGGACATTAAGAACCTGTCAAAATCTCCGGACCAATGGAATATCGAAATGAAAGCCTTCATTTTTGATAAGGAAAACAGCAAAACAGTGGAATTCGATTTTATCAAAAATGCCACTGAGCTTACCGCTATTATCGCCGACCAAAAGGACCTGCAGGAACTGGGCCGCTACAAAGCAGAACTGCAGAAGCTGAAAAATTACCTCTATGACAAACTCGACAAGTACCCGGAGATTGCCAAAGAAATCGCAAATGATATGAACATTGTCTCCAGGGAACTTGATGCCGTGACGAGGATATCTGTAGAAGATAAAAGAATGTACAATGGCAATTCTGATGTTAAGCTCAATGTCAATGACAGGGATATGTATGAAGATGTTAATCGAACGCGGGAAAATGAAGAACAACAGCAGCAGGAAGAAAAACGAAGATTAAGAAGATAAATCCCTTGAAATCCTGTGACACCCTTCAAAATAATAAAATACCAAACTCAAAAATGTAATAATGGATCTATTTGAAAATTACCACCAACTTTCCGAAGAACTGCAGGCAGTCTTGGATAAATGGCAGCAAAAAGAAGCCAACATGGGACTTGATTACAAGGATTGTAAAGCGTTCCAGGAAGAATGTGAAGCTGTAGGTTACACCTTCGATTACCAGTTAGATGCTCAGCCATTTAATTTACGACCCCTCAGTTCTGAAAAACAACAATTAAGTAATGTGATCGATCATCATAACCCTGACAATATCATACCAACAAATGAAACCCAGGCAGCTGATCTTCCCAAAGGATGGAGCTGGAATGACTACGATGATGGAAGTGGTTCCCTGAAAAGTCCGAATGGAAACAGCTATTACAGCTATGACCTGCAAACCCAGGAATACCGATTACCGTACGGTAAAAACGAGTGGGCAGGGATGAAAGACGTTGATGAAACATCAAAAAGCCTGAACGAATTTAAAGTTTTTGCAGAAATTGACCTGACAGAAAAAGCCCAACTCAACCATCTTTCTCCGAAGCTTTCTAAAGAAGAAATTAATGATCTGCTTGATTATAGAAATAGTACAAAAGAGCAAAAATTTATACTGGAAGATTTAAACATTACCCAGCATCAAAGGGAAAGCTACCTGGAAGAGAAAGAATTCGGAACGACAAGCGGAGACTACTCTTTAAGCGAAGAGCAATTAAGACAACTACCGGATTTCGTTGATGGACACCATCTATCTAAAAATGATAAATACGAACTGGCTTATGGCTTACTTCAAAAACAGCAGTATGCGGAAGCTTACTCCATATTGCCAGGAGGTGAAATTATTAAAATGTTCCTGGACGAAGAAGAGATGTCAGCATATAGGCCATTATCAATCAATGAAATAAAATATAACAATCAAAATCCAGACATTATGGAAACACAAAAAGATTTCGACCAGGTACAATACCTGAAGGACCAGATGAAATACTTAGGTTTTGGCGAAGGTGAACAGCTTCACAAAGATCTTGAGAAAGCTATTACATCCAGCAAAACACAATTTGAACTAAAAACCTCCTCTGACAAGACATTGCCTGAAAATAAGGTAGGCTTTTTATTAAGATTTAACAAAACGGATAGCGGTGGAGTATTTTTCAATTCTTACCATGCGATTTTGGAGAATAAACAAAATGAGACCATCCATCAGAAATTTCAAGTTAACAAGGAGCATACATTTACCGCCAAGGAAGCCGTGAATCTTCTGGAAGGGCGTGCTGTAAAAATAGAATTTAAAAACGCGAAGACCGAACAAATGGAACCAGCGTTTGTTCAATTAAATTTCGATGAGCCAAAAACAGATAACGGAAATTACTATTTCAAGAATTTCTACAAAAATTATGGTGTGGATACCACGAAGATCGTTGAAAAAGCGGAGCTAGTATTTGATCGACCAGAATGGAAAGACAACGCGATAAAATCTCTTGAGAAAGGAAATATTGTCAAAGTAAAATTCAAACAGGATGATTCGGTCATCGAAGGCAAAGCAGTTCTTGATCCTCAGAACAGGAATCTTAAACTCTATGACAATGATATGAACCGGCTGAATACCAACAAGCCTCTGGAAGGCCTAGATCAGGATCATAAGCACGAAAAAAACAACGTGAAAGAGCAAAGTATCAAACGTTAGAAATACCTGAACATTATTTCGAAGGCGGTGGGTCTCATGATCTGCCGCTTTTTTAAAAATTCAACACGATGAAAATAAAATTGACACTATTATCCTATGCAGTAATGTTAGGCTTAAGTTCCTGCCACAAAGAAATTAAACCCGAAAAAGGAGGAATTGACATCATCTCTAATGTTTATTTCGAAGCTTCCAAAGGCCTGGACCAGACGCAGAGTTTCCATATTTCCAAAATGAGCTATTCTCAGGATCAGCTGATAGAGATCATTCCCGATCGAAGCTTTCCGGAAATTAATAGACAGATTTATTTTATCAGAGATTCTCTCTGTTATCCGTTAGGCACCGAAAGAAAGACCGTCCTGTTTTCAGAGCTTGTCTTAAAACAAAAGCCATTGCTGGTGTGGCAGAAGAAAGAAGGCTCTGTATTTTCAAAAGAATGGATCCCGAATTACAGGAACAGGAGAAAGCTATCGGACACCGTTTTGTTCGGGAAGCAATATAAACGCTTTGAGATCAATTCGCCCTGGAACTATACCCGGTTCTATATCTACCCTACCGACACCATCCTTCCCTACTCATTATACCGACACGCCGAACAGGACTATCGCGGCCGGCTGGAACGTATTGACTCTTACAATAAGAAGAATGACATTTTTGTCACGCTTCAGTTGATTCCGAGAAAAAACTGGGATGAGGCGGCCCGGGAACTATTTGAGTTTAATCGTTTTGTAACACGCACTAAAAATGAGTGAGCCTTTAGAAATAAATGATGACCTCACTGTCATTGAAGGAAGTAAAAACGAACTAATCCTTTTTGCAAAAGATGAGGATGCTAAGTCGTTTCTAAAACTGTTAGAACTTAACTGGCAATCCAATAGCAGAACCCTTGTTACGCTCAATGAGGTTACGAATACAAAAAAATTTCTCAACAGGTTCCAGTATTTCGAAGGCAAGATCTTTTTGTGTCTTGAAGCAAACCGGACAGGCGATGCAGCAACGCTAAAAATCCTGATGGATTTTAAGGAAAAGAATATCAAAGACATCCGGAAAATGTATGAGATATCCGCCAATGGAAATAAAGACCTGTCTCAGTATCTTAAAAACAAATTAGATGATCTTCATAAAAATAGTAATTTAGTCACATCAAAAGAATCAGAAAATGCAGCCACTACTATTAGACCAAACGGAATATCCGACACTCAGCACCTGGAATCCGGATCTGCTGGACGAGATTCTGGAAAACCTCTGCAGAACAGCCCATCCGAGCAAAAAGGAAATAACAACAGAGGACAAAATGTGGGCGGCTCAAATGCTGGAAATGGATCTTCAGGCACAGAGCGGAGCGATCTCACAACCGGAGAGCGAGGAAGAAGATCCACTGACGGAACACAATCTCAGGATGCTGAAGAAAAAGCTTCCGTGGGCAGAATCGTATTCGGACGAATTGCACCCAACACCGGAAGATCCGACGGACAAGTTCCCGAGATAACCAATAATTCTGCAAATGTCGCAGAATTAGACGGTCTCATCGCAAAATATAATGGTCAGAAGCTGACCAATCAGCAAGTTGCAGAAGTCGTTTCCGCAGCTTGTTTTATTTCCGATAACAAAAAGGTTGTTTTTAAAGATGGCGTTGCCATTACCGATGAATTGAAAGACATCTGCAATCAGTTCAAAAGCGGTGGTGTCGCAAAAGAAGGTCGCGGTATTCTTGACGAGTATTACACGGATCAGAAAATCGTAGAGGCTGTCCGAAACCTCATCAAAGAACCATTTAAAAACAGGAAAGAATTAAGCGTTTTGGAACCGAGCCTGGGGACGGGCAACTTTTTGTATGCAGCAAAAAGACTTTCTTCTAATACAACTATTTCTGCCTTTGAGATCAATGAGACCACAGCAAAGATCGCTAAAATACTCCATCCTGAAGCCAACATAAATCTCCGTTCTTTTGAAACTGAATTTATTGACGAGAAGGGAAACAAAAAGGATTTTTCTCAGCAATACGATCTTGTAATCGGAAATCCGCCTTATGGCGAACATCGTGGTCTCTATAAAGGGTTGGGTGAGGAACCCAAACTTTCCAAATACGAAGATTACTTTGTTAAACGCAGCCTGGATGTTCTGAAAGACGACGGAGTCCTGGCGATGGTCCTTCCGTCAGGCTGGATCAACCGCAAGAAAGATCTTGAAAATGCTGAACTTGTAAAGGCTTTCCGGTTACCGACAGGGGCTTTTTCAGGAACACAGATCGGAACAGATATCATTATCCTAAAAAAGTCCTCGCAAAGAATCAAGCATAAAATCTCGGATTACTTTGAAAAAAATCCAGAAAACATTTTGGGTGAAATCCGTGAGAAATCAAATCGTTTCGGACGGATGGAACTTTATGTCCACGGAAATCTGGATGAAGCATTAGCCAGGCTGCAGAGACTTGAATCGAACAGACAAACTGAAAGGATCGGAAATCTCTTTGAAGATCTTTTGTCAGAGCCTGCGGAACAAATGGTAATTCAAGCGTCTTCTTCCTTGCAAAAGACAGATCTGACCGAATCGAATTCGGAAAGTATTGCTGATAAGGAAAAAAGTGATGTCAGCCATAATGAAGTCCGGGAAAAAATTGAGACCGTACTTTCAAAGCTCAATACCATAAAATTTAAATCGCCGGCGGTTCTGAAAGAAATTGAAAAATACAAAAAGCTGCAGTCTGAGATAGCAGATCAGCCAAACAAATTTTCAAAGGAAAGAATCCACGAAATTCTGAAAAAAGCAGAGCGGCTTATTAGTTCCCATAAAGATAAAAACACGGAATACAGTGTCCAAACGAAGCCCCAAATCAAAAAAGGAATTTTAAAATACCTGTTTTCAAAAACTGATGAAGTGGTGAATACTTCGCTTCAGAATAGCTCTGATATTACTCAGGAACAAATTGAAGCCTTTCGGGATACTAATTATGACGGCACATTGAACAATTATGGAAAACATTATCAATTCGCTAATTACATGGATGGCAAGTGGGTTCACGATTTTTATTATGGAGAAGGAAATATTTATGCAAAGCTCGAGCAGCTGGAGATAGATTTCAAGGATAAATTGGCTGTCGGAGGAACTGAAGACCAATATGACAAGCAGCTGAATCTCCTTCTTAATGTGCTTCCCAAACCAAAAACTTTTGATGAGATTTTTATAAGTCCTAATCACGAGTTTGTCCATCAATTCGGATTGGGAGAGGTGGAAAAAGAACGGTACAATTATAATACAAAGCTAAGCGAGGTCGTCACTGTTGATTACAACCTTGCTGAAAAATTTAAAGATTTTATCGGAACTTTATCCAGCGAGGCTTTTCAAGGGTCTTCAGCCTGGGAAGTGAGACAATTTGTCGATAATGAGACGGTCACCGGAAGTGACAAGGAACGCAATGCTTTGGTTCGGGACAGGAGAAAGGCTGCAGCCAACGATCTGTTTCAAAAATTTATCCGAGAAGAATTATCGGATGAACTTAGGGAAAGATTTGTTAAGGATTTTAATAGAAATTATAACAACATTCACGTTCCGGACTATTCCAAATCCCCTTTGTTTTCTAAAATCTATAAGAACTTCAAAGGACAGGAATTAAGATTAACGGAAGTTCAAAAAACAGGTATCGGAAGGCTGACAACGAAAGGTGTTGGCTTGCTGGCGCACGAGGTAGGCTTCGGAAAAACCTTATCCGGAATCCTCTCGATGCACGAAGCGATGGAAAGGGGAAATTCCAAAAGACCATTGATCGTGGTTCCCAACGACAACATACTAAAGCAGTGGGTGGAGACCATCTTTGAAACGATACCTAATGCGAAGGTCAATGTGCTTGGCAATCTGGGTAAGGATTACGATCTTTCAAAATTTGACAATAAGGATGGAGAAATTACCATCGTTACATATGAAGGCTTCAACAACATAGGTTTCTCCGAAAGTACCACCCAGGATCTCGCCTCAAAGTTTTCGTATATCTCCGAAAGCGAACTACGCGGCGTAAACTCAATTAGTGAACGGGATTTTCACAAGGAATTAGAGAAGGGCAAAGAGATCGAGGGTAAAATGAAGCGTGGGAAAATCTATGACTGGGAAGATTTCGGTTTTGACCATATGACCTTTGATGAAGTTCATAACGCTAATCATATTGTAGGTAAGGTGAGAATTGAGGATAGAAGATTCTCTTCCGATTTCAGGAGCCAGAATCAGCAGACTTCGAAATTAGGCATCAACACCTGGATGGCGGCACAGTACATTCAGCAAAAATATGACGGTAGAAATGTTACCCTGCTTTCGGCGACACCATTCACCAATAAACCGCTTGAATATTATTCCATATTATCTCTGATCGCCAATAAACGGCTGGAAGAGTCCGGTTATTTCAATGTCAACACCTTCTTTGAAACCTTTATGGAAGCAGATACTGATATGGAGATCGACGCTAAAGGTGATGTGAAGTTTAAAGCCAATGTCCGCCGGTTCAAGAACAATTCTCTTTTTCAGCAGCTATTATCTGAATTCATCGACATCAAGGGTGAAGAGGATAATCCTGAACTGATTCGTCCCAACAAGATCAACAAAGAATACAAGATTGAGCAAAATGACCTGACGCGCGAGCAATATGATTTACTGACCGAAAGTTTCAGGGAAACAGAAAAAGGAGCAATTCTCACCCACATTCTAAATGCAAGGCTGATTGCTATTTCTCCCTATCTGTCACCCTATTACGATGGAGAATTTCCATCCTTAGAAGAATTTATTGAAAACTCACCTAAGCTGAACGAAACGATGAACCTCATCCGACAGAATAAACAAGACATCCCGGAAACTGGACAGATTATCTATTCCGAATTGGCCGTGTCGGAGTTCCCACGAATGAAAGAATACCTTGTGACCAATATTGGCTACAGACCAGATGAAATCGGGGTCATTACTGGTGCAACATCGAAAACGCAAAGGATATCTATACAGAATGACTTTAATTCCGGGAATATCAAGATCATTATCGGCAGTGAAGCAATTCAGGAGGGAATGAATCTCCAGGAAAATACTACGGACCTGTACATGCTTTCCCTACCTTACAACTTTACGACCTTGAGACAAGTGGAAGGCCGTGCCTGGCGACAGGGAAATAGGCATGAAAATGTTAGGGTGAACTTTATGTTGACTAATGACAGCATAGACGTCTTTATGCTGCAGAAGTTGCAATCGAAACAGGCAAGATATCTGGAAGCGATGAAGAAGGGAGCGGACGTCCTCGATATCTCGGATATCAGTACACAGGAACTTAAAACCTCAATCATTACGAATCCAGAAACACGGGCTACTATTGAAATTGAATTGCTGAAAAAGAAGATAGAAAGTGAGAAAAACAAGCATTTGGCGGATATTGCATTTGTCCTAAGAAAACAGGAAGACTTTCTAAAAGTGAAGGAAATGGTGAACAAAGCTGAACAATCTTACAACAGAATCTTGGGCTACTGCCAAAATGAAGATGAGAATACCGATTACTGGAAAAATCAACTCCCTGCTTACCAGAAAACAATCGACCTTGCTAAAGCTGAGGTTCAAAAAACAATCAAATTATTAGGAGAAAAAGGGGTTAATGTTGCAGAAATAGAAAAGCAAACTAAAAATACCGAAGAGAAAATTGCAGAACTTGATAAAAAATTAGAAGAACTTCCTGAGATTAAACAGCAACTAATTACAAAATATAAAATACAGAACGAGAAAACGTTGAAAGAAAAACAAAAAGTCAATGTTGTAAAAGAAAGATCTCAAGAAAATTTTAGAATATTTTCTATGACCGATAAAAAAATAAGTTTTAGCAATTCTGTAGATTCTCCGCGAAATAAAGAAGGAAATGAGTTAAAGCTAAATACTATGGTTTTTAGAAAAAGGTGAATCAAACTTTATGACAGATAAATTATTTATTGAAAAAAAAGGCGGTAATCCTAAATTTTGCGAACTAAAATTTACACTAGTATTTTTGTAACGGTATTTTTTTTACTTTAGAAAGAAGATTATATACATTAAAAAATTTACGTGATGATCCAACAAACACATCAGATCAGTTTTCATTTTTTCGACGTAGGAGGTGGAGATGCAATTTATATAAGATTTTTAGGCACAGATTCCGATTGGCATAACATACTGGTCGATGGCGGGTATGGGAAGGAATATAAAAATGCTTTCGGACCTTTAATAAAAGATCTAATATCAAATAATGAGAAGATAGACAACTGGATTATCACCCATGTTGACCGTGATCACATTGGAGCAGTACTGGGCTTTGTGAGAGATATTAAAATCTCGGATAAGCATGAAGTTGTAAAGAATTTTTTGTTTAACCATTCACCTGAAGTAATACAGGCTTCTAACGGCAAGATTTCAGTAGGTGATGGTATTAAATTTAGAGATTATCTTTCTGAAAAAAATCTCCTTTCAACATTTCCAATTAATACTAAAACAATTCCTGTTGAATGCTCTGGATTTAAAATGACCTTCCTTTCACCAACCCCTGAAAAGGAAGCTGCAGCAAAAGAGTTATGGAGGGAAGAAGAAACAAGTGGTAAAATAGGCAGACCAGAAGACAAATCGGATCACAAAAAAACGATAGAAGAACTTAAAACTGCCAAATTTAATGAGGATACAGACCCTATCAATGGCAGCTCCATTTCTTTACTAGCTGAATATGGAGACTTGAAAGCTTTATTGCTCGCAGATAGTCATCCTTCTGATGTAATTGACAGTCTTTATGCTTTGGGATATTGTAAAAAAAACCCAATTGAAGTTGAATTTATGCAATTGTCTCACCATGGAAGCAAAGCAAATACAAGTTCTGAACTTTTAGAAATAGTCAATACCAAATGTTATGTTGTAACGGGAAATGGCATACATAACAGACATCCGGATAAGGAAGCGATTGTGAGATTATTGACAAAGGACAAAAGGAGCTCAGAAATTTTAAATATTCATTTTGCTTGCGACACGAGAGATTTAAGAAATCTCTTTGACGTGGATATAAATGCATGTGAAAATCATAAATTTGAGTGTAGTTATTCGGAATTAGGCTCTGAAAGTAAAACGCTTGCCTATTTACCATTAAAAGATAATCTATGAAAAAAAATATACAACAACTTGCAGCTGTTAAAATATCCAGCAATAAGGAGGTAAGTACAGCAGTAATATATTTTCCGGATCCAGATGTAGACTATGTTTATGTTCTTACTGCCAAACATTGTTTAACAGGAAAGAATTTTGATAAAGAAATCATTAAAACAGGAATCGTGTTGGATGAGATCTTTAATGAAGAAACATCTACATTCCATTCTTATACCTTAGTTGATACAGATATTGTCTTGGTGTCTGAAAGCGATGAAGAAGATATGGCATTATTGATTTTGCCAAAAGAAGATATTATCTCACTTACCGGCAAACAATTTTTCTGTCAAGTTATCGATACTAATCAATCTATTGATAACTATCAAATAAGGGGATTTGCGAGTTTTAATAATCAGGATAAGGATCGTTATTTTCCCTTGAAGTTTAATGAGGATGAGAAAGCAGGCCCACAGCACTTCTCTCTCCGGTCAGAAGAACCCCTAGATACCTTTGATGCAAGAGCATTGGAAAATGTTAGTGGCCTATCCGGAAGTGGCGCTTATTCCATACTTTATGATAATGCTTATCTTACAGGAATCATCGATAATTATGAAGATAAAGACATTTTTATAGCAACCAAAGTATTTGCTTATAATGTATTATTGAATAAGGTAGAAAACTTTCTACCCATCACTTTAACAGTACCAGAGACTAATGAGGAAGTTGTGAGCAGCTATTCAGAAATGGAAAAGAATGAGAAAAAGACCATCGAAAAAACGAATGAAACAGTAGGTGATTTTAACGTGCCACGTGACAATACAAAGCTTTTACAATCTTTAAAGAATAATAATTTAATTGTGGTTCATGGAAAGCCAGGAGTGGGAAAGTCGGCTTTGACCAAATCGGCGGTATCGACTTTAAAGCTATCAGGTGATCACACCATTTTAACATTTACAGCTGAAAATCTTTATTGTGAAACATTGAGCGAAGCTTTAAAAAACTCAGGATGCAATGCAAGTATGGAGCAAATTCTTGATAGTCCATTGTCGAACAAATATTTTTTATTTTGGATAGAGAGTTTTGAAAAATTATTGGAGTCTGGAAAATTTGGGGCATTTAAAGAATTACTTCAATTACTTAACAAAAATAAACATGCAGGGGTGGTTTTAACAATGCGGGATTACCTTATCCAGAATTTTAGAATCAATTTTTATACTGAGCTACCTGGTAATATTAGCTATTTACAAGTGGACGAATTTGATGATCAGGAAATTGCAATGATTCGCGAAAGGTTTCCCGAGCTTAATTCTTTGCTTGATAATCCAAAAATTAACCATTTATTACGCACTCCTTATTATTTAGATAAAGCTCTAAGAATTTTACCAGTACTTTCAGGTGAAGAGGCCTTAGATGAAAAGCAGTTTAAAATGTTAATGTGGAAGCATATTGTGGAAAATAATTCCACAAAACGTGGAAATGTTTTTTTTGATATATGTGTAAAAAGAGCCATTGAAATGACTCTTTTTACAACTTATGCTGCAGATGAGGAAATAACCAATGAACTTGTTCGCGATAATATTCTCCAATTTGATAATACGGCGGATGAACCTTCATTTTGTCCATCTCACGATATGCTAGAGGACTGGGCTTTAATTAGATATATACGAAAGCAAAAATATCAATCCGCTAGTGCAAAAGAATTCCTTCTTAAATTAGGAGTTACACCATCACAGAAAAGAGCATTCCGCTTGTGGATGGAAGAACTTTATATAAGTGAACCTGACAAGTCAATTAGTTTTGTGCATGAACTTCTTAATGACCCTGAGTTATCGCAAGCTTGGAAAGATGATTTATTAATTGTTTCTCTTAGATCTAATCATTCAAATGTTATTTTAGATAGTTTGAAAGATCAACTTCTGAATAATTCTGGGAACTTAATTCAAAGAATTATTTTTTTACTTCAAACAGGATGTAAAAAGATGGATCCAACGAAAAGAGACTTTGATCACTTACTTCCAGTAGGAAATGGATGGGATTACATTATAAATTTCATCAAGGATAATTTTTCTGAATTAATAGAAATTCCTGGATTTGAAACAAAATATCTTACATTGATAGTTTCGTGGTCTGCACAGCTAAAAGAGTTTAATCAAGATATGCTTCCATCTGGTGCAAAAAGCGCTGCGTTTCTGCTGGAAGATTTTATATATAGATCTCAAGCAATAAAATCAACAGGATATTTTAGAAAGGCTGATTATTCTTATCTCAAAATTTACCTAGATATTCTTTTTAAATTGACTGAAGCAGACCCTGTCCTAGTCGGAAATTTGATTCAGTCATGCGTAAATCCACAAGAAGCTGATACGAGATGGACGAACCAAGTTATTCTATCTAAGGTGAGAAATTATATTATTAATGGTTTGACCTCTGATCAGATATGCCGTTTCTTTCCAGACGAAGTTCTGAAAATGGCAACCGAAAAGTGGGCTAAGAAAGTTATACCGCGCTCAACGGGTCGTTCCAGCGACTGGTATGACAAAAAACCAAAACATAATGATTTTGGATTAGATAAAGATTTGGATTATGACTATGAATTCCCAAGCGGTTATTACACTTTTTTTTACTGGATGTTTTTATATCATCCAGTACAGGCACTTGATTTTATCGTTCCATTCTTAAACACAGCCTTTGACTACAACTGGAAGATATTGTCCGCAGATGATGATGGATTAGAAGAAATTAAGATTAAATTTGAGAACGGTACAGAGAAAATGTACTACGGTACCACTTACTATTGGTCAATGTATAGAGGATTTAATGTTGATAATCGCGTTTTAACTTCTTTATTAATGGGATTAGAAAAATCTTTGTTGGATTTAGGAGAAAAAGATTTAAAAACTGTACAAAATTATCTGAAAAGGCTGATCCTAGAATCCAATAATGTTGCCGTATTAGGAATTGTTTCAAGTGTTATTCAAGCATATCCATCTGTGTTGGATGAGTATTCTGTCTCTTTACTCGGAATTCCTATTTTTTTTGAATGGGACTCATCCAGATCAACATCGGAAATGATAGATGTTTCATTTTATCCGGATGACGATTTTGAAAAGAGAGAACGTATAACAGAAAATAACAGATTCCATCGTAAAAAATATTATGTTGGCTTGGTTGGTTTTGTAGCACACTATATTTTTTATGAACGAAAGTTTAATCATCTTCTTTTTAAACAGATAGATGCCATGTGGGAAAATCTCCACCAAGATAATATTGGCTTTAAGAAGTTTTTATTCGATATGGACGCTCGCAAATACGCCATTAATATAATTGAAGAGGAAGGAGAAAATAATCTTGTACAATTATCTCCGGGTTACGACGCAGAAACTATGCAAATGGTTAATAGTTTTATGCAGGATGAATACCCTTCTATTAATGCTACGTGGGCCAGAAATGCTTACGATAATGTAACAATGTCCAATCACAATTATGAAACCTGGAAAAAAGGTTATGAATTTATACTAAGGTTGGAAGGTAAACCTCATTTCATGGTTACACCTGTAACTATGGCAGCCGTTGCTTTGCGGGATTTCGCACATAATCTTTCACCGGATGAGCTATCGTGGTGTTGCGAAACAGTTGTAAATCTTGGGGAAAGTAAACTTTTGGATAAGGACGCTTATCCAATGAATCTAGATATGGTAGATAGTGGTCCCGGTTTAAGAAGCTTATCGTATATCTTTAAGTATGATCTTGATGGGTCATTTCAATTAAAAGTAAAGGAACTGCTTTTTCGCTTACTATTAAAAGGAATAGACGAAAGGGACCGCTTTTCTCTATTAGCAGGTATATCTCATGACTTACCGGTTTATCAGCCAGAATTCGTAAAAAATTGCTGGTTTGGATTACTCGAATTTATAAGGATACAGAAAGAGCTAAATCAAGAATATAAAAGAAAAAAAGCTCAATATCATCGAGAAGAAATAACATTAGAACAGTTAAATGAAGCAAACCAGGATTGGTTTGAAAAATTAGTGATGTCAGTACTTTCAGGAACAATCACTGCTCCAGAAACAAATAATATTTCATTAGATATGGCTACGCACTGGTTTCTAGACGATGCTGTACGTATGATTCCTTGGAAAACTAATGTTCCGGCACATCATCAGTTTATACAGGAAATTTTACAGATGCATCTGGAATATTTAAACGATCAAAAAGTAGATAGTTATTCGGACTATCATGACAGTAGAAGTGCATTTATATTTTTTTACCCAAGATATCTTTTAAATCAGCCTCTTGAGTTTTCGAAACCTCTTTTTAGTTCTATTTTATATTTAACATTGAGCAATGAGCAAGACATAAAAACGGATAAATTTCAACAATTTATAAGTAAACTAATCAAGGAGTTTATTTTGGCAAGAGGAATTGACTTAGGAAAGTTTTGGATACTTTGGGAAGTTCTGAAGGATTGGTCTTTGAAGAATAGGAATGGTAAATTTTTCCCTTTTTTGCTATTAGATATTGACTGGAAGGAAAGTGAAGAAAAATGTAGTTTTATCGAAGGCAGACAGTTGTTTTATAAAGACCTGATTACAAATTGGGGATTCAACAGAATTAATTCTTCAATAAGATTCTTAAACGGTATCGCATTTTATAACTATATGCCTGAATCCATATCTTGGATTGCACTGATGCTTAAAACGGAAAAATCTGTAGAAGCAGATTATACTCTGCTAAATAATTATATTGAAAAAGCTTTTTATAAATACGGCGCAAAGATAAAACGAAACAGAAGTGTCTTAAAAGATTTTCTATTTATCCTGGATTTTCTAATTGAGAAAAGCTCCACCAAAGCTTATATGCTAAAAGATGAGTTTCTTCAATATAAATAAAAATAAGGTCGGAAAATAGTTTTCCGACCTTATTCTAGCGATAAAATTTCCCATCAGATTGATATCCTTCGGATTTGATAAAAGGTAATTCTTCAAGTTCTATTTTCTCCCCTTTTCTTACATAATACTTGCCAATATGCTCACCGTCTTGTCCCATCAGATAGTGGCCTGTTAATCTTTCCAGCCATCCATACACTACAGCTCCTACAAACTTTCTGTAATGCCTTTTGTCAGCTAGCGGAGTATCATTAAAATTTTCTCTCTCATTTCCTGTTAGATTAGCTTGCGGATTTTTTGAATGATCATATTTCCACCAGACGGTAATCATCAGTTCTTGGTAGCTGATCTCTCTCCAAAGAATCGCACAATTCTGTCCAAATAATTTTGTCAAAAAATGTCCATCCATATCTCCAGCTTTTCCAGGCTGTTCATTATTAACATCAAAATTGATTTTTTTCTGTTGTAAAAGTTCATTAATCGCTGCAACAATTAAATTTCTATAAGGATCTTTGTTAAGAGACTTAACAGTTTCCTGTCTCTGAATTGAGGCAACATTTTTTAATTGGTTTTGAAAGTTTTTCCAGGAATGAAAACCGCAGTTTATAGAAGCTTTCTCTAAGGCTTCAGCGTGTGTTATGCCTTCTGCTTTTTTGATTGATTTTGCCATACGCTTGATATACTCGGCAGTATAGCCCTTAATTTTTAAGACCATAATAACTAGTTTAAAATCGAAAAAATGACACCTGCCTCTCAAGTTTTCAAATTAAAAACTCGCTATTGGTATGTAAATTTATTACTACAGCACTGAAACAGTTTTGCTAAGACAAGTGGCAAGCTTCTGTAAAAGCTTTAACCAAAGTTACATTTTTTTTCTGTTTATCAGAGTAGCTTATGGAAATTTTATTATTTTTTTCACTTCTAAAAATTTATATGCTAGCAGAGAAGTATCAATGCTTTGTGCCAAGTAGTTCTTGAATATATTCTATTTTTTGATAAGTAGCTTTTTAAATTTTAAATTCAATTTTTGTATTTACAATTGCGATTATGAAAAAGATGTCAAAAAAAAATCGTACTTTTTAATACAAAAACGTTCTCTCGTGGAAAATATAGACCTAACCAAAATAAAATATTATCCAGATCGATTTTACATATGTCTAGATGGATTTGACATTGAAAATTTAACAACTTTTCTCACTGATCTAAATATTGGTCAACAGCAGGCCATATTTATACATGAATACTTTCACTACTTAACTAATATAGGAACTATTCCAGGAATCCGCCAGTTTGCTCTTAACTTTTGTGACAGATTTAAAGCAACAACAATTTTGACTGAAGCAGAAGGCTTAGATGCATTTCCGATAAATTCAAACAGCTACGAAACTTGTGCGGATATGGTAAAATACTGGAAAGATACTCTGAAAATAATTGAAGAAGATGATCTCGATTTTGATTTAGTACAGGAAACAGAAAGGTCTCATAACAAAAAGTTTTCAATATCATCTGTGGAAAGAGTAGTAAAACCTATGAACGTAATCGTCGAAGGAAATGAAATAGAAGGAGGACGAGACCGAGTAAGTATTGCTATTAAAGGTTTATTAGGTATTAAATCTTTCACTTTAACTTTTGGAGCAATCGATGAGTTCCTGAGTTCATCTATTGACGAATATTTATTTGAAAACGACATTTCAAATATAAATCCAAGTACTATAAGCAACAGACCTTTTTATCCATATTGCTTTTTTGATGAGTTACTTTCATTTTATGGAATACAGAGAGCTTCAGCATTTGAAAAAATTATTATAGCCTACTTTTCACTCAACTCTCCAAATCCTCCAATTACTATTGTCAATATTCTCGAAAAGCTCCAAGATGGCAATTATCATGAATTTCAGAAGAATCCCGAAAAATTTTTGATTGCAAATTTCCTCGAATGTTCACAATTTAATGATACTCTTAACTATATTAAATCATTTGCTGATCAATGTTTTGAACAAGGCAGAATTCATATTGCCAAGGCACTATATTATTATTACGATAAGTTTTATATTGCTCAGAAATTAAAGGAAAAGGATTTTTTCTATTTTATTAGGCCATTCTTTGTAAAAGCAGAAGAGACTTTGAGGATGAGGCAAAAATTTCTCTTAGTTCTTTCGAGCATTATTAAAGTATTTACACCACCATTAATACTAAAAGATAATGAATTCTATTGTACCGATAAATTAACCTCTCCTGGCGAATCTACAGTTTTAATATTAGCTATATATGAAATTTTAGAAAGTGTTAAGACTAATCAGATTGCTAAACGACCACCGCATATTAAAGCTAAATATAATTTCCCTGATGGTGATCCTGATTGCGACACATTCGAACTTTTTACTCCTCCACCTATATATGCTGTTTTCCGATTAGCACTTAATGAAATTGGCTTATATGGCGTATACTTAAAGGAACTTGAAAAACGAAAATTACAGAAAGAAAATGATTGAAAAATTAATATAAACATCCATGGCAATATCTAAAAGGCACCATTACATACCACAATTCCTCATTAAAAGATTTGCTGACGAGGATAATATGCTTTATATATATGACAAAGAAAAGAGTAGCTTCGCCAAGGCAAGAAGAAGTCCAAAGTCTGTTTTCTTTGAGATGAACAGAAATACTTGGCATTTTGGTGGAACTCCGAATGACAGCTTAGAAAAACTATATGCTGAACTTGATGAAATGTTTTCAGAACATTTAACAGAGATAACACGTACAGGAATTGTTACTGAAGAAGGGTTAACATCTTTATTGATAATGGCTTCATCTATGAAATGGCGCTTGCCAGCGAACGATAGACTTTTTGACATCAAAGACAAGGAATATCCTTACGAAAAACTACCCGTTAACATTACTATTAAAAAGGACGATGGAACGGATCATACAGAGGCGATGGGATATCTAATTAATTCGAAATTTTTTCGAAAGACAAAAAGATTGATTTTCCCGTTTCTTCCATTTTACGAAAATCTTGATATAAGCGAGGAAAAATTACTTCGTATTCATAATAACAGTTATGTAAATTCGAATGCGAATATAATATCAATATTAGGAGATGTTCCCTTAATAGAAAGTGACAGTAATAAACTTGATGATTTCGGAAATTTCATTTTGCCACTTGGTAATAGTGAAACTTTTATTTGTAGTGATTCTCAAGAAAAGTATGTCAAAAACGTCGCTTTCTATTTAAATAAAGATTTAGCAATGTTTCATCAGGCTCAGAAATATGTTGTATGTAAGGATAAAGAATATCTTCAGACAATAATAGAAACTTATAAGCATCTCCAAAATCAGGGACAGACAGAGATGATTAATCGCTATATATTTCAGTTTGTATAGAAAGAAATTGTAGATATAGTGAACTTCCATAAGTTATAACTACTAGGTTTTTTCTAATGCGATAACTTTAAATCAATTTCAAGTTAACTAATTTTTTCACGTAATTGACTTTAGATAAATTGGAAGAGTTGATTCTGGTGGAAAATTAAGAAAGTAATTTTGGAAGAATAAAATTAATCGCTGAAGTCTACACTTTCGCAAGACTATCTCGTTAAAAAAAGCGGCAATGTTATTAGTTGACCGCTTTATCTTTAATTCTGTTTTTAATTGCAAAGGTTTATCCTAATTTTTGTAATTGTCTTTTATTATCCAAAACGGTTTTCAAAAGCGACATATCCTCACTTACTTTCTTATCTAAAATCTTAGCATAATGCTGAGTGGTTTTTATATTCTTATGACCAAGCATTTTGCTTACACTTTCAATAGGGACGCCGTTAGCTAGAGTAACTGTAGTTGCAAAAGTATGACGAGCAATATGATAGGTTAGTTCCTTATCAATTTCGCAGAGATCTGCAATTTCTTTCAGATAAGCATTCATTTTCTGATTGCTCAAAACGGGAAGCAATTTCCCACTATTCATGCAAACCGGATGATCCTTATACATCTCTATAATTTTCTGCGCATCAGGAAGCAAAGGAATGTTAGAAGCTGTTTTGGTTTTCTGGCGTTTTGTAAAAATCCACTTATTTCCGTCTAAACCAACACTGATATTTTGCTGTGTCAATTTCTGAGTGTCAATATATGCTAAACCTGTATAGCAACTGAACAAAAAAATGTACCTGACTTGTGAAAGACGTTCATTTCTAAAATCCTTTTTGAATAATCTCTCAATTTCCTCCTCATTGAGGAATGCCCTTGTAACTTCAGTAAAAGTTGAGCTATAGTGTACAAATGGATCCTTTTCTATCCAACCATTGGCTAAACAGGTTCTAATGATTTTGCCAAAATTCTTGACATATTTGACCGCTGAATTATTGTTACATTTCTTTTCCGTCCTTAAAAACATTTCAAAATCGTTGAGAAATGCATAATCGACTTTTTTGATATCGATATCAGAAAGATTGTACTTCCACAAAAGAAATTCTTTAGTATGGCTCAGACAAGTTTTGTAACGTGTTAAAGTACCCTTTGCAAACTCAGATCCTACTAATTTCTCCATACGATCGTTATGGTCTCGGAAAATGTGAATCAAAGTTCTGGCACGTTCATTAGTACCTAACAATTTATTTTTTAGTATTTCACAGGTTACCATCTCATTGTCTTTAAGCAGTGAGTAGTAAGTATCATAAACCTTTTGTTCAAAAGCTTTTAAATACATATTAAGTGATTTGGCTGCTTCATTAGAACCAGATACTTTCTGGGCTTTAGCAATCCATTTAGAAATGTGAGCGGAACGTTTCGTACTAATCTCGCATATTTTACCGTCAATCGTAATTCTCAAATAAATAGGAGCCTCTGCTTCGGAGTTTACTTTAGATTTTTTAACATAAAAAAGTAAGTTGAATGTCTTGTTCATTTATTGGGCTTTTAAGTGTTTAAAATTAACTTCAGTAAAACACATTAACAAGATATTCATTTTCTAAACAGGCTTATCAGAAGGCATCTCCAGAGATTTAGTGACCTCGATTAACCAATTGAGGAAGGTCACTAATATAGGTCACTCTGCATTAATAAACCCGAATACCATTTCTTCGAATATTCTAATTTTTTAGTGACCTTTTTTAACCAAATATAGAGGTCACTGACCAAGGTCATTTTTTCCGTTGCTAATTTTGAAAATTATCCAATTGAATATTCAAATTTCTCAGTGACCTGTTTTAAGCATATTCATTTAGTCACTGAATAGGTCACTTTTATATTGTTAATTTTTAGCCTTGTTTGAACAGCTATAAAACAAAAAATGCTTTAAAACATACATTTTAAAGCATTTTGCACTATTTTGATATAATAGTTGCGATCCGGACGGGACTCGAACCCGCGACCTCCGCCGTGACAGGGCGGCATTCTAACCAGCTGAACTACCGGATCTTTTGTCATAACTAAGATTATTACCTTTCGTTATTGTGGTTGCAAAAATACAACAATAATTTACATCTCCAAATTTTTCACATAAAAAAACGCCTTTCAAATAGAAAAGCGTTCATTTTCAATTATATTATTTTCCTACAAGTAAGAATTTAATTTCTCTGCGATAACTTCTTTCGGTGCTACACCTACGATTTTATCAACTACTTCTCCGTTTTTGAAAATCAAAACCGTAGGAATATTTCTGATTCCGTAATCTACAGAAACCTGTTGGTTGTTATCAACATCTACTTTACCTACCAATGCTTTACCTTCAAAATCTGCTGCAACTTCTTCAATGATCGGTCCCAACATTCTGCAAGGTCCGCACCAAGTTGCCCAGAAGTCAACTAATACCGGTTTATCTGAATTTAATACTGTTTCTTGAAACGATTGATCTGTGATTTCTACTGCCATGATTTCTTATTCTTAATTAATTTGTAAAACAAAATTACAAAATTTATAATTGATTTTTTCTGTTGATTATCTATGTAAACTATCAGCTTTTTCTATAATGAATTGCTTTCCGATTTCTTCTAATGCATTTACAAAAGCATCAATATCAGACTTTTTCGTAAAGTGGCTAAATGAAACTCTTACCGGTGTTGAATGCTCCAAATCCTCTTCTGACAAAACAGACATCAAAACCATTGACGGTTTTGCCGCACCTGAACTACATGCACTTCCCTGCGAAATAGCAATCCCTTTCATATCTAATTGCAAGCCGATCAATGGATTTTTATAAGGAAGCAAAAGATTCAGAACTGTATATAAACTGCTGTCGTCTGCACTTCTTCCATTGAATTTTATTCCCGGAATCTTATTCTGCAATTGTTGAATCGCATAATGCTTAATGTCAAGAATATGGTTTCTATAAGCTTCCATTTTTTCCTGTGAAATGTCCCAAGCCTTTCCAAGACCTGCAATTCCAGTTACATTTTCGGTTCCGGCCCTCAAGCTTCTTTCCTGCGGTCCGCCTGTGATAATTCCCTTAAGTCCTGAAGATTTTCTTACGAAAGCAAATCCCGAACCTTTTGGCCCGTGAAATTTGTGAGCACTGCAAGATGCAAAATCTAATGGGATTTTAGAAAAATCCAGATCCAGATGTGCCATTGTCTGAACAGTATCGGAATGGAAAAGGGTTTTGTTTTCTTTACAAAGATGAGCTACTTTTTCGATATCAAGAATGTTTCCGATTTCGTTGTTAGCGTGCATCAATGTTACAAGGGTTTTCTTTTCTGAGTTTTTCAGTAATTCCTCCAATTTATTCAAATCGAAATCACCGTTGGAGTCCGGTCTTAGATAAACCAATTCTACTCCCTTCAATTTCTTCATTTCCAGGCAGGTTTCGGCGACACATTTGTGTTCCAAAGCAGAAGTGATGATTCTTTCTACACCAAGATAATTAACCGCAGATTTGATAATCATATTGTTGGATTCGGTTCCACAAGATGTGAAAACGATTTCCCCCGGAGTCACTTTCAAAGAATCTGCAATCTTTCGCCTAACTTCTTCCAAAATGGTCTTGGCTTCCTGTCCCAAACTGTGCGTTGACGACGGATTGCCATAATTGAATCTTAAAACATTCACCATACAGTCTATCACCTCATCATCAAGAGGCGTAGTTGCTGCATTATCAAGATAAATTCTTTCCATTTTTAATTAGATTTGAAGCCGAAAAATTGTTCGAAAATTAAGGTACTAAATTAGTGAAAAAATCGGTAATGCGATTCATTTGCGAACTTGAACATTGCTTTATCTCCGGAAGTATCTCCAAAAGCTATGATTTTATCAAATTTTTTATCCCCGAGTTCTGCTTCGATTCTGCAGACTTTCTCATCTTTATTACAGTTTTTGCCTATAAATTCCCCAGTAAAAACATCATCTATAAACTCCGCTTTTGTAGCTAACAAAATCATGTTAAGCTTGTCTGCAAATGGTTTTACCCAAATATCTAAAGAAGCAGAAACGATATAAGACTCGGTATGTTCCCTGTCAATATTTTTGATGAAATCCAAAGCATTTTCTCTGAATAAACCAGGATAATTCTCATCAAAGAATTGCTGTGCTTTTTTCTCTATCTGATATCTGGATTGACCTTTCAGAATGGATGCAATGAAACTTTTCTTCACAGCTTCTGCATCTGCCAATTTCATTTTTAGTAAAATAAAAAGTGGAATATGCTTCAAAAACTGGACGGAAAATTTTGCAGGGTCATAAAACTTTAAAAACAAAAACATCGTGTCTTTGTAAGTTAAGGTTCCATCAAAATCAAATAGATATAATTTCTTCATAAGTGATAAATTATGAATGATAAATGATTATTTGCTTCGTTTCTTTAATAGAACTTCAATAGATTATCATCTATCAATCATCAACTATAGTTTTAGTTTTTTAAAGATAAACTCAGGAATATTTCTGATGATCATCATAATGATTGCCCAAATTGGTAAAACGTAAGCAACGTCTTTTTTATTTTTATAGGCTTTATAAATTCCTGCTGCTGCTTTTTTGGGTGTTGCTGTCAAAGCCGGATTCAACGGTAAACCTTCCGTCATTTTAGTTTCCATAAAACCTGGTTTCACGGTTAAAACCTGAACTTTCTTATCGAAAAGGTAGTTTCTCAACCCACTCAAATAAGCTGTTAATCCGGCTTTTGCACTTCCGTAGATGAAATTACTTTGCCTTCCTCTTTCGCCGGCAACGGATGATAAAACGATCATTGCTCCATTTCTTTTAGATTCCATTTTTTTGGCGAAGAAATTAAGAACAGGAACTAATTTTGCGTAATTAATATCAATAATCTGAGCCGTATTTTCATCATCATAAAGTCCTTCTTCCGTTCCCAAACCCAAATAACCTGTAGCACAAAATAACAAATCCGAATTGATGTTTTCCAAAGTTTTATAATCAATTTCTTTCATCAAATCCAAAGGAATGATTTCAGAGTTTTGAAGAAACTTAACCTGAAGATGACCTGCAAATTTCTCAGTCGTTTCCGGATTGGAACTTAATAAATAAACGATCGGAAATTTTTCGCCTTTAGCTAAACATTCTTCTACAAATGCTTGAGCAACTTCGGAATTAGAACCAAGAACAATCATATGAATTATAAATTATTAGTTATGAATTATTAATGGTTATTGATAATTCTTTTGTGTTGTAATGAAACGAATTTGGACGAATTGACATTCTGAAGATAATTAGTCAAAGAAGATTTACTCATACTGTCTTTTGTCAAGTAAATTCTTCCTCCGAAATTTTCTACGATTGTGTCTAATTTATCAACCAGCTTCTTCAATCCCTTATTCACTTTAAAATCTAAAGCCAAGGTATATCCTTCTTTTGGAAAAGAATTATAAGCCAAAGGATTATCTTTGCCAAATAACTTCAAAACAGCCAGAAAAGACCCATTCCCACTTTTTGCAATGGTGTCAAGAATCTGTCTCATCCCTTCTTTTCCGTTGTCTTTCGGGATCACCATTTGATACTGAATAAATCCGCTTTTGCCATAGATTTTGTTCCAGTCATTGATGATATCCAAAGGATAAAAAAAAGTTTCGTAATCAATAAAATTGTTGAGCTGTTTCTTTGTCTGTTTGTTGTAATAAAGGAAATTAAAAATCTTAATTGTGAGCGCATTCAAGACAAATCCGGGAAAATAGAAAGGAACTGTTGGCTTGAACTTTTCTTTTAATTTCAAAGATTTTTTTTGAAGATTGGATGGCAATTCTGCTTTCAAAGCGTGTTCGCCACGCATCAAAATGGAACGGCCCAGGTTTTTCCCTTTTTGAAAACAATCAATCCAGGCAACGTTGTAAGTCCAGTCCTCACTCTCATCAAACAATCGGAAAACCTCATCCAGATTCTCAGCTTTGATGCTTTCCTGTCTGATGTATGCCGACTCTATATTTTTTAGTTTGAATTTAGCCGACAGAATAATTCCCGTCAATCCCATTCCGCCAATTGTTGCCCAAAATTTATCCGGGTTTTCTTCTCTGGAACAAGTAATAACTTCAGAATTTTCATTTAATAATTTAAATTCCGTTACATACTCGGAAAAACAGCCTTCAGCGTGGTGATTTTTTCCATGAACGTCAGATGCAATGGCTCCTCCCACCGAAACAAACTTTGTTCCCGGCGTCACATAAAGAAAATAACCTTGCGGAACCGAAACCTCTAAAACTTCCGATAAAAGAACCCCGGATTCGCATTCGATAATACCATTAATCCTATCAAAAGAAATAAATTTATTCAATCTTTTTGTAGAAAAAATATGTTCGCCAAGGGAAGCATCACCATAACAACGTCCATTGCCACGAGCAATCACTTCATTATTTTCCCTTACGAACTGTTTGATTTTAGAAACAGAATCATCCGACTTCATTTCTTTTTCCACAACCGGGAAATTCCCCCAATTGGTAATTTTCTGAACAAAATTCGGCTTCATTATTTAAAATAGATTTGTAAAAGAAAAACAATTACCCAAAGAACAATTGTCACTTGTATATATCGGTCTTTATAAACGATTTTAGTCGGAGATTCGGTCTTATTGTAAACCAATGTTTGCTGCAGATATCTCAGAAATGCAAATACAACAAAAATAACAGTGTAAAAAACCCGGGAATGGAACTTTGTCTGAACTTCCGGAGACAAAGTAAACATCAGATAGCAAACAATGGCTAATGTGCAACTGATAGACAGTGCAATATCTGCAAACTGAACGTTATACCCGTCCAAAGCTTTTCTGGTTTTCCCCGAAATCTGAGCATTGATCAGCTCTCCTCGTCTTTTTCCTATTGCCAGAACCAAAGCAAGGACAAATGTAAGTAAGACAGCCCAATTCGTCACTATAATTCCTGTAACATAACCACCAGCTAATACTCTCAGAACAAAGCCTATTGCAATGATGCAGATATCAACAATGGCGACCTGCTTTAGTTTAAATGTATAAAAAAGATTCATCACAAAATAAAATGCGATGATCACTCCGAACTTCCAAAAATTGGTGTGAAAAATATAATTTCCTACGAAGATTGAAAATATGGATAACAGAATTAAAAATCCTAACAGCAATTTTGCGCTTGTTTTGGAAACGGCTCCACTTGCTAATGGACGATGCTTTTTTTCCGGATGTCTTTTGTCAGATTCTATATCAAAATAATCATTGATGACGTAGATAGAACTTGCAGTAAAAGAAAAAACCAAAAATGCAAAGATACTTTCGTAGAAAAGATGAGTATTGGTAATGTTACCTGAAAAAAATAGCGGAGCAAAAACAAATAAGTTCTTCACCCATTGTTCCACTCTTATTAATTTTAAATAATTCTTCATCTAATGCTTTTAATTATGCAAAAGTAACATTAAAATAAAAAAACCGCAAACTGCGGTTTATTATTTAATGAAAATGTAAGAATATTTCTTATTTGCCAGATTGTGCGTCATTAATCATCTTCTCATTTGCAGTGATAGCAAATTCTACACGTCTATTCTGAGCTCTTCCTGCATCTGTATCGTTAGAAGCGATTGGACTGGATTTTCCTAATCCTTCTGTAAACAATCTTGAAGCAGAAATTCCGTTGGCTACAAAATAATTCTTAACAGCCGCAGCTCTTTGAGCAGATATCCTAAGATTCACCGCATCTGTACCAATACTATCAGTATGGCCATAAATATTGATATTGGTATCCGGATTATTTTTAAGAACTGTAACCAGTTTGTCTAAATTTGTTTTTGCAAGAGAAGTTAAATTAGATGAGTTAAAATCGAAGTTAACTGTATTTTCATGCAGAGTAACCTTGATACCTTCCCCCACTCTTTCAACTTCTGCTCCCGGTAAAGTCTCTTTGATTTCTTTAGCTTGTTTGTCCATCTTGTTACCGATCACACCACCTGCAACTCCACCAACAACTCCACCTAAAACAGCTCCAAGTGGAGCATTTCCACCTTTTCCAATGTTGTTACCTAAAATACCTCCGATCACTGCACCTGCAGCTGTACCAATTGCAGCGCCTTTCTGAGTATTATTTGCATTCTGAACAGCCTCACAGCTTGTTAATAGAAGTGATCCTGAAATAAAGAATGCAGCTATATTTAATTTTGTTAATTTCATTATATGTATTTTATTTGATTATTTACCTTTTCTCACAAAGTTATAACGGATATCCATTGGTTTTCCATCAGCCGTTACAGACTGTACCAAAGTGAAGCTATTATCTGTTGGATTTTCCAGAATGAGTTTATATCCTGCAAGAACTCTTTTAGCTTTTTCGCCTTCACCAACTTTCTTAAGAGAAACTACACTATTTTTATCAACACTAAAAGTGATTGCCTGAATCTTAGCAGGGCAACCATTCTCTCCGTGTAAAGTATAAGTTCCTGTATAATTATTGGGAATCAAAGTCCAAGAACTTCCTACGAAGCAATTGATACTTGCACCTTCGTCAAATGGTTTTACAGAATAATTTCTATCATAGTCTATGTTGGATATATCCCACTGACCTTTTAATTTCATCACTTCAGAGCGTAATGTTTGCGCTTCACCAGCACTCACACCATTTTTACTTGAACAAGAGGTCGCTAACAGTGCTCCTCCTATCATTCCTAAAAAAATTAATTTTCTCATAGTTTTTATATTTACTGCTAAGTTATGATAAAAAATTATGCCAAATGTTAAAAAATAAAAAATCTGAGATGCTCTCAGATTTTTTTATTTTGATATATTATCCTAATTATTAAAGCTTTGTCTTATCAATTGCTTTATGTAATTTTTGTTTTTTAACCGTTTTTTTTACTGATTTTACAGGTGAATCTGCCTTATAAAAATTCTTATAAGCATATTCCGCGGCTTTTGCAACATCAATTACACCTGCAGATCTTGACAGGTTTTCAAATCCATTATTTGCACTCGTGTTGGTAGTTTTAACCAATGATTCTATTATCTGCTCCGGTTTAAGATTAGGCATATAAGCTAATAGAACAGCTGACGCTCCCGCAACGACTGGTGATGCCATCGAGGTTCCTTGCAGATATTCGTATTTTCCATCCGGAACTGTTGAATAGATCTCAGACCCAGGTGCAAAAACATCCACCATTTTTTTATCATAATTAGAGAAGCTTGATTTCAGTGCGTTGGCATCATTCGTATTAGATCCCACCACAATCATGTTGCTAATGAAAGGCTTTTCATCTGCAGTAGATTTGAAGTTGGTTGGAAAATACTGATGTTCAGCAATATCTTCGTTCTCATTACCAGCAGCTTTTACCAAAAGAACGCCTTTGCTTTCTGCATACTTGAATGCATCCCAAACTACATTTTTCCCGGGAGAAACCGGTTTTCCAAAGCTCATATTAAGAATTTTCGCACCATTGTCAACGGCATAACGAATGGCATTAGCCACATCTTTGTCTCTTTCGTCACCATCCGGAACAGCTCTTACTGTCATAATTTTAGCCACTCTGGAAGCAACCCCATATTGAGGTTCAGAACCATTAGCTAAACCCGCGATGATCCCCGCAACGTGTGTTCCGTGTTTTGCATCCGGACCTTCGTAATGGTTATTACCATAGTTTTTCTCCGAATAATCATCATAATTGTCTCCAACGATTTCTTTTCTTGGATCAAAATCCAGATTATAGCCTTTTTCAGCTTGTGGCGTAAAATAATCCAGCGCTTCCTTCATCTGTCCTTCCATATAGGTTTTCACTTCAGGAGCTGATTTACCTGCAACCTGAGGATCATTTGCAACCTGAGAAAGAACCTGCATTGCCATTGCTTCTTGCTGGCTGGAAGGTTTGATGGTTGCCAAATTCTCCTTAGTCAGCGTTTTATTGCCCAACAATTTCACCATATCGGGTATGGAATTGTTGATCATTGTATAAAGCTGTAGATTTTGTTTAGCTTCCTGGCTTTTCTTTGTGAAAATATCCTTGGACTTCATGTACATCGCAAATTCGTCCGGCATTTTGGATTGATTCTCTTTATTCTTTGCAGAATCCGCCCCTTCAAAAACCGACTGATATTTTTTCACGACTCTCGTCACCTCCATATTATCAACATCAATGTCACCGTTTTTACCTCCTAAGAAATTCCAACCATGGATATCATCCACATATCCGTTTCCGTCATCATCTTTTCCGTTATTTGGGATCTCGTTCGGATTGGTCCATATATTTTTCACCAATCCCGGATGGTCTACTTCTACTCCGCTATCCAAAACACCGACAACCACAGTTTTTGGCTTCAGTCCTTTAGACTCGAGAAACTTATAGGCATTTTCCGTATTAACTCCATAAACTTTTGTAGTTGCATAGTTTTTATGATACCAGGTTTTTTGGTCTTTGTCTTCCTGCGGAGAAGCTGTCTGCGCCTGAACCAATCCAAATCCTGCATATAAAAAAGCTGCCGCTATCAATAATTTTTTCATATTAAATAATTATTTGTTTCTGTTAAGGAAAATCTCGTTTAAGAGTTTCATGGATATTAATCGAGTTTTATATTTTTGATATAAGTCAAACTTTCCGGTCCAATGTTACAGATCAAGTCCAAAATCGAAAGATCTTTTATAAATCCGTTTCTGTCTGAAAAGCTCTGATAATATTCCGGCATTTCATATTCTGATTCTGATTTGGCTGAAAACTTTCCTCTGTAATCTTCTGCTTCCGGATTTTTAAAATATTCATTGGTGAGCTCATACTTTTTTTCGGTCTTCAGAATAGCAAGAATGATACCTAACGCGTTGAGATTGAAATCTTGCAATGAAGACACCTGTTCTGCATAAATGTTTTTGAGCTTATCTTCATAAAACTCAAAATAAGGCGTACTCTGATAAGCTGTTTTGATGGACTTCCAATGCAGTTTTTGCCAATCTTCTGCAAAAGAAATCACGATGTCTTTGATTTCCCGTTTGCCTGTATGTCTGATAGGAATGATCAGAGGTAATTTTCCGTTGGCACCGTAAATTGCCGCACGGTTTCTGTAGGTCTGCTTTGGAAAGTTTTCGAATTGTTCGAAAGTGACTTCATTTTCTTCATTCAAAAATACTGAGAACCAAGAAACTGGCGGTAAGTAGAATATTGGTAAAAGAACTTTTTTCATATTTATTTTTGATAATCCTTCTTTAATATTCAAAATTTCAACACAAAGCACACTAAGTTCTTTTACAACTAAATGTTTTTAGGCTAACAAAGGCGCTTCGCTTATATAAGCTTTGAATGATTATTTGAGGATATTAATTAAAAAAAACTTTGTCAAAGATAATAATCTCTGACAAAGTGTTGAATCTTTATTTCGGAGGACAAATCCCATAGCCCCGATAGGAACGGCATCCTTTTTTGTTATTGCGATTGTCAAAAATTTCAACAGAATGCTTCACGTTGTTCGCAATGACAAAAAAGATATAGTGGATAGCGGGATTGAGCTCCTAATTCATATTAATCTTCTTCGTTTTTCTTTTTGAATAATTTGGCGAAATAATCCCAGCCGAAGAACAATACCAAAATAATCACAGCTACCCACCAATACGATGTTTTGTTGGCTTCGCCTGTGTTGGTGGCTTTGAACATCCTATCCCAACGGATTTTTTTGCCTGGCGCCTGATAAGTGGAACCAGCATCGGAGAACAATCCTTCTACACTTAGCCAAGTGAACATCGGCCTTCCGACAATATTCTCTTCCGGAACGACTCCAAAAAACCTTGCATCCAAAGATGCATCACGGTTGTCTCCAATCATCATATAATAGTTCTGCTTGATGGTATATTGATTGGTTTCCTGTCCGTTGACATAGATCTTCCCGTTTTTGTTTTCAAGCTTGTTGTGCTCGTACTCGGAGATAATCCATTTGTATGTTGGTAAAGTTTCTTGATTAAGTGTTACAACATCGCCTTTTTTCGGAATTCTAAGCGGTCCGTACCAATCCTGGTTCCAAGGTTTGTTGATCGGATAAATGGATTGTGTTGTATCCACATTTTTTGTGTAGGCCGTTTTATCAGCATTCAGTTTAAATCTTACTGCACCTTCTCCTTTTTCTTCGATGATTTCTTTCATCTCAACAATCTCCGGAAGGGCTTTGATTTCTTTTGCTGTCTGATCTGTCAAACCCTGAAAAGCATATACAAATCCTGTATTGGTCTGATTTTCCTGCACCGGAAGAAATCCGTATGCTTTGTACAACTGAGGAATATTAAGCTGTGAACTCGTCGTAACCAGATAACCGTGTTGCTGTTGTTCATCACCAAGAATTTTCTCCGGTGCATTGTTCACAAATAATCTTCCGGCTCTGAACTCTATAACATCTCCGGGAATACCGACACATCTTTTTACGTAAGGATCTTTTCTGTCGATTGCCGTATGCACAGAATCCTGCGGATAGTTGAAAACAACAATATCATATCGCTTGATCTCATCATAACCAGGAATTCTGAGATATGGTAATTTAACCGCATCAATATAAGATTTTGGGTCATCTTTCGGATTGCCTTTTTGACCCGTATCGAAAATCGTTCCCTGCAAAAACGGCAAAGCAACAGGTCTCATTGGCATTCTGTAACCATAAGCCCACTTATTTACAAACAAGAAGTCTCCAACTAATAATGTACGTTCCATTGACCCTGTCGGAATCCCGAAAGGCTGCGTGATAAATGCGTGAATAATGGTTGCAAAAACCACAGCAAACGTTACCGAACCCAGGAAAGTTTCTTTCTTTTTGCTTTCTTCCTCCTCTTCTTCAGTTTCTATTTCCGGATCTTTCCCATAATTGACCGTTGCCATAAAAATAAAAGGCAGAATCACAGTCAATATTCCATTTACAGCGCCTCTTTTTCCGAATTTTTTCATCAGGAAAAGATGGAAAACAGACATCATTATCGGACCAACGATTGGTAAATAAGATAAAACCGCCCACCATTTCGGATGTTTGGTCTCTTTGAGAATGATTAAATAATTATAAAAAGGAATAAAAGAAAATAATGGGTTGTAGCCCATTTTTTTAAATAATTTCCAAGTTGTAAGTCCCATCAAAAAACTGATGATGAGTACATACACGGTATAAGTAATAATATAATCCATAAATATCGCTTTTAATTTTAAGCGTAGCTTCTATATTAGTTTTTTATATGCTGCTTTTGTTACAGTTTTTACAAACCTAAAACATCTTTCATAGAAAAAACCCCTTGTTTTCCAACAATCCATTCTGCTGCAATCACAGCACCCAATGCGAATCCATTTCTGTTAAAGGCTGTATGTTTGATTTCTATCTCATCCACTTCCGATCTGTAGAAAACACTATGCGTTCCAGGAACTTCGTCCTCACGAATGGCAAAAATCCCCAATTCTTTATCCTTGGTCTCATCCAGTTTCCAAGCTTCGTACTTAGAATTCTCAATAATTCCCTCTGCGATGGAAATAGCAGTACCACTTGGCGCATCCAATTTATGAATGTGATGGATCTCTTCCAGCTGAACAGAATATTCGGTAGTTTTTGACATCAGTTTTGCTAAATTTTCATTAAGCGCAAAAAAGAGGTTCACTCCCAAACTAAAATTTGAGCCATATAAAAACGCTGTATCTTGCTCTAAAGTGATCTTCTCAATTTCCGGTTTTTTGTCCAACCAACCTGTTGTTCCGCAGATTACGGGAATATGATTTTCCAAGCAAACTTTGATATTTTCAAAAGCAGCTTCGGGATTTGAAAATTCTATGGCCACATCAGCTCCGTTCAGAGAATCTTTGGTTGGCGTTTCTCTCAATCTTGCAACTACTTCGTGACCTCGGCTTTGGGAAATCTCATCAATTATTTTTCCCATTTTTCCGTAACCTACTAATGCTATTTTCATTTTATAATTGATATAGATTTTTAATTTTAGAATCTGAAAGTTAAAGTCATTCCTGCTTTTGTTTCAAAATTACTGAACTGATCATTGATGATGGAAGGTGTCAATGCCAGATCCGGATCGTGACGGCCTTCGTAAAGATGCGCATCTACAACAGCATCAACAATATTAAGAATATAAATCAAACCGGTAATTCCAATCGCATAATCCCGCTGTCTTTTGGATCTGTCCTGAGCATTACCAAGAACCGTTTTGTCGATTCCGTTAATATTGGAAAACTCGTGGGGCAGACCATTTAATTCCGCAACAAAGGCATTTCTGTATCGCTTGTATTGCTTATCATTCCAAAGCGCAATCCCAACTCCTGTTCCTACTGCTCCCCAAACCAGCGGGATTTTCCAATATTTTTTATTGTAAAATTGTCCAAGGCCGGGCAAAACTGCAGAATACAAACCTGCTTTTGCAGGACTTAGCTTCGTGATTTTTGCAGGTGCATTTTTTTGTTCTATATCACCTAAAACCTGGGCTTCCGACATTGGTTTTGCGGCAGGAATACTGTCCTTTGGAAGATTTTCAACCCGAATAGTATCATTAGGATTAACCTGTGAAAAAGCCAAACAAAAAGAAAAGAACAAAAAAATTGAAAATATTTTCTTCATTTATCTTCTAATGTGAGCCAAAATATTTTCCAGCTCTTCTTCATTTTTAAAATCGAGAACAATTTTTCCTTTTTTCCCATTTGCCGAAGTTTTGATTTCGACATTCACATTCAGAATATCAGATAGATTTTTCTGAGCTTTTTTCACGTGATTAGGAATAATGATTTGCTTTACTGCTTTTTCTTTATCCTGAGGATTCTTCAATTGCGCAGCTAATTGCTCAGCTTGTCTTACATTCAGTTGATCCTGAATAATTTTATTGAACAAAGTCTGACGTTTTTCATCTGTATCCAAGCCCATAATCGCTCTTCCATGGCCAGCCGAAATTTGACCACTTCTGATCCCGTTTTGAATATCCGGCGACAGCTTCAACAAACGAACACTATTGGTAATTGTACTTCTCTCCTTTCCAACGCGTTGGCTAAGATTCTCCTGAGTCATTCCAACCTCATCCAAGAGTCTTTGGTAAGTTAAAGCAACTTCTATCGGATCAAGGTCTTCTCTCTGGATATTTTCTACCAAAGCCATTTCCAGCAATTCCTGATCGTTAACCAAACGGATATAAGCAGGAATAGATTTTAATCCAGCAATCTTAGAAGCGCGGTAACGTCTTTCTCCGGAGATAATTTCGAATTTTTCTCCGTCTTTTCTCAGTGTAACCGGCTGGATGATTCCAAGACTTTTAATCGATTCAGCAAGATCGCTCAATGCTTTTTCGTCAAAATAAGTTCTTGGCTGATTCGGATTTGGGTAAATGTCTTCAATAGAAACTTCTACGATGTTTCCTACCAATGTTTTAGCACCTTCATCAGACGCCGAATTGATATTGGTTTTACTTTCAGCATTTAGAATCGCGCCTAGACCGCGGCCCATTGCTCTTGTTTTGTCTCTCATTTTATAAATGATAATTAATGATAATAGATAAACTTATCTCAAGATCATTTTAATTTTTAACTAATTTTTCGTTCTTCAGCAGTACTTCTTCCGCTAACTGAATATATTGAATAGCGCCTTTGCTTTCCGCATCATATTTCAGGATACTTTCTCCAAAACTTGGTGCTTCGCTTAAACGCACATTTCTGCTGATAATGGTTTCAAAAACCATCTCCGGAAAATGAGAATTAACTTCCTCCACGACCTGATTGGATAATCTTAAACGGCTGTCATACATCGTCAGCAATAATCCTTCTATATCTAAATCCTGATTATGAATTTTCTGAACATTTTTAATTGTATTCAACAATTTACCTAATCCTTCCAAAGCAAAATATTCGCACTGGATTGGAATTATCACAGAATCTGCTGCTGTTAAAGCATTAATTGTAATCAAACCTAAACTCGGTGCGCAATCGATAATGATATAATCATATTGATCTTTAATCGATTTTAATGCTTCGCGCATCATGTACTCGCGATTATCACGATCAACCAATTCTATCTCTGCTGCTACCAAATCTATATGGGAAGGAATAATGTCAACATTGGGAGAACTCGTTGGCAAAATACATTTTGTAGCTTCTGCACTATGTTCCAATAAATTATATGTAGAAAAATTAACTTCTTCCACACCCAAACCTGAAGTTGCATTGGCCTGTGGATCAGCATCTATCAAAAGGACTCTTTTTTCCAAAACACCCAAAGCTGATGCAAGATTAACAGCAGTTGTCGTTTTACCAACTCCACCTTTCTGATTTGCAACGCCTATAATTTTTCCCATAAACAATAATTTAATCATCAAAAATACAATTTTTTACCACTTAGAATGTTTTGAAAAACACAGCCAGCCGTTAAAGTATTGTTAATTAACGAGTTGACAAATAAAAAAATTATCCACATTTCGCTAAAAAATGTGGATAATTATAAAACTCTGATTAATTTGATATCAATATAGCATTGATAATCAATCTATTCGATTCTCATAGAAATTGGCATTCTGAAAGAGGATCTGACAGCTTTACCATTCAATTGAGCTGGCGTCCATTTTGTTTTTATGGATTTTATGGTTCTTTCTGCTTCATTATTAAAATCAGCGTTTTGTCCCGTAACTTTAATATTTGTAATACTTCCGTCTCTTTCCACTACAAAAGTAATAATACCGGAAACCATTCCTGAATGATCAACTGATTCCGTATCAAAGTTCTGAGACACTTTTTGGCGGAAAGCATTGATTCCACCTTTGAAATCCGCGGCAACATCTACTTCAGATCCAGTTCTTATTTTGTCAGGATCTTCTGCCGGCGCAACCGGGGCCATAGTCGGTTTATAAGTATTTGCCGGAGGCCCTGCTTGAATTGGCGGCGCAACAGGAAGCGTAGTTTCTACTCCTGGGGATGTGGTGGAACTAACAGCAGCATTTTTTTTGTCTTCTTCTGTAGGTCCAGGTTTATCATTTTTCACTACTCTTACTGGTGTATAGTTTGTAGATTCCACAGTTTTAACTTTTGGAGGAATAGCTCTAGATTGTTGAATTACAGGCGGCTCATAAATATCAACCGGTGTTAAATCAAATACTGGAGGGCAAGCATGTATAATTTCTGAGTCATTATTTGATATTGCGGAAACAATCAAAGGAATCACTGATAATGACCCAAAAAAAGCAACTCCTACAAGTAATGCTTTTGTTAATTGATTAGAATACTCGTTTCTAAGAACATAAGCGCCATAAGCTTTATTTCTATTTGCAAATACAACTTCGTCCAAGTGATCTTTCCCAAATGCATGTAATAGATTTTTCATAAAAATAAAATAAATTTTAATTAAACGATTGATAACAATTTTAGCAATTGAATGAAAACACATCAAATAACATTCCATTTCACCAACCAAAACCTAAACAAATTATGAAATACATAAATTTTATTCAAAACAAAAATTAAAATTATTATACTTGTATCTTAAAATTATAATTAATTTGATGCAATGAAATTCAAATTGTTTATTTGCTTGTTTTGGTGTTTCTGGATTGGTGCTCAGGAAGGCTTTTTATTGGAAAATACCGAAAAAACTGTTATAAAATTCAAGTTGATTAATAACTTAATTTTCATTCGGATGAATGTTAATGGTGTTGAACTGAATTTTATGCTGGATTCCGGAATATCAGAAACATTACTGTTCAGCCTTGAAAACAAAGAGGTTGATTTTAAAAACATTGAAAAAATCACTTTCAAAGGTTTAGGTGAAACAGTAAGTGTTGAAGCTCTGAAATCAATCAAAAACAATATCAAAATCGGAGAACATTTTGTGGACAGATCCCACACCGTTTTCATTGTACTGGATGAAGATTTTAATATTTCTCAAGATATCGGAATTCCTGTGAATGGAATTATCGGTTATTATTTTTTCAAAAACCATCCTATTGAAATCAATTATAATAAAAAAACAATTACAGTCTATAAAGACAATTCTAAATTTCCGAAACGTATCAAAAAGTATTCTGATTTCCCAATGAGTGTGGAACTCAACAAACCTTACATGTATGCGGATGTGGAAATGAAACACGAGAAACAAAGCTCAAAATTGCTTCTTGATCTTGGCAATACAGATTCGGTCTGGCTTTTTCCTGTTCTTATCAAGGATTTTGTCTATAACCGTCCTAATATTGATGATTTCCTTGGTAGAGGTTTTAGTGGTGATATTTTTGGAAAAAGAAGCAGAATCAACTCCCTGTCGATTGGCAATTTCCAGCTTAATAAACCAATTGCAGCAATGCCGGATGAGTTTTCTATCCAACATCTGAATATTGTTAAGGACAGAAAAGGCTCTATCGGATCGGAAATCCTTCGGCGGTTTTCTGTCATTTTCGATTATCCCGGCAAGAAAGTTTACTTCAAACCTAACCAACACCTGGACGATCCTTTTCTGATTGACGGAAGCGGACTGGAAATAAAACAGGATGGACTAATCTGGGAACAAGAGCAGGTGAAAGTGGAAACCGCGAAAAAAAATTCTGCAGGAAATGAAATCAATGTCCTGGATAACAGTGATAAATTTCAATATAAATTTTCTTTGAAGCCGATTTTTGTCGTTTCCGGAACCAGAAAAGATTCACCGGCGCAGAAAGCAGGAATATTGAAAAACGACCAGATTGTTACGATTGATAATAAAGCTGCTAAAGAAATGACAATGAGCAAGATCCATTCGATCCTGAAAACCGATACCAGCAGAAAAATAAAGCTGGAAGTCAAAAGAAATAATCTCCCGATTAAAGTTGAATTTGTGTTAGAAGACCCAATTCCTTATATAGAGGAATAATTATTGAAACAAAATTTCAAAAAAAACTATGAACGAGACACTAAACAGCATAAGAAACAGACCAAGGTTTAAGCTTTACACCAATCTTTCTCCTGATGAATATGAAGCGAATCTGAGAAAATATCTTGATGAAAACCGGGATAGATTCTATGGCAATATCAACCGGGAAGTAGCAACCATTTTTGTAAAAACTGAAGATGAAAATTATTGGAAACCGAATCTTGCGCTTAGAATCGAAAAAGAAGATGACGTAACCGTTATCAGAGGTATTTTTGGGCCAAGTTCTGCTGTATGGACTTTTTTTATGTTTCTTTATTTTCTTTTTACAGTAGCCTGGATGACATTTTTTACACTTTATTATGTGGAGAAGCAAATCAAATCCAATAATTATCCGTGGGCGCTGCCTTGCTCATTTGTTGTATTAGTTTTTATTGCGTTGACATATGCAGCAGCAAGATTTGGACAACTGAAAGGGAAAGAAGAAATGAATGAATTAAGAAAATTTGCAGAAGAATCTACTTTTCCTATTGAGAAAGAAGACTAATTATTTTATTTTACGGCTTTCTAAAGAATGCTTTAATTTTAGTCCTATTTTCATTAACAGATATTGAAAAGGCTTCTGTCGTTTGTAATACTTTCCAATGAAAATATTCATTGCCCCAAAAAATCGATCAAGATATACTTTATCTTTAACGGTACTTTCGCCTTTGTAATGGAGGAGCGAATATTTCCCATAATAGAAATTCTTACAACCTTTTCTCAAAATAGTATAACAAAGATCTATGTCCTCGCCGTACATGAAGTATCTTTCGTCAAAACCACCAACCTCTTCATAAACCGATCTTTTCAGCAGAAGATTAGCGCCAGTCATGATTTCTACTTCCGCTATTCCAAACTCATCAACATCGTTTCTGTAATATGTTTTTGAATTGTTGTTGAAAGTCGTGAATAATTTTTCGAAGGAATTAATCAAAGCAGGAACCGACCTTTTACTTTCCGGCAAGAAATCACCTTTCAGGTTATGCATTCTAAGACCGAGAGCGCCAAATTTTTCCTGGTTATCAGCAAAGTCTAGAATTTCCTGGAAATAATCCCCTTCAATTTCAGTATCGGGATTAAGTATGTAAACGTATTCTCCTTTAGCCGATTTTACACCAATGTTATTAGCCTTTGAGAAACCATAATTCTTGTCAAGTGCCAAGAAATTAACCTCCGGAAATTCAGAAATCAATGATTTCCAAGTAGAATCCGGAGAATTATTATCTACAACAATAATCTCATATTCAAAACCCTGAAAATATTTTTTAATCGAAAGGATACAGTTTCTCAACAGATCCTTCACTTGATAATGAACAATGATGACACTTACTTTCATTAGCCGGCTTCGTTATAAGCAATCCTGTTGGTAATAGATCTTCCCAAAGAGATTTCATCCGCATACTCCAGCTCATCGCCAACTGCAATCCCTCTGGCAATACTTGAAAACATCACCTGAGAACCCTTAAATTTTTTATAAATATAATAAGCTGTTGTATCGCCTTCCATAGTTGCACTAAGCGCAAAAATCAATTCCTTTACAACACCTCCGTTCAGTTTTTTTTCCACGCTTCCTATTCTTAGCTGGCTTGGGCCAATCCCTTCCATTGGAGAAATCTTACCACCTAAAACCAGATATTTCCCTTTGTATTTCCCCGTATTTTCTATCGCCATAACATCTCTTACATCTTCTACAACGCAAAGTAATTCATCGTTTCTTTTTTCGTCGCTACAAATATCACAAATATCAGAATCTGAAAAATTGTGGCATTCCTTACAATATTTGATATCTGTGACCAAGTTTTGTATTGATGTTCCCAAAGAAATCCCTTGTGAAGCTGGCTGACGAAGCAAATGCAACGCCAGACGAAGCGCAGATTTTTTCCCGATTCCGGGCAAACCTGCAATTTCTTCAACGGCTTTTGATAAAACTTTGCTTGGATAGTCCATTATAAGAAAACAGATTCAAAACAGAAGAATCTGAATAGGAAATTTAGTCTTTATTAATTCTTTTATAAGTCTGAAAACAGAAATCATGATCATTCTTATCGTCTTTGGAATGGCATTCTTCATCCGTTTTCTGCCAAGTTTCCGGGTCGATCTGTGGAAAAAAAGTATCGGCTTCAAAATCTCCGTTAACCCTGGTAATTTCCAATCGATCCGCAAGCTCTATGGTTTGCCCGTAAATATCTCCGCCTCCTATTATAAAAATATCTTCATCAATTTTTTTAGCAAATTTGATGGCCTCTTTCAATGTGGATACAATTAAGATATTTTCCTCAAACCAGTTTTCTTTTCTGCTGACAACAATATTCGTACGGTTTGGCAACGCCTTGCCAATGCTCTCATAGGTTTTCCTTCCCATCACAACAGGGTGATGTTCTGTAAGAGTTTTGAAACGTTTGAGATCTTTTGAAAGATGCCAAATAAGCCGGTTATCTTTCCCCAAAGCATTATTATTTCCTATTGCTGCAATTATCGTAATCATATCTCTACAAATCTAAGATTTTTATGCTTAAATTAAGAAATATTTATGAATTTTTAGTTTTTATATTTTCGTATTTTTGAACATTCCTATTTACTAATAATTTTATTCCTTAAATAAGAATAGATAATATCATACATTAATGAAAAAAATTTTCTTAGCATCTTCTCTTGCTCTTTTGGTATTGGCAAGCTGCAACAAAGACAAAGAAATCCTTAATACCCTGAATGATTATAACATCAATCAGCAAAATAAAGGTTATCATTTTGGAGATAAGCTAAAACTACCTCAGGACGTTTTGGATTATGCAGAAGCCGTTACCATTACTTATAATGATAAGGAAACCAGTAATCTGACAATAGACCCAAACATTTTTTCATTGGGTGAAAATGATGTGACATTCAACATCAAGACAAAAGGTGGTGAAGTTCTAACTCAGGATGCAACCATTAATGTTTTTGCTAAAGTAAAACCCCGAGAGATCTCATACGAAGTTGTCAATCAATATCCACATGATCCTAAGAATTTTGTCCAGGGTTTTCAACTGGATGGAAATACAATTTATGAATCCGATGGACAACATGGTGAATCCAGAATCCTTAAATATAATCTAGGCTCTACAACACCCATTGCAAGTACATCTCAACCCCAGGAAATTTTTTCTGAAGGAAGCGCGATTGTTGGTGATAAAATATACCAATTAACCTGGCAAAACAAGAAAGGATTTATTTACGATAAAAGTTCTTTAAAGCTATTAAGCGAATTTGCTTATCCTGCTGAAATTGCAGAAGGCTGGGGACTAACTTATGATGGAACAAACCTGATCTTATCCGACGGAACAAAAAACATATACTTCCTGGATCCTGCAAATCCATCCAAGGTTGTAAGAACAATTGCTGTTGCGAGCAATACAACAGGTTATGATCAGCTCAATGAGCTGGAATATCACAATGGCGCTATCTATGCGAATGTCTGGCAGAAACCAATTATCCTTAAAATCAATCCTGTTAATGGAGAAGTAACAGGAATTTTGGACTTAACCAATATTGCAAAACAAAATACAACAGGAAACGATGATGTCCTGAATGGCATAGCCTTCAAAGGTGAAAATATGTTAATAACCGGTAAAAACTGGAGTAGAATCTATGAATTAATTATTAAGTAATTCCACAAAAAATAATAAAAGCTTCAAAAATTTTGAAGCTTTTATTATTTTGACTATTGTTGAGGATTCTCAAAATTCTTCACAATAGAATGTTTTATACTCAGTTCAGTATTTTGATAAAGTGTTTTGTTCGCTTTATAAAAACTATTACAAACCTGCGATTTCATCTCATATTCGCCCTGCTCTACAACAATACTTTCTGTTTTCTTTGCACCAACTGGCAAAATGTAATGGTTATTTCCAGAGATGTCCATAGTAAAATCACAGTCTGACTCGTTACTGATAATCAAAACCATGCTTTTGTTAGAAGCATCGGTATTGAATAACTGATTAAGCAGCGAAACGGCCCTTTCCTCGAGAGTTAACTTAGCCTTGATCTGATCGGATTCAAGTATTACATTAGAATTCTTACCGATGAATATTGGCGATATCACATTATTTGTAGCACAGCTTGTTAAAAAACAACTACCTAATAAAAGTAAAAATAATTTATTCATCCTTCAGCCTGAATTTGATATACGTAATTGTTTTTCCCTTGGAAGAAAATAATTCTTCGTAGTAAGTTCTGATGTCTTTCAGCAAAGGCGTATCCGGCTGATATTCTTCCGCGCCATAAATATCATGATGAGAAGTAAGAATCTGGTGGCCAAGACCTTGTAATATTCCTAAAGTGTAGCCGTGCAAAAACTCGGAGTCGGTTTTGAGATGGATGATTCCATCCTTTTTGAGAATGTGTTTGTATTTGTCTAGAAATTCCGGATTGGTAAGCCTATGCTTTGTTCTTCTGTATTTGATCTGAGGATCCGGAAAAGTGATCCAGATTTCGGAAACTTCGTTTTCAGCGAACAGGCTTTCTATCAGTTCTATCTGAGTCCTTACAAAAGCAACATTTTTCAGCCTGTAATGAATTGCTTCTTTGGCGCCAAACCAGAATCTTGCACCTTTGATATCTATCCCGATGAAATTTTTCTGTGGGAAAGCTTTTGCCAAACCAACGGAATATTCTCCTTTTCCGCAGCCTAGTTCTAAAACAATTGGATTATCATTTCCAAAAAACTCAGCCCATTTTCCTTTATGCTTGAAATCATTGATTGCCTCTTCCCGAGTGGGTTGAATTACGTTAGGTAACTTTTTATTTTCCTCGAATCTGGCAATTTTGTTTTTCCCCATTATTTTAAATTTCTACACGTATAAAAAACGTTATAAAAATAAACATTTCCAGATAATTTCAAAAAAATATTTAATAATATTTGAATTTTTTACAAAAAAAACATTATTCTTTTTTGATATTGTCTGTAATCTGCATCAAATGAGAGTTTTGGAGTCTTTTGAGATAAATCGGAAGATACTTTTCTATATAAACTTTGGTCGCTTCATAATTATTCGACTCCAAAAATATCGAAATGTTATCCGAACTGTAAATAAACTGTAAGAAGTTAGGAATCAATTCCTTTGGCACTTTGAGCTTTATGAAATAATCATCTCCAAAATAATCCTGAAGATTTTTTATGCCCTGACTCATTTTTTCATATTTATAATAGCGCTCTTTCTTTTTCTTTTCTCCGGAAATGAGATCAAAAATACTGTCAATGCTAAAACTAAGACCCTGATTGAATGACAAAACAGGAAGCTCGGGAGAAGTTCCATCACCTTTCGGTTCGGGCAAACCAATCATTTTTCTAAGCTCAAAAGCTTTCTCGGAAGACTTAAGCATAGATACATCCTTTCGCAGATTACCTGTCGGTCGGAAGGAACTTATGATCACTTCCTGGATCTCGTAATAAGCAATCTGGAGTTCGACAAAATTTTTACTGAGATTGAGCATCTGCTCTGTTACAGTGATATCTTTTCTTTCTGTTGCAATAGATGTAAACCTTATAATATCTCCTTCTTTTGCCTGTATTCTAAACTCTCCGTTATAATTGGCCAGAACACTTTTATGTGCATTAAGATTGGTAACATACATCTGATTAAGATAAAGACTTGACTTATCTCTGATGTAAATCTCACCGTTAAAGAATTGCCCGTAAACGGATGCCAGGCAAAAAAGCAAAGCAATAGTAAAAATCTTCCTCATAATAATTGGGCAAATTTATAGAGAATTAGAACTAATAGCATTACAAAAAAAAACCGATAAGGTTAAAATTTTATTAAACTTTATCGGCTTTTTGTTAAGTAATTAAAATTAAAATCTTTTTTATAAAATAATTGTTAAAATATCATACTTTAATCAGAATTCCTGTTCTTCAAAAGGATCCAACCAGTATATTTTACAGGTGGTGATTTTTCAAAATCTTTCCATTCCATAATATACCAATAGCTGGAAGTTGATAATACTTTACCTCCTAGTTTCCCATCCCAGATATAATTATTATTGGAATCTCCTTCAAAAAGTTTTTTGCTCAGTCTATCGAAAATCTGGAATTTCACATCGATTTTATACTTAAGGAGCGACATGTCCAAAACATCATTGACTCCATCTCCGTTAGGTGTTATCAAGTTATAAATTTCTATTACCGAAAATTCCTCTTCCACTGGCACACAATTATCAGCAGAAATAACATAAACCTTGTGAAAACCCGATGAAACATTATTAAAAACATTAGAATCCTGATAATTGCCATTATCTAACGCATATCGGTATGGCGGAACTCCTCTTTCTACATTGACTTTTACATTATTTCCATTGATTTCTATGCTTTTGATTTCAGGAAGTTCAGCTGCCTTAATCTCAACATTTTGTTTATATAGACATCCATTAGGAGCGGTAAGAAGAACATAATACTTTCCAATATCCAGATTATTAATCTCTTGACTCAAGCCTATTGGAGAATCAGCAGCATTAAACCATTCATATTTATCAAAACCCGGCCCTGCATTCAGACTTGTTATTGTGTTAGGGCAAATTATTTTATCATTTAAAACAGTTGATTTTGAAGGAATTTTAATATTAATTATCAACTCGACAACAGAATAGCAACCGGCAGTGTTAAAAAACCTCACATATAAAGTCTGTTGCTTGTTAACGCGTATTTCCGAAATATCATTAGCGGCATTAGCTTGTGCATCATTTATTTTAGTATAAAATTTAGCTGTTACGGTTGTGTCTGAAGTAAATAATGTTTTATAATTGTTTAAGTTTTGTATCAGTTTTTCTTTATCAAAATCATCATCACATTCTTCTACAGTGACACTTGGTTTAATTGCAGGATAAAATTTAGATTTTAACTCTATTTTCTGAATGGCAAAACAGTTTTTTACATTACTGATCCGAACATAAACAAAAGTATCGGCAGAACGATATGCTGTGTAATTTTTAATTTCATCACTAGCAATTTCAAAAAGTGCTCCGTTAGAAGTCTTATAATAAGTTTTTTTTGCGGTAGTATCAGCTGTAACATTCGCCTTACTCAGATTATAATCTGCAATCCCGTTGGAAGTACATTCTTGCAGAATATCATCATGAGAAACAACTTGATTTATCCGAACTGTTGCCTGCCCAACTTCACAGTCAGGAATAGATCCGATGCCACAATATGAATATTTAAAAGTATCAATTCCTGAAGTACCTGGATTAGTAGTATATATTATTTCACCATTGGCTTGGGTAGTCGCAATTCCATTCGACGGTGGTATATCTATTTTTACAGATGCCGGGTTATATGTTTGTGTACTCAAACTAAACTTAGGCTTAATAGTAACTGTTGAGCAACCTTCATAATTTGAATTTGTATAAGTTGTACAGTTATAAAATTTAAATTCATCAGTTTTAACTTCTAAACATGATCCTTGCCGGATACGAACTCTATAGATACCTGCCTGTTGAGGATAATAATAAAACTCTTTATTAGAAGGGTATTGACTTGTTACAGGTGCATTAATAAAATTACCGGCACTATTTTTTATCTCCCATTGATAAAAATCAAAACCTTCGGTTACTGCCAGCTTCACTCCAGGCAAACACTCTCCTTCTACTTTCAAGATTACAGGAGTTGAAGAGAATCCTGCAAAATATCCTCCATAGCCAAATGCTTTATTCCCACTTGCAATACCTGCAGTTACGGCTTTGGTTGATTTGACAGTAATGTTTCCTGTAACATTGGGGATAGAATAAGTAACCCATTCTTGATTTGCAGTAATTGTTGAGATATCGTATGGCCCATACTGAGAATCGGGAGTTTCACCGTTAACCGTTACATTGGCTCCTTTTTCGGTAATAATATTTAATTTAGTGTAAAATTCCGGATTATGTGGTTGGTCAGATAGATAATTGATATAACTAATTTCATCAATTTTGCGAGGAAGATAACAGTTAAGTGGCGGGATATAATTCATACCGCCTGTTGCTAGCGGACTGTCTCCAGCCTCAACACCACCAAGCAGTTGATATACATATACATTTTTATTCGTTTTTATATGTAGGTTATAATGCTCATTACCTCTATCAATATAATTTGTTTCCTCTACACGATAATAATCTCCCTCATTAGCCAAGGTTTTAATTGGCGTCGTGGCATCATTTAAATAAATAGATGTATTTTTTTGTGTAGCAACCACAATAGCCCCTTCCATATTATTTCCAATTTTTCCATAACCTTTTACTATCACAAACTCGTCTCCCAGCTTGTTGACAGGAACAGACTGATCCATTAGAATATCAGATCCAGCAGCCGTATTAGAAGCATATTGTCCATTGAAGTTACCATTGGTTATTGAAATAGGTTTATCGGAAGTAATTTTAGCACCTATAAACCCATCCGAATTATCAAGAGCATCAACAGTTCTTACATCCGCTATATAAGATTGTCCTTTATCCAGATTGAAGGTAATACTTGAAGGAATACCCAGTGCCCAAAAAAATATAGGTTTTTTAAAATCGCTAATTGTAACTTTTGTATTATCTTCAGTAGCCAGAACACTCACGGATGCTCCAAAGAAAAGACTTGTTTGTACATTTGGAGCCATTACTGTGTAAAACTGAGTCCCAATACCAGAAGTTCCTTTGGAAGTAATAATCTCAGAATGATTTGTCACACCAAAACGAAGATTTGCAAAACATGGTCTATCACCTTTCACATATAGACCTCTTGTACCAACGATAAAAACATCATCAGGATTTGATGTTATAATGTAATCCCGCGGAATATCTATGACTTTAGGAGATCCTTTACTAATTGTTACCTGATCAATTAAAGTATTATTATTATAGATTGAAACATTGAAAGGTGTGACTTCGTTCGTAGAAAGATGAAGAAATTGCTCAAAACCGTTATTGTTACTTTGACCATCAAACATCGGAGCAAACCAATGTTCTCTATCCAGTTGCGCTAAAATTTTTGCGGTAAAAATAAAAATAAAAACAAAAAATAAAATTTTCTTCATTGTAATAGCCTTCAATATATTACAAATGTAGAAAAAAGGATTTTATTGTAATGTTAACATTAATTTCTATTCTTCAGCAGAATCCAACCAGTAATCTGAACTCGTTTTGGATTCCCGGTTTCATTCCATTCCAGAATATACCAGTATGATGATGTCGATAATGCCCTGCTGTTGAGTTTACCATTCCAGATGAACTGGTTATTTACATCACCTTTGAAAACCAGATTGCCATAACGATCATAAACTTCGAATCTTGGATCGGATTTTGTCAAAAGATCGGAGTAGTCAATAAAATCATTGATCCCGTCATCGTTTGGTGTGATGACATTTTTCACACCAATGATTGTAAAGCTCTGAACTGCAGTTCCGCAGGCATCACGCACGGTAACTATGTGCTGTCCCCTATGAACATTTTCATAAACATTGCTTGTCTGATAAGGCTGTCCATCCAGACTATACTGATAAGGCGGAATTCCGTTTGCTGCGAAAACAGTGACTTTATTACCTTCTATCAAAGCATTATTAATAACTAAATCTTGTGGTTCTGATATTTTGACAAACTGTTGGTAAGTACAACCATTGGATGTCAACTTCACCCAATAATCGCCAGCTTTTTGATTCTTGATTTTATTAACACTGGTTCCTTGTTCTCCATTGCTCCATTCATAATAATCAAAAGCAGGTTCTACTTCCAAATCAGTTGTTGTACTTTTACAGATGATTGTGTCTTTAAGAATACTTGATTTTTTCGGCTGTTTGAATCTTAATTTGAATGAAGAATAATTATCACAAAAATTGCCTGCCTTACTGATTCTTATATAAAATGTCTTTTCGGCTTGCGTCGGGCTTAGGGTTTGCGATTTGCTGATTGATGGCTTATCTGCTTTGAGCTCCGAAATCTTTTCATAGAATTTGACATCGGCTGGATTGAGCGTTTCGGTCGTCATCAGACCAATATAGTCATCCAGATTCACGGTTTTGCTTCCTTTCAGTTCATTATCGCAGACATCAAAGACCGGAATGGTAGCAGGAGCCGGCTGCTGAGGATAGTTCATCTGGAGTTGAGAACCGTGATAGAATCTTAAAGTATAAGCATCCGGTGTACAGCTAAATGCACCAACTTTTACCGTAATATCCTGAGGATTCTGTGTAAATTCAAAATTATTATCGGGATTAATTTGTATTCCGGCCTGTGTATAATATTCAACTTTGAAATTCCCGCTAAAATTGGTGACAATCTGATTCGTAAACTTAGATAATTTTTCTATATATCTTCCATCAAAATCATCATCACAAATCATTATCGGAGATGTGTCAATGATTGCAACCGGCGCTTTTTCTATTTTTACCTGCCCTTGTAATCGACAGCCACTTCCCAACTTAATACTGACACTAAAATTTCCTTCATCATTTAATACATCATAATACGATTGTGTTATAGGTACACTTAACGGAAGACCATCTTTAAACCAATGATACTCTGCAAGAGGATCGTTAATTGAAGGGGTTGGCTGTATCCTATAAGGTATATTTTCACAAAGTGGATCCGCATTATCAAGAGTAAGATCATTTCCTATATTTACATTACCGGTAAAACTACCCGATTTCAGGAAAACAGCGGAATCATAAAGGCCACTTGAATCTCCATGATCAGCAATCACTAATTTTATATGATATTTTACTCCTTTTTGAATATTTGCAATTGCTTTTAAAACCTTAGTTTGTCCATTAAAATTAGTTGGAGTATTTACACCATTAAAACCGCCAAAATATTCAATATTTCTTTCACATAATGTTGCTCCATTAATCGATAAAGAAGTTACGGGAGTGCTGGTTCCTGGAACCAATGCAATATTCTGATAAGGATTAGTCGTATTGGCTTCTTTAATTAAGAATGCAAAAGCATCCGAATAACGACAATTTGTATTTCGGTATTCTTCAGATAAAAACATGTAATCAAAGCTGATTTTATCACTTTGTAGTGAAACAAAATCAAATTCTAAGGATGTAGCATTCAGAATATTATCAGTCGGCAAACCAGATTGTTGTAAAACATCAATAAGGTCATTATCCCCGCCCCAGCCGGAGACAAATTCGCTTTGAAGATTATTATTCGGCCCGGATGCTTTGGATACCCGTCCCGTAGAAAGAATAATACCTTCATCTATTTCAAAGTTACTTGATCCTTTATCAAAATACCCATAGCTAAGATCTGTACCTCCAAAAAGTTCTCCTGTGGCGGACACATTGGAAACAGTAATACAACTTGCATTTTGAGCACCAATAAATTTGTCAACTAAATCCTGAGCTGTATAAGTTATATTGGTATTTATATATTGTGCTTTTGTGTAATTTGTAACAGCCACACAAAAAAAAGAAATAAGAGAGAATAAAAATCTATATGTTCTCATTTAACATAATTGGACTGCAAAATTATTCATTAATTATGACAAAAAAAATCCTGCCATAAAATATAGCAGGATTTTAACTTTTTATTATTTCAAATCTTAAGAAAGAGCAACTCTTACGAATCCTGTAACTTTAAGATCTGCGTTTACAGATTTTACATAGTCAGCAACTGATACACTAGGATCTTTGATAAAATCTTGGTGTACCAAAGTGTTGTCTTTGTAGAATCTCTGCATTTTACCTTTCAGGATATTGTCGATAATGTTTGCAGGCTTACCTTCTTCAGTTAATTTATGTCTTTCGATTTCCAATTCTTTATCGATAGTTTCCTGAGAAACCGCATTCTCATCAAGAGCAATTGGGTTCATCGCGGCAACCTGCATAGAAACAGCTTTTGCAGCCTCTTCAGCACCTTCAGCCTTAGCAGAAAGAGAAGTAATTGCAGCAATCTTGTTTCCAGCGTGGATATAAGCACCTAAGAAAGCTCCCTGAATGCTTTCAAAAGCTCCAATCTCGATTTTTTCTCCGATAACACCTGTTTGTTGGATCAATTTCTCAGCAACAGTTTGCCCGTGGAAATCAGAAGCAAGAAACTCTTCTTTGTTAGAATAGTTGATCGCCTGTTCAGCCAATTCATAAGCTAATTCTACGAAAGCTTCATTCTTAGCAACAAAGTCAGTCTCACAATTCAAAGAGATTACAGCACCTAAAGTATTGTCCTCATTTACTCTAGCGATAACAGCACCTTCAGAAGATTCTCTGTCAGCTCTGTTAGCAGCAACTTTTTGTCCTTTTTTTCTAAGGATATCAATTGCTTTTTCGAAATCTCCTTCAGCTTCGGTTAAAGCTTTTTTGCAGTCCATCATTCCTGCACCTGTTGTGTTTCTTAGTTTTGCTACGTCTGCAGCTACTGGTGTATAAGACATAATATTGATTATTTTTTTATTTAATTGTTGATTCCTCCTTCATGATTTTCAGCGTGCAAATATAGTGATTTTTATAAAAATAATTATCAATAAGAAACAATCTTAATAAAAATAGAATATTGTTATAATATTATCAGATTATGTGAAAAATCGAATTAATTTTTAATTTAAATTTCACACAACATTACAAGATTTGGTTTATTTTTACGTTTCAATTAAAAACAGATCCCCATTTATAATGAAGAAGATATTTTTACTTTCATTTTTTTTAGTTTCCATAAGTATATTTTCCCAAGTCAGCATATTTGAAGCCAAAAGATCTACAGACAGAGCGGTTATAGAAAAATTTATCCGAGACAATCCCAATCACCCCGCTGTTCCGGAACTGAAGCAAAGAATTCTGTCTCTTAAATATGGCGGAAACGCTCAAGTTGCAAAACCAACCGTAACTCCTATGACAGAAAATAAAATTGAAAAAACCTCAAAGATAGGAACAACAGCGGCAAAAGGTGAACCCTCTGAACAGGCAAAAAATACGGCAGCAGTTCTTACAAGTCTTTTCAACAATGATCCTAACAAAAAAGAAGCTATTGTCCAATTTGTCAACAAATCCAAATGTGTGCTTGTTATCAAAATCAGTGGGAAAAAATTCTATAACCTTACTGTTCCTGCCAACGGACAAAATTATATTTTGGTTGACAAAGGAAGCTATAATGTTTCTACTTCTATTTGCGATGCAACTTATAACCAGAATAAAGCCTTCACAAAAGATCTTATCATTACACTGAATGGTGCAAAATAATTAACTTATAAAATATCTTATTGAAATTATTATCCCTCATATTAATATTAACTTCAGTTCTCACTTTTTCTCAAAAAAAAATCGGACTGGATTCTTTGCAGATGAGAGATATCCAGGAAGTTTTGGGTGACGATTACGGCAATATCTATTTATATAAGAAGAAAGATTTCAGCCTGACAAAATATGACTCGGTTGGGATTCAACTCGGGAAAGTAATGATGACTTTTCCTTACAAAATCCAAAGCGTGACCAATCCTCTCAACATTGTCATGTTTTCTGAAAATGCCCAGGAAATTAAATTCCTGGATCAAAATCTGAATGAGATACAGAAAATCAATCTAAGTTCAAATTTTGGTTTCATAAGAGCTGTGTATGCGGAAGACTTACAATTTGCATGGCTATTGGACGATAGTAACAAAACACTTATTCAATACAACTTCAGAAGCAATTCTGTCATTAATTCTTTTCCATTCAACATCAACCTTCAGTCGTTAAAGGACTTCCTTGTCTATAATAATAAGATTTATATTCTTCGTGAAAATGCTTTTGAAGTTTATAATACAAAAGCCACATTATTATTTTCGGAAGGTATTAATAATGCCAGAAAACTAAGCCGGAACAATGATGATATTCTAATATTCGGAAACCAAAGCATCACAAGATTTGACGGTAAAACCATTACTGAAATTTTCCAAAATCAAAATGCAAAAATTGTGGATAAAAATAACTCCGGATTTTTGGCACTCATAAAAGACAAACTTTATCTTTACAACCTTAAATAATTAATAATTGATCTTTGATAAATCATTGTAACTTTATCATCGATTATCACTCATCATTTATCAATAATTAGAACAATGCATATTGCTGTTACAGGAAATATAGGTGCCGGAAAAACAACTCTTACAACAATGCTGTCAAAGCATTACGGTTGGGAAGCACAGTTTGAAGATGTAGATCACAATCCTTATTTGGATGATTTTTATGGCGATATGTCAAAATGGAGTTTTGCACTTCAGATTTACTTCTTAGGAAGCAGATTCCGTCAGGTAAAAGAGATCCGTGAGAGTGGAAAAAATGTAATTCAGGACAGAACGATCTACGAAGATGCCCATATTTTTGCAGAGAATCTTGCAGAGATGAGCTTACTTTCTGAGCGTGATTTTAATAATTATTTATCCGTTTTCCAGCTGATGAAAGACTTTGTTTCGGCACCGGATTTGCTAATCTATCTCAGAGCAGATGTCCCGACTTTGGTAAGACAGATTTCCAAAAGAGGACGCGAATACGAAGCAGGAATCAGCATTGACTACCTGTCAAAACTGAATAACAAATATCAAAACTGGATAGAAAATTACAAGGAAGGAAAACTTCTTATAATAGATGTTGACAATCTGGATTTTGTAGAAAAACAAGAAGACTTCGGTTATATCTTGGAAAGGATTGATGCAGAGTTGAATGGTTTGTTTTAAATTATTTGGCCGATAATTTTCTACAGCCATAGGAGATTATAACCGCCAAACTTTTTAACACCACAACAACTTATGATCAAAGTAATTCATAATAATCAATGTCCCAAGTCCAAAGCTATTTTGGAATATCTGGACGAGAATGATATCAAATTTCAGATCATTGATATCAATAAAGATCCTTTGAGCTTATTTGAGTTGAGAACCTTATTTAAAAAACTCAACAAAAGACCAAGCAAGATTCTTAAAAAATCGACAGACCTTTTTAAAAAATATTTTTCTGAAAACGAAGTTGTAAATGAGGAAAAAGCGTTGGAAGTCATTGCTCATAATCCGGAATTGATACAATGTCCTATTCTTATAAAAGGTAAAATTGCAATGCCGGGAAACCCTATAGAAAATGTAAAATTCTTCATTGACAATTAACACTCAACAACTTAGATAATCTTAGCGTGAAATATTAACAATCAATATTTCACGCTTTCTTTTTTAATAATTATTTTAAAATTATTTGTCTGAATGAAAAATAATCCGTTATTTTGCACTCTCAAATATTCATTAGTCAAAAGAACATCGAGATATGTCAAGAATTTGCCAAATAACAGGTAAGCGTGCAATGGTAGGAAACAATGTTTCCCACGCTAATAACAAAACGAAAAGACGTTTTGAAATTAATTTACTAGAGAAGAAGTTTTATCTTCCTGAGCAAGAAAAACATGTTACTCTAAGAGTATCTGCTCACGGATTAAGAGTAATCAATAAGATTGGTATAGAGGAAGCACTTGAAAGAGCTGCTAGAAACGGATTCATTAAAAACACTACTAAGTAATGGCTAAAAAAGGTAACAGAGTTCAGGTAATTCTAGAATGTACTGAGCACAAAGAAAGCGGAGTAGCAGGAATGTCAAGATACATTACTACAAAAAATAAAAAGAACACTACAGAAAGATTGGAGCTGAAAAAATTCAATCCTGTTCTTAAGAAATATACAGTTCACAAAGAAATTAAGTAATTTATAAAAATATTTTACAATGGCAAAGAAGGTAGTAGCAACACTTCAGGGTGGAGCTGGTTCAAAAAAAATGACGAAAGTAATCAAAATGGTTAAGTCTGATAAATCAGGGGCTTACGTTTTTGAAGAAAAAGTAATGAACGCTGACGAAGTTGACGGATATTTGAAAAAATAATCCCGCAATCGATACAATATAAAAACTACTCTTTCAGGGTAGTTTTTTTGTTTATCTTTGTTTCTGATAAAATCATTTAACGATTTATCCTTAATCATTTATACATCCAATGAGTTGGTTTAAAAAAATATTCAAAAAAGAAGATAAAGAGACACTTGATAAAGGTTTGGAAAAATCCAGTCAAGGTTTCTTTGATAAAATATCCAGAGCCGTTGTCGGAAAAAATACTGTAGATGATGAAGTTCTTGATGATCTGGAAGAAGTACTAATTGCTTCTGATGTTGGCGCAGAAACAACGATCAAAATCATCAAAAGAATAGAAGATCGCGTTGCAAGAGACAAGTATGTTAATGTTACAGAATTGGACAATATTCTTCGTGAAGAGATTTCCGGACTTCTTTTAGAAAATCCTCATATTGATACAGATAATATTGATACCAGCAAAAAGCCTTATGTGATCATGGTAGTCGGCGTTAATGGTGTTGGAAAAACAACAACCATCGGAAAGCTGGCTCATCAGTTCAAATCTCAGGGATTGAAAGTTGTTCTGGGAGCAGCGGATACTTTCCGTGCGGCAGCTGTGGATCAATTAGTCATCTGGAGCGAGAGAGTTGGTGTTCCAATCGTAAAACAAGGTATGGGTTCTGATCCAGCCTCGGTTGCATTTGATACAGTTCAATCTGCGGTTGCTCAGGATGCCGACGTTGTCATCATTGATACAGCAGGAAGACTCCATAACAAAGTAAATCTAATGAATGAGCTTTCTAAAATTAAACGAGTGATGCAAAAGGTTATTCCGGACGCACCTCATGAGGTTTTATTAGTTCTTGACGGTTCTACGGGGCAAAATGCATTTGAACAGGCAAAACAATTTACAGCAGCAACCGAAGTTACCGCATTAGCCGTTACAAAACTGGACGGAACAGCAAAAGGAGGCGTCGTAATAGGCATTTCGGATCAGTTTCAAATTCCTGTTAAATATATAGGCGTAGGTGAAAAAATCGAAGATCTTCAGATTTTTAATGGTATGGAATTTGTAAATTCATTCTTCAGAAAAAGATAATATACTAAACCAAAATATTAACATTAAAAATTTAAACTATGGGTATTTTAACTTGGATTATTTTCGGACTTATTGCCGGAGCCATCGCAAAAGCTATCCATCCTGGGAAAGATCCCGGAGGATGGATTATAACAATTATCATCGGAATTCTGGGAGCTATGCTTGGAGGCTGGCTTGGATCAATGCTTTTTGGTGTTGATGTGACAGGATTCAACTTTTCCAGTTTTTTGGTAGCAATCGGAGGATCTGTTCTTTTATTATTTCTATATAGAATGGTTGCAAACAAATAAATATTTATTAATAATTCAAAAACACTTAAGCGTCGATATAATCGGCGCTTTTTTGTTACTAAATATTCAAAAAAAATCATATATTTGAAGAGAAAAATTAAAAAAATATGAAGAAAATCTTTACTCCCCTTCTTTCTTGCGCGATGATAACCGGTGCTTTTGCACAGTGGTCACCCACATCTATGAAAGGAGAAAAACTTCGTGACACAAAGGTCACCAATTTCTATTCTTTGGATCTTAATGGTATAAGGTCGCAACTGGCAAATGCTCAGGAAACAGGAAAAAACAGCAAACCTGTCATTATTAATCTTCCAACTCTTGATGGTAAGATCGAAACATTTGCAGTTTATAGTTTACCTGTTGTTGAGAAATCTATGGCTGACAGATACCAGTTGGGGTCTTACGCGGGTACTAAAGTTGGTGATCCAACGGTATATGTCAGATTTAGTGTATCTCCTTATGATCTACAGGCGATGATGTTCAGAAATGGACAATACGAATTCATCGAGCCTCAAAATAAAGATAAATCTGTCTATGGCGTTTTTCCAAAAAGCAATAAGCCAAGTGAAGGAAAAGCTTTTGAATGTAAAACATCGGAATCTTACCTGAGCAAAAAACAATTGGATGCATTAGCCAATTCAACAGATTTTACTCACAGTGTAACAGAATTCAATAAAGCCAGTGATAAAAAATACAGAACTTACAGACTGGCAATCTCTGTAACAGGAGAATACACACAATATTTTGGGGGAGTGAGTCAGGCTGCTGCTGCTATCAATGCGACAATGACAAGAGTGAATGGTGTTTTTGAGAAGGACTTTGCAATTCATATGAATGTTCTTGATCTTCCCCAATTAATTTATACTGATCCTAACACAGATCCTTATTCACCGGCATCAACTGGTGCTGGTGGTGCCTGGAATCTTGAAGTACAAAAAACATTAACAAACGTTATTGGAAATGCGGCTTATGATATCGGACATCTTTTCGGAAGATCCGGAGGTGGTGGAAGTGCCGGTGATATTGGTAATGTTTGTCGAAATCCTTCTAATGCCAGTGATGATACTTCAAAAGGTTCCGGTTTTACATCTCCGGGAACAGGTGGTCCAGAAGGTGATAACTTCGATATAGATTATGTTGCCCACGAAATGGGACATCAGTTTGGTGCTGACCATACATTTTCGCATGCAATCCAGAGTTCGCCTTACAATACCGCTCATATGGAACCCGGCTCAGGATCTACCATTATGGGTTATGCGGGGATTACCAGTGCAGATGTTCAGCCACATTCCGATGCGTATTTTCATGTAAGAAGTGTAGAGCAAGTTCAAACCTATGTTAATGGCCAGAATTGTGACGTCAGTACAGCTATTACAAACAATCCACCGGTAGTTGCAACATTGCCAAGCAAGACAATTCCTAAGGGAACGGCTTTTGTGTTAACTGCTTCTGCAACTGATGCGGAAAATGATCCTATTACATACACCTGGGAAGAGTATGACAGATCCACATCTGCCGTGACAACAGTTACCGGAAACAATACTGCAGGTCCTAAATTCAGATCTCTTACTGGTTCTGCATTGCCATATAGATTTTTCCCTAAATTAAGTAACGTTCTGAATGGCACTCTGTCCAGCGCTACAGATTGGGAAGCTGTCTCTAATGTGGCAAGAACCATGAACTTCAGAGTCCTTGTAAGAGATAACAATGCAGATATCAAACAACAGCAGACACAGATTGGATCTCAAACAATCACAGTTGGAAATGATGGTCCTTTTAAAGTTACAAGCACAAAAGTCTACAATAATTCTCCGGCTGCATTCACTTGGGATGTTGTCAATACTAATGCTTCTCCTTACAATGTATCTGATGTCAAAATTGATTATACAAAAGATAACGGAGCAACATGGGCAGTGCTATCAGCATCAACTCCAAACGATGGTTCTGAAAATTTAAGTTTTACAGGAATCCCAACAAATTCTCAGATTATCGTAAGAGTTTCTGCAATTGACAATGTATTTTACGCCGTAGGAAAAGTGACGGTTTCTGCAATGGTAAATTGTGATGGAACAGCTCCTGCCGGACTTACAGCTAATAATATAACTCAAACAGGAGCAAAAATAGATTGGGATGCTGTTGCCAATGCAACTTACATTTTAAGATATAAAAAAGCTGCTGATGCCAATTGGACAGAAGTTAATAATCTTACCACAAATACTTATACCATTTCGGGATTAACACTTAACACACCTTATAATGTAACGGTTGCTACAATCTGTAGCGGAAATGTTGGAACCTATGCTACAACAGACTTCACAACAAAAGGTATAGAATATTGTACAGCCGGAGCAACAAGCACCAGCTTTGAGAAAATTTCAAATGTGACTTTTGCCAACATTACCAATAACTCTACTTCCACAGCAGGTTATGAAGATTTTACATCTGTGACCGGGAATGTAACTGCAGGGCAGTCTTACAGTTTCTCTGCTACATTTACAGGGACTTCTTACGATGCCGATCAGGTTCTGGTATGGATTGACCTTAATCAGGATGGTGATTTTGAAGATGCAGGCGAGTTAGTATTAACAACGGCTAAGAAAAAATCACCTTGGACGGGTAATATTACAATTCCTGCCAATGCTTTATCAGGAAAAACAAGAATGAGAATTCGTTTACATGATTCGTCGTTAACACCAAATTCTACACCTTGTGGAACTTCCAGCTATGGACAAGTAGAAGATTATAGTTTAAATATTGGACAATTAGCTGTTGCAGATGTTAAGAAAAACAACATCAGTGTTTATCCAAATCCTGCAACGGACATCATTAACATCTCTAATGTTTCTTCCAAAACTACATATGAAATCTATTCTGTAGGTGGACAATTGGTAAATCAAGGAACAACTGATGGAAAAGTAAATGTTTCTAAATTGACAAAAGGTGTTTACATCTTAACTGTAGAATCTAACGGAGAGAAATCTCAAACTAAATTCATCAAGAATTAACACATTTAAACCTCAATAAAAAATCCCCGAATCTTGGATTCGGGGATTTTGTTTTTATAAAGTAAATATTTTTATTCAAGTTCTTCAATAAAAGCTTCTGTTGCTATCCGTAAACTTTCAAAATCAGAATTATTATAAATGATGTAATCCGCTAATTTACATTTCTCTTTTTCCGGCATTTGCTTTTGAATGATAGCTTCTACCTCACGATAGGTTTTGCCATCTCTGTCCATCGTTCTTTTGATTCTGAGATTATCATCTGCAGTAATCAGAAGGGATTTGTAACATTGTTGATTTAGTTTAAGTTCAAAAAGAAGCGCTGTTTCTTTGAAAACATATTCAGAATTCTGAGCTTCGACCCAATTTTCAAAATCGATTCTTACAGCCGGATGAATCAGATGATTTAATTGTTCCAAAAGTTCAGAATTATTAAAGACTTTTTCAGCAACATACTTTCTGTTATAAACACCATCAATATAAGCCTCAATGCCTAGAAGCTTAATGATTTTCTCTTTTAAAGCCGAATCTTTATTAACTATATTTTTCGCCTCATCGTCCGAATAATAAACAGGAAAACCTTTTTCCTCCAATAATTTCGCGACTGATGTTTTTCCGGAACCAATTCCGCCTGTTAATCCAATAATCTTGGGTATGGGAACATCTTCTTCCTGATTTTGATTAATATCTTGTATTTCCATAATTTATTTAATATCCAAAAACTTCATTAAAACTAAAAGTCTGGTCTAATTTCATACCTCTTTCCGTCATTTTCAAACTTGCCAATTCGTTATGAGCATCATGTTCAAAAAACAACAGGTAATCATTATCCACGCATTGTTTCAGGAATTTTCCTTTTTCTTCCAACGTTAACAGTGGCCTTGTATCATAGCCCATCACATACACCTGCGGGATATGCCCAGCCGTCGGAATCAAATCTGCTGCAAAAACAATTGTTTTTTCCTGATATTGAAGAACCGGAAGCATTTGTTTTTCCGTATGTCCATCAACAAAAATCACATCCATTTTCAAATCGGGAGCAAACCCATAATTACCGGTTGTTGGTAATGGTAAAAAATTCAGTTGCCCGCTTTCTTCCAATGGAAAAATATTTTCTTTCAGGAAGCTTGCTTTTTCTCTTGGATTCGGTTCTGTTGCCCATTTCCAATGATTTTCGTTGGTCCAGAAATTCGCATTTTTGAATGCCGGTCTGTAACCGGATCTATCATCATTCCATTCCACTGCTCCTCCACAATGGTCAAAATGAAGATGCGTCAAAAAAACATCTGTAATATCCTCTCTTACAAATCCGAATTTTTTTAAATTTTTATCCAATGTATCATCACCCCAAAGTGAGTAATGTCCGAAGAATTTTTCGTCCTGTTTGTCTCCAAGTCCGCAATCGATAAGGATTAATTTTTTGCCATCTTCTACCAAAAGAGAACGTGTTCCTAGTTCGATAAGGTTTTTTTCGTCAGCCGGATTTGTTTTTTCCCAAAGCGTTTTTGGAACAACACCAAACATTGCACCACCATCTAATTTGAATTTTCCACATTGGATTGGATAGAGTTTCATACGTAGTTATTTATTATTTTTATCTGCCATATGCAATCACCAAGGCTTCACATTTAATCAAAAATGATATCCCGGAAAGTGATTTCATAAGAGTTTTTGTTTTTTACTAATATAAGAAATTAAGTCGAATTGCAAACACCGAATTGCAGCAGCCCGACCTGAGTGGAGCTCTTTTTCTTTTTTTCAAAAAGAAAAAAGCGGGAACGGAGGGCGGATAAGCTGCCCAAATCTAATGTAGTGACTTTTAATAATTGATATTAAAACAGTTCACCCGGATTTTTCGGTCTGGAAATTTTCAGATGTTTATAGGCTTTGTCCGTTACTTCCCTACCTCGTGGTGTGCGGATAATAAACCCTTCCTGAATCAAAAATGGCTCGTAAACTTCTTCCAAAGTTTCCGGATTTTCACCGATAGAAGTCGCCAATGCAGAAATCCCGACCGGTTTGCCACGGAAATTCTCTATCATTACACGCATAATTTTGTTATCCATATCGTCCAGACCAAACTCATCCACATTCAACGAGTTTAATGCAAACTTTGTGATTTCGATTTCGATTTCTCCATTGCCTTTGATTTCTGCAAAGTCACGAACTCTACGCAAAAGTGCATTGGCAATTCTTGGTGTGCCCCGGCTCCTTCTTGCAATTTCCAGCGCTGCATCTTCATAGATTTTCACACCTAAAACGCGAGCGCTTCTTTCGATAATCATTCCGAGAAGTTCAATGGTGTAATATTCTAACCGGCTTTGGATTCCGAATCTTGCGAGCATTGGTTTGGTCAGCATTCCGCTTCGTGTAGTTGCACCAATTAAGGTAAACGGATTGAGGCCGATTTGTACAGAACGTGCATTGGGACCTGTTTCCAGCATGATATCAATTTTATAATCTTCCATTGCAGAATACAGATATTCTTCTACAATCGGCGACAAACGATGAATCTCATCTATGAAAAGGACATCATTTTCTTCGAGATTGGTAAGTAGCCCAGCCAAACTTCCTGGCTTATCGAGAACCGGACCTGAAGTGATTTTACAATTAACACCCAATTCGTTGGCGATAATATGCGACAGTGTTGTTTTTCCCAATCCCGGCGGCCCGTGAAGAAGAACGTGATCCAGGGCGTGACCACGATTTTTAGCGGCGGCCACAAAAACTTCCAGATTATCCAGCGTTTTTCTTTGCCCGGCAAAATCTCTGAAACTCTGCGGACGGATTTTTTCTTCCTGAATCAAATCGTCATCGGAATAATTGTCTTTATCGGGATGTAAAAAATCGGGCATTGTTCTGAATTAATAATTAAAAAATGATATTCAAAGATAGAGAAAATTTAAAGTAATCAAGGCTTGGTATTTTCCAAATCATTGATGATTTTTTTTAGCTCCATTTTCTCTTTTTCAGTCAACTTTTTCTGGATAAATCCATTTTCTGAAATTTGAGGAAAAACATTATAATATTGATAAGTTTTCAGCCAATAAAGTGACATCGCCGGAAATTGAGTTTTATAAATCAGTTCCTTCGTAGCGTGAAATTTGAGGTTTCCTAACTGATAAGATTTGGGGTTTTCTGATTTGAATTCCGTTGGTTTTATCAACTGTGACATCTGAAAACCGGACATCCATTTTCCCATATTAAATTGACCTTTGACAAAACCTGGCAAAGTGAAAATAATGGAAATAAAAACGGATAAAAATACAGAAACAAAGACCGCTTTTTCTTCGGAAATATCTTTGAAAATCAGAAATAATACAATCAGATAGATATCAATAAAGAATCGATACTGAGCTGAAAAGACAATAATCAAAATAAACTTCAATAAAACACAAATGAAAAGTAATGTGAAAAATTTCTCTTTCTTTTTAAAAGCTAAAAATCCTAAAATAAGAATACTTAATACAATTAAAAAATTGAAAACTGATTTCAATCCAATTGTAAACCAGTGATCGATTCTTTCCAAAAAATTAAAATCCATGATCTGCTGATAAGAATAATGCATATCGTAAGATTCCATTAACCCAATTTGTGAAGAATAGGTCAGAATCTCCTGACTCGGTTTCCAAGATAAATTAAAATCAACAGCTGAAACAGGAAAAACAGGAAAGCCAAAAAGCCAGATATTTTTAATGATAAATAAAATACCAAAAGCCAAAATCGGAATTAACATTTGAAATTTTAAATTTCTTTTATAAATACTTTCCAAAACAATCAATAATGGTAACCAAAACATTGTCGGTTTTATACAGAATACAAATATGGAAAGGTATAAAAGTGATTTTTTGTTGGTGTTATTTAGTAATTCATTCACAACAATTAGAGCAATGATAAATGTTGGCAAATCCGGACTCGGCTGCTGAATAAAAATTAAGAAAAAGGGAATAAAAAGAAACAAAACCCATTGCCTTCTTTCGTAAATGTAAATCAAGAATAAGATCAATAAATAAACATTAATCCTTAAAAAAACCATCGCTTAAATTTGAAAATCCGGCGAGATAAATATGCCAGAAAGAGGTTTGCCCTAATAACAAATCCAGATTTGAAATTCCTTTTACAAAGCCAACTTGTTTGAGGAGAGTAATAGTTGGAACGTAATAACTGTAATTGTCATACAAATAAGGAGAAAAAGAGCCAACAAAAATAATTAGTACAATAAAAAAGTAAAACCAGAAATTGATGTTTTTTTTGAATTCAAAATGAGTAAAATCTTTTTCTTTTAAAAATAATACTAATCCAACAACTCCTGCAATCAAAAAAGCAATTTCCACATAAAAATTCAACGGAAAGAAAAAAGCTAAGACTGTCTGTAAAAACGCCATGCTTAAAATTCCTAAAAGAGAAATTAATGCAAAACTTTTACACTTAATTTTAAGTAGTTTAATTGCGATAATTCCATTACCAAAATTGGCCAGTAAAAATATCAGAAGAGTTTTGAGAATTATAAGCATAAAAAAGATTGCTTACCAAAAATAAGCAATCTTTCCGTGTTAAAATATATATGAAGAAATTTTTTACTTCTGTACTCTACCAGATTTTCTATCTTCTGCTCTACCGATAGTATAACCGGTTGCACCACCCGCAATACCTCCAATTACAGCTCCAAGACCAGGATTCTTTTTGGAAATAATGGCTCCGGCTGCTGCACCTCCAACTGTACCAATAACAGTACCTTTTGCGGCGCTACTCCATCCTTTTTTCTGAGTTGCAGTTGTACCTGTAGAGGCAGCTGTTCCGGATGATCCGGAAGAAGATGTTCCCGCATAAGTTCCGGATGATCTTCTAGGTGAATCTCTGTAAACCACTCTTTCTTTTACCTGTACTTGCTTTTTAGCTTTTTCTGCTTCTACTTTGTTAAGGCTGTCTTTTTGTTTTTCGAAATTGATTTTTTCTTTTTCGATTGCCAGCTTTTGTTTCTCTATATCAATCTGTCTTGCTTGATAATCCAATTTTTGTTGTTCTAAGGATGCAGTCTGTATCTTTTCATCTTTGTTACAAGATGTAAATAATAAAATGATGCTTGCTCCTGTTAAAAATAAATTTTTCATAATCTATCATTTTTTCACAAAATGTGAATTACGTATAATCTGATTTCAATTATGATACCAAAATAAAAATCAAACTAAATAAATTAATATAATCAATTCCAAAATGTCGAATTTTATTAGGTTTTATGTGTTAATTTAAATAAATTAGACTGCATAAAACACAGCTTATATATGAACTATATAAAGTCTATAATAATCAAGAAAAGAGATCTCGCAAAAAATGAAATGGAATATGAGAAAAGTATTTTGTTTGACGTGTACACACTTACTCTTGTATTTTTGTTGTTGTGTAACTTAATTCTAAATGTTATTCTTAAATATTATATAAACTGTGTAATATTTGGCAGTTTTACTCTTTTTATGTTAAGTACGTTATTATGGCCTGACAGAATCAGATTCAACACAAAACTACTCATGCTTCTGTTCTTTTTTTTGGGAATAATGATTTTTTATTTCGATACCGTTTCCGGAAAAGGCTGTATGAACTATTTATCATACGTCTCCTTAACAATTGCTGTAGCATTTTTCTTTGATTACATAAAAGACAGATGGATTATTGTTTTCCTGATTGTTTCTTACTTAGCCTGGTTTTTAACGAATGTAACAACCGATTATTATCTCAACAGATTTTCCACTCAACATCTCACCGATCTGGAAGAATGGTATGTGAGAATATATAAGATCATAGAGATCACATTCTGCACTTTTATCGGGATGTATTTTATTTACAGAAAGGAAAAAGTACTTGTAAAATATTACATTGAAAAGGAAAGGCTGAATGCTATGATTCAGAAAACTGATAAAATTAATTTCTCTGGTGAATTGTATGACCTTGCAATGAGTAAAAACTCTCTTTTTATTACTTATTTCAAATCGCAGTTTCCAGATTTTTTCGATAAAATTTTAAATGCTGCTCCTAATGTTATTTCTTCTGAATTGGAAGTTTGTGCTTTATTGAAACTGAATCTTACTACAAAAGAAATAGCGACAGCCACTAATTCTACCGTGAGAGCAATTGAAAACAAGAAATACCGTATCAGGAGAAAGCTAAATATTTCTACTGAAACAGACATAAACCTTTATATTATCAATAATTTTTAAAGCTATTTTACAAATAAACAACACTATATATCAACACATTAGATAAATAGAGTGAATTAAGTGTACAAATATTTTTGATTGACTTTGAGAATTTTTATTATTGCATCGTCAAATGACACTGAAATAAAAACACAAATTTTTCTAAATCACAAATGTTTGAAATCTGCTGCAATTTTCAAACTTGAAAAGAAATCAATTTATTAGCATTTCTTTTTTAAAAAACACAAAAGCACAAATAAAAAAATCCGGAGCTGATGGCTTCGGATTTTGTTTTTATAAAAATGTAATATGTTTAGAAGAGTTCCTTTCTGATAATATTCTGAGAACGCTCCGGTCCTACAGAAACCAAATATACATTAATCCCCAGATGCTCTTCTATAAACTCGATATATTTCTTCGCATTGTCAGGAAGTTCATCATAAGTTCTTGCATTTGTGATATCTTCGTTCCAACCTTCCAGTTCCTCATAGATCGGTTCGTAATCATATAATTTGGTAGTGGAAGAAGTAAAATAATCTATAATTTTCCCGTCTTCGGTTTTATATTTTGTAGCAATTTTCAAAGGATGTATGCCTGTAAGAACATCCAGCTTAGTAATTACCAAGTTATTAATACCGTTAATCATACAAGCATGCTTAAGAGAGACCAAATCCAACCAGCCTGTCCTTCTTGGCCTTCCTGTTGTAGCTCCAAACTCAAAACCTATCTGTCTGATTTTTTCTCCGAGTTCATTGTCCAGTTCTGTAGGAAAAGGGCCATTTCCAACTCTTGTGGTATATGCTTTCGCAACACCAATAAGATTTTGCAAAGCAGTCGGAGGAACACCCGCTCCTGTACAAACACCACCTGTGGACGGCGAAGAAGAAGTTACAAATGGATAAGTTCCGAAATCAATGTCCAGCATTAAAGCCTGGGCACCTTCAAACAAGATATTCTTCCCTTCATTGATTGCTTCATTAATTTCTAATTCAGTATCAACAATTCTGTCCTTTAATTTCTCTCCAAGTGCCAAAAACTCCTGATAAATCTCCTCAACGTCCAATCCCGGCTTTTCGAAATACTTTTCAAAAAGAGAATTTTTTACTTTCAAATTTTTCTCGATTTTTTCTCTCAGCACATCTGGATTCAGAAGATCAATCATTCTGATTCCAACTCTTGCTATTTTATCTTCGTAACAAGGTCCTATTCCTTTTTTAGTTGTTCCAATCTGTGTTCCGCCCTGTTCTTCTTCTCTGTAGGTATCTAATAAAATATGGTAAGGCATTATAACATGAGACCTTCTGCTTATAAAGACATGATCGGTCTTCAAACCCTTACTTTCGATCTGCTCAATCTCTTTGATGAATGCTTTGGGATTTACCACTACACCATTAGCAATGATACATTTTCCTTTACACTGCAAAACCCCGGACGGTAAAAGATGCAGAACGAATTTTTCATCTCCAACATAAACCGTGTGTCCTGCATTATCACCACCCTGAAAACGAACAACATAATCCGATTTTGCAGATAAAACATCCGTAATTTTACCCTTTCCTTCATCTCCATACTGGAGACCTACAACTACGTAAGTTGACATATTTTTTACTTTTTTTAGATTATTTACAAAGTTATACTATATATACGGCTTAGCAAAATCATATAAAATAAAAAACCCTCTTACTATAAATAAGAGGGCAAAAACACAAATGATGAAAAAAATTATAAATGCACTGCTGCATCTACAATACAATTTTCGATACAAAAATCGTACATTTTTTTATAAATTACATTAAAAAATCGAACTTTCTTTCACTGAGTTAAATATTTATTAACAACGACTAAAAATAATATGAAAATATAAACTTATTTAACGTATATTATATTTTTTTATTAATCAAAATAAAAAAAGAAATCTTTTCAGTAATCAAATATAAAAAAATCAAGCAAAATCTATTTTTAAAACGAACAATAAGAATATATTACCACAAATAAACAAATTAAATTGTTTTTTTTAAAGCAAAACATAAAAAAAATTTTAAATTTAAATTAATAAACTTATGTTTGCATCATAATTTTAATCTAAATATAAATACTAAAACGATGTGCGGAATTGTATGCGTGTTTGACACCAAACAAAAAAATGAAGTTATAAGACCTCAAATATTAGAAATGTCTAAAAAGATTAGACATCGTGGCCCGGATTGGTCAGGAATTTATCAACACGACAATGTTATTTTCTCTCACGAGAGACTGGCTATTGTTGATCCGACTTCGGGGAAACAACCATTATTTACAAAAGATAAAAAAGTGGCTTTGGCTGTTAACGGTGAGATATATAATCATCAGGAGCTGAGAAAAGAATTCCCTGATTATGAATTTTTAACTCAGTCCGACTGTGAAGTTATTTTGGCTTTATATAAGAGAGATGGAAAAAATTTCCTGGAAAAATTAAATGGAATTTTTGCTTTTGCATTATATGACGAAGAAAACGATGCTTACCTGATCGGCAGAGATCATATGGGTATCGTTCCTTTATATATGGGCTGGGATAAAAGCGGAAGTTTCTATGTAGCTTCCGAACTGAAATCATTAGAAGGTGTTTGCAATAAAATTGAAGAATTCCTGCCTGGGCACTTTCTTTATAGCAAAGACGGACAAGAATTACAGCAATGGTACAAAAGAGACTGGGAAGAGTTTGAAAATGTAAAAGATAGCGCAACGGATATCTCTGCTATCAGAAAAGGATTGGAAGAGGCTGTCCACAGACAGCTGATGAGTGATGTACCTTATGGTGTTTTGCTTTCCGGTGGTCTGGACTCAACAATTATTGCAGCTGTAACAGCAAAATTCGCAAGGCAAAGAATCGAAAGTGGTGATACACAAGAAGCGTGGTATCCGAGATTACATAGCTTCGCTGTGGGATTGGAAGGTTCGCCGGATTTAGCTGCGGCAAGAAAAGCAGCAGATCACATCGGTTCCGTTCACCATGAGATTAAATATACCGTCCAGGAAGGTTTGGATGCAATAAAAGACGTTATTTATCATTTGGAAACTTATGATGTGACAACCATCAGAGCTTCTACGCCGATGTATCTTCTGGCAAGAGTGATAAAATCAATGGGAATCAAAATGGTTCTGTCAGGCGAAGGTTCAGATGAATTGTTCGGTGGTTATTTATACTTCCACAAAGCGCCATCTGCACAGGCTTTCCACGAAGAAACTGTGAGAAAATTAGGCAAACTTCACCTTTATGACTGCCTTAGAGCCAACAAATCTCTGATGGCTTGGGGCATCGAGGGACGAGTACCTTTCCTTGATAAAGAATTTATGGATGTGGCAATGACCATCAATCCAAAAGATAAAATGGTAACGCCGGAAAGAATGGAAAAATGGGTTTTGAGAAAAGCTTTTGAAGATATTTTACCGGAAAGCATTGCATGGAGACAGAAAGAGCAATTCAGTGACGGTGTTGGTTACTCCTGGATCGACACATTGAAGCAAATCGCAGAAGACGAGGTTACAGATGAAATGATGACGAATGCAAAATTCCGATTTCCTATTAACACGCCAATGAGTAAGGAAGAATATCGATACAGAACAATCTTCGAAGAACATTTCCCAAGCGATTCTGCGGCAAGCTGTGTTCCTTCTGTTCCATCCGTCGCCTGTTCAACACCGGTTGCTTTGGAATGGGATGAAGCCTTCAAAAAGATGAACGACCCAAGCGGACGCGCTGTGAAAGTCCACGAAACGGCTTATTAAATTTATTAAACTAACTACAAAGGAAAACCACAAGTCTCGGCTTGTGGTTTTTTTATTAATTAATAATTTTTTCTATAGTTGACCCCTTGTATTAGATATTCGGCTTTATGCCCATCATTAATACGAAACAATGTTTTAAGACTTCTATATTTATTAAACACATAGCAATTAAAATGCAAATGTGGACCTGTGCTCCATCCTGTATTACCACTCAATGCTATTGCTTGTCCTTTTTCAACTTTATCACCTCTATTTACTTTTAAACTGTTAAATTTCAAGTGGACATAAGAGCCCATTGTTCCATCAGAATGTAAGATATTTACAAAATTTGCATCTTTAGCGCAAGCTTCATTGTCACATCCTGTATTACTATCTTGCTTAAGTAGCATTACAATACCTTCTCTCGCCGCCAGAACCTCAGTTCCTTCCGGCATTTCAAAATCAAGGGCATTTTGATTTTTGTGAGAATACTCTCCATTATATCCCTGTATTATTGCAAACATTTTTCCTTTAGCATAAGGCAGGTCATAAATATAATCTTCATCCACATCTTTCCACTTATTACCTGGCGTCAACTTGAATTCAGGTATTTTTTTTAAACTGGAGGGTTTATGAATATCTAGAGGAACAAATTGAGCTAACCTTAATTTGGATGTATTTTCTTCAATCACATATCGATTTTTGAAATGCTCGCCTATCGACCGCATATTCTCAACCTTCGGCTGTCCAAAAAATTCAATTGAATAGGGAAAAGGATCATTATTATCCATAAAGACAGTGATCGTATCTTCTTTTTTCTGATAATAAAGCTTGAAATGATATTCTTGTGAAAATATAAAACTGTTACTTAAAATAATTACCAGCCAAATTAGTTTCTTCATCTGTTTTTTTTTAAAAGAAAGCCCCATTGCTGAGGCTTTTGATTTACTGTTTTGTAAAAACAAGGTTCTCTGTTTCTGGCAGATAGATATGGTAATCAAGATTTGGTGGGCAGGTTACATCATTTCTTGTTGTAACTCCCGGATAATAACTCCAATAAAACTGTGTATTGCTGATTTTCTGAAATTTTATTTCTCCACCACCTGCGCCACAATTTCCGCCGGCATACGCAAGATTTACTTCATTGTTGCTATCTCGATTTGTTCCCGTGCTTATTATTAAATATTTTACACTACCGCCAGTAGGATATACAGCATTTAAAGATGTTTGTAATATATTTCCATTTGTATCTTTCACTTCATATTTTATTATTAATACATCCTCGAAGAAATTTTTACCAAACATTTCATAAGATCTTTTCAATTCTTTTGTTATAATAAGAGTGGTTGTATTTCCTTGGAAAGTTCCTTTCCAAGTTCCGATATAAGGATCTAATTCATTATTTAAATCCTTAAAATAAGAATTTGTTGGTGTTCTAAAAGCAGAAGCATTCAAAGGATAAACTTGTTGTGATTTACAGGAAATTATTCCTAATAAAAAAAGTATAATAAATTTAAATTTTATAATATTTTTCATATTGTTTGATTTTAAATTTTATAAACAAGGTATTGGTGAAGTGCTTCCGTCTGAATTTTGATTAATAGTAGAAATGTTATTATTATCATCTATTTTTTGAACAACAATTTTGTTCTTCGGTCCTTTTCTAATATTCTTTCTTATAAAATAAAACCTCCTTTTCACGGGAGGCTATTTTCTTTACTGTTTTGTAAATACCAGATTCTCCGTCTCTGGTAGATAAATATTATAATCTTGATTCGGAGGACAATCTATGTCATTTCTTACAGTGGTTCCGGGCGAGTAGTTCCAAGAGAATTGGGTGCTGTTTATCATTTTTATTATAATTTCTCCAAGACCTACACTACAATTACCACCTGCATACACCAAGTTTAATTCATTATTACTATTAAGATTGGTTCCTAAGCTCATAATTAAATTCCTTACTCTATCTCCTGCAAGATATGCTTCGGGCAGAGTAGTTTGTAAAATATTAGCGTTTGAGTCCTTCACTTCATATCTTATTATTATGATATCCTTTAAAAAATTCTTGCCCAAAATTGCATATGGTCTCTTCAATTCTTTTGTTACTACAAGTGTGATTGTTTTTCCTTGAAATGTTGCTTTCCAAGTTCCGACATAAGGATCTAATTCATTGTTTAAGTCTTTAAAGTAAGTGTTTGTTGGCGCATCATATTCTGAAGCATTTAATGGCATTGTTTGCGCTTTACAAGAAGTTAGTTTAAGTGTAAATAATATGATAATTACAAATTTTATATTTAAAAAATTTTTCATAATAATTAAATTTTTAGTTATGGACAGGAAATTGGAGTTGTAGATTTATCAGGGTTTTGTATAACCATAGATATTTTAGTATTATCATCAATTTGCTGTAATACAATTTTATCCTGTAATCCCATTTTTATTAAGGTATCAAATAGGATTTGTTCCAATCCTTTCGAATTTAATACTTTTTTACCATTTATAGTTTGTGAAAATTCATTTTTCTTTAAAAGTACTGACATCAAAACTACCTGTTCGATATTCCAAATTTCTTTTTGAACATCAGAAAAACTATTAAATGGCGGTAAATCTGTTTGAAGCCCATTAAATCTTATTATATAATGTATTCCATTAGGTGCAATCAGTCCCATAAATGCATTAGTGGGATTAGAAGAACCATTATACCTGGCTATTTCTATTAAAGTGGCAATATCTGTCGAAGAAAAAATATCCACCTTTGTCCCGGTATGGTTATGATATCCTGCATTTAGAAGGGAAGGATCTCCAAAATTCACGCTATGGTCACTGTTTTCTGTGGTCGGTGAAACTGTGCCATTCTTTTTGATGCCGTATCCTTTCTCACCACCTGCTCCGCTGCTAATATGCGTTTTAAGATTTTGTATTACTTCTTTTACAGATGCTGTGCCAAGCTGGCTTTTTGTCTTTGTACACGGATCATTCTGCGTTGTGATCACCACCCCTCCATCATTCTGACCACAAGTAGATGCAGACATTCTATTAGCGGTGAAAGTAACTGTTTCAGTAGTCTCATTATCGCCGGGAAGCCGGTATTGCACTAGCATTGTTTGTCCACAACCATTTACATAAATTGCCCCAATAGGATTACCCCAATTATCTCGTATATAGTGAGAAAAAACCCAACCACCACAGCCGCTGCTACCTGAGCCACCACCTCCAGTATTAGGATAGCTTACAGGGCCGCCTGTTCCGGTTGGCCCATTCCCACCACCGGGATTCCCGCCACCACCGCCACCAGTTCCGCCACCGCCCCCCGGTCCTTGTGGCTGGGTCGGGCAGTCCGGGCAGGGCTCCGGATTACAGTTGCCTTTTCCGTTGAGATATGAGACAGTATTTTCCAAAACTCCTTCCAAAGAATAAGTATAGACTTTGCCGGAATAGCTTAGATAATCATTATTCCCATTCGCAAGCCACTCAGCGGTGGGCTCATAGACTACTACTTTTCCGGTGGTCATCTCAGCATTGTCCGCTTTCACCTCCAAATTGTAGGTCTCGGCAGTAGTATCTGTAACGGAAGATGACAGTATAGGGAAGGTGTAATACACCTCACCATTCTCGGTGATACTCTCGATAATGTAGCTTGTGACCACATCCCCAAAGGCGGTCTCCACTTTTCCCTGCGCAGAGTAAGAACTTCCCAATGGGACTTTGAAGTTATTGGTCTTGGCTTGCAGACTGCTCATGATTCCCGGGATCTCGTCTCTGGATACGAGCCTGAATTTAAGAGCTTGCTGGTTGTTGTGGGTTTCGTTGGCGTTGAAATTGTCATTCCTACAGCCAATCATGAGGATTGCCAGAATGGCAAACCACAATACATAGGTTTTTCTCATTGGTATTTTTGTTTTTAAGTTTATAAAACTAATGATTTCATATCAATTACACTATATTTTCAATTAAAAATTAAATATGATGTAATTAATTTTCCAAATATATAAAACAATTTTAATTATGGCAAATTTGCCATAATAATTTTTGCATATATTCTCAATCTTTGTTGTTGTGAAGACAAGCATAGATCAAGAGTTTATTATTTCATTTGGCAAAAACTTAAGAAAAATAAGAGAGTCAAAAAAGATGAGTATGCAAACTCTCGCTGACATCACAAACATAGAGTATTCACAAATAAGCCGAATTGAACGGGGTTTGATAAATACCTCAGTCGGCATTATTTATGAAATTTCCAAAGCCTTAGAAATAGACATCAAAGAACTTTTTAATTTTACTATAGAAAAATAATCAACAATTAATTAATCAAAAAAACAACACAAAAGATGAGAAAATTCATTCTTTCTATCCCGGCAAAAGCCGTTACGGATACCTACACTGCAACCATTACCGGAGCACTTACACCACTAACACCTTACAAGATCAACCTTACGGATGACAAGAAACCCGGCATGCGCACCATGGCAGAAGGCAGAGAAGGCTATGCCCGGTTAATATCAAGAATTGCAACACAATTCCCCGATGCGCTGAGCCGTGCAGATAACCCGGCGGAACTTAACGGGCTGCTGGATTACTACAGCAACCTGGAAGGCAACAGGATGGCGATTCTGCAAAATCTTGAAACTATCGAGGAAATCCAGCTGGGTGCTTCTGCAGATATCATGACACTGGCAGACCGTTACAAATCTAACCTGGAAATATCCAGACAAAATGATACTGCCCTGGACCTGGCAATGAGAGATGTGGATACATGGAACAGCAGGTTTGCCAACAAAGGCAATGATAATAAATCACCGGACAAAGAATAATATTTAAACCATACACTAACAAAGCCCGCCCTGCAAAATCCAGGGCGGGCTTTATTTTGAACAGGCCAGCTTACTTCTATGAATGGTTCGCCTATTACTTTCATAGGCTCGCCTACCTTTTGGATAGGCTCGCTTATAATTTTTACAGGCGTAGCTATGATTTTAATAGCCCAGCCTACCCTTTTTGTAGGCACACCTATGATTTTGACAGTTTCGCCTGCTATTTTTGCAGGTTTACCTGTCATTCTTTCAGGCTCCTACAGTTTTAACAAGTGAATTATACTTTTTTTAAAAAGACTAATAAATAAAAACCACAAGTCTAGGCTTGTGGTTTTTTATTCTTTAGTTGTAATTGTTTAGCTCGTTTTTTTCGTCTTTCGTAGATAACTTCGGTGATCTTCCCCCCAATCCAGGAGAACGGAAAGAAAATCAAGAATATCGATATCTTATAAAAAACGGGATGATAGGGATAGATGATGATATCCAGCATCGCAATGAAAAGCATAATGAAGCCTATCAGAATAGCATAAGCGACTTTAGCATATTTTACAATGATTGCCGTAACCACGCCCCCAAAAGTTACACCTAAGCCACCGAAAAACAGTAAGGCCACAAAAAAGGAATCTTTTTTCTCAACCGACTGGAGAAGTGCTTCCCAATGATCAAAAGGTGCAAACTGCTTGTAAGTAACCCAGTCGGAATCGATCTTTATCCCGAATGTGATAATGAGAGCGGCCACCGTTAAACCAGCCAAAACACCTAATGTATTCCTAAGAAAGTTCATTTAGTCTTTGTATGCAATCATTGATATTTCTACATCAACATTTTTTGGGAGACAAGATACCTGCACGGTTTCTCTTGCAGGAAACTGATCGTTACTAAAGTACGATGCGTAGATCTCATTCACGACGGCAAAATCATCCATACTTTTAAGAAAGATCGATGCTTTTACAGCATTATCAAAACTCATTCCAGCTTCATTCAGGATAGCTTGCAGGTTCTTCATCACCTGGTGCGTTTCCTTTTCGATGCCCTCAACCAGTTTTCCGGACTCGGGATCTACAGGAATCTGCCCAGAGATGTATAATGTTCCGTTGACTAAACAAGCTTGTGAATAAGGCCCGATGGCTGCAGGCGCTTCTGACGTATGAATGATCTTTTTCATTAGAAAAATTAAATTTTTACAAAACTATACAAATTTTCATTAAATCCTAAAAAGTACTGTTCGGCTGGGTAAAACTTCTCTCTTTGTATTTCACCGCATCTTTCAGGATATTGGCTTTGATACCGATGAAAAAATCGTAAACTTTATATTGTCCAAACGGAACCCAGTTGAAGGTAATGGTAAAACTACGCTGATCTCTGGAAAATCCTAATCTTGTGTAGCCTAAAACTTTTTTCTCAATATCATAATTGGTGCTTCCGTTGATGTTCCAATACGGCGTCAGCTTTATACTTCCGTCCAGACCAACAGTAGCAACCTTGTTAGCTGTTCTTGTAAGACCTCTTGTATAGGCATAGTTGGCATTCACGTTCAGAGTCCAGGTTGGCTGGTAATGGGAATAATTATCATCATCGAAATAATAATTTTCATTCCTTATCTCTCCTTTCTTTTTATATATCTTGGATAATTCTTCTTTCTTGCCAAAAATAGCCTCACTCATAGGATAAGATAACTGAACATTGAATCCCTGTAAGCTAAAGTGTCCGAAATTCTCTGTTCTCACACCAACATCACTACCATCGGTAAAAACAATTTCATAAGGTTCGATCGTCAGGCTGGAATTAACATTCAGTTTATTATTAAAGAAAGATGATTGTGCATTAACGCTGAAAACTGACCACTTATATTTTTCTGCAGCAAAATTATAGCCTCCGGAGATATTAAGATTTTCAAAGATCTTGACCTTTTTAACGCCGGTAGAGTCGGTTTTGGACTTTACCTTCATTTCAAGATTATTCGCAATGTTGAATCCAATACTTTGTGTAAGGCCCGAAGATGGCGCTCCGTAAATTCCGTTATCAAAAATAGAATAAGGTGTCATCTCACCTCTCGCATTAGAATAATTTTTGAAATAGCCCCAACTCCTGTCACCAAAATCAGGGGAATAAGTAAAACTGAAACTCGGGGTTACCATATGACGGATGGCAACAATAGGAGAGTTTTTAGCAAAATTCTTCTGACCATACAAGATTGTCTGCAGACTTGCACTGGTTGAAAATGTTGAATAGCCGGCAATCCCTTTGTTATATTTATCTTCCACAACATTGGTAACAGGATTATAGCTCTTCTCGAGCGTTTTGGTTGTCAAAACGTTATCTGCATTGGCACTCAGCGAGAATGTAAAAAACTTGGCTAACGTTGTATTCGTCGAGATCGAAATATTGTTTTTCGCTCCAGTTTTCAACTCATCCCACATCTCCTTTTTGAAAAGCTTATCTTCTGTTGTTGTCACATAATTACTTAGTGCCAGTCCCGTATTCACATTGATATTTTCCAATAATCCTGTTCTGACACCCGTTTTTGGTTTGAATAGATAGAATTGATTAATCGCCACTGTCATATCCGGCAGTCGCAAGTCTGTAAGCCCTGTTGCAAAATTCTGATTATAAGCTGCACTGGCACTTATCGTCACAGGGAGATTCAGAAATCTTTTGGTAACGTTAACTCTTGACGTTTGAGTCGTGTTAAGCACATTCTGATTAAAAATATAGTTGTTATTAACCGTATTATTATAGAACTTACTGCTGACAATATCCACACTCGCATTGAAGGTAAAATACGGATTAGCCTTAGAATCCTGAGAATGTCGCCAGGCAATCCGGAATGTTTTTGTTTTGGAGTAGTTATCAAGACCTTTTATGCCCCGAACTGTATAACCATAATCCGCGGCAAAGTTCCCGGAATATCTATATTTTTTAAGATAGTTAAGTTCCGGTTTTAGGTTCCAGCTGCCTTTTGTATAGATATCAGACAAAATTTTCAAATCGAAATGATCTCCAATCGGCTGATAATAACCCAATCCATTCAAAAAGAATCCGACATCCTGACGCTCACCAAAACTCGGAATCAAAATCCCGGCAGATCTTTTATCTGAAAAAGGAAGAATGGCGAAAGGCATAATCAGAGGTGTCGGCACCTGTTCTATATACATCTGGATCGGCCCGGTCACAAGCTGTGAGCTGTTTTTACCTTTGATTAATTTGATATTCGGTGCAGACATATGATAATCCGGAAGCGAATCTTTTTTCTTCAGAAAATATTCATCTGTCGTATAAATCGCCTTTCTCATAAAGAAAACCGAGTCATTATATTTTTTAGTTTTCTCCGCAACGATCACACCTTCGCTTTCTTCAGTTCTCGCATTGAAAGCAATGGCCTGTTTGGTCTTATAATTATAGATGACTTCGTTGTACTCGTATTTTTTGCCTCCTTGTGTTGCTACTGCGGGAACAGTAATCCTCCCTTTCTCATCCTGTTCACCTCTTGCATAGATCTTGCCGGTATCCCAATCTATCCTGATGTAATCTGCATCTATCTGCATATCCTGATAAATGATCTGAGCCTTTTTATTAAGAAATGTTTGTTTGTTAGATATGGATGAGCTACTTTTATATTCGGCTTTTGTCTTGACGACATCATCCAGTTGCTCTTTTGGTAAGATTGTATCTTTTTTTACAGATACGGAATCTCTGGATACTTTTAAAGTATCCTGAACACCAGCTTTTTTATCAATATTTTGAGGCACGGTTTGTGATAAAATATTGTTAAAAATTAGGATATTTAAAATTAGTAATATATTTTTGAAAATACTTCGAGCCAATGCAGTCATTCTGAAATTGGGTTCAAAATTAATTAAATTTTAAAGATTAAAATGACTACCCCGATATTTTATAAAAAATTTTTTTTTCTATTAACACTTTTTATTACGTGTAGTAATCTCTTTTCACAGAAAAAATTCACTATAGTTTTAGATGCCGGTCATGGTGGGAGTGACATTGGAGCTAACAGATATTATAGCGACATCGGAGCCGTCCAGGAGAAAAATGTGACGCTGGGCGTTGTTTTGAAACTTGGAAGAATGCTGGAAAAGAACAAGGATTATAAAGTCATCTACACCAGAAAGATTGATGAATATCCTTCCTTAACTTACAGGACAGATCTTGCGAATAGAAGCAAGGCGGATCTGTTCATTTCTGTCCATGTTAATTCTTCTCCGAGTAAAAGTGCAACTGCGCAAGGAACAGAAACATTTGTGCAAGGCCCTAATCAAAACAAAGCTAATCTGGATGTTGCAAAAGCGGAAAATGACGTAATCTTTTTAGACGAAAAAGATAAAGAAAACTTTGCATCATACAATCCAAACTCTCCGGAATCTCTGATTGCACTTAAAATCCAACAAAGCAAATATCTGGAAGCCAGCCTTATTATTGGCGGACTGGTAGAAGAAAATTTTGTAAAAAAAGATAAAAGATTGTCCAGAGGTGTAAAACAAGAGAATCTACACGTCCTGAGAATGAATGCAATGCCATCTATTCTTATAGAAACGGGTTTTGTCAATAACTATGATGACGCTCATTATATTTCCACAGAAGAAGGCCAGCAAGCCATTGCGGAAAGCATCTTCAACGCTATTACAAGTTATAAGAAAATGATTGACAGAAATGTGAAGGAACCAGAGCCTGAAAAACCTGTTGAGCAACCATTAAAAAATGATTTCAGGATTCTATTAATGAGCACACCTACCAAATATAATGATGATGACCCTGCTCTTAAAGGACTCAAATACATTTTACCAATCAAGGAAAACGGAGCTTATAAATACTATTACGGAACAACCAACTATGCATCAGTAAGAGATACAAATCTAAAAACAGCAAAAGATGCGGGATTCCGTAATGCTATATCAATCAGCTTTGTTCCGAATCAGGCACTTGGAATAGGCTATTATACAATTGAAGTTTACACCGGAAAAGACAAACTGGATTCAAAATCTGTCATTTTGAAATCACTTCCGGATATTGTTAGAACAAAAGAAAACGGAATGTTCTACTATACAAATGGCAAATACAAAACTTTGGAAGACGCCGTCAAAGCCCAAAAGGAGCTTGAAGGGAAAGGAATCACCAATACGGTTATTGAGAAAAAGCTGAAATAGATAAAAACTGTTGCAGAAAAAATATAAAGTCCATACTTTTGCAGACTGAAATATAATGGCCTATTCGTCTAGTGGTTAGGACTCAAGATTTTCTTTCTTGCAACAGCGGTTCGATTCCCCTATAGGCTACAATTGAAAAACAAAATGAAAGTTATCGATGATAGCTTTCATTTTTTTATCCGAATCAAAGTCTAAAAAATATCAAAAAAACATTTTGAATTTTAAAAAATATCTATACTTTTGCAACGCCTTAAAAGAGGAATGAAGAGCACTAAATCTTCATAATCAAAAAATGATTCTAAAATCATAAATCAGCTCGATCAAGGCAAAATAAATTTTAATTTTTTTTTAAAAAGTTTGCAAATTAAAAAATAGTTTTTATCTTTGCACCCACATTTGAACGATATGGCAAATCATAAATCAGCACTTAAGAGAATCAGACAAAACGAGGTAAGAAGACTTCGTAACAGATACTACCACAAAACTGCTAGAACAGCTTTGAAAGTATTAAGAAATGAAGCGGATAAAACTGTTGCTGCTGAGCAACTTCCAAAAGTAATCTCTTTGTTGGATAAATTAGCTAAGAAAAATATTATCCACAAAAACAAAGCGGCTAACTTAAAAAGTAAATTAACTAAGCACGTTAACAGCTTAGCTTAAGATAAGAGTCTGGCCCGTTCGTCTATCGGTTAGGACCTCAGATTTTCATTCTGGTAAGAGGGGTTCGATTCCCCTACGGGCTACTTAAAATACCTTCATTAATTTTCTGGAGGTATTTTTTTTAAAACATTTAGAATCTGTTTTTCATTGGAATAATAGATCTGAAGCAAACATAGAAAATTAACATGGCCCGTTCGTCTATCGGTTAGGACCTCAGATTTTCATTCTGGTAAGAGGGGTTCGATTCCCCTACGGGCTACTTAAAAAACCTTCAGTCATTCTGAAGGTTTTTTATTTTTATTATATTTGATCATTATTTGAAACTATGACAATCCTCATCATCAACGGACCCAATCTTAACTTACTTGGAACACGTGAACCAGAAATCTACGGCTCTGTTTCTATGGAAGATTATCTGAACGAACTAAGAACAGAATTTAACACTGACGAAATTTTGTATTACCAATCCAATATTGAGGGAGAATTAATCAATCGATTGCAGGAAGATGATTTCGAAGCTGTAGTTATTAATCCAGGTGCTTTTACCCATTATTCTTATGCGATTTCAGATTGCCTTAAGAATATTGGCAAACCTAAAGTTGAAGTTCACATCAGCAATATCTACAAACGTGAAGAATTCCGAAAAAAATCTGTAACCGCGGAAAGTTGCGATGCTGTGATTTCCGGATTTGGGATGAAAGGCTATAAATTAGCAATCCAAAGTTTAAAATAAAAAAGAATCTCACGTGAGATTCTTTTTTGTTTATTCTATTTTGACAAAAAACTTACCGACCGGCGTGCCTTCTGCCATATTGCTTTTGGCCAATATCAGCCAGTACTCGCCTTTTTGTTTGGTTTCATATTCTATAGTTTGTCCAAATGGTCCGTCGAAGGTATTGTCCGGCATTCGGATTTGATTGAATCTCAAATTCATTAGCTTTTCTGTTTTGATGTAACCATTGATTTTGGCTTGGTTGAGATTTTCTAATTTTAAAATCAGTTGGTCATCCGGATTTTTGATTTGGAGATTGAGACGAATTGGCATTTTTGATGCGTCGACGGTTACGATATTTTGATTCGATTCTTTTTCGGTCTTCAAAATGGTTGATAATGAATCCACCGGTTTTTCAATTGTGGTGATAGTATCTACTTTCTGTTCTTTGATTTCCGGTTCTTTTTTACAGGCGACCAAAAACAGTGGAATTAATGCCAAATATTTTAAACTATTTACTTTTTGGTTTTTCGATATTAATTGTTTCATAATATAAAATTTTTGAAAGAAAAGTTTCTTTTTGATAAGACATAATTCTTTCCTGGAGTTTATTTTTCATTTCGAGATTTCCGGTTTTCTCAGCATAGTCCAGCAAAGTTTTCTCATTGTAATTGATGGAAACGAGGTGGTAATTGTCGGCAAAATCCTTTCTTTTGATATTGTTTACAGTGATAATTCCACCCCAATTGACGTAACTGCAAACCAAAATCAAGCCATAACACGCCCAAAACATTTTGTTGAAAAGAAACGCATTGGTCTTCCTTTTTTGGATCTTAATGAAAGTAAAAATCAATCCGATCAAAGCCATTGCCAGGAAAGCATAAACACCGAGACGTTTGTAAGTCAAACCATAATTGATGATGTATTCTGAATTTTTAAGGGAAGCTGAGATGACCAAAACAGCATTCAGAACAATCCAGATTTTAGCTGAAATCTTAAGTGATTTTGCTTTTTCATCAAAATTAAATCCTTTTTTGAAATAAAATAGTATGACGAGAATCGCCATCACGATGGACATTATCACAGCGTTGACACGTTCGTGCGTTTCAGCACTCAAGCTATCGGCCGATTTTGTGATTTCGAAAAACTGTTCGTAATTGTAAGTGACAATGAAAATCAACAGCAAAATATTAAGCGCAGAAAGAGAAATAAATCCGCTGGTCCTTTCGGAATCGATATCCAGGAAAGAAAATGTTGGTTTTTGAATTTTGACTAAGCCAGAAAAATCATCATTCAAATATCTGTTTTGTTTGAAAATAAATCTTTCCACTCCGAAATTCCAGAAAATAAAACCGATATAAAATCCGGCAATTGCCAAAACAATAAAAGTTAAAGGCTGAAACTCAAGCTCAGAATCTTTAAATATATTAGCAAAATGGTCACTCCCAAAAGCGTAAATGAAAAAGAAAATTGTGATAAAAAACGCAGGGATGAGAACAATGGCGATGAGTTTTTTTGCAAAACTTCTCTCTCTGGATTTCTCGTACCATTGCTCTATGTTGAAAACTCTTCCCAAGAATGTGAAGAGATTCAACAATAGAACTTCAATATATAGAAATGGTTTTAGTTTCGGATAAGTTCCTCTGAATCTCAATAAAAAAAGTGAGATGAAAACAGCAACAAACGATATAGCATCACCAAACCAGGCAAAAGCTAATGATGAGAAAATAGAGGTTACAAAAAGTGTAAGAAATGTTCGGTTCTTGAATTCTGTTTTAGTTTGAATGTAAGTCAGAATGCTCAGGAAAATCCCGAAGATTCCCAGATTGAGCGCAATGTATTCTTTGTAAAAGAGAATGATAACTGCCAAAACTGTGATGAAGATTAAATGATGTTTTTTCATAATGATAGATGTTTTTAATTGTTTTTTAACACAAGGAGCACAAGGTTTTTGCACAAAGAGCACTATTTTTTTTTCGTATTTATAAAATTGAAAGCTTTCAATCGTGCACATTGTGAAGACATTTGTGTTCTTTGTGGTTAAATTTATATCGATTTAAGTGTGAACAATGTAATCTCCGGTCTGCAATTGAACCGGACCTGATAAGAATGTCCGAGGGCGCGATTGATATAAAGCATTCGTCCATCTTCCAAATCGATGATTCCGGAAGTGTATTTTCTATTTTTTACAGGCAAAATCAATGGCGGAAGAAAAGGCGGCTTACACTGTCCACCGTGTGTATGTCCGGATAAAATCCAGCCTTTATAATTATTCCAGACATCCAAATCGCAAACATCGGGATTATGGCAAAGAATGAGATTAGCTTCGTCCTGATTAATAGTTTTTGTTAAATTTTCAGGATGAAAATTGTTGCCCCACAATTCTTCAAAACCATAGATATTAAGTCCAGAATAATTCACTTTTTCATCCCGAAGAACTTGGATCTTAGAATTTGTCAATATTTTTGAAACCTCATCCGCAACATATTCTTCTCTCCATTCTGCGCCGTAATCGTGATTGCCAAGAATTGCTACAGTTCCGAGAGTTCCAAGAATTGCTTCTTTCATTACAGTTTTCAATTGTTCAAATTGTTCAGCATTATCTTCCCAACAGACAAAATCGCCGGTGTAAACCACAAAATCAGGTTTGTAAGTTTTAGCTTTTCCGAAAGAATCGATCAAATAATTATAATCGAATCTGTTACCAACGTGCAAGTCTGAAATCTGCATCAGGACTTTGTTATGTAGACTTGAAGGTAGATTTTTGATTGGTAAATCTTGTTTGACAAACTCCAAAACGGTTCAATTTGCCAACTGTAGAATAACGATAATCCTGCTGTTGCGAGTAATGATTTTTTGATGAATGATTTTCTGGTCATAGGTTTTTATTTTAAATACAAGGTTCATAAGGTTTTTGCACAAAGAGCACTAATTTTAATTTTATAGTTTTAGATTTTTTCGAATAAAACATTTGTGTCCATTGTGAAAATATTTGTATTCTTTGTCGTTATTGATAATAAAGTTCTTTGAATTACAAAGTTAATTTTCAAAAAAAATCGGGAGTTATCTTCCCAACAATTTCTCTAAGTTATTGATATGTTCTTTGAAAGCATCTCGTCCTTTTTGTGTGACACGGTAAGATGTTTTTGGCTTTTTGCCTACGAATTCTTTTTTGATTTCTATATATTCAGCTTTTTCGAGAGCGGAACTGTGGCTTGCCAGATTTCCATCAGTGGCATTCAGCAGGTTTTTCATTTCGGTAAAATCAACCCAGTCGTTGACCATCAGAACGGACATAATGCCCAATCTTACACGGCTTTCGAATTCTTTGTTGAGTTGATTGATGTTTAACATTACTTAAAAATAAATGATAATTGATGAGTGATAATCGATGACATTAAAAAAGTTAATCATACTTTCTATACATCAAAATCCCATAAAAAATATGCAAAAATCCAAAACCTACCGCCCAAAAAATCAGTCCCCAACCCAACCAAAACAAAGCAACAATCCCAAGAATGACTTCGCAGATTCCAAGATATTTAACATCACTTAAGGTATATCTTTCAGCATTAATCAAACCTAATCCATAAAAAATGAGCATTGACGGCGCAATTAAAGGAAAATAATGATGATACCAAAGCGCAATGCAAAAAAATCCGCCTGTAACTAATGGAATTGCAAAGTTGGCTAAGAGTCTTTTGGTAATAGAATCCCAAACTTTCAGGTTTTTCTTTTTACCCTTTCTTGCTGTGAAAATATAACCGCTGGAAATTGCCAAGACCAAAATTACCAAAGCAACAAAGAACAGTTCCTGAGCTAAAGCTGGCGTATAAATGTTTCTTTCTCCATCAAAATAATCAACACCTTCTCTCTGGAAAATGAAGTAAACATAAATGGAACCCAGAAGCGCAACAATACCTGCAACAACACCGGACAAGCCACTCAATGAAATAAATCTCGAACTGCGCTCCATCATTTGACGGATATGTGCTAATTCATCTTGGTAATTTTTCGATTCCATAAAAAGAACTTTGAATTACAAAGTTATAATTTATTTTAAAACTCCAAAATAAAATTTGAAGTTTTTACATTTTATTTTCTTATAAAACTTTAAGTTCCGTAACTTTCTTACCAATTTTATAAACCGTACCACGGAAACCTGCTACGACCTCATCATTCTGGTTTTTAATTGTAATATCATAAATAGCCGTTTTCCTAGTATCGTTCAAAAGGATACTTTCAGCAGTTAGAACATCGCCATTTTTTGCAGCTTTTGTGAAATTGATATAACAATTGAGCGCCACCGCAGCTTCACCACTATTGTTGGAAGAAAACGCCAACGCCGAATCTGCAAAAGCAAATGTAACACCACCGTGAACAGTTCCAAGTCCATTAATCATCTCCGATTTGACTGGCATTTTTATAAGACAGTAATTATCTTTGATTTCGGTCAGTTCAATTCCGAGCCATTGAGAAAACAAATCTTTCTCAAACATATATTCCGCCGTTTCGCGAGCATTCATAAATTATACTTGATGATTGATAAATGATTAAATTTCTTTAATCTCTAAAGTTCTCCGATTCTCAAACATTCAAACTTATTTCCCTTTGTAATTTGGCAAACGTTTCTCGATGAAAGCGGCAACACCTTCCTTGAAATCTTCGGTTTCTGCTGCATCTTGCTGGATAATGGATTCATAGTCCAGTTGTTCGTTCAATGTAAAGTTGTAAGATTTATTAAAAGCTTTTTTGGTCAAATAAAGAGCTGTTGTTGCAGCATGGGAAAGCCGAGTCAAAACTTCCATAGATTTCTCCACAAATTCCGAATCTGCAAAGACATCAGCAACCAGACCAATTTTTTTAGCTTCTGTTGCAGGAACCTTTTTACCCGTGAAAGACAAATAACTTGCTAATTGCCTTCCTACTAATTTGGGTAGATAATATGTCCCGGCAGTATCAGGAATCAAACCGATATTGGCAAAAGCAAAAGAGAAATAAGAGCTTTCTGTCGCCAAAGTAAAATCACATATCGAAGCCAGCATTGCACCTGCTCCAACTGCAGGTCCGTTGACCAAAGCTATTACCGGTTTTTTACACTTAACAATTTCAAGAACCAAAGGATTATAATATTCGATCACAAATCTCTGGATTGTTCTATCATCCTCATCGAAACCCAAAGCTTCCTTCAGGTTCTGACCGGCGCAAAAAGCTTTTCCTTTCCCAGCAATTGCAATACATCTCACATTACCGTCATTGCTGAATTTGTGAACTGCATTCCGCAATTCTCCAAGCATCACTTGGGTAAGACTGTTATAACTTTCGGGCTGGTTCAGGTAAATCAGTTGCAGTTTTCCATCGAACTGAGCATCTATCTCTATTTGTGAGTACATAGTTTTACTTTTTAAATATTAGCAATTTAATATATTTTATTGAAAGGATTAAATAAAATTCTATTCTCAAAATAACAAAAGCCGATCAGTGATGATCGGCTTTAAAAATTATAATTAATCAAGACTATTTGATGATTAATTTTTGAGTATAATTAGCTTTTGGAGAAGTTACTTTCAATAAGTAAACACCTTTCGTCAAATTAACATTGAATTCATTTGTTGACTCGCCAGTTATTACATTGAAACCTGAGTTGTGAACTACTCTACCATTCATATCATAGATAGTCACATTGGCATTTCCGCCAAGATCTTTGGATTTGATAAAGAAGTTTCCATTTGAAGGATTAGGATAAACTTTGATATTGTTAGAATTGAAAGCACTTTCGTTTACCGCCAATGCTTGAGAATCTCTTGTACAAAGCTCTAAAGACCAGCTAGTAATTTTACCAACAAGATTTCTTACATTATCAGATGCAAATAGGTTCCAAGTACCTTTAGTACCGTTTCCTTTAAAAATATTAAGAGCTTCGTCTGGTTTTACTGTTCCAGAAATTGGAGAAGCGCAGACATAAGCTGAACCTTCATCGCTAAAAGTAGCGTTAATTCCGGAACTTGTACATTTTCTATTCCATAGCCAAGCCGTCTGTCCCAACGGACCTTCTATTCCAACTACAATCTGGCTCGTTCTTGGATGTTCAATAATTGGTTTAACTCTTATTTTTGTAATAACACCGCTATCCGTAACATTGATGGGAACTAATACTTGTGGTGAAGAAATTGGACCGCTTGTAGTTCCCGTCCCATCATTGATATCAACAGCCGGACCTGTATAACTGTAAGTATTACAAACTTCTCCGTTCACGCTGTAATCGATAACAAAACTGGAACTCATTGCAAAATAAATGTTGTTTACAGCTTCAATCATTATATAAGCATTCGCTGTTGTAGATCCTGCAGGAATTGTAACCGTCTCATCACCATCATTTGCAGTATTTGCAGCAATAGTGCTCCAAGTTTTACCTCCGTCTGTTGATAATTTAATATTAACTGTTGTAGTATTTATCGGAGCAACATTGGTATTGGCAACATTCCACTTAACGTTATAAGTATTACCAGATGTAAGCGCATCTCCAAATACTGGTGCTGTTACTACAAATGGTCCAGCTGCAGCACTAACAGTAATTTTCATAGCATCAGTCTGTGTTTGCTGACCATTCGGAGAGTTATCTCTTGCCGTTAATGTAAAATCAAGTGTTCTTGCCACACTGGAAAGAGCTTCCCATCTTGTAGCATTAACACCAGCCAGAACTTTCCCATATTCTGGAAAGTATCTTACAGTTGTTGATTTTGGTGGAAACATTTTGAAATTAGGTCCTCCCGCTTTCGTAGGTGAAGCATAAGAGCCTGTCGTAAACTGAGCAGTTCCTGAAGCAGAATTATTTTGCTCCCAAACATAAGTCATAGGGTCATTTTCTGCATCAGTAACTGTACCTTTCAATACAAAAGGCGTACTGATAGGAATAGTTACATCCGGACCTGCATCTACAACAGGAGGTGTATTAACTATGGGTGTATTAACCGCACATGCTTTATTCGCAAGATTATTTTGAATTTGCTGAATATTTCTATAAGTGAAAAAATCATTAGAATTGAACTGAGTATCATATTGGCCCGTGATACCGGTATAAGCCATAATTGTGTTTCCACTTCCTACCTCCACTTGCACTCCGGATCCTTCTGAACCACTGTAGGTATGTGTATGGTTGGCTCCAACCTGATGACCCATTTCGTGAGCAACATAATCAATATCAAAAATATCGCTTACTGGAATATAATGTGACGTAAAAGCAGATCCCTTACTGCTGTTGGTACAGATACAACCAATACAGCCTGCATTACCATTTGGACTGTCATAGGCTAAAAGGTGTCCTATATCATAATTGGCAGCCCCTATTGCAGATGTTATTGCAGATTGAACCTGTGAATTATATGATCCGGATGTAGTATAAGGATCTGTTGTTGCATCCAGATAAATGATATCCAAATTATTAGGAATCAAATTAAAGTGAACGGCAAGATCTTTTTCATAGAGAGAGTTGACACGATTCACAGTATTATTGATTGCCGCAAGCACTACAGCTTTCTTTTCTGCATCTGTTGCTGATCCTGCATTAGCTCTTGTAATGTGATATTGAGAATATTCTGCCTGAGCAGACATTGCCAGTCTGAAAGTTTTATACACCTGATTATTAGATTTTCCGGTAGTATGTACATCTGCCTCGTCAGCCATCTCATTCATAGTACTGCATACAAAAGCCTCTTTTTCATCTAATAGTCTGGACGTAGACTCATAAGCGGCATATACATTACTACCTTGTGCATAGGGTTCAATAAAACTTGATCCGCCACTTTTCAGCATTGTTGAGGATACTCCAAGATCAGAAATACTGAATCTTAAATATGCAGTAGGATCTGTAATCCCAATTCCCATGTACGATCTGATATTTGGGAACTGAGCCTGTAACTCTGGTGAGAAGTTAGAATATTCCCATACTTGGAACTTTTGCAGTTGTCCTTTTTCATCAGGCATCAGAATTTCAATACCTTTTTGTCCTGAAAATTTTTGAGGCGCATTTTGCAATTTGGAAATCAAAGCATCTTTATTTAGTGAAAAAAGCTGTTTTTCCTGAAGATTTGCAAACTCTTCTTTTACTTGTTTGCCTGTAAAATTACTGACCTTTGACCATTGACTGAATCCCAAAAACGGCAAAGCAAATACAGAGAATAATAGATATTTTTTCATATAACATTATTTTTCTGCAAATTATGAATTTTTAAACGAATTAAATAATTCTGTTACACAAAAAATAGATATAATGTAATATTAATTGCAAAAAAGTCAGAAGAAAACCCCTGACTTCTATAATAATTTAAAATATGAGTTACTTTTTTATCAGCTTATTGGTAAAAGTATTTCCGTTTTCGGTTTTAGTCTGGACAATATAAACTCCATTTTTTAGATGACTGATATTAATTTTAGTATCATTGGAACTAATTGATTTAATAAGACTTCCATTAGTTGAGTAGATATTTGTTGAAACAATCTTAGTTCCACTTAAGCCCTTGAATTCGAAATAATCCTGAGCCGGATTCGGATAGATTCCAATTTTAGAATTGAAATCAGTATCGGAAACATTCAAAATATCACACTCCGCCTGAAGCTCATATAAACCTTCCATATTCACCAGCTGAAACCAGTCGAAATTATTACCTCCCATTGCTACGCTTTCTCCAATTACTCCTTCGCCGGTATCAAAATGACCTGTTGTGGACCAGGCATTGGCATCAGACTTTACTCCGAACCAAATTCTTCCGTCAGACATTGTCCCATTCAAAAGAATCGGATTTGCTAGCTTCACTTTTATTTTTCTTACAACAAATTCATGCAACGGTTCATAGCCAACTTCTTCATAAGACTCGATAGTGCTGTCAGTAATCTGCAGAATCTGTTGGTTCGGAATATTTCTTCTCGGGTCTTCCGGATCTTCCGGAGTGGAAAGAATATTATTATAAAAAACAAAATTGACAAATGTTGGTGGAAATTTACTGGAGAGCGTTACAACGATACTATTGATTTTAATCGTTTGATTAGCTTCGATCGGAATATCAACAGCCGCCTTTTGCCCACCATTTCCGATGATGAAAACACCATTCTCTTCATCTGTATCATTGATAACAATGGCATTACAACTTTCTGCTTTTGCCGCTGATTTGGTTTGAGTTTTAACTTCTCCGGATAATGATTGGGAAACAGAATTTCCGTAACCTAAATTCTGTGAAAAGGTAAATATCGAGCCTAATGCCGACACAAAAAATACAATTTTCTTCATAATTAATTTTTTAAGATTTAATAAAATACAATGAGATAATCTCATCAACCATAACAATATTTTATCTCATTGGTGAAGTAAATGTATATACTTTAAGAATTAAAAAATAGTAAAACATTTTCGAAATATGATATTTCGAAAAATAAAAACAGATCTTAAATCACTGATAAATAAAAGATTAAATATTCCTATGTTTCTTTTCCGCTTCTCTCAAAAAAGCGGATGGAGAAATCCCTGTGACATTTTTAAAAACCGTTGTAAAAGAACTATGGGAAGAAAACCCGGCTTGTTCCCCCAAATAACTAATTTTATATTTGAGAAATTCCGGACGCTCGTTGATTTGCTTACAGATATAGTTTATCCGAAGCTCGTTGAGATATTGATTGAAGTTTTTCCCTTTATGTTTTTTAATCGTTTCCGAGAGATAGGTCGGATTGGTTTTGAACATCACCGCCAGACTTGCAACCGTCAGTTTTGAATTGGTAAATTTCGCCGACTCTTCAAACTTATCTAATTTTTCTAAAATATTGGACTCAGCAGAACTTGGAATCGAGAAAGATGGTTTTTCTTTTTGCTCAATTTCCGGTTGAATAATTTCTTTTGATTCTGGAGTTTCTTTTACTTCTTGTTTCTCAAGATTGGTGATGAAGTTTTGATAAAGAATTTTTTCTTTCCTTCTTTTCTGATTGATATAAAAAACACTCATTCCTCCAATCAAAACCAATAAACCACAACCAAAAATCAGAAGTTGATTATAGCCTTCTTTATCAGAAATTTTCTCCAGCAGATTTTTTTGTTCTTCTGAAACGGCTGTATTAATAGCATTAAGATTATTCTTTTTAACATCCGGCTCCAGGTCCAAAAGTTTCTCAGAATACTCAATATATTTATCGTGACTATTCAAGGCTTTGTAAGAAGCAATCAGTTTTTTGTACATATCAGCTTTTAACCGGTTATCTTTAAAAGCATCTTCTTTCAGAACTGTTTCCAAAGAATCTATTGCTCTTTGATGCTCATTTTTAGCAGCATAAACTTTAGCTAAATTGTTATAAATAAAATATTTAAGTTCTTTATTTTCATTATCACGAATTGCCAAAGCTTTATTCAGAAAATACTCAGCGGAATCATTTTGCTTCAGATAAGCATAAGAAACACCGATATTATAAAATGCTCTGCGATACTGGAAAATATCCTTTTTGTTGAAAGTTCCATTCATCTGCAAAAATTTAAGAGCTTGCTGATAATCTTTCTTCGCTTCTGTAAAATTTTCTTGATCTGCTTTTAAATTGCCATATTCAATAAACAAACGCGCTGTGAGAAAATTCTTTTCATAACCATTTGGAAAATGATCCAGTTCGTGCTTCGACAAATCGAGATAAGGTTTTATTTTTTCAGGAAAATTGAGAAACGAATATTGATTAGCAATTGACCCGTAGATTTTTGCTTTAAGTTTTGGATTGTCTAATTTCTCAGCAATTTCTTTGGCTTTGAAAAGCATTTCAGTTGACTTTGCAAAATCAGGTTTTCCGATTTTCAGATAACCATCTGCCATTTTCATCCGAACTTCATATTTCTCTTCGTCAGAAATCGGTTGTTCCAATTTTTTAAGACTTTGTCTAATGATTTGCTCAGACGAAATTTTACTTTTATCCAAAGTCTCAGCACCAGACAGGTCTTCCTGATTTTGCTTTTGGCCAAAACAAAATGGAGTCGTAAAAACTAAAAAGAAAATTAAGATAAGACGATTCAAGTCCAGATTTTATTCACTCAAATTTATAAAATAAAAATCCCGAATTAAAATAATGATGAATGTTTTCAAAAACCTGTTACAAATTGACAATTATTTTTAATCTAAATTCTAAACTTTCGGAAATTTTGTCTCTTTAAATCAATACAAAATTAAACAATTCGGAAATTTTGTCCTTAATTTTTAAAAATTCATCAATAGAACACTTTTTGTGATTAAGGTTTCAGAATTAAATGATTGATGAAGCATTAAGATTAGAATTAGCAACTTTGATCTTAATGTTTTTTGACAAAACAAAAATCATTGTTTTCAAATTGATAATTGTATAAATTTTGTATTAATCAATCAACTATAAACCAACAACAATCAACTAAAATATTATGAACTTAAACCAATATACTGTAAAATCACAAGAAGCCATCCAGGCTGCACAACAAGTGGCGATGGAATTTGGCAATCAGCAGATTGAACCTCAACATATACTTGAAGGAATTTTTCAGGTAGATGAAAATATATCACCTTTCTTACTGAAAAAATCTGAAGCAGATGCTACTTTAGTAAGAGAGCGCAACCGGGAAAGTTTAGAAAAGCTTCCGAAAGTACAGGGAGGAAACATTTATCTTTCACAATCGGCAAACAAAGTGTTACTTGATGCACCCAACATCGCTAAAAAAATGGGCGATGAATATGTAACGATCGAACATTTATGGCTTTCTCTTTTGGAAACCAATTCAGAAGTTTCGAAAATGCTGAAAGATATGGGCGTTACGAAAAACCTTTTGGAAGGCGGAATTAAAGAATTAAGAAAAGGCTCAAAAGCAACTTCTGCAAGTTCGGAAGAAACTTATCAGTCCTTAAATAAATATGCAAAAAACTTCAACGAATTAGCAGCAGAAGGAAAATTAGATCCCGTAATTGGTCGTGATGAAGAAATCAGGAGAGTTTTGCAGATCCTTTCCAGAAGAACAAAGAACAATCCGATTCTGATTGGTGAACCCGGTGTTGGTAAAACTGCTATCGCTGAAGGAATTGCCCACAGAATTATCAGCGGAGACGTTCCTGAAAACCTAATAGATAAGACTTTATATTCATTGGATATGGGAGCTTTGATCGCCGGTGCCAAATACAAAGGTGAGTTTGAAGAGCGTTTGAAATCCGTAGTAAATGAAGTGATCAAATCAGATGGACAGATTATTCTTTTCATCGACGAGATCCACACTTTGGTGGGAGCCGGAGGCGGTGAAGGAGCGATGGATGCAGCAAACATCTTGAAACCTGCCTTGGCAAGAGGTGAATTAAGAGCTATCGGTGCAACGACTTTAAATGAATATCAAAAATATTTTGAAAAAGATAAAGCGTTGGAAAGACGTTTCCAGAAAGTAATGGTGGAAGAACCAGATACGGAATCAGCAATTTCCATCCTTCGTGGAATTAAAGATAAATATGAAGCGCACCACAAAGTAAGAATCAAAGATGAAGCTATTATTGCTGCAGTTGAGATGTCTCAAAGATATATTTCAGACAGATTTTTACCGGATAAAGCGATCGATTTGATTGATGAAGCTTCTGCGAAATTAAGAATGGAAATCAATTCAAAACCTGAAGAGCTGGATGTTTTAGACAGAAAACTGATGCAGATGGAGATTGAATTGGCTGCGATTTCAAGAGAGGGAAATCAGACGAAAATCGATCATTTGAAAGAAGATATTTCGAAAATTTCTGAACAGAGAAATGAAATCAATGCAAAATGGCTGAAAGAAAAACAAAAATCTGAAGACTTAACTCAGATCAAAAAAGATATAGAATCTTTAAAATTAGAAGCAGAAAGAGCTTCAAGAGCAGGAGATTATGCAAAAGTAGCGGAAATTCAATATGGAAAGCTTCGTGAAAAAGAAGAAGAGCTTGGAAAACTTGAACTTGAAATGCAAAATCATCAGAATGAACTGATTAAAGAAGAAGTAACTTCTGAAAACATCTCTGAAGTGATTGCAAAATGGACAGGAATTCCTGTAACCAAACTCCTTCAATCTGAAAGAGAAAAATTATTAAATCTTGAAACTGAACTTCATCACAGAGTTGTAGGACAGGATGAAGCAATTACAGCTGTTGCAGATGCCATTAGAAGAAACAGAGCAGGATTAAGTGACGATAAAAAACCAATCGGTTCGTTCTTATTCTTAGGAACAACCGGAGTCGGAAAGACCGAGCTGGCAAAAGCCTTAGCAGAGTTTTTATTCGATGATGAGAACAATATGACGAGAATCGATATGAGTGAATATCAGGAACGTCATTCCGTTTCGAGGTTGGTTGGTGCGCCTCCCGGATATGTCGGTTATGATGAAGGCGGTCAGTTGACCGAAGCAGTAAGAAGAAGACCTTATTCTGTGGTGCTTTTGGATGAAATTGAAAAAGCGCATCCTGATGTTTTCAACACGTTGTTACAGGTTTTAGATGATGGCCGTTTGACGGATAACAAAGGTAGAGTGGTAAATTTCAAAAACTCGATTATCATTATGACTTCGAATTTAGGTTCGCACCTGATTCAGGAGAATTTTGAAAATATTACTGATGAGAATCAGGATGAAATTGTTGACAAAACAAAAGATCAGGTCTTTGATTTATTGAAACAAACGTTGCGTCCGGAATTCCTGAACAGAATTGACGAGGTGGTATTGTTCCAGCCTTTAAGAAAAAAAGAAATCGGAAAAATTGTAACTTATCAGTTGAGAGGATTCAATGATATGTTGGCAAAACGTAATATCATTATGACTGCAACTCAGGACGCCGTAGATTATCTGATGAATAAAGGGTATGATCCTGTTTTCGGAGCCAGACCGTTGAAAAGAGTGATCCAACAGGAAGTTCTGAATAAATTATCCAGAGAAATCCTTGCAGGAACTGTGAATGACGGTGACAGAATTACTTTGGATTATTTCGAGGAAACAGGTTTGGTTTTCAGACCGGTGGAATAAGAGTTAAATTTTTTCTTCATATTAAATACTATTTTAAACAAGAAAACCTCAGCTACTTTGGCTGAGGTTTTTGATTATTCCAAAGAAATCACCTTATCCAAATCCAGTAAAAGATAATTAATATTCTGATTAATGGTTCTCGTTGCAGACTGCATCTGATTCAGCATCGATGCGCGATTGTGCAAATCTGACGAACGGTAAAGTCCGCCGTTTCCGAAATTCACCGATCGATTCGCCGCATTTTCATCGCTGTCAAACTGGTACTGAATCCATCTTTGCTTCATATTCTCTATGATAGAATGTTGGCGGTTTCCTGTAAATTTTTTCTCGGTGTACATATACCAGATAAACGGCGGAAAATTTTTAGACTGTAATTTTTGTTCCCAAATGTCACGCAGAAGATTTCGCTCATGAATGAATTCCACTTTTTTACCCTTCGGATTAAAAGTTGCCAAACCCAGCCCAGCTCCCAACAAACCACCACCGATATTCACAGCATTTTCCACACCATTGTCTTTGATAACACCGCCTGCAACAGAGGTTACTGCGCCGGTAATAATTGAGAAAAGAATCAATCTATTATTTCGGTTGCTGTTAATATTGTCTACATAATTGGCCATTTGTGCAACCCTTTCACCTTCGCAGTCAAATTCTGCAGCAACAGCATCCAACTCAGTCAGTGCAATACTGATTTTACTATTGATTTTTGTTTTCAGCTGAACCACTCTTAATTGAGATTTTAGAGTCGAATCTTTTTTCAATTCAATAATTTTCTCTGCTTCATCAATACTTTCCAGAGCATTCAAGATCAAAATGCTTTGGTCAGAAAAATATTGCTTGAGTTTCTGATTGGCATTAATAATAGAGTCAGAATTATAGGAAGGAACTTTCTGGGAATAATTGTACTGCAAAGGCGCTTTACAATAACTATCTTTCAGTGTCAGAATATTCTGCTGAATAGTTTTATTCTTCTGCGAAACACAAGACGAAAAGAAAAGCAAAATCAATAAAAGACCAATTTTTTTCATTCGAAATCAATTCACTTAAACTAAAATTAAAGCATTTTCAAATTATCATCCGGTGTATAATCCATAAAAATACCTCCATCCAGGCTAATGGATTTAATTTTCCTTTTCGTTGGGATCGTCAGATTTACCGACTTTTGATTTTTCTCCCAAGCTGCTGGTGTAAAATGAACTTTCTCCAGAGAATTATCTTCATAATTCAAAACTACATCAAACGGAATCGCAAAGCCACCAACATTATCCACGGTTAAAATCGTCTGATTCTCTTTCTGAGAAAAGAAACTGATTTTCAAATCAATATAATTATTCGTGTAAAACCAATTGTTGAAAAACCAATTCAGATTCTTTCCGGAACCAGTATTCATAGAATTAAAATAATCCCATGGAATCGGATGCTTCCCGTGCCAGTTGTCCATATAATGATGAAGTGCTTTTTTGAACAATTCATCACCCAAATAATCCTTCAGAGCCAAATAACTCAACGCCGGTTTCACATACGCATTATTCCCATAACCTGCACCAGAAAGTTGAGAACTTAGCATAATAATCGGTTGATCTTGTTCCGTAGAAGCATCATTAATCCAACGCTTCACTCGGAAGTTTTTCATAAATTGATCTGCAGCTTCTTTTCCGTTTTCATCTATGCCAATCAGATATTCCAGCATAGTTGCCCATCCCTCGTCCATATAAGCATATCGTGTTTCATTGATGCCCATATAGAAAGGAAAGTAAGTGTGCGCAATCTCATGGTCAGCAGTCAGTCTCGCATCCCGCAGATCATCAGGAATACTCGTATCGTTTATCATCATCGGATATTCCATATCAGCGTAACCCTGGATAGCAGTCATCACTGGAAACGGATATTCAACACCTGGCCAATTGTCTGTAAACCATTTCAGGTTGTAACGCATCCATTCCGTATATTGTTCAAAATCTTTAGCACCGGCATTGTAAGCAGACTGCACACTAGCCCTTTTGGTTTTTAACTGGACGCTTGATGCATCCCAAACATAATGATTGCTTAGCGCAAAACAAAAATCAACAATATGATCAGCTCTGAATTTCCAGATATTCCAATCATTCTGTTTCGTCACTTTCCCTGATTTCATTTCTTCGGCATTCGCAATATGAATGATTTTATCCGATTTTAATGATTCTTTGAAACGTTTAAGATATTCCGGCTGTAGTACCTCATCAGGATTCAGAAAATCTCCCGTTGACCAAACCACAAAATTCTTCGGTGCAGAAATCGAAAAAGAATAATCATTAAAATCATTATAAAACTCCTGTCTGCCGTTATGCTGCAACATATCCCAACCGTTGTAATCATCATAAACCGAAACTCTCGGGAAAGAATAGGCGACATAAAAAGTTTCGGGATCAATTTGTCCCTCTCTTCCACTTTCTTTCGCCAACGGATATTCCCATTCGATTTTGATTTCGGTTTGAGATTTTGAAGCCAATGGTTTGGTCAGTTTCACAGCCTCCACTGTTGACCAGTCATCACTATTAATGTTGTATTTTTCATTGTTGATAAAGAAGGATTTGATTTTAAGCCCATCCGTTAAAGCATCTTTTGGAGTATATCCAGCTCTCCCCGATTGTGGTTTATTGACATTATTCACAAAACGAATCGCTAAAACCTTTAGCTCATCCGGACTATTATTAGAATACTGAATCGTTTCGGAACCGGAAACAATCTTTGTTTTGGCATCCACTTTTACGTTCACATTATAAACTCCTTTGTTTTGCCAGTAGTTTTTCCCTGGTTTTCCAGACATATCACGTGTTCCGTCAGCATAAGCTTTTTTGATATTTCTCGGCATATACAATTCCTGAGCTGTAGCCGTTGTTCCAATCAGCAACAATAATAATAGTTTATTCATCCTTCAAATTTTAAATACCAAAAATAAAACTTTTATACCAGAAAGAATTTTCACCAATCAATAAGCGATATAATTCTTATTTCTGGGATAAAATCAATTTAAACAAACGATTAATTAAATAATATTCAACACATACTAATAATTGTTAAATATTTTATAAATTAAAATACATTTGAATGAAAAAAATATATACATTTGATAAAAATTTTAAAAATATAATCTTATGAAGAAAACTTTTTTTTACATCACTGCTGCATTAACTCTTACTGCTTGTAATCAAAGTTCAGAAACAGAAACCCTGGTTGGCGAAAACTCTACCACAAATGTTTCCGCCAGACGTGCTTGTCCTTCCGAAGAAATCAGAGCAGAGTTATTAAAAAACGATGCTGCTGCCAGACAGCGTTATAATAACATCGAAGCAGGAATCAATGACTTCATCACCAGCGGAAAAGTGTTATCGGACGGAACTGTTGATATTCCCGTTGTAGTCAATGTACTGTATAAAACTTCTGCTGAAAATATTTCTGATGCCAGAATTGCAGAACAAATTGCTATTCTTAATGCTGATTTTAGCGGAACCAACACAGATGCCTCTAAAATCCCAACTGAATTTTCCGGTGTTAAAGCCGGTGATACGCAGGTAAGATTTCACCTAATTAAAACCGTAAGAAAAGCTACAACTAAAACAAAATGGGGAACCAATGACGCCATGAAAAAATCTTCTACAGGCGGAATTGATGCAACAAGCCCAGGCAGCTACTTCAATCTTTGGGTTGTTGGGAATATGGGAGGAATTCTTGGTTATGCTACTTTTCCGGAATCTGCAGGACTTTGGAATGATGGTGTAGTAATTGCGGCTCCTTATTTTGGTAAAACAGGGGCAACTGCACCTTATAACTTAGGAAGGACAGCCACTCACGAAGTCGGACATTATCTTAACCTGAGACATATATGGGGAGATGCATCTTGTGGAAATGATCTGGTAGCAGATACACCAACTCAAACAGGAGCTAATTACGGAAAACCTACTTACCCTTTATACAATACTTGTAGCGGAACTTCCAGATCTGTTATGTTTATGAACTATATGGATTATGTGGATGACGCTGCAATGTTTATGTTCTCTGCAGGGCAAAAAGCCAGAACTCAATCTGTTCTTACTTCCACAGGCGCAAGATCTGGTCTAAGAGTTTATTAACTAACTATTTAATTATTTACAGCTGTTTTTGCAGATTGCGAAAACGGCTTTTTTGTTTTAAATATTATTAATATTGAAATTAAATATTATTTTTACGATATTAATTTCTCAAAAAGAGACAAAAAGCTTTCTAATGAAAAAACATTTCCTTTCCTTCCTGTTTCTGATCTTCGCGATTAGCATTCCTGCACAAAAAAGCATAGAGCAAAAAGTCAATGAACTGATTTCCAAAATGACTCTGGAAGAAAAAGCAGGTCAATTGGTTCAATATAGCGGTTTCGAATATGCAACCGGACCACAGAACTCTAATTCCAAAAAAGTTTTAGAAGAAATAAAGCAAGGAAAAGTCGGCTCTATGCTGAATGTGACCGGAGCAGAAGAAACAAGAGCTTTTCAAAAATTAGCATTAGAATCAAGACTGAAAATTCCGTTGATTTTCGGACAAGATGTGATTCATGGATTCAGAACAACTTTTCCTATCAATCTTGGCCAGGCAGCAAGCTGGGATTTGGAAATGATAGAAAAATCTGAAAGGATCGCAGCAATAGAAGCATCTGCTTATGGCATCCAATGGACATTTGCACCAATGGTGGATATTGCAAGAGACCCAAGATGGGGACGTGTAATGGAAGGCTCCGGTGAAGATACTTACCTCGGAACAAAAATCGGATTGGCAAGAATTAAAGGTTTCCAAGGTAAAGGTTTAGGAAATATTGATGCGATAATGGCTTGTGCAAAACATTTTGCGGCTTATGGTGCTGCTGTTGGCGGAAGAGATTACAATTCTGTGGATATGAGTTTGAGACAACTCAACGAAACTTATTTGCCGCCTTTCAAAGCAGCTGCTGAGGCTGGCGTTGCAACCTTTATGAATTCATTTAATGACATTAATGGTATTCCTGCAACGGCTAACAAATATATTTTACGAGATTTATTAAAAGGGAAATGGAACTTCAAAGGTTTTGTGGTTTCCGATTGGGGAAGTATCGGCGAAATGATAAAGCACGGCTATGCCAAAGACAATGCTGAAGCCGGAGAAAAAGCCATTCTTGCAGGAAGTGATATGGATATGGAAAGCCGAATCTATATGGAACAACTTCCAAAACTCGTAAAAGAAGGAAAAGTGGACATCAAGTTCGTGGATGATGCCGTAAGAAGAATTTTGATTAAAAAATTTGAATTAGGATTGTTTGATGATCCTTACAGATTTTCAAATAACGACAGGCAAAAACAACAAACCAACAATCTTGAGAACAGAAAATTCGGGAGAGAGTTTGGAGCAAAAAGTGTGGTTCTATTAAAGAACGAGAAGAAAATCCTTCCGCTTTCAAAATCTACAAAAACGGTTGCATTGATTGGTCCTTTCGGAAAAGAAGCGGTTGCGATGCACGGATTCTGGTCAGTTCCTTTCAAAGATGATGCACAAAGAATCGTGACTCAATTTGACGGTATCAAAAATCAATTAGACAAAAATTCAACTTTACTTTATGCCAAAGGTTGCAATGAAAATGACGAAGACAAATCTATGTTTGCAGAAGCCATCGAAACAGCTAAAAAAGCCGATGTTGTGATAATGACTCTTGGAGAAGGACATGCAATGAGTGGTGAAGCGAAAAGCCGAAGTAACATCCATTTTTCTGGTGTTCAGGAAGAATTACTAAAAGAAATTGCTAAAACAGGAAAACCAATCGTTCTTTTGATTAATGCCGGAAGACCTTTGGTTTTTGACTGGGCGACGGATAATATTTCGACGATCGTTTACAGTTGGTGGTTAGGAACAGAAGCCGGAAATTCTATCGCCGACATCCTATTCGGAAATGTAAATCCTGGTGGAAAACTTCCAATGACTTTCCCAAGAACAGAAGGACAAATCCCAATTTATTATAACCATTACAACACTGGAAGACCAGCCGAAAAATCCACTGAAAGAAATTATGTCTCGGCTTATATCGATTTGGACAACGACCCGAAATTCCCTTTTGGTTTTGGATTGAGTTATACGGATTTCAAATATTCAAACTTTAATCTAAGTTCTGATAATCTTAAAGGCAGTCAAACTTTAACCATCAATGTTAATGTTGCCAACACAGGCAATTTTGATGGTGAAGAAGTCGTTCAGCTTTACATTCGTGACCTATTTGGAAAAGTAGTTCGTCCAATCAAAGAACTGAAAGGTTTCCAAAAAATATTCCTGAAGAAAGGTGAAAATAAAACCGTTACTTTCAAATTGACGCCGGAAGATTTGAAATTCTACGATGACGAACTGAATTACGATTGGGAAGCCGGTGAATTTGAAATAATGGTCGGGACTAATTCCAGCGATGTGATAACGAAGAAAATTGTTTGGGAGAAATAATATTTTGTCATTCCAAAGGAATCTGTATTAGAATTGATAACAGTATGTTTAGATTCCTACGGAATGACAAGCTCACGTTTTAATTATCCAAAAAAATCCTCTTTCACAAGAGGATTTTTCATTTGCTATTTCTTAAACTTAATCTCTGCCAAGATCGGAAAATGGTCAGATGGATATAGCAAATTTTCTCGCCTGTCATTGATGGTTCTGTTGGACAACACATCAAAACCTTTCACAAAAATATAATCTATTCTCTCTTTCGGAACAGTGTTGACATCAAACGCTGTAAACGTTCCTTTTGGTCCATAATGTGGCATTTTCGAGTGGTAATAAGCATTATCCAAAGACTTCGAAATAATTTTTATTGGTTCAGAATCATCTGTTAAATTAAAATCTCCAGTTAAAGTTAATGGCAGATTTTTCGGGTTGAGTTCTTTGATTTTTTCAAGAATCAGTTTTGCAGAATTCACCCTAGCAACATCACCAACGTGGTCAAAATGCAGGTTCATCGCCAGGAATTGCTTACCTGTTTTCTTGATTTTAAAAAATGCATAAGTACAAACTCTATTGTACGCCGCGTCCCAGCCTTTGGAAGGTTTTTCCGGCGTTTCACTCAACCAGAATGTTCCGGATTTAGTGACTTCCAGTTTAGTTTTATCATAGAAAATCGCAGAATATTCACCTTGATTTTTACCATCATCTCTTCCAACACCCACGTAATCATAATCTTTCAGACTGGTTTTGATATCCGTCATTTGCTGAGGAACCGCTTCCTGAACACCGAAATAATCCGGATGGTAATATGACATCAACGCCAAAGCATCGTTTTTTCTATTGTCCCAAGAATTTTCCTTGTCACTTTCCAAAGACAGCCGGATGTTGTAAGTCATCACTTTCAAATCCTGGGAAAAGAAAAGGTTAGACGACAATAATAATCCGAAAAATAATTTTTTCATTTTAATTTTTTTTATAATTGAATTGATTTTAAATCTATAAAATACCTTTTAGTCTTACGTGCTGGAGGAGCATAATCGTTTTTGCATCTTTGATTTCGCCCAAGTCAATCATTTCAAGCGCTTTCTCGATGTCAAGTTCCATAACTTCTATTTCTTCCTGCTCTTCTTCCAACCCGCCTCCGTCATTGATTTTCATCGATTTGGAATATTCTGCGATGAAAAAATAAAGAATTTCCGTTACCGAACCCGGCGACATATAAACCTCAAACACTTTTTTGACATCCGAAATCTCATAACCCAATTCCTCTTCCGTTTCCCTTTTGATACACTCTTCCGGGTTATCTTTGTCCAAAAGTCCGGCGCAAGCTTCTATCATCATTCCGTCTGCGTTGCCATTGATGTAAGTTGGTAAACGAAATTGTTTCGTCAGAATTACGGTTTCTGATTCTTTGTTATAAAGTAAAATTGTTGCACCATTTCCGCGGTCATAAGCTTCTCTGCTTTGGGTTTCCAGCGTTCCGTTATTCTTTTGATATTCAAAAGTGACTTTGTTAAGCGTGTACCAATTATCGGATAAGATTTCTGTTTTTAAAATCTTGACTTTGTTGTTATTCATTTTTTAGAATCTGTTATCTATTCGTCTATTATCTAAAGTCTAAGCTTTATAATCCTCAAAATTCTGAATTCCATTAAGAAAATCTTTAACAGGCATTCTTTTCTTGCCCTGAATCTGAACATCTTCCGGATAATAGATTCCGTCTTTTGTGTAGAATTTGAACTCATTTTTTGAAATATCAAAATCTTCGGCTTCTCTCGAATGGGATTCTAATTCAAAATGTCCTTTGAAGATTTTCAGTGATTTTTCTTCGTCTCCGATTTTCAGAATGGTGAAAGCTGTTGGATAAGGCGACATTCCTCTCACGAAATTATGAATCGTTTCAGAACCTTGATTCCAATCGATTTTTAAATTTTCTTTAAAGATTTTGTAAGCTGTTTTTGGATTTTCTTTTTCAGGCTGAGGTTTCTCCGTGATGGAATTTTCAGCTAATCCGTCCAAAGTTTTAATCACCAAATCCGCACCGATGACCATTAATTTATCGTGTAAAGTTCCGGCGTTGTCTTCCGGTAAAATTTTGGTTTCGGCCTGAAGCAGAATATTACCTTCATCTATTTTTTCATTGATGAAAAACGTTGTCACCCCAGATTTGGTTTCCCCATTAATGACGGCATAATTAATTGGTGCCGCACCACGATAATCCGGCAGCAACGAACCGTGCAGATTGAATGTACCCAATTTCGGAATCGAAAACAAAACCTGAGGCATCATTCTGAAAGCTACCACCACAAAAACATCTGCGTTTAGGTTTCGGATGGATTCTAAGAATTCCGGATTTCTAAGTTTTTCCGGCTGGAAAAGGTTGAGGTTATTTTCTTCTGCGAAAACTTTCACTGGCGAAGGTGTGAGTTTCATTCCTCTTCCACTTGCTTTGTCAGCCGCTGTTACAACACCGACAACCTTGTGATGAGATTTGAATATCGCTTCCAAAGAAGCTTTTGCAAAATCGGGAGTTCCGAAAAAAACGACATTAAGAGGTTTCGTCTGCATTTATTTTATAATTGATGATTTATTAAAACTGAATATTTGTATATTTTTCTCAACAACAAAAGTCACATAAGATTTCATTCACTACTCTTTTTTAAAGAAGAAAAAAGCAATAATTATTTCTTTTTACTCTTAATAGAATTTTATTTAATAATTTTCTTTTGTAACTTTTGTGGTTATTATTTAATGCTTCAACTATTTAACATATAAGTTTTATAGTTCAACATTTTGACTTTTCCAATGTCCAAAAGGAAAATCAAGGTTTCTGAAATAGATTCTTTAGAGTAAAAATTGAGATTTGCCGCCATCTCATCCAAAGACATCGGCCGGTTCGACAATTGTTGAGTAATATCTGAAGACAAAGTTCTTTTGGAGTTGGTTCTCTTTCTGCAAACCGAACATTTACCACAATTTTCTGCATCTCGTTCTCCAAAATAGCTGAGAATCAATTTCATTTTACAGAAATCAGAATCCTGGATATAGAATTTGTTCTCTTCCCATTTTCTGAGTTTATTTTTCTGAATATTATGGAAAAGCGACCAGTATTCTCCGAACAAATGCCGATCATTCCTAGGTTTTAAAAACCTGATAGAATGGAGACTTCCGTCGAGATATTCCAAATGTCCCGCTTTCTGCAACTGCAATAGTTTTTGTTTGAAATTCTGAAGATCCATTTCATTTTTTTTGCAAAATGCTGCATCACTGAAATGCACTTTGTGAATCGACAATCCGGGCAAATTTCTAAACAACAATTCCATAAAATAAGCATCGCTTGGTGGTAATTGCTCCAATTCATCTGACTGAACAAAACTCTGAATCGTGGAGGCAGAGATATTATTTTTATAATAAATTAATTCCTGATTGTTCAAAAATGTCAAAATATTTTTGATTTTCGCAGTGGACAATTTCGTCAGATTCTTGATTTTGTTAAGGTCAAGCTGAAATGTTTTTTCCGGCCAATCGCTATCTCCAATTTGAAAAATTGAATAGAGATAAGTCAATATTTTTTCATATTCCGTTTTGTTAGGAATCTGATTTTTGAAAGTATTATCGATGTTAGTTAATTCCTGTTCGTTCCAAAGCAGTAGTGCTAACGCCTCTTCTCCGTTTCGTCCGGCTCGGCCAATTTCCTGGTAATAATTTTCAATCGTGGAAGAAGGCGACAAATGGATTACAAATCGCACATTGTCTTTGTCAATTCCCATCCCGAAAGCGTTGGTGGAGATCAAAACATGAAATTGGCTGCTAATCCATTTTTTTTGAAGTTTTTCTTTTTCACTTGAAGATAATCCGGCATGAAAAAAATCTGCGTTTTGGAATTTGTTATTTTTAAGGTAGTAAGTTAATTCCTCTGCTTCTCTTCTCGTTCTTGTATAGATGATTCCGGAAGAGAGATTTTGTCTAAGAAATTCTAAAATCCTGTTATACTTATTGGAGATATTTTCAACAATAATATTGAGATTATCTCTTTTGAAACTTTGTTTGTAAACCTGAGGTTGATGAAGCCCTAATTTGCTTATAATCTCCTCGACAACATGATTGGTTGCAGTAGCTGTCAAGGCAAGACAAGGAACATTCTTGAATTCTTGCCGAAACTTTTTGATGTTCTGGTAACTTGGACGAAAATCCGAACCCCATTCTGAGATACAATGCGCTTCATCCACCGCAATGAATGAAACCTCAATCTCCTGAATATTTCTTAAGAATAATTGATTTTGTAATCTTTCCGGTGAGATATAAAGAATTTTTATTAATCCTTCTTTGCATCTATTGTAAACAGATTCTTCTTCAAATTCGTCTAATTCTGAGCTTAACAATTCTGCTTCGATTCCTACAGATTGTAAAGCATCTATTTGGTCTCTCATCAATGCTAAAAGTGGAGAAACAACCAGACAAGTTCCTTCCAAAACAAGGGCAGGCAATTGATAACAAAGTGACTTTCCACCACCTGTCGGCAACAATGCTAATGTATCTCTACCATTAACAATAGAAAGAATAATGTTTTTCTGAGAAGAACGAAACTCATCAAAGCCCCAAAATTGTTTGAGTGTTTTATGAATTAATCTGTCTTGTGATTCTGTGGAAGAAAGCATTTGTAAATTTAATCAATTCCTGAAAATAAAAAAACCGCATTTACTGCGGTTTTCATAATATTGTTTTTATATTTTATTTAGCTTCAAAATAAACTCTTCTGTTCGCTCTGTTTTTCCATTCAGGGCATTTTTCAGCAGGATCACATTCCGGATAAAGAAGATTTTTTTCTCCTCTACCGAGTGCTTCAAGTTTACTTTTATCCGCACCATTTTGTATCAGATAATTTTTAACATTCTTAGCTCTTCTTTCTGAAAGACCTTGATTATACTTTTCTGTACCTCTTGTATCTGTACCTCCAATAACCTTAAAGCTGGAATTAGATGCATTAATATAACTGATAGCCTGTGCCAGAATTGGAGAATTAGAAGGCAAAATCCTATCAGAATCCAAATCGAATTCAATACCTTTTATCATTCTGTCTTCATCCGTAACAATACCCGTAGTCGAGTTTGAAGGGTAAGGACAACCTTGATTTTCTACTGGTCCTGGAACCGTTACACACTTATCATAAAGATCAATTACTCCATCCAAATCAACATCCAAAGCAACACCAGCTCCATCAACTCTTGCTCCAGCCGGTGTATCCAATTGTCTGTCCCAATCATCACAAACACCGTCATTATCAACATCTCCTTTTTTGCAAACTTCGATATCCTGAGTTTTGTCGTTAAGAACATCTAACTTATAGTAAATCTCCTGAAGTGGATCATGCCACATCAAATGAGATTCGTGCTTACCAAGTTTGAAAGTAACTCCTAAAGTAGTATTAAAGAAATTATCTGAAATTTGATCTTCGATTAGATTATAGCCATTCTGTCCAACTCCAGCCCCATCAAACTCATCGTCACCAGTTACAACATACATCACTCTACCTTCTATATCAATTCTATTATTGACTTTGAATTTCAGCCCTGCTCCAGCCTGTCCGAAAAGAGACCCAAGCTTGAAGGGTTTAGTTTCATAATTGAGCGTTTGGTTATAAACAGGACCTGGATCTTGTCTGTAAGATCTATATGCTAAAGTACCAATACCCGCATAACCATGAAGTGCCCATCTGAAAGGTGACTTATTATCTACTCTTCTCAAAAGATTAGAAAAATTAACATCTCCTAAGATAGAGATTGCGTCATATTGTGTTCTACCAGCCGGATAATTACCAGGTAAAGGCTTATGATCTTTCGTATTAATCTGGCCTTGTCTTGTTTCTCCTCTGTCATACTGTAAATTAAGACCAAATGCGTGAGTAATTGCTTTATCGACACTAATGTAAGCAGAATATCCAAAAAGGTTTTTACCATTCCCATTTTTAATCGATGTCATATCAGCCGATTGTATCAAAGGCACACCCGCACCCACTGATATAGACCAATCATTGAATCTTTTTGATGCCTGAGTAAATGGAGAAACATTTTGAGAACCAGAGTTAGCATCTGACGATACTTCCTGGCCTGCCAAACTCATAGGCAACAATAATCCTACTGCTACTAATGATAATAAATTTTGTTTCATATTTTTTAATGTTTTTTTCTAGTTTATTATTTTGCTACAAAATATACCCTTCTATTAGCTTCATTTTTCCACTCCGGGCATTTTGTTGCAGGGTCACATTCGGTATATTTAAGATCTTCTTTTCCTCTTCCTTCTGCCAATAGCACATTCGGAGAGACACCTTTATTTATCAAATAATTTAAAACTGCATTTGCTCTAGCTTGGGATAATTTTTTATTATATTGTGCCGATCCTCTACTGTCAGTAGCACCAACAACAATAAATTGACTATCTCCTCCTAATGTTTTTATTATATCAGCAGCCTTATCAAGATCCGGGTAGGATTTTGGTCTAATTACATCCTTGTTCAGTTCAAACTCAATTCCATTGAAATACTTATTAATTTCATCAATTGCTATTTCTTTGACTGGTAATACCTGAGGGGTAGCTTCTACCGGACATCCATTATTTTGTATAGGTCCTGGCACAGTTACACATTTGTCATTCAAATCTATAACTCCATCCAAATCAGTGTCCAAAGCAACACCCGCACCGTCAACTCTGGCACCTGCAGGAGTATCTAGCTGTCTATCCCAATCATCACAAACGCCATCATTATCCTGATCTCCTTTTTCACAAACTTTGAAATCTTTGAACTGCTCTTCCAGATTAGCCGCTTTTGTATAAGCATCCTGCAATGGATCTACCCAACGAAGATGATCTTGATGCTTACCTAATTTAAATGATAATCCTAAATTGAATAACCATGCATTATCAGAATATGTATCATTAATTAAATTATATCCCGGAGCTGCATTTCTGGACCATCCGCCGCCATCAAATTCTTCATCTCCACTGATAAGGTATAATGCTCTCAGCTCAATATCAAGTAATCGGGAAATATTATACTTTAACCCTACACCACCTATATAACTAAAGCTACCAATATCCATTTTTTGCTCTATGTACAATGGCCACTTACTCAATACATTATTATCTTGTAAAAACGTTTTGTAACCTGTAAGTCCAATTCCCGCATAACCGTGCAAAGCCCATTTGAATCTTGATCTGTTATCAACTCTTCTCATCAGATTAGAAAAATTAATATCACCCAATAGTGCGATCTGGTCAAATTTTGTATAGCCGTGTCCTACTCCTGCCGCATCATTCAAATATGCTTTCTGATTGGTCTGACCACGTGTATACATCAATGACAATCCAAATGTGTGGCTAATTTGTTTGTCCAAACTTACATAACCGTTCCAACCCCAGTTGATTTTTCCATCATAAAAGGAAGTTAGATCTGCGTTTGTCATAAAGGCTGCCCCTCCGCCAACAGAAACAGACCAATCTTTAAAAAGTCGGCTTTTGTTGTTAAACGGTTGTGTTTCTGGCTTACTGCTTTCCTCTTTGGTCTGGGATAGACCAAGAACTGGTAATAGGAAGAATAGTAAAATTTTTTTCTTCATAGTCATCTGTGTTATAAAAATTTATTTCACTTTATTAATGAGTTCCTTTGCAAAATCTCTGTCGTAAAGATTTTTTTGATGAGGAATTATTAACTTCTTAGAACTAAACTTTATATTGTTATATAATATTATATCAATATCTATAATTCTATCCTGATAAGCTCCAATAGCTGAAGAATCGTTTACGCGACCCATCATTTTCTCAATAGCTTTAACTTCAGAAAGTAGTTTTATAGGTGAAGATTGTGTTTTTAATTTAACTGCAATATTACAAAAAATATTAGAACTTTCAAATTCTACAGGTTTTGTTAATATTAATTCAGATTTTGTTAATATTGTACCTACCTTAGATTCTATATTTTCAAGGGCTATTTCAATATTTTTTTGGGGATTATTTATATTACTTCCAAGTAACAAAATAACATCATTGTACGACATATAGAATAAATAATTTATTTAGATGAAAAGTTTTTTCAAAATAGTTTTAGCAAATTTAACTGCAATTTTTATTGTCATTGCAGGATTTTTCTTGTTTTTTATCGCATTTCTCATTTTATCTTCAGTTTCCGGGGGAACTGATGTAAAATCTGATTCGGTATTAACTTTAGATCTCAAGACAAAAATCATTGACAGTCCTTCTGAAGATCAGGAAGATATTTTTTCCTTCAAAAATGATCAAAAGGCTGTCTTGCTTTATGATGTTTTGCAGGCTATAAATAATGCAAAGACAGATAATAAAATCAAAGGAATCAGTTTGGAAATGGATAATATCAACGCCGGGATCACTCAGTTGGATGATATCAGAAATGCCTTAAATGATTTTAAAAAAAGTGGAAAATTTGTATATGCTTATGGGAATACCGTTTCTCAAGGTGCTTATTACCTGGGTTCGGTAGCGGATAAATATTATCTGAATCCAGCCGGCCTAATTGAATTGAAAGGACTTTCTACAGAAGTAACGTTTTTCAAAAACTTTGCTGAAAAATACGGAATCGGAATCCAGGTAATACGTCACGGGAAATTCAAAGCAGCGGTTGAACCTTTTTTAAGGGATGAAATCTCACCTGAAAATAAAGAACAGCTTTCGACTTTGTTAAATGACATCTGGTCCAATACTTCGACTAAAATTTCTGGTTCAAGGAAAATCCCTTTAGCTGAACTTAATACGATCACTGACAGCTTATACAGTTATCTTCCGAATCTTAGCCTGCAATATAAATTGGCAGATCAACTGATTCAGAAATCTGAGTACGATAATATCATCAAGAAAAAACTGAACATCGATAAGGACAAAAAACTGAATAAAATATCTTTTGCTAAATATTCGGAATCTGTTGATCAGGATCATGACGGTAAAAAGATTGCGATCCTGTATGCATCCGGAGCTATTTATAATGGTAAAGGTTACGATGGGATCTACTCTGATAGCTTTATAAAAGAAATTAAAAAGCTTCAAAAAGATGATGATGTGAAAGCTGTCGTTTTCAGAATCAATTCTCCGGGAGGAAGCGCCAATGCATCTGATGAGATTCTTTTTGAAATGCAACAACTAAAACGTAAAAAACCTGTTATAGTTTCTTTTGGTGATTACGCTGCTTCCGGAGGTTATTACATTGCGATGGGTGCTGACAAAATCTTCTCAGAGCCTAACACTTTAACGGGATCAATTGGTGTTTTTGGAGTCATTCCATATTTCAAGGATCTGGCAGAGAAAAATGGGATCAGAAGCGATGTGGTCTCTACTAATGCCAATTCTAATATGATCTCGGCTATTAATGGTTTGAGTCCGGGAACATTGAATATTATGACAAGAAGCGTGGAATCTACTTACCAGCGTTTCGTACATTTTGTAACACAAAACAGAAAAAAATCTTTTGAAGAGATTGACGCGATCGGTGGCGGAAGAGTATGGTCCGGTGTGAGAGCAAAACAAATCGGTCTGGTTGATGAATTGGGATCGTTGCAAGATGCCATCAAGTTTGCGGCTAAATCTGCAAATCTTAAAACTTATAATGTATCTTCCTATCCTTCCAAAGTTTCAAAATTTGAGCAGATATTTTCTTCTGAAACTGAGGAAGATTTCTCAACAAGACTGATCAAAAATAAGCTTGGAAAAGAAAATTTCAAAATTTTCCAGCATATCACAGACCCTGATACCAAATCTGCTGTGGTGATGGAAAATCCATTCAGTATTAAAATTAATTAATAGGACATCTATCAAATGAAAAAGCCTTGCCGGATCGACTCCGACAAGGCTTTTTCGATTAATATAGAATTGGTATAGAATTGCAAACTAGCCCCGATTGTAGCGGTTACCCCGCAGTTGGACCGGAAAGCTGCCGGGTTTCTGCTGCTGGCAAGTATTGGCACGAGGAGTATGAGCGGAAAGCGGGATTAAGCTCCTGAAAATTAAAATTTATATGCTAAGCTCCAGCTGAACCCCATATTGAAATTCCCCGAACTTCTTCCGAAACCAGGAACAATCATTGGCGTAATCTCTTCCTGTTTCGTGGTGTAAGCCAGATATCTTGGCTGCACGTTAACATCAAGAAAGAAATTGCTTTCAAAAACCTGAACTCTTGCACCCAAGGACGCTTCTATCCAATAACTGCTTTGAGTTGATGGATCAAAGGCAACTGTCACTCCTTCGGAATATTGTCCTTTTACAGGAATGGCCATATATTCCTGGGAATAAAAACTTGCGGCTAATTTGGCTCCAGCATAGAAACCATTAAGCTGGTTCTCCGGATCCATTGTCAACATATAAAACCCTCCAATCTTAGCGAATAATCCGTCCGCTTTGGCATCGTAACCGTTTTTCTGATAGACATTTTTATCATAGCCCAAATCGATAATGGCATGGACTTTTTTATTGATCCTACTGGAAATAAATCCCTGATATAGTTTTCTATCACCGAAAAAACCTGATCCCAAGTTGAGAGCATCCACTCCAACAGTAAAGTTGGGTGTATATTTCCATTTTACAGAATCCTGTTTTTTCTCGTCTTGTTTTTGCTGGGCAAATCCAAAAATAGAAAACACACTAAAAGCGCAGATAAAAATTGATTCTACTTTCATCAGTTAATGAGGTATGATTGGATTCAACATTTTGTACAGGATTACTTTCCAAAAGCTCTGCATTCAGATTCTCGTAATTAATCTTATAACCGCAAGCCGGCGAAACATAGATGGGTTTTGTTATATAACTGACTCTCATCTTGCTCCGTGGACCATTTTTTCTTGTTCTGAAATAAATATCCGTATATACAGCATTATCTACTCTCATCGGAACAAAAATAGAATCCACGTTGGGCTGGGCTGTCATAACATTGGTTAAACTGGTTTTACCATAATCTACATCCACATAAAGCGTATCAATTCTAATAAGCTGATTACTGGTATTAGCCGCACTTCTGAATTTTAATTTCAATCTGGGTGTTGAATCTGAGCTGAGGCAGATATCGTCATCGCTTCCACAACTTGTCAGGATGAATAGAAAACTTAAAAAGAAAAATATTTTTTTCATCTGTACTTATTTATTACTTCGATGTCAGATGGAATGCTAAAACTTTCATTATTTAAAGATAAACAAATCGTTCTATTTTTTAAGAAGCAAAGCGATGTTTTCTACATGATGCGTTTGAGGAAACATATCGACAGGCAAGATTTTTACCAGCTCATAATCTTCTTTCAAAAGTGCAATGTCTCTCGCTTGTGTAGCTGAATTACAACTTACATAGACGATTCTTTCCGGAGATAATTTGAGGATCTGTTCAACCACTTTCTGATGCATGCCATCTCTTGGAGGATCTGTAATCAAAACATCTGCTTTGGGATGATTTTCCAAAAACTCATCATTAAAGACGTTTTTCATATCACCGGCATAGAATATTGTGTTATTAAGGCCATTCAATTCAGCATGTTCTATAGCTGCATCAATCGCTTCCTGCACGGCTTCGATTCCTATCACATGTTTTGCATTTCTTGCTACATACTGTGCAATTGTACCGGTTCCTGTATATAAATCATAAACCACTTGATCACCCGTTAATTCAGCAAATTCGAGTGTTTTTCTGTATAGTTCTAAAGCTTGGCGATAGTTGGTCTGGAAGAAAGATTTCGGTCCGATTTTGAATTTTAAACCATCCATTTCTTCATATAGAAAGCCTTCTCCGAAATAAGTCTGGATATCCAGGTCGTAGATGCTGTCATTTCCTTTTGGATTAATTGCAAATACCAAAGTTTTGATCTGAGTGAATTGGCTTAAAAGAAAATCGAATAATTGGATTCTCTCAGTCTTCATTTCCTTATACAATTGGAAGAGAATCATCCATTCGCCTTTAGAGTTCTGGCGGAGCATCAATGTTCTTAAAAATCCTTCCTGAGCTTTTACATCATAAAATTCCAAACCATGATCAACAGCATATTTTTTCACTGCTAATCTGATCCGATTCGAGGGATCTTCCTGAAGGAAACATTCTTTAAGATCAAGAATTTTGCTCCACATCCCCGGAATATGAAATCCTAAAGCATCTTTGTTTCCGAAATTTTCTTCTGAGCTGATTTCGTATTGCGTCAACCAACGGGCATTAGAAAAAGAAAATTCCATCTTATTTCTATAGAAGTATTGTTCTTCTGATCCTAAAATAGGAATGATATCAAAACCTGAAACGCCACCAATCCTTGTAATATTATTAACAACTTCGTTATGCTTGAACTCGAGTTGTTTTTCGTAAGCAATGTTTTGCCATTTACAGCCGCCACATGTCCCGAAATGAACACATTTTGGTTCCACTCTGTCTTGGGAATATTCTAATATCTCAATTGCTTCGCCTTCGAAATAGTTACTCTTTGATTTCTTAACTCTTACATTCACCAGATCACCAGGAACAGCTCCGGAAACCAAAACCGTTTTTCCGAGTTCCGTTTTACCAACAGAAACTCCTTTCGCACCGGCAGAAAGGAGTCTGATATTTTCAAGAATTTGATTCTTTTTTTTGTTCCTCATTGATTATTTCGTTTTTGCAGAATCAGCTTTTGGATTCTGTTGCAACAAATCGTTTTGAAGTTGAACCTGCGGATTAACAGAAGGCGCCTGCAAACCAGAAATCTTATTCATCTCTTCCACAAATTTAGCATCACCTAAATTATAGAAAGTTTGGCTGGCTATTTTTCCATCTTTATCAATTAGAAAAAATCCAGGAATTTTGAATCCATAGATAAAGAATTTTTTAGCGTAGTCTGATGACAATCCACCTTCAGCATAATAATTAGTTCCAGGGATTCCTTTCAACATTGCATTCGCAGTTTTTGTAAATTGCTCTTTCGTATCATCAACATTTACAAATGCAAAATTAACTTTTGATTTGTAGAAGTTAACAACTTCCTTAAGAACAGGTATTGTAGATTGTCCAATATATGGATTCCAAGATGCATAAGTCATTACCAAAGTTGGTTTTCCATTAGATTCTAAATTACCAGATTTACCATCTAATTTTACAAAGTTAACTTTTGGAGCTTCTTCTCCTTTTTTCAAACCGAATACGGCGTTGATAGCAGAGTTCAAATCTTTTTTGACTTCAGAATCTTTGATATACTCTTCACTAACTTTCTTAACCTTTTCTACTTCAGAAGTATAAGGATTAAGATCAAATTTGGCAATAACAAAAGCTAACAAATAATCTTTTGTTTTTTGAGACATTTCTTTATTTGTAGCCAAAAATCTGGCAAAGATAGTTGACATGCTTGCTGTATCTTTATCTTTTTGCTTTACAGCAAAGTTTTGGAAATCCTGACCAAGTTTATTCAATAGATAGTTTCTGTAAACTGGAAGTTCTTCAACCATTCTGTCATTATTCTTAGTCAAAGATTTTTCGTAGTCAGTGAATGTCTTGGAAACTTTGAAAGAAGGATCTCCAGCCGCTTGACCATGAGTCGCTTCATATTGAACCAAAAATGTAAGAATATTAGTTGTTAATTCATCTTTTTTAAGTTTTACCACGTCGCTATCCGGACCAATCTTATCAGCAGTCTCATCTAGATTTTTTTCAAGATCAGAATATATTTTTTTAATTTCAGTTAAGAAATCGGATTCTTTTTTCTGAAGCAATTGCATATTTAGCTTCGAGCTATATGTCTGTAAATACTTTTGAGTTTCGGTAATGAAATCGTTGTTCTTCTTAGCATCGCCTTCAATTTTATAAACCTCAGGAAAAGTAGCAGCATCTCCGGAAACTTTCAGTGTTTGGCCTTTTTTAAGGTAAATGAAATTCATTTTTCCAGCATAAGTCATTGCGTACATACCATTCTTAGGAGCCTTGAATTCACCTTTGAAATTACCTTTTTCGTCAACACCTATATTAACCAGTGGTAGTGTTGCAACACCAGAAGCTTCAATAAATTCAATTCTTTCTAAAGGAGAACCCCCTTTTACATTTCCTTCAACTTTAACTTTGGAGCAAGAAACCACTAGCAAAGAAATTAAAAGAAGAAATAAGTATTTTTTCATTTTAAAAATTAATTTATGCAAAAATAATCTAATTAGGAATTCAAAAAAAATGAAAACAACATTTTTATCAAAAGATTAACAGATTTATAAGTAAATAATAGATTATTCTGAGTTTAAGATTGATGCTTGACCTAAAGAATTACAATTAATCCATTCTTGATTATCTAATAAT
>NZ_FXUO01000004.1:0-454914 GCF_900182975.1 Epilithonimonas pallida | reverse complement strand
TCGGTAAACCCATAATGTTGAAAAAAGCTCCCGAAGCTTCCGTTCAACAGGGTTTTCATTGTTCGTGCTTCGCACGCAACGAAAACTTAGCTATTAATAAAAAACTAACTCTAATAAGAATATTTTGTTTTTTTGGGTCATCTGTAATACCTTGAATTAAATACAAACAGATAATGAGCAGTAATACTGAACCGATATAACCATAAATGTAACCTTTTGCAGAGAGCGCATCTTGTTTGTCTTGAGTTGCGATATCGGGCAAAAAAGAATTATAAAACACCAAACTTCCCCAAAAACCTACACTTGCAGTAATACTGAACAACAGACCGAGGAAAATATTGTTCATCCCTGTGAACATCGCCAATCCCATACACGATGTTGCTCCCAGATAACAGAAAAACTGTAAAAATGATTTTTTATTCCCAATAGTATCTGCTAAAGATGATAAAAATGGAGATAATAAAACCACCAAAAAGAATGAAATTGCATATGAAAAACTAAGAATGGCATCCGGTTCATAGCTTTCTCCAAAAATTTTTATCAAATTACGAACGGGTACTTCCTGATATTCATTTGCTGAAGCAACAAATTCTTTTTTGTTGTAAGCCGTTGTAAGTATTGTATAATAAATCGGGAAAATCGTCGATGTAATCACCAGCGAATAAACCGAGTTGGCCCAATCGTACAATGCCCAGGCACGCATTATTTTCGGGTTATTCTTGATCGAGTTTTCTGTGGTCGTTGTTTCTATTTCTGACATTGGAAATATATTATTTAGACAAAAATAAAAAAACCATTAAATAAAATGATTAATTAATGGTTTTATTTGTTTCAAGTTTAAAGTTACAACTGGTTTGAAGTAAAGTCCGGCTTGCAAATCTTTAGGGAGGCCTGCCTTAATCTCAGCTCGATCTGTTGAAAAGACAGGTCAGCCTATGAAAAGTATAGGCCGACCTACAAAAAGTATAGCTTTACCTAAAAAATAGATAGGCGGACTTAACAATTATGTAGGTCAGCCTAAAAAAAGTATAAGTTAAGCTACAAAACAGATAGGTCGACCTAGTAAATTACAAACTCAAAACCCTTTCAGAGTTTGAAACTCTGAAAGGGTTCTTAAAATTATATTTCAAAATTATTATTGCAAATTCTCGATAACAATCGCCGTTGCGCCACCGCCACCATTACAGATTGCAGCTGCACCGTATTTTCCGTTATTCTGTTTCAAAACATTGATTAAGGTAACAATAATTCTGGAACCCGAACTTCCCAGTGGATGTCCAAGAGACACTGCTCCACCGTTCACATTCACTTTAGAATCATCCAAACCAAGTATTTTATTATTTGCTAAACCTACAACCGAAAACGCTTCATTGAACTCAAAGAAATCAATATCATCTTTGGTTAGGTTTGCTTTTTTAAGAGCAATTGGTAAAGCTTTAGAAGGTGCCGTTGTGAATCTTTCCGGCTCAACCGCTGCATCGGCATAAGAGATAATTTTAGCTAATGGTTTCAATCCTAATTCTTCCATTTTTTCTTTTGACATCAGAATCAAAGCAGAAGCACCGTCATTTAAGGTTGAAGCATTAGCTGCGGTTACTGTTCCGTTTTCTTTTTGGAAAACAGTTGGCAACGTTGGGATTTTATCGAATTTAACTGCTTTATATTCTTCATCTTCTGAGAAAACAATTGGTTCTCCTTTTCTTTGTGGAATACTTACAGGAACAACCTCATCTGCAAATTTGCCGGCTTCCCAAGCTGCAGCCGATCTTTTGTAAGATTGAATAGCAAAAGCATCCTGTTCTTCTCTTGTAATATCATTTTCTTTTGCGCATAGTTCCGCACAAACACCCATATGAACTTTGTTGTAAACATCCGTCAAGCCGTCTTTCAAAAGTCCGTCCTGCATTTTGATTTCGCCCAATTTCACGCCGTTTCTCCCATCCAAATAATGAGGAACACTTGACATATTTTCCATTCCTCCAGCAACAATAACATCCACATCGCCTGCTTTAATTGCCTGAGCTGCCATTGTTACGGCTTTCATTCCGGAAGCGCAAACTTTATTGATAGTTGTAGAAGGTGTATGATTAGATAAACCTGCGCCCAAAGCGACTTGTCTTGCCGGTGCTTGTCCTTCACCAGCCTGCAAAACGTTCCCCATATAAATTTCCTGAACCAAAGCAGGGTCAAGATTGATTTTGTCTAAAGCTCCTTTTACCGCAGCCGTTCCCAATTGTGTTGCAGGAATGCCTGATAAGCTTCCCATAAAACTTCCCATTGGTGTTCTGACCGCTGATACAATGAATACTTCTTTCATAATATTTTTAATTTTTTGTATTGATATTTTTTTTTAAAACACAAGGTTCACTAAGATTTTTCACTAAGTTCACAATGTCCTTTCATTAATTCTAAAGTTAGTTGTGCTTTTTGTGCTAATTTTTGAGCCTCTGTGGTTCAATTTTTTAAACAAGGTTACAAAGTCTTTTTCACTAAGTTCACAATCTCCTTTCATTAGTTCTAAAGTTAGTTGTGCTCTTTGAGCTCTTGTGGTTCAACTTTTTTAAACAAGGTCACAAAGTCTTTTTCTCTAAGTTCACAATGTCCTTCATTAATTCTAAAGTTAGTTGTGCTCTTTGTGCTAATCTTGAGCCTTTGTGGTTCAAATCTATTTTTTCTTGATGCTATTAAAATTAAAGCAACTCCTAAAAATTCGATGAGCCAGCCCCACGACAATTTTACAATTCCTGCAAATGTAGATTGCCAGGATTTGAAGGGTAAAAAGCTGAAATAATCCAAAGATTTTAATTTAATAGCAACAATTGTGAAAACAAAAAGCAAAATCATTAAGAATGTCATTATTTTCACGAATTTATTTTTGTTAATTAGAATGAAAACCAGCATTAATAAAGAAAATCCCCAAACTGCAATCGCAAGTGTATGATCGACTTTCCAATAGTTCCAGTTTCCAACAATTGGAATATGAACCAACGGCAAAAAACTGCCTACCACAACCAGAAACAAACCGATTAACTGTAAATTTTTCATTCTTAATTCTTATTCGCCAATGTAAATAAAAAAAAACACACCTACAAAAGATGTGTTTCGATAATAAGAAAATAGTGTATAAGAATGTTCTATGAAAAATTTATAGTTTTAAAAATCAATATTGGCAATTTCGATTCCGATTTGGATTCCGTTTTTATTTGGTAGATTAGCTTTGCTATTGAAAATTGGAGTGAAATCTTTTTTGATAAATAAGTTAACGCCACCATAACCCAGACTGAATTTCCCACCAAACAAGAAAGCATTCACACCGTCATCCAAAGTGTAATCGTACTTTTGGAATTTACTGCCTTCATCATAATATTTCACTTTTACAATGCTTCTGGTGTTGATTCCTGCATAAGCACCTACGCCGATTTTCCACATTTTTTTTCTCACATCCAGATATTGTTTCCCGTCATACTCGGTGTATTTAGGATTAAGATAAAGCTGAAATTCTATTGGCAAGGTCAAATAAACATTTCTCAATTTGGAACGTTTCAATCTGCCTTCTTCAAAATTCTCAAGAAACAATTGCGAATTTTCCTGAACAAAAACCTGCGGACGTTTCGGCATATAGGTATCAGTTCTGTAAGCTAATCCGTATCTTAGAATCCAGGGACTTGTGAAACTTCCAAGTTGCTTATCTTGCCTGAATTGCACTTCCACACTATGTGAGTTCCCGATCCTCATTTCCGAATCATTTTCAAAAGGATTGAAACTACCTTTATCCTTAGTAAGGTTTGTAAATGCATAGCCCACGCTGATAGTGCTTGTATTGATATATTCTGTAGGTTGTTTTTTATCCTTTCTGATGTTGATGGATACACCGGAATTCTTAAAAACCATCACATTTTTATTTCTGATTGTATCACTATTGTAAACCGAATTTTTAACAGCGCTTTTAGTAATCTCCTCCAACTGCTGACGTTCATTTTCAATTTTATCATTGATAATAGTTTCATATCGTTTGGAAACCGTTTCTTTTTGAGCAATTTGCTCAGCTTTTGTAATTTTTCCAGAACTGAAAGCTTCATCAATTTTATCCGTTTCTGCTTTCATATTCGCTTTCTCTGTCGATACGATTGAATTGACCTTATCAGTGTAAGATTTCATTTGATTATCAAGCGTAGTCTGTGCTGTAGCAAAGCTTGAAAGCATTGCTAAAAGTAGAATTTTGAACTTCATAGTTTAATTATTTAGTTGATATAGAATCTTTTTCGTAAAGTGTAATTCCAAAGAGTTTGATACGTTTTGGGTTAGGAAAATCAGAGTCATTTTTTTTCAGCGTATTGATTCCCATTGCAGATTTTGGTGTTTCCGTTTTAGCTTTGTCAATTTCTACTCCGAAAAGTAGGTCAGACGATGACACATATTTTACTTTTTCTCTTGGTTTTTGAATGTCCGTGTGAGCCAATTGCTCTTCTGGTTTAGAAACAATTTGAGGTTCTTCTTTTTTTATATCCGGAATTTGATTTGAAGCAAGTTTTTCTTTACTAATTGAATTTTTCATTCTGGGCGTTTCCACTTCGTTCAATGTAAACCTAGTCGAAGAATCTTCATTCTTAAAAGCAAATTTTTGATTATCAGAATCCAAAATAGGATTAAGAGGATTTGATTTCACAGCCTCTACATTTTCTGACTTTTTAACTGAAGCCGGAATTGATTTTTCATTTTCTGATTGGCTGGCAAACTGTTGATCACCATTAACTTCAGCTTTATTGTTAGTCATCCATAGAATTCCTCCCAAACCAAATAAGAAAATAACAGCCGCAGCATATCTCAACCAAATCATGTTTGGCTTTTCTTTTTTTGCAGGAGATTGGTCCAGTTTCTCTTCCAATCTGTCCCAAAAACCTTCGGAAACTTTCATTTCCTGTTGTTCATATTTAGATTTCAGACTCTGCATTTTGTTTAGTGTTTTGTTGTTGATTAAAATAATCTTGCAGCCATTTTTTTGCTTTGCTTAGCTGGCTTTTGCTGGTACCTTCTGAGATATTGAGGATTTCCGCAATCTCCTGATGTTTCTTTTCTTCAAAAACAGCAAGGTTAAAAACCAGTTTATAACCAACCGGCATTTCTTTGAAGACAATTTCCAAATCTATATCCTGAGAAAGTTCTGAAACATCTTCCCTCTGGTCTGCAATCGCATCCGTAAATTCGGTTTCCGCGTACAGAACATGTTTATTTTTTCGGACGAAAGTAATGGCATCATTCACCACTATTTTTCTCAGCCAAAACGGAAACGATTCGTAATTTTTACAATCTTCAATCTTGGTAAAGGCTTTATAAAAAGCATTCATCAGAACGTCTTCCGCATCATCCACATTGTTGATATAAGAATTAGCAACCGACAACATTTTCCCAGAAAACATCTCAAACAAACTCTTTTGAGCCAGCCGGTCATTTTTCTTTGCTTTGGAAAAGATATGTTGTAAATCTTGTTTCATTTTCTCTTTCTGACTATAAGACGACAAAAATCCGAAATGGTTGCCTCAATTTTTAAAATAAATAAAAATAAATTTAAAAATAACTGATTATCAATAAAATAAATTTAAAATAAACTCTTGCAGGTTTTTTCTGATTTCGCAGATTATATAAAACAAAATGAGCTCAATCTGTAAAAATCAGCGAGAAATAAATTTAAATTATGGCAATCCCCTCGCCTTCCTGAAGCCATAGCTCGGGTCGGGCTATCCGCTACAATCTTTTTTGTGGAACACGTTTCCAGCTTTTGATTAAATTTTTCAAGCCACAAAAAAGGATTTCCACTACTATCCCTATTGCAGCTTCGCAAGAAATAAAGTTTCGCCAATCATAACACGCAACATCATAATATTGTAAAAAAAGATTCTTTGCTAAGCAAAGCGACTTTGTGAAACCTAAAATATTTTCAATTAGATAAAAAAAACTTCGTGACCTTTGTGTTAAAATTTTTGAATTAAATACGAATCATCAGTATTCATTATTTTCTCCTTATTTTTGCAAAAATTAAAACAAACGTGGTAAACACAGACCAAATAAAAGATATACAATCCAGAATAGAAGACCTTCACAAATTTCTCGGCATCGAGAAAAAGAAAATCGAGATTTCTAATGATGACGAAAAAACTGCCGCTCCGGAATTCTGGGAAAAACCAAAAGAAGCCGAAGTATTCCTCAAACAACTCCGTTCCAAGAAAAAATGGGTGGAAAGTTATGAGGAAATCAATGCTCAGTTTGAAGATTTACAGGTTCTTTTAGAATTCGCAAAAGAAGACCCCGAATCAGAAAAAGAATTAGACGAATCTTTTCCTGAGTTGGTGGAAAAAGTAGAGAATCTGGAATTCAAAAATATGTTGTCCAACGAAGGCGACGAATTATCTGCGGTTCTTCAGATCACAGCCGGAGCCGGCGGAACAGAATCCTGCGACTGGGCCAGTATGCTCATGCGTATGTACACAATGTGGGCAGACAAACAAGGCTACAAAATCCGTGAACTGAATTTCCAGGAAGGCGATGTTGCCGGCGTAAAAACGGTAACTTTAGAAATCGAAGGCGAGTTTGCTTTCGGTTATCTGAAAGGTGAAAATGGCGTTCACCGATTGGTGAGAATTTCACCATTTGACAGTAATGCTAAGCGTCATACGAGTTTCGTTTCTGTTTATGTTTACCCTTTGGTTGATGACACGATTGAAATCAACATCAACCCTGCTGATATTAGTTTCGAAACCATGCGAAGTTCCGGTGCTGGTGGACAAAACGTAAACAAGGTGGAAACTGCGGTCCGTCTTCGTCACGCACCAACTGGAATTATCATTGAAAACTCAGAATCGCGTTCTCAGCTTCAGAACAAGGAAAAAGCAATGCAACTTCTACGTTCCAGACTTTATGAAATCGAACTCGAAGAACGAATGAAAGCCAGAAACGAAATCGAAGCCGGAAAAATGAAAATCGAATGGGGTTCTCAAATCCGAAATTACGTGATGCATCCTTACAAATTGGTAAAAGATGTTCGTTCCGGATACGAAACGTCTGATGTGGACAGCGTAATGAATGGGAACCTGACACCTTTCCTGAAAGCTTACCTGATGAATGAAGGACAAGGTTCTGCAGATGAATTAGATGAGTTGTAGTAAACTTGAATTCTCGCAGATTCAGCAAATCTGGGAATTTGGAAAGTCTTTAAAAAATTAAGCCTCAGAATATTCTGAGGCTTTGATTTTATATTTCTGTATTGAGATCCCAATTTTCGAGATAATCGTTGACGTGTTTCAGGAACATCCCGCCTAAGCTACCGTCCACTACTCTATGGTCATAAGAATGTGACATAAACATCTTCTGACGGATTGCAATCACATCTCCAAACTCAGTTTCGATAACTGCAGGCTTTTTTACAATTGCTCCAACCGCCAAAATCGCTACCTGAGGTTGTGGAATAATCGGCGTTCCCATAAGGTTTCCAAAAGTTCCGACATTAGAAATCGTATAAGTTGCACCCTGTGTATCAGCTGGTGTCAGTTTTTTATTTCTTGCTCTGTAAGCCAAATCATTAATTGCTTTTGCCAATCCTGACAAACTCAACTGGTCTGCATTTTTGATAACAGGAACAATCAGGTTTCCGTCCGGAAGCGCCGTTGCCATTCCTATATTGATGTTTTTCTTTTTGATAATTTTGTCGCCATCAACAGACACATTAATCATTGGGAAATCCTGAATCGCTTTCACAACCGCACGAATGAAAATCGGCATAAATGTCAGTTTTTCACCATCTCTCTTGTGGTAAGAATTTTTGTTGGCGTTTCTCCAGGTCACAACATTGGTTACATCAGTCTCGATGAATGAAGTAACGTGCGGCGAAGTATGCTTGCTGTTCACCATTGCATCTGCAATGATTTTGCGAACACGGTCCATTTGGATAATCTCATCGCCATCATTTACACTGATTGGCTGGGCTGGAGCAGGTGGAGATTTAACCTCAGAAACCGGTAGAGAAATAGTTTGTTGAGCAGGCGATGTTTGAACTGTCGCTCTATTTTTCACAAATCCAAGAATATCTTCTTTTGTAATCCTTCCTTCTAATCCACTTCCTTTTATCGTTTTAAGTTCAGATTCAGAGATATTCTCCTGCTGAACAACAGATTTTACCAAGGGCGACAGATATAAATCTGAATTTTGATGATTGAATGAGTCAGAATGATTGGATAAAGGCTGTTCAAGAGTTTTTACCACTTCCGGCTCAGGCTGAACAATTTGATCTTTCACTTCTTCATAAGATTTGGGTTCAGGTGCTTCAGAATCCCCAGAACCGCCTTCTGTTTCCAAAATCGCAATGGCTTCACCAATTTTAGCAACTTCGTCTTTCTGCTTAAGAATTTTGATGATTTTTCCGGAAACAGGAGTCGGAACATCAGAATCTACCTTGTCCGTTGCAATCTCCACTACAGATTCGTCTTCTTTTATAAAATCGCCTTCATTAAACAGCCAGCTGATAATTGTTGCTTCCATAACCCCTTCGCCCATACTCGGGAGCAATAGTTTATATTCTGCCATTTTTTTGGTTTTTTGAATTTTTCCAAAAGTACATTTTTTTTTATTAATTATATAATTCTATTTTTTTAAAATTTATGAGGGTCTATTTTTTATAAATTTGTTAATCAAAATGTTTTAGAATTATACAATGAATATCTACTTAAGTGCCATCATCCACATCAAAGAAAACTCTATAATGGATGCTATCGAATTATTAAAAAAACTGGTAATAGAAACCCGTAAAGAAAAGGGTTGCGTGCAGTACGATCTCTTTGAAGACAATAGGAATAAAGGTGTGTTTTTCATTCATGAAAACTGGGAAACCAATGAGGATCTTCATCACCATCAGGTTTCTGATCATATGATGATATTCCGTGAAAATATTGCACCTCTGTTAGAAAGTGCCAACAAAGTTTATGTTGGAAACAAACTTTTTTAATTTAAAAAATTAACAAATATCAACTTAAAAAATTAACAAATATTCAATCTATCGGATTTTATTTGTGTTTTATTTATAAAATAAGAATATTTTCAATATTTTTGCTAATCTTTAGTTGTAATAAAAATAATAAATTTTAAATATGAAAATAAATCAACTTACTAAATCCACAGGAATAGGCGTTTTCTTTTTATTTGCGAATCTTAATGCGCAATCCAGTGACAAGATCATTAGAAATTTCATCAAGACTGATGTTAGCTTTCGTAACAATACGGCAGTAGATTTCAGAATTCAAAATGAGGACAAATCGGCTAGTTTAAAATCTGATATAGTTAATATTCAGCAATATTATAATGACACTCCTATTTATAAATCTTTGGCTAAAGCTGTTATCAGAGAAGGAAAAGTTATTTCTTTCAATAACAATTTCAGGCAAATAGGAAACAACAGTATAGTTGCCGACAAAATTGATAAATCGGAAGCCTTTTCCACCGCTCTAAGATCTTTGGATATAAAAGATTCGGGCTTCGAGCTGATGGATGACAAGAGTGGTGACTTGATCAATTTGCCTGATAATAAAGTGGCAAGCATCCGTTTTTATTATGAAAGAAACAACAGCCTTATCCCATCTCAACTATTTTTCATTAATCAAAGCAAAGAAAATAAGTTTTATGGAGTTCTGGTAAGCCTTACCGACGGAGAGATTTTGGAAAAAAACAAAATGATAGATGAATGTTCATTTGATAGAAATCATTTCACGAATGAAACTACCGAAAATACAAATCATCATTTATTAAACCATTTTAATACTTCAATTACAGATAAAAATCAATTTAAGGCTGTCACTAATGCAACTTATAACGTATTTCGTTTCCCTATAGAAGCTCCAACTTTTGGAACAAGGACTCTTGTAACAAATCCTTGGGACCTTACAGCTTCTCCGGAAGGCTGGCACTCTGACGGTACTACAAATTACACTAATACAAGAGGAAATAATGTTTTTGCATATATGGACAATACCGCAAGCAATAACATCAATGGATTTTCTCCACAAAGTACAACGACAGGATCACTTACTTTTGATTTTCCTTTTGCAGAAAGTTCAACATTAAGTGCTTATGACAATACTAACTCTGCTTTAACCAGCTTATTTTATGCAAATAATATGGTTCACGATATCTTCTACAAATTCGGGTTTACAGAAACCAGCAGAAACTTCCAAACTAATAATTTTGGAAAAGGTGGCGGACAAGGTGATGCTGTCCGTGCCGAAGCTTTTGACGGAAGTGGCTATAACAATGCTAACTTTGCTTCTGGTTCAGAAATTCTGAATGGTGTCGGAAACTGGATAGTGTCTGCACCAAGAATGCAAATGTATCTTTGGGATTATGGTGTCACTTTCCAACAAAGATTATTTTATACAGATCCTGTCCTTGCAACCAGACCTGCCGTGAACACAGCTGTCGGTTCTTATCAAACAGGAGGTGGAAGATACCTAATGGCAACCCCAGTTACAGGTGATGTAATTATCCCGTCAGTAATTAACGGTTGTTCAACCATTCCTGAAAGTCTTACGGGCAAAATTGCCCTGATTACTATTTCCGGATGTACAAATGATGTTAAAATTAAAAATGCTCAAGCAGCGGGAGCAATAGGAGTTTTACTTCATAGGACTTCATCTAACTCGGTTGCTGACTGGACACTTGCTAGTGGTAGTGGCATTAATATTCCAATGGTTATGATTCCTAGAGATGAAGGTAACTTCATCACTTCTGAAATTGCTGCCAGCCGAACTGTAAATGTTAGCTTGAAAGATCTGGGTGTTGGTTATAAAAACTCCAGTTTTGACAATGGAGTAATGATCCATGAATATGGTCACGGTATTTCCAATAGACTTACAGGACAAGGTTACAGCTGCTTAACAAGCTTGGAGCAAATGGGAGAAGGATGGTCTGACTTTTTCGCTTTAATGCTAACAAATTCTCCTAATGCTACAGCGGATGTTCCTAGAGGAATAGGTACTTATTCAACTAACTCTTCTACAACATCTGGAGGAATCAGACAATATAAATACAGTCCAAATATGAGCATCAATCCTCACACTTATGCTGATACCAATTCTACAGGAGGACAAGTTCATGCGATAGGTGAAATCTGGGCAACCATGCTTTGGGATCTTCATTGGAAAATGGCTGAAAAATATGGCTACAATTCTGATGTAACAGCTGATCCGAATTCAGGTAGCGCAAAAGTTCTACAGTTGGTTATGGATGGGCTTAAATTGCAGCCTTGCAATCCTGGTTTCATTTCCGGTAGAGATGCTATTCTACAAGCAGACCAGTTAGCTGGAGGTGCAGACAACTGTCTTATCTGGAATGTATTTGCCAGAAGAGGATTAGGCGTTAACGCATCTGCCGGAAGTTCAAGCAGCATTACAGATCAAGTCAACGGATTTAATGTTCCTGAAGCTTGTATTCTTGCAACAGAAGATATAGCTAAAAATAAAGCTTTTGGTATCTATCCAAATCCTGCAAAAGGAGAATTCTTTATCAAAACCGCACCAACTGTTGGTAATGCGACAATTAAAGTAGAAGTTCTTGACTTGAATGGAAAATTGGTTAAATCTATTGAAAGAAAGAAAAACAGTTCAGATTCTATCTCAACAAAAGGACTAATCAAAGGAACATACCTTGTTGTAGTTACCGAAAACGGAAAATCTAATACCGAAAAACTGATTGTAGAATAAAATACAATTACATAAAAATAAGACCTTCTCAAATGAGAAGGTTTTTTTTGTAATAAAATGTTTAACAAAATTTTATATCCAAGGATTATTGGCATCAATATTGAAAAACTACCTTTGTTCAAAATTTAATCTGATTAGTAAATGAAAAATTATTTAAAGACATTATTGACTTTAAGCTTTATCGGAAGTAGTTTTATTGCCTATTCTCAATCTATTGACAGTAGGTCAAAAACTATTTTGGATGATATTACAAAAAATTATAAAAGCAAAAAAAATTCCTATTTCAAGTTTTCTTATGGAACAGGAGCTTCAAAAGTGACTCAAAACCAAACAGGGATTTTTTATTCTGACAATAATAAGTACAAGTTGAAAATCATGGGTGTAGAACAGATTTTTGACGGAAATAAGGTTTATAATATTAATGATGAAGATAAGGAAATAACGATATCGAAGCCAAACGATAATCAGGCTCATTTTTCACCTTTAAGTTATCTGGATTCATACAAAAACGAATACAATGTATCCTATTCCGGTAAAAAGACAATCAGTGGAATTCCTGTAGATGTAATCAAAATGACACCGGTTAAAAGCAATGGACTGAAAACTGTTACTCTATATGTCAATACACCTCAAAAAAAGCTGATCAAGCTCGAACAGGTTTCAACGAATAATGATATTGCAATTATCACAATTAATAATTATAAAGAAAACCAAAACTTACCTGCCAATTTGTTTAGCTTCGACAAATCAAAATATCAAAATTACTTGATTACTGAATTATAAGTTAATGATTAATTAAAATAGAAAAAGAGCATTAGAAATTTCTAATGCTCTTTTATTTATTAACTTTATATTCGTTTGCGCCAGGATAAGGTTGTAGGTAACCTAAGTTCCAGTTAGATTGCAGCAAAGATTCAATAAAAAGATCATCTCTGTATTTATGCGGATCGTAAGGTGTTTTTAGGCTAACATCAGCAATATTTCCTTTTACATTCCACCAGAAAGCACTCCAGCCACCTCTCAGTTCTTTGATGATTTCATAAACTGTTTTGCCGGTTGCCCTACTCATTAATTTTGCAAAAACCTGACCTTCCGTTGTCGTTAGCGCTCTTAGCTGCTTCTCATAACTTGCAGCTAATTCAGTTTGTCTCTGTTTCATATATCTACTTCTTTCTGCACCTTTCATATTAGCGCTTTCTTTCTGAATAGCCCTATACTGTTCTAACGCATCAAGAAATAGCGGGTAAACACGATTCAGCTTCTTATTTAGAAAAAAATAAAAATTCCTGTCCAGTTGATTATTAAAATGTGGGTTAGCCCTCAAAGTCAGCTCATCCATTACAATCACCTGTTCTCCGTTTATCTTATATATTTTTGCTTTTTGAACTTCGTCATAGTAATACTCATTTCCATATTCATCCTTCTGTAATTTACTTTTCGGTATGTCATCAAAAGATTTTACCTGAATCGTATCTTGTTGTGAAAAACAATATACTCCAATAAACAGAAAAAGAATCGGAATCAATTTATCAAAAATCATTACTTTTACTTTCATAAATCAGCGTAAATTTACATCAAAAATCATTCCTTTATATGAAGTTTGAAAAGAAATCAATTAAGTTTTTAGAACAATATTTAAATACCGCTTCGCCAACAGGGTACGAACATAACGGACAAAGAATATGGATGGATTACATCAAGCCCTATGTTGATAAAATTGAAGTTGACAATTATGGTACAGCCTATGGAATTATTAATCCTGAAGCAGAATTCAAAGTAGTGATCGAAGCTCATGCCGACGAAATCAGTTGGTACGTCAATTATATTACAGATGATGGATTAATCTATGTGATAAGAAACGGAGGCTCTGATCAAACCATAGCACCTTCCAAAGTAGTAAACATCCACAGCGAAAAAGGCATTGTGAAAGGCGTTTTCGGCTGGCCGGCAATCCATACAAGAAGTGCCAATCAAAACGAACCAACCCCTAAAATAGACAATATCTTTATTGATTGCGGTGCAACTTCAAAAAAGGAAGTTGAAGAATTAGGGATTTTTGTTGGATGTATGATAACTTATCCCGACGAATTTTTTGAACTGAATGACAGATATTTCGTTTGTCGCGCTCTTGATAATAGAATCGGTGGGTTTATGATTGCTGAAGTTGCGAGACTTTTGAAAGAAAACGAAAACAAACTGCCTTTTGGATTATACATTACCAATTCTGTACAGGAAGAAGTCGGACTTTATGGCGCGGATATGATTGCCGACACGATCAAACCAAATATTGCCATCGTGACAGATGTGACACATGACACAACAACACCAATGATCGAAAAGAAAAAAGAAGGTGACCAAAAATGTGGAAACGGACCTGTGATTTTCTTTGCACCGAGCGTTCATCATACCATTAGAGAACTGATTATCGACACAGCAAAGTCCAAAGAAATCCCTTTTCAAAGAGCAGCCGCAAGCAGGGCAACAGGAACAGACACCGATGCATTTGCCCACTCAAACGGAGGCGTACCAAGTGCCTTGATTTCTTTACCTTTGCGATACATGCATACAACTGTGGAAATGGTTTCGAAAGAAGATGTCTATAATGTCATCAAATTAATTTATGAAAGTCTTCTGAAAATCGAGCCTGCTATGAAACTAAAATACCATTAACATGAAAAAGTTTTTCATAACATTCGCGATTTTTTCTTCTCTGATTGCATTTTCACAAACTCAAAGCGAAAAAGAACTTTTAGAAACCGATAAAACATTAGCAAAACTATCAATTGAAAAAGGAATTAAAGCAGCTTTTGATGAATATCTAGCGGATAATCCAACTACATTTCCATTCAATAAAGATGTATTAACAGATAGAGTTAAAATCCTGAACAGTTATGCTGGTTTGAAAAGCTTGGAATGGGTTCCTCTCAAAGCAGAAGTGTCACAATCCGAAGATCTGGGATACACCTATGGTATTGGAAAGATTACGGTTGAAGAAGCAGGGAAAACTAAAATTAGCTATTCACATTACATCAGTATCTGGAAGAAAAATAATGTTGGTCAATGGAAATTGATTTTAGATACCGGAAACGATTGCTCAGAAGAAGTTGGCAAAAAATATTTTAAATAAATCGTAAAAATGAAAAACAAACTAATAGCACCTTCGCTTCTTTCTGCAGATTTCGGAAATCTACAGAGAGATATAGAGATGCTTAATCATTCCCAGGCAGACTGGTTTCACGTTGATGTTATGGACGGACGTTTTGTCCCGAACATCTCTTTTGGATTTCCCGTGATGAAAACCGTTCAGCAGCACGCAAAAAAATTTATTGATGTCCACCTGATGATTGTGGAACCTGAAAAATATGTTGAAGAGTTCATAGAATATGGTGCAGATCTGGTTTCTGTACATTTTGAAGCCTGTACTCATCTTCACAGAACCATTCATCAGATCCAGGACAAAGGTGCAAAAGCAGGCGTAGTTCTCAATCCGGCAACACCTGTTTTGATGTTAGAGGACATTATTGCGGATGTCGATTTGGTTTTATTGATGAGTGTGAACCCGGGATTTGGAGGACAAAAATTCATCCAGAATACATACAAAAAGATCAGTGAAACCAAAGATTTGATATTGAGTAACAATTCTACCGCATTGATTCAGATTGATGGCGGTGTTAATTTGGACAACGCATCCAGGCTTTTTGAAGTAGGCGCAGATGTTCTGGTTGCAGGAAACGCCGTTTTTTCTTCAGACAATCCGGAGAAAACCATTGAACTTTTGAAAATTTAGGAGCTTAATCCCGCTATCCGCTATATCTTTTTGCCAAGGCTTTTCCATTGCAAAAAAGGATGCCGCTACTATTGGGGCTAATGATAATATCACAAAAAAATAGGCTATCAAATTTGATAGCCTATTTTATATTTAATTTCAGAAGAAATTAGAAAATCTCTCTCCCTGAAAAGTGGAATTGCGCTTCGATAAGAGCGTTCTCATCAGAATCAGAACCGTGAACAGCATTTTCGCCAATGCTTCTTGCGAAAAGTTTTCTGATAGTTCCTTCAGCTGCTTCAGCAGGATTTGTAGAACCAATTACAGTTCTGAAATCTTCTACCGCATTTTCTTTTTCAAGAACCGCTGCTACGATAGGACCGGAAGACATAAATTCTACCAATTCTCCATAGAAAGGTCTTTCGGCGTGTACTTCGTAGAATTTTTTTGCATCAGCTACAGTCAATTGAGTTAGCTTCAATGCTTTAATTTTAAAACCAGCTTCGCTGATTTTTCCAAGAATCGCACCAATGTGTCCATCTGCAACCGCATCTGGCTTAATCATGGTGAAAGTGATTTTTCCTGACATTTCTTATTATTTTTTTTTTAAAGAGTTGCAAACTTACAATAATTTTTGCTTATGTTTGCAAACGGAAATTCTTTTTCAAAGAGTCGTTTTTTTTGGCACAGTATTTGTAACATTATTTTCGATTCTCATGTTTAATTTGAGTTTTCATGGTTATTAGTTTTTACCCCAACTTCGGTTGGGGTTTTTATTTTATTATGGCTATAACATTATAAAAAACCGCCAAAAACATGTTTTTGGCGGTTTTATCATAATTAGTTGATTCTTATCAGCTTGATTTTTATCACACGATCAATCAGCAAGTCATACGACAGCCCGGTATGGTATTCTTAGAAAGTCTCATAATAGCAACAAAGAACAGATTAAAAGTTGCCTACTTTTTAATCGCCTTGGTCTACAAACGCTAATTCATCCGGATTTTTCACAGGATATTTCTCTGTGAAGCATCCAAAACAATGGTTAGGTGACCCTAAAATATCAATCAAATTATCGACACTCAAAAACTCCAGGCTGTCCACAGCAAGATAATCTTTGAGTTCGTCTTTGGTCATATTGGCAGAAATTAAGTCATCTTTTGTTGGCGTATCAATTCCTAAAAAGCAAGGTGCAACAATCGGAGGCGACACACTTCTAAAATGAATCTCCTTCACACCGGCATTTTTCAGAATCTTGACCAGACGTTTAGAAGTGGTTCCTCGGACGATTGAATCGTCGATAATCACCACTCTCTTATCCTTCATTTCGGAAATAATCGGGTTGAGTTTCAGGTTGACAAAATGTTCCCTCATCTCCTGAGACGGAATAATGAACGAACGCCCAATGTATCGGTTCTTAATCAAAACCGGCCTGAAAGGAATGCCCGAGGCTTTAGAAAAACCAATCGCAGCAGGAACTCCGGAATCCGGAACACCAATCACGATATCTGCATCTACAGGTGCCTGCTCCCAAATTTTCATTCCCGATTTTTCACGAACTTCATGAACATTAATCCCTTCCAAAGTAGAATCCGGTCTTGCAAAATAGATATATTCAAAAGCGCAGATTTTGTTGACACAATCGTCCTTTACGAGATAAGATTGCAGTCCATCCTCATTATCACTGGTATAAACAATCTCGCCTGGCAAAATATCACGTACATATTGCGCCCCTACTCCATCCAAAGCACAAGTCTCTGACGCTACAACAAATGTATTTTCGTCAATCGCACCCAAAACCAAGGGCCTGATTCCATTGAAATCACGGAAGGCGAAAAATTTATTTCTTGTAATCCCAACAACAGAATAAGCACCTTCGATTTTTTCCATCGTTGCTTTAATGGCACCACGAAGTCCAAGGTCTAGATTTTTTTGAATCAATCTCAAGATAACTTCGGTATCAGAAGTGGCACGAAAAACCACACCTTCATCTTCCAATTCTTTTCTAAGCTGTTTTGCATTGGTCAAATTTCCGTTATGCGCAATAGAAAGTATGATCTGGTCATATTCGTTCTTGGCAAAAAACGGTTGAAAATTATATTTCTTTTTATCTCCTGCAGTCGTGTATCTTGTATGTCCGATAACAGTACTTCCCATGAATTGTTCCGGTTCCTCGATCGTTTTGAAAACGTCAAGAACCAGACCTTCGTCTTTTACAGAAAATATTTTTCCTTTGTTTCCGACCGCAATTCCACAAGCTTCCTGTCCACGATGTTGCAACGCGAACAGTCCGAACTGTGCCAAAGAAAATGTGTCCAGATTTTCTGTAGAATGCAATCCGAAAACACCGCATTCCTCTTCCATCTTATCAAAAGGATAAGCTCCTAATTCTTCCCTGGAAAGATTTTTGGTTTCTTCAAACTCCTGATAACGGTTCTGGAAAGCATATTTTGACAATGTGCTGTATTTTTGAAATTCTAAATCCATTATAAATTTTCTCGGATTTTATTTTTCTAAAGCGTTTTGTAGTCTGTCAAAAATCTCGACGTAAGCTTCGGTGATTTCGCCCAAATCTCTACGGAATCTGTCTTTGTCAAGCTTTTTCATCGTATCCTTGTCCCAAAGTCTGCAAGTGTCCGGAGAAATCTCATCTGCCAAGACAATCTTACCGTCAGAAGTTTTTCCTAATTCGATTTTAAAATCGACCAGAATCACATTCATTTTATCAAACAAAGCAATCAAAAGCTCGTTGATTTTACCCGTCAAAGCATACATCTCCTTCAGTTCTTCAAACGTTGCAGCGCCTAAAAAAACCGCATGATAATCGTTAATCAACGGGTCGCCCAGTTCATCTTTTTTATAGCAGATATCGAAGATTGTCATCGGAGATTTAGTACCTTCTTCCACACCCAGTCTCTGAGCCATACTTCCCGCAGCATAGTTACGAACAACCATTTCTAGTGGAATGATGTCCACTTTTTTCACCAGTTGTTCCCTGTCATCCAGTTTTTCGATAAAGTGTGTGGGGATTCCGTTTTCGATAAGATAACCGAATATCAGTGTAGAAATCGCATTGTTCAATTCGCCTTTTCTATCGAACTGACCACGTTTCTGTGCGTTAAAAGCTGTTGCATCATCTTTGTAACGAACAACAACTTCGTCAGGTTTGTCTGTAGCAAAAACCTGTTTAGCCTTACCTTCGTAAAGCATTTCTTTCTTTTGACTCATAATTACTTTCATTTTTTTAAACAGAAATCGTAAATGAATTACAATTTCCATTTAAATTTTTACTATTAGATTTATGCACAAATTTACGAATTTTATATTTCTTTTCGTAAAATTTATAAAATCGTGAATTTCTATTAATTCATATTCTTTATTAGGTATTATATTTGGTAAGAAATAGAAACAAGACTCCCGAATTTATGCCCGAAACTTTTGGTGAAAAAGTAATTGAATTCAATCAACATCTTGAATATCCCGGTTTGCTTCCTGACGGATTCCGGGTTTTGAATCCTTATCTGGGCAATCCGGAAACTTTGGATGTGATGCAACGATTCTATAACAAATATTATAATGATCCGGAAGTGAGGAAATTCATTATCGGAATTAATCCAAGCAGGCACGGCGCCGGTGTGACAGGAATTCCCTTTACAGACACCAAACGCTTGAAAGACGTTTGCGGAATCGAAATGAAATCCGCTTACACACACGAGATTTCTTCAGTCTTTATGTATGATATGATTGACGCCTATGGTGGAGCAAAAAGTTTCTATCAGGATTTTTATATCAATTCCCCATTTCCTTTGGCTATCATCAGAAAAACAAAAGAAAATAAATGGATTAATGCCAATTATTATGATGACAAGTTTTTATTTGAAATGGTAAAACAATTCATGATTGATTCTCTGAAAAAGCATATCAGTTTAGGTATCGATACTTCAAAAGTTTATGTTTTGGGAAAGAAAAACGCAGATTTCATCCATAAATTAAATTGTGAAGCTAAATTATTTGATGAATTAAAAATACTGGAACACCCGAGATTTATTCAGCAATATAAATCGAAAGAAAAGCAATTGTATATTGATAAATATATTCTCACTCTTAAAAATCTTGACAAATAAAAAAAGCATTTCAGGTTTGAAATGCTTTTTTTATTTTTTAATGAATTTATTTTTTAATAAACTTGACCGATTTTCCATCGATATTCAAAATGTAAGTATTTGGAAGTAATGACTGAACGTCAATCGATTTTTGATTAACAAAAGGATTATTGATTTCTTTTATCAACTTACCGGAAAGGTCATAGATCTTTGCCGATTTTGCCTTGCTGATTTCCCCATTAACATAAAGCTGATGAACAACCGGATTTGGATAAATATTGAAATCGAAAGTTCTATCCGTAATATCATTAATTCCCAAAACGCCCAAACCTTGACAATAATCAGATGCATAACTTGTCCATTCATTAATATCAAAAGTCGCTGTCGGATTAGTGATTTCCGGCTTTCTGTAAAGTGATTTGTTACCATTAGCATTATCCTGACCTTTAACACCAACTGCATCTACAGTTGATGATTTGTAAGATAAATCAACATATTGCCCACCTGTAAAAGTAAGAGAAGGCGCAGCCGTTACAAATTTAGCATTAAGATTATTGAAACAGCTGAAATTAGCATTAGGATTAATAGCAACAAAACTTTGATTGTTTTCTATCTCGCCTTCCAATTCAAATGGTTCTCCAAAATAATACACCGTTCCTTTATACTGTATGTACAACTTGTAGCCATTAAGATTGACTTTGTGGCCGGTTCTGTTGGCAATTTCAAACGCCTTATTATTTCCGGTTCCTTCCAGATATTTAACTATTTGCAAATCTTTTGCAAATATATCTGACTCCAAGGTTGTCACATTCATCGTATTACTCTGCGCACTTTCCAGATATGACGTGTCATAAGCTTTAACCGTAAAGTTATAAGTTGTATTTGGGGTTAAATGGTCTGCCGAGAATGAACTGGTTTTTGAAGTTCCAATCAAGACATTATCCTGATAGATCCTGTAACCCAACACATCAGATTCCGGACTCGCCTGCCATTTTAGATTGACAAAATAAGCCGAATTTCTCTCCATAGATAATTGTGATGGCGTTGAAGGTGGAATGTTATCAGGTGTCTGATTCCAGATCAAATTGACCCATTCCGGATGATCAATAAAAGGATTTCTGTTTTTCTGAATATTATAAACGGAGTTATTGCGGGTTATTTCTCTTGCTGAGACCGGATCTTGTTGATGCCAGTTAAGCAGCATTGCGATATACCAGTCGTCGTAAGCTTTTTCTTCTGTTCCGTTGAGTGGGTTTTGATCTTTTGTCGGATCCGCATTTGTACTGTAATTAAAACCTCCTAATTTCCCCTCATATCTCACTACGAAATATAGTAGTGATCTTGCAACATCGCCTTTGAACTCATCAATTGGCTCATAAACTCTTCCTGTATAAATTGCGCCGGGTGTACCATTGGAAGCTTGTTTTGAACCATTTGTGAAATTATAATAAACTGTTGAACCTGCTTTCCCGTAAGGAAAATTACTTCTCAACTGATTAATTCTCGCATCTGTGGGAACAACAAAAAACAAATCAGAATACATCGGATATGCACTATTAAAAGAACTTTGTGGCATCATATGCTCCCGGTTCCAGCCAAGGCCTTCTGCATTGGCACTGCTGATTATATTACTCAATGTATAATGATATGCCGTCGTCCCAGTTGGATTGTTGGAATAGATATCTAATAAATAAGTGGTATTGCTAGCATCATAATCGTAATACTTATCTATATCCGTCTGTCCATACAAAGTTTTCAGATCATCATAATGCCAGTTGTAATTCTTAGAAATAATATCGTGAAGTTTACTTTTCAGAGCATAACCAGAAAGACCTTCGGTTCCGGAATAGTAGCCTGCAGGTGCTTGAGCGTAGCCCAAAACCGGAAGAATGGCTAATGTCAACAAGTACTTTTTTATCATATCTCAATTTTAAAAAGTGGAGGATAAAAGTATCATTTTTTTATCACATAACTTTTATTATTTTGAAATTGATTATTAATAATTGTTTATATTAATTTGAAAAAAAATAAAAAATCCTCTTCATTAGAGGATTTTCATTTAATAAAGTATAATTTTTTTTATTCTCCTGCGATGATATTATGAAGTGTGACTTTCAATCCTTCTAATTGCTCTTTTTTGCCGTCCAGTTTCTCATAGGTATCTTTCAAAAGTGGATTATCTCGCGTTGGTGAATTGAAAAAAGACAAATTATTTTCCAATTGCACAACTTCTGCTTCCAGATCTGCAATTTGATTTTTGATTTTTCTGGCTTTATCGGTCAATTGGCTTTCTGACAGATTTTCTTCCTTCAAATCAAACTCATTGATTTTGTTGAGTTTTAACTTCTCTCTCAGAGTTTTATTAAATTCCGTATTAATTGACAACTTATCTTTGGGAACTTTTCCGATAGCATTCCAGGAATTCTTGATATTCTCGATTTTTTCAACAGAACCGTCTTCGTCTGTCAAAGCTTTCAGTTCATCGAGAAGTGCTTTTTTGTTTTTATAATTTTCTTTCCAGTTATCGCCGGCTGCATTATTCTTTTCTCTATAATTTTTGAAAAACGTATTACAAGCATCACGGAAGTCATCCCAAACTTTATTCGCCTGACTTCTGGGAACGTGACCAATTTTTTTCCAGTCTTCCTGTAGTTTTTTGAATAATGGAACCACGGTATCCCAATCTTCAGAATTCATATTATCCTGAGCCGTTTTGATTAAGGCTTGTTTTTCTTCAAGATTCTGAATCTGAGATCCTTTTAGATTCTTATAAAAATCATTTTTAGCTGTATTGAAATCCCTAAGAGATTGTTTGAAATCTGTCCAGTTTTGATTGGATAATTTCTTTGGAACAGCGCCTAATTTCAAGAACTCGGATCTGATCTCTTCTACTCTTTTAATGGCTTGTTGCCAATAGGTATGATTGATGTTCTGAGGAGCAGAAAGTGTTTTCAACTCTTCAATGATCTTATTTTTCTTTTCAAGATTTTCAAGTTGTTCAGTTTCTATAACTGCAATCAACTCAGATTTTCTTTCATGAATTTTATTGGAAATCTCTTTGAATTCTTCCCAGGTTTTTTCACGGAATTCTTCTGCAACAGGCTCCGCTTCTTCTTTCCAAAGCTTATGAAGATATTGCAGTTCATTCAGTGCTTTTTGAACAACCTTCTCATCCAGCAATTCTTTTGCTCTTTGGATAATATGTTGTCTTTTTTCAAGATTATGAGCAAATTCCTGCTCCAGATATTCTTTATTCAGATCCAACATCTCATTGAACATTTTAAGATGATGGAAATAATTATTATTCAGATTTTTGAACTCAGATTTAGCAACCTGACCTGCATTTCCCCAGGCTTCTTTGATTTCTCTTATTGATTTGAAGAGATTAGTTCCCGGTTCAGAATTGGTGTAAAGGTTTTTCAGCCTCTCGATAATTGCTAATCTTTCTTGCAGATTTCCTTGATGTTCGGCTTCTTGTTGTTTATGAAATTTATCTTGTTTTTCTTTGAAAATATTGACAAGAGCAGACAATTTGGAAGCTTGTGGATGATGATATTCGAAATGTTCTTCAGGATTTCCCTGTTCCAGGTACTCGTGTTTTTTGTCTTCGATTTCGTCAGCCAATTTGTGATTTGCCTGTTCCCGCAGTGCATTGAAACGTCTGGAAAAAGATGAAGCATCATCTTTGTTGACTATTTTTTCCATTTCGTCCAAAGCTTCTTTTAAAGAATAATGAGAAAAATCTTCCTCAACAACTTCGGTTTCCTGATGTTCAGATTCGGTTTCGGTTTCTGAATTTTGGCTGGTAACTGTTTCTTCTACTGGTTGATTTTCAGCAGCATCAGTTTCCGGATTCAAATTTTCATTCTCAGGATTTTCATTTTCAATACTCATAACAAAGCAAATTAATTGACAAAAACAACTTTTAGATGCACTAAATTAACTGTTTTTTACAGAAAACACCAAATATAAATACTAAATTTATAAAAAAAACATTAAATATATATTGAAATGATTAATCCGGATATTTAAAATTAATATTTACTTGACATAGGCTCTTTGATGTCGTATCTTTGCACCTCGCAAAAATTTAACCACAGGCAAGTCCTGTAAAAACAAATAAAATCCGTAAATTTTATGAAAACATCTGATTTCAATTTCGATTTGCCAGCAGAGTTATTGGCAGAACACCCGTCAGAAAACCGTGATGAGGCAAGGTTGATGGTTCTTAACAGAAAAACTGAAACTATCGAGCATCGCCTTTTCAAAGATGTTATTGATTATTTTGATGAGAAAGACCTTTTCATTTTTAATAATACCAAAGTTTTCCCTGCAAGATTATTTGGAAACAAAGAAAAAACAGGAGCTAAGATTGAAGTTTTCTTATTGAGAGAACTGGATGCTGAAACTCGTGTTTGGGACGTTTTGGTTGACCCGGCAAGAAAAATCAGAATCGGTAACAAATTATTCTTCACAGAAGATGAGTCTCTTGTAGCGGAAGTTATCGATAATACGACTTCTAGAGGAAGAACACTGAGATTTTTGTTCGATGGTTCTTATGAAGAGTTCCGTGCAAAATTGACAGAACTTGGAGAAACACCACTTCCTAAATACATCAAAAGAGAGGTTGAGCCGGAAGATGCAGAAAGATACCAGACCATCTATGCGAAAGTTGAAGGTGCTGTTGCAGCGCCAACTGCCGGTTTACACTTTTCAAAACACTTGATGAAGAGATTAGAGATCAAAGGAATCGATTTTGCAGAGATCACACTTCACGTTGGTTTGGGAACTTTCAACCCAATCGAAGTTGAAGATCTATCCAAGCATAAAATGGAATCTGAAGAAGCTATTATCGATGAGAAGAACGCAGCAATCATTAACAAAGCTGTAGAAGAAGGACGCAGAGTCTGTGCTGTTGGAACAACAACGATGAGAGCTTTGGAAACTTCTGTTTCTTCTAACAAAAAAATCTCAGCTTACAGAGGTTGGACCAACAAGTTCATCTATCCACCTCACGAATTCGGTGTTGCCAATGCAATGATTACCAACTTCCACACGCCTAAGTCTACTCTGATTATGATGATTGCCGCTTTTGCGAACAAAGATTTCATCATGAGAGCTTACGAGGAAGCTATCAAAGAAAAATACAAATTCTACTCTTACGGAGACGCGATGTTGATTCTTTAAGATTTGAATTTTTCAAAAACAGAATGCACAATTTTTATAGTTGTGCATTTTTTGTTAAGCCACAAAAGTCACAAAAGATTTTTATTGAATATTTTTTCAATATATAACAAGTTCACAAAATTTTCTTTTTGAACTTTTAACGTATCCATTCAATTTTGTCCTTTTGTAACTTTTGTGGTTTCAATCTCCATTATTTTCATTAATTTCATCCAATGAAAGCACTTTCCTTTTTCGCATTATTATCCATTACATTTTCCTGTTCACAGACTCAGGAGAATTTTTCAACATTGGCGAGTCTTCCCAAAAAGCTGAAAGAAGCTTCGGCTTGTGAAATTTCGAAAGCATCACCCCTGATTTGGACGATTGAGGACAACCATAATCACAATGTTCTTTTTGGATTCAATGAGAAAGGAGAATTAATCAGGCAAATTACCATCTCTAATGTTGAAAATAATGACTGGGAAGATTTGACTTCTGATGATGAAGGCAATATCTACATCGGCGATTTTGGAAATAATGATAATGACAGGCAAAACTTAGCCATTTATAAGATCAATGCTTCAGATTTGAATAAAGATGAAGCTAAAGCAGAATCAATTGTTCAGTTCTATTATCCCGAACAAACCGAATTTCCTCCAAAAAAGAAAGACCGCATTTTTGACGTTGAATCGTTCTTCATCCATAACAACAAATTTTTTCTTTTCACTAAAAACAGAAGTTCAAAATTTGATGGAACCACGGTTTTATATGAAGTTGATAACAACTCCACTCAAAAATTACCTGCTAAGAAAATCGGAAGTTTTGTGACTTGTGAGCAGTTCAATCATTGTGCTGTGACCAGTGCAGACATCAGCCCGAATAAAGATAAAGTGGCGATTTTAAGCTCAGATAAAGTTTGGATTTTCACCAATTGGAAAGGCAATAATTTCTTCTCCGGAAACGTCGAAAAAATTGAACTGAATCATCACACACAGAAAGAAGGTCTTTGTTTCAAAGATGAAAATACAATCTTAATGACCGATGAAGGCAACAAAACACACACAGGAAATCTTTATCAATTGAAGTTGAAATAATATTATTATGAATCTTGACTTATAAATCTTCTACCATATTCTGGATTGAAAACTCTTGCCTTAAATTCTTTGTAATGTTTTAATCTACAAGTTAAAGAGCAAGAGAATTTTTGAAATCCGTGAATCTCATACCAACTATACAAGCTGTTGTATCTTTCTAATTTAAAATCAAAAGTGAATTTTTCTTTCTTCACATTTGCTAAGTAAGATTTTCCCTTAAATTTAATTTCTAATAACATATAATTATATTTTTAATAATACAATATTACGAATGAAACACTAGTGTAGAATTTTTGCTTATTTAAAAATATAACAAATTGATTTTCAAATTTAAAAAAAAAAAAAAAAAAATTAAAAAGTCCCGCCAATCCCGACAACCAATCTTCCTCCGTCTGACGATGTAAAATAAGAAATATTGGCAGAGATGGCGTCAACTGCATTCAGCCAAAATCCACCACCGTACGAATTATGCCATTTATTAGAACTTTCATTCGGATTCCAAACTCTACCTAAATCAAACCCGCCGAAAAATCCATAGCTCAAAGGTAAAATTGAATTCTTGATTTTACCGACTTCATATCTCAAATCCGAGGTTTGATAAAAAGAATTTTTCCCATAAAAACGGTTAAAACGGAAACCTCTCAAATCTTTGTTTCCGCCCAACGTCGCCATTTGATAAAACTCGTAATCGTTACCAAAAAGCCATTTTGCCTTCGCATAAGAAGACCAAACCAATCTTTGATTTTGCGTCAGATAATGCAGGAAACCAAGCCCTGTTTCCAGTGAAGTATATTGTCTGTCCGTATTTTGGAGATTCATATTCCAAACCGTTCTGATATCGAATTTCATTCCCAATTTTGGATTCGCTTTGTTATCATAATTCTCATAATTGAACGACAAATCGGCTCCACCAAACTGTTTCGATTTGAAAACGTCGTCATTGATGACACCAGGAATTGAAATATAGCGATTAGCAGTTCTATCGATTTTCAGAATTTCGTAATTCAGTTTTGCAGAGAATGTTGACGCATTTTTGTTCCAGTTAATAGACGGCGAAAATCCAAACTCCCGAGCTCTGACATTATTAAAGCGATCTCCAAATTCTTCCTTCGGATTAACTGTTTCATTACCAATGCCGTAGAAATTCCTGATGTAATGAGAACTCGTGACCCTCGTATCCAAGCCGTAAAACCACTTACCTTTCAACAATGGAAACATCCCCTGATAAGCCAGTTCATAACCTCTCGTTCCTGTGAAATAATTGGCTGTAAAATGGTGTTTCTGAGAAAACGGGTTCTTGATAAAATCATTCACAGTATAATCTGCATTAAAACCAATCGCCAAGGCATCATCCGGATTGAAATTGAAATTCATAAATGTGGTAAAAACATTATATTTCGGGTTTCTGTAGTTGTACTGGTTGATGTCATAGTCATCAGTCAACTTCAGAGTTGCACTTCCTTTATTTTCGAAATTGTTCGGTTTACTTTTATAATCGTAAATCGTCACTTTCCTGGAGTTGAAAACCGAATATTTATCGTTATCCAAACCTCCCAAAAGTTTGATTTTGATACTCGAATGTGGTTTTCCTTCAACAATAAATTCGTCATCGTCATCCAGACCATACAATATGATTTCTTTGGTCATCAATCCAGAATAAAGCTTGGATGATTGCAATTCTTCACCAGCTTTTTTCAGTCTGATGATTTTGACTTCGGTTTCGTTATTCGGTAATCTGGTGACTACAAACTTGTCTTTTTTGTCAGTTCCGGTCAATACCACTTTTTCCTGAAGGAATTTGAAATAAGCCGAAGCATATTTTTGAAGGTCATTTTTTCTCGTCAGTAATTTCTGAATCAAATCTTCTGAAACTTTATCCTGAACTTCTTTTGGAAGGTTTTTAAAAGCTTCTCTAATGTCATTTTCCGACAAATGATTTTGAATAAATTCTGCTAAACCCTGCCAGTCTTTTCCATTAGAATTTTTAGCAAAAATCAAATCCAACGGATAAGGTTCACGGTTAAACCACTTCACGCTTTCAATCTGATGATCAAAAGTCTGCATATGCTTCAGCTCAGGAAATTCCATCAGGATTCCCGTGATAAAACCGTCATATTTTGAAAAAGCCTGGTCTCTGTCTTTCGGAATCGGGCTGTAAATCACGTTGCCATTTTCTTTCCTGGATTCGAATTTCCATTGATCGTGATGCCTATCCCAATCGCCAATCAACATATCGAACAAACGTGCTTTGATCCACGCTTTTTCATCCATTCTGTATTTTTCGTCTTTGGCAAGATTCAGGATTACTTCATCAGTTCCTAGAACTTTGTTCGGATTTTCCTCGGTTTCCATTGGTCGGTCTTCGAGATAATACAACTCATTTCCAAAATTCTCATTGAAGTTTTTAAGAGTTTTCTGTTTTGGAATATAAAAAAGTTCTGGTGTTGTGTGACGAATTCCCAATTTGTCTGCCATTCCACCGATTACCAAAGGCGTGTAAGGATGAGAAGTCGTGTAAAAATCCAGCAAAAATTTGTCCGCATAACTATCCGAAAAATCATCAATTACATATTGATTTTTGAACGCCACAGCCTGCAAAAATCTTACACCGCTTTTTTTCAGCGCACGAATCACGTATTCATTTCCGGATTTGGTTTCCAGACGAAGGGATTTGGTTTGATGTCCGCCTCCTGCTCTATCGGGTTTCACGCCACCAAATAATGTGTCCAATTCCAGATTTTTGACATTGATTTTTTTCGAATAATATTCACGGTAATGCTTTCCCCACAGAAACTCGTAGAACTTACTTTTCTTCGTCATTGCAGAATCATAAATCGAGGCTTCTGTATTTTGAGGAAATTGATTCGGGTAATCTTTCGCAATTTTCGATTCGTTTTCCAAAACCGTTTTTCTGAATAACAATTCCGATTTTTTTGGATTAAGACTGTAAAAATTCACTTCAGCATTTCCTGATTTTGAGATTTTCAGTTCTGCGTATCCGTTTTTTCCAAATGAAAAATCATTACTTCCAATGGCTTTTGCAGATTCCGTTTTGGAACCTGCGCCGCTAACGATTTGTCTGATGTCGCCTTGCTCGATGTATTGCAAATTATGGTCGTGACCAGAAACTACGATGACATTTTTCCTTCCGCCAATCAAAGTTTTCAGTCGGTCTGCCAGATTTTTATAATTCTGATTGCTGATATCCTGATGTGTGATTCCGCCGGTTGCCCTTGTCAAATTGATAATTGAACCTAAAACCGGGAGTGGAATTTTATTTTCCAAAGGAAAAATCTGCTTTTCCCAAGAATATTTTCCGCCGTGTGAGCCGTTCGTCATCAATGGATGATGTGTTGCCACAACAATGGTTTTGTTCTGATTTTTATTCAGCTGGTCTTCGAATTCTGTATAGAAATCTTCGCGGGTTTTGAGGTCGCATTTTTCATTGATACCCGGATTTTTGTCCCAATTTGCCAAAACCCATTCTGTGTCCACTAAAATCAAAGTCAGTTTTTTGTTGATTTTTCTGGTTTCAATGGGACAGCCGTTTCTTGGTCCGAAAGCCGATTTGTCATTCAGTTTTTCTGTAACATAATCTTCTTCTCTTTTCAAACCTTTGATGCCGTTGTTGTACCAATCGTGATTGCCGGGAATGAAAATCGTTTTTCCTTTGAACTGTTGAGATAATGAAATCTGGTTATCCATTTTTTTCTCCGCCAAAGCTCTATGTTCGTCCTCATTTTTTGGCATTCCGACTGGATAAATATTATCTCCCAAAAACATCAAAGTACTATTTTCCGGAGCTTTGGATAATGAATCTTTCAGAATATTCATATTATGGAAAGCTTCGTCTTGGTCGAGATTTCCGGCATCACCAACCAGATAAAAAGTGTGAATGATGCTATCTTTAATCGTTGGATTTTTCACAAAGTCTTTGGCATTTTTTCCGTAATCAGCGTTTTGAACAGCGCAGGAAACCGCAACGAACAGAAGTATGATAAAAAGATATAATTGGTATATGTATCTCATAAATGATTTTCAATATTTAAAGGTAATCTATTACCGATGAATTTCACGCAGCCCTACTTGAGCGGACTCTTCTAGAACCTCAGAGTGACAATCGGGAGCCCTTCGACTTCGCTCAGGATAAACTGCAGGCGGATTAAGCTGCCATAAATAAAATTAAATATTTAAGTTAAAGGCTTCGACAAGTTCGACCTGACGATTTTGATTTCAAATATTCACGAAATTAGTCAAACTCTAACAATATTTAACAAAATTAAAATTAATAAGCTATAAATACTTTCTTAAATTTGTTCCAAATTGCTTTTATGGATATTTTGAAAATTTCGGAAGATTATGTTAAAAATTTATTCAAAAATAGATTATCTTCTGCTTATACTTATCACAATCTTGACCACACGATTCAGGTTGTTGATAAGATAAAAATCCTTGCAAAAGAAGAAAACATTGGTCCCGAAGACACAGAAAATCTGCTTTTGGCAGGCTGGTTTCACGATTTGGGTTATATTGATGATGCTGACAATCACGAAGAAGAAAGCCGAAAAGAGGCTGCAAACTTTTTAAAGCAATATGGTTTTCCCGAAGATAGAATTGCCAAAATCGGAGAACTGATCCTGGCAACGGACAAATTTTACAAGCCTAAAAATCATCTGGAAGAAATCATAAAAGATGCAGATTTGTATCATCTGGCTTCGGATGATTATTTCAGGATTTGTGAGAATCTGAGACAGGAAATCAAGGAGGTTCATCATCAGAAATTCAGCAAGCAACAGTGGTCTGAGCTTAATATTGTTTTCTTTTCAAAACATCAATTTTATACCAAATTTGCTAAAGAAAACTGGCAGCCAATCAAAGAAAAAAATGTGGATAAAATCCTTTCTCACATCCAGAATCTGAAAGAAGAGAAAAAGAAAAAAGCGGCCGAGGATAATGATAAAGCACTTCTGAATAAGAAAAAGCTTGAGAAACTGGAAAGCCCTGAACGTGGTATAGAAACAATGTTCCGGGTGACATTGAACAACCACACCAAGCTGAGTCAAATTGCCGATAGCAAAGCGAATATTCTGCTTTCCGTCAACGCGATTATTATTTCAATCGCATTATCATCTTTGATTCCAAAACTGGATGCGCCAAGTAATTCGCATTTGATTATTCCGACTTTTGTGATGGTCATATTCAGTGTGATTTGTATTATTTTGGCGATTATGTCTACAAGACCGAAAGTATCCAGCGGAACCTTTACCAGAAAGGAAATTGAAGAAAAAAAAGTGAATCTTTTATTCTTCGGAAACTTCTACAAAATGCCGATGGAAGAGTATCTCTGGGCAATGAAAGAAATGATGAACGACCGACAATATCTGTACGATACAATGATAAAAGACCTCTATTATCTGGGCGTTGTTCTCAACAGAAAATACAAATTATTGAGACTGACTTACACGGTTTTCACAATAGGAATTATTGTTTCTGTGGTGGCTTTTGTGGTGGCTTTTCGGAATGTGACGGTTTAGATTTTTAAATTTAATGTCTAAAACTTTAAAAATTATACTTGCAATTTTTGGAATAGGAATTATTGGAATTATAATATTCTTTATAGTTGCTTTTAATTCATTCGCATCTGATATGTGCGGAACAAAACTAGTTGAATCAAAAGTATCTCCAAATGGTAAATTAAAAATTCTAGTTTTCTCAGTAAATTGTGGTGCAATCTCAGATTTTTCAACTCAAATTAGTATTGTCGATTCCGATTATATTTTAAAAAATGATGATGTCGGTAATATTTTTAGTGCAGACTCAGACCACGGAAAGGCTAAAATGAATAAAGACAGAGAAATCATTGAACTAAAAACAAGATGGATAAATAACAATTCTTTAGAAATTGAGTATACAGAAAATGCAAGAATATTTAAAAATAATGATGAGAGAAATGATGTTCAAATTATCTATAAACAAATGAAGGATTAGACTCCCTCAACAAACTCATAATCCACATCTTCCGCCTCATAATTAACCGCAACACGCAAAGCTCGCAAACCGTTAATTCCCTGTAAATCTTCAACTTCCAGTTCTTCTATAGTTGAAAGTACATTTTGGTCCTGAAGGATTTTGATTAATTTCAAATATTCTTCACGTTCCCTATCCTGAGAATAGATAATGCTGATTTTTCCGGGTTGTGTGATACGTTCGTCAGAATTTTTGACCTGGGATTTGTCGATACGTTTTTTAATCATTTCGTAGCGGGCATTATAACTTCCGTCCACATCAAAACGTTTTTCATCCATCCTGAATCTGATACTGATCGGCGTGCTGTAAACTAAAATCAAAGACGAAACATCCAGAGAATAATCCAGCGTTTCTTTATATTTTTTGTAATGCAATTCGGATTCGCAAATCACACGCAATTGCCATAACCTTAAATTCTTGAGGAAAATCGGGTCGTAAGTCAACTCCGGTTCAATCGATGAACCGATATACATATTATGTTCTACACCGTCCGTCTTGAAACGCTCGTAGTAAAACGGAAATCTTTGCTGTTGCTCTTCCTGACGTTTGTCCAGGATATCCGCCAAAAACTTATTGACCGATGACAAACTATCATCAAATTTCTTCCTGAACTGATAAACCAATTCCGTTTTAGAATCCAATTGTTTGTGATAATCTGTAACGATTTGATTATAATTCACATTCTGAAGCTTGATGGACTCCAGCAAAGGATGAACTTCGTTATGAATAAAATTCTGAACCTGACTTTCTGTGTCGGCTTTTAAATCTTTTGCCAATAATTCTTGAAAATGAATCAGTTTTAAATTAATGGATTCCAAATCATTATCAGAACTTAGATCCTTGAAAACATCAGAGATCAGCATCAGATTGATTTCCAAATCTTTTTTAATTGCCAGGTTCCTCGAAACCGAAGAGTTCCTGATATCAGTCTGTCCAAAAAGTGGCGTCAGATTTTCGAAAGTGATTTTTCGGTAAGGCAAATCAAATTCTTCTCTGTAGAAACCAATGTGGCGTTCCGCTTCTTGTCGGAATTTCCAATAAACACTTGGATGTATCGCTGTATATTCCCGTTGGATAATCGCTTGGATTCTCGTTTCGATGCCGTCATATAGTCTGTCCATAGTATCTTCAAGATATGGCATCACGATTTCCATTTTTTGAGCATTGATGCTGTTCAGCATTTTCTTTCTGGAGACGAGTTCGATAATTCCAAGAACTTTTTTGTTTTTGATAATAGGCGCAAAAATTGCGCTTTTGATTCCCAATTCGTAGAATTGCTTGGCAAAATCACTGTCCGGAAACTCACGGTAAACTTTCTCAACATCAGAAATGCTGAAGTATTTTCTGGATTCTACTAATGTGTTAAAATTCTTTTCACAAAGCAATTCATTCCTGGAGTGATTAAATCCCGACAGAATAAAACTATCAATCACGCCATTGATGGGCGTTTTTACAAATTTGTTTTCTTCATGATTGATGGATGTATAGCCCAGTTCCAAATCAGGAACCTGAAAAATAGAACGGAAAATCTTGTTCAGTTCCGGTTTAAGATTTTCATCATCTTCAAGATTAATCAACTTGGTTTTGAGATTGGAAACTGCAATTTCAGTTGTGGCGTCAAAGAAATTAACGACAGCAAAACCCTTCAGTTCCCAGTTTTTTGGCGGAAATTTTTCTTTCCACAATTCGTAATCTTCAAAATTATCCAGCAATTCAGAAATCTCTTCTTCTGTCAATCTTTTGAAATTTTCCAGCGGATTAACATCAATAAAATCAACATTATTCAAAAAACGGTAATGGTTCACAATACCTTCCTCATTCGGAATATCGAAAATAAACGGCATCGAAAGATTGAGCGGAACATTATAAAAATTTCTCAAAATAATGCAACAGCTCATTACATAAAAACGATGCGGATCAAGACCTTTAATAAACATATCAAAGTTTTCGCCGGCATTTTTAAGGATGTTCTGAAAACGTTGTGTAGGATTGAAAAAGAAATTATAAAAAGGAAAACCAATTGCCTTGATTTCATTTCCCGTCAACATTGGCGGAAAAAGATCACGCAAAAGCTCCTTCATCAAGGTTTCATTTTTCTCAAAGAAATTAAGATTTGTAATACCATTCAGAAGTTCGGGAAATTCTTTCGCTTTATCCAGAATTCTCTGATGTGACAGCGCATATTCCGGGTTATCAGAAGCTTCTGCTTCCATTTTCTCGATGAGCTTTTCAAAGGAAAAATTCAGTATGAATGGGCTGTCGTAAAAGGCTTGGAACTTCATCTCGTAAAAATCAATGCAAATGTAAGAATTATCAATCTATTAATAAAGTCGAATTATAATTCCCAATACTTTAATTTCAATAGTTAAAATTACCGTTTCCAAATCATAATTAATTATCAATGTAAAACTTAGCTAAGAAATTATCTTTCAAAAAAACGAAAACTCAAGATTATCAAATGTATCTATCGTTTCATTATTGGATTTTTAAATTGTTACATTAAACGTATCTTTGCAAAAATTTTCAGAAAGCATTGAAAGATATCCGCACACTTTCCCTCGATCAGCTCAAAGATTACTTCAGCACAATTGGTGATAAGCCGTTTCGTGCCAAGCAGGTCTATGATTGGCTGTGGAGTAAGAATCTGCACTCTTTTGATGAGATGACAAATCTTTCAAAAAATCTTCGTGATAATCTTTCCCGCGATTTTTTCATCAACCCGATTGCTGTCGATCTATTACAAAAATCAACAGACGGAACCATTAAAAACGGCGTCAAGCTTCACGACGGATTAATGGTAGAATCGGTTCTGATTCCGACAGAAACGCGTTCTACGGCCTGTGTTTCTTCTCAAGTTGGTTGTTCTCTGAACTGCGAATTCTGCGCCACAGCCAAACTAAAAAGAATGCGAAATCTGGAAGTTGCAGAGATTGTAGACCAAGTCGCATTGATTGACCGACAAAGCAAAGAATATTTTGACAGGCCACTCACAAACATCGTGTTTATGGGAATGGGCGAACCGATGATGAATTACAAAAACGTTGTCGAAGCTATCCATAAAATCACGAAACCTGACGGTCTGGGAATGTCGCCAAGAAGAATTACCGTTTCAACATCCGGAATTCCGAAGATGATAAAAATGCTCGCAGATGAAGAACTGAAAGTGAAACTGGCGCTTTCACTACACTCAGCAATTGAACATAAACGTAATGAAATAATGCCTTTTTCTGATAAATTTCCTTTGACTGATATTATGGATTCGTTGCAGTATTGGTATCAGAAAACAGGTTCTCCGGTCACTTTTGAATATTGTGTCTGGAAAGGAATCAATGACGGCGATGAAGATATCAAAGCATTGATCAAGTATTGCCGACAAGTTCCAAGTAAAGTCAATCTAATCCAATATAACCCGATTGGCGAAGGAAAATTTGACCACAGAAGTATTGAAGCCGAGCAAAAATATGTCCGCGAACTGGAAAAAGCAGGAATTACTATTGTTGTAAGAAAAAGCCGTGGTGGCGATATCGACGCAGCTTGTGGACAATTAGCTAATAAAACGGCGGAGTAATTCTTTAACAATACTTTAATCCATAAAATTTTACGTTCAAAAAATCAATTCTTATTTTTACAAAATATGAAAAGGATTTTTTACATCTTATTGATTCTATCTGGGTTTCAAATCTCAGCACAGAAAACGCAATCACTGAATCTAAAGAAATACAAAATTGCTGTTTTGAGTGATTCTTTAAGGGAATCATCAGGCTTGACAAATATTAATGGTAGACTTTTCTCGTTCAATGACAGCGGCAACACCAGCGAAATTTTTGAAATAAAACCAGGAAGTTCAAACATCGAAAAAACTTTTCAAACCGGTCTCAAAAATATCGATTGGGAAGCTATTACAAATGATGGTGAAAATTTTTATATTGGAGAATTCGGGAATAATCTGGGAACAAGAAAAGATTTGAAAGTGTATCAAATCCCTTTCAGAAATGATTCTTTGATGGTTAATTCCATCAAGGCCATTCCGTTCTTTTATCCTGAACAAACCGATTTTACACCAAAAAACATCAATAATAATTTTGATGCAGAAGCGATGATTTTCTTGGATGGGAATATTCATCTTTTTACTAAAGAATGGATTACGAACACGGTTTCGCATTATGTAATTGACAAAAATCTAACAGAAAACCAGCCAGCTCAGAAACTGGAAAGTTATGATACAGGATTTGTAGTGACGGATGCTTCTGTTTTTCAAGATAAATTATATGTTGTCGGTTACACCAAAAATGCGTCGGTTTATCTTATGGTTTTTGAGAAAGATGAAACGGGGAATCTTTTCTTCAATAAGCCTCCAAAAAAATATGCTTTGGGAAGAGCCTACAATATTGGACAAATCGAAGGTATTACGACAACTGAAAAAGGAATTTATATTTCAGGAGAGCGATTCAGCATCAAATTCAAAAAAGTACCGCAAAGTCTCTATTTTATTCCGTTTAAAGATTTAGAATAATTATATTTGTAGAATAATAAGTAGATGTTATAAGAGAGATGTTAGATAGTAAACTAATATTTTCTGCTAAAATCTATTATTAATAATTTTGGTCAATTGATAGACAACTGCTCAACATAGCCCCGATTGCAGTGAAAATCCTTTTTATTTGTCAAAGACAAATAAAAAGATTGCAACGGAAAGCGGGTTAGAATGTTGAAAAAAAGTACAGTCGTCTTGCTCCAAAAATATAATCTTTAAACGCAAACAGTGGCAAATACAGTAGAACTCATCAAAGCTCCGATTTCTGACGAAATGAAACTTTTTGAACAAAAGTTTTATGAATCGATGAAAAGTAATGTTGCTCTGTTGGATAAGGTCACGCGTTTTATCGTGACAACAAAAGGTAAGCAAATGCGCCCGATGTTTGTTTTTCTCTGTGCAAAACTGGTCGGAAATGTGAACGAAAAAACGTTCCGCGGCGCCAGTATGATTGAGCTGATCCACACGGCGACTTTGGTCCACGATGATGTTGTGGATGAGAGTTTTAAGCGCCGGAATTTCTTTTCTATCAATGCGCTTTGGAAGAACAAAATTGCGGTTTTGGTTGGCGATTATCTGCTTTCGAAATCGGTTTTACTTTCTACGGATAATAAGGATTTTGATTTGCTTTCTGTGATTGCAAGAACGATCCGGGAAATGTCTGAAGGTGAATTGCTTCAATTGGAAAAGGCGAGAAAACTGGACATTACCGAAGATGTTTACTATGAAATCATCCGTCAGAAAACGGCCACTTTGATTGCGGCCTGCTGCGAGGTTGGCGTTTTGTCTAATGGCGTAGATGAATCAACTGCGAAAAAAATGCAGGAATTCGGGACTTACACGGGAATGGCTTTCCAGATCAAGGATGACCTTTTTGATTATCAAACCAGTAATATCATTGGAAAACCCGTCGGAATAGACATCAAGGAACAAAAGATGACTTTGCCTTTGATCTATACTTTGAAAAATGCGAGTCCAGAGAATTACAAAAAATATTTCGCAACGATAAAGCGTTATAACAACGATTCTAAAAAAGTTCGCGAGTTGGTAGAATTCGTGAAATCTTCCGGCGGAATGGATTATGCCATCCGGACCATGAAAGACTACCAGCAAAAAGCATTGGATATCCTGGCTGAATTCCCTGATAACGAAGCCAAAGAGTCCCTGAAACTGATGTTGGATTACGTGATCAGTAGAAAGTTGTAATTCAAATTTATTTCTTTTGTTTTTCTGAAATTTTTATTCCGTAATTTTGGAATATGAACAACTCACCTCTTGCCGAAATTCTCCGTCCGAAAACCCTTGACGATGTTTTGGGTCAGGAACATCTGACCGGAAAAAACGGAACCATCCGGAAAATGCTGGAGAATGACACACTCAATTCTCTTATTTTTTGGGGACCACCGGGAACAGGAAAAACAACGCTTGCTGAGATCATTTCTGAAAAATCTGGAAGAAAATTCTATAAACTATCAGCGGTTTCTTCCGGTGTGAAAGATGTGCGAGATGTGATTGATGAGGCTAAAAAGCAAAATCTTTTCTCCGGAAAAAGTCCTATTTTATTCATTGATGAAATTCACAGGTTTAATAAGTCCCAGCAGGATTCTTTGCTTCATGCTGTGGAAAAAGGCTGGATTGTCCTGATTGGCGCCACTACGGAAAATCCTAGTTTCGAAGTAGTTTCGGCTTTATTGTCGCGTTCGCAGGTTTATATTTTGAAGGCTTTGACGTTTGAAAAACTGGAAGAATTAGCCGACATTTCTGTATCAAAATATAACGAAATCAACAAAACCAAATTTTCCCTCGAGGAAAAAGAAGCATTTATTCAGTATTCCGGAGGCGATGCAAGAAAGCTGATTAACTCCGTAGAGCTTGTACTGAATCAATTCAAATCAGCGAAGAAAAATAAAATTTCCAACAAGGACGTTCTTTCGGTTTTGCAGGAGAATATGGCTTTATATGATAAAAATGGCGAACAACATTATGACATTATCTCCGCCTTTATCAAATCAATGCGAGGCTCCGACCCAAATGGTGCAGTCTATTGGCTTGCAAGGATGCTGGTTGGCGGCGAAGACATCAAATTCATTGCAAGACGAATGGTGATACTGGCTGCGGAAGATATTGGATTGGCAAATCCAAACGCACTTGTCATGGCCAACAATTGTTTCCAGGCCATTAATGTTATCGGAAATCCGGAAGCAAGAATTATTCTAAGTGAAACTGCAGTTTATCTCGCTGTTTCTCCAAAAAGTAATTCAACTTACAATGCAATTAACGAAGCAATGGCTTTTGTAAGGAAAACAGGCGATTTACCAGTGCCTTTACATCTCAGAAACGCACCAACCAAATTAATGAAAGACCTTGATTATGGCAAAGATTATCAGTATGCTCATTCTTATCAGGGCAACTTTGTAGATCTGGAGTTTTTACCTGACGAAATCAAAGGGACCGCATTCTATAAGCCTTCCAACAATTCTACAGAGAAAAAAATACATGAACAGATGAAGGAAAAATGGGGAAACAAATACGACCGGTAACAATAGTTAAATATTCCTAAATAACACTTTTATAGCCGTGCTTTCGGTTTGTTTTAATATATTTGCGATTCACAGATAGCTATGGAACATTTTGAAAGTTGGAAAGACTTACTGAACCCCGAATTTTACATCAAACTAGGTGGTTTTTGGCTGATTTTGTTTATCATTTTTGCAGAAACCGGGTTATTCGTAGGTTTCTTTTTACCGGGCGATAGCCTGCTCTTCATTTCCGGTATTTATGCAGTCCAGATCATTGATACCACTTTCGGTTCTACCGGTTCGGATTTTCTGGACACCACTATTCTTGCAACAGCGGTAGCCATTGCAGCCATCATCGGAAACGAGATTGGCTATTGGTTTGGATACAAAAGCGGACCATTGTTGTATGAAAGAAAGGATACCTTCCTGTTCAAAAAGAAATATCTGTTCAAAGCGCACGATTTTTTCGAAGACCATGGAACAGTTGCAGTTATCTTGGCAAGATTTCTTCCCATAGTAAGAACTTTTGCGCCCATTGTCGCAGGAATTGTAAAAATGGACAAAAAGAAGTTTTTCTTTTACAACATTGTTGGCGCTATTTCCTGGTCATTTACAATGATATTTGCAGGTCATTATCTGGATAAACTGTTTATGGATCAGTTTGGGATAGACCTTAAGAAGAAATTGGAACTGATCGTTTTGGTCATTGTTTTGGTAACAACGCTCCCAATCATTATCAAATTCTTTTTCACAAAAGACAAAGAAAGACCCACACAGGAATAATTTTTGATAATCAATATCAGACAACATATAAAAAACCGGAAGCCATTTCCGGTTTTTGCATTTTAACAAATCAAAATATTGAAATGAAAGTATTCCTCAACAAAAGAATTCCACAGACCGGAATCGACTTACTGAAAGCAAATAATTTAGAAATAATAACACCTCAGCATGACATTCTTTCTCAACATGAATGGCTTGAACTTTGTAAAAAAGCGGATATCATCCTGAATGTAGGCAAGAATAAATTCGGTAGGAATTTTTTTGACAATTGTCCAAATATAAAAGCTATTTCCTTATTCTCAGTCGGATTTGACCAGGTAGATATCGAAGAAGCAACCAAACGGAAAATCCCGGTTGGAAATACCCCGAATGTTCTCAACAGAGCCACTTCTGACATTGCATTCCTCCTGATGCAAATGGTTTCCAGAAAAGCCAATTACAATACAGAAAAAGTAAAATCCGGAAACTGGAAAGATTTTGATGCTTTAGAACAGTTAGGACAAGAATTATATGGCAAAACTTTAGGCATTTTTGGTTTAGGAAGGATAGGTTTTGAAATGGCTCAAAAATGCAAAGATGCTTTCCAGATGAACATTATTTATCACAACAGAAACCATAACGAACAAGCTGAAAAAGAGTTATATGCTAAATATGTTTCTTTTGATGAATTAATTGAACAATCTGATGTCATCAGCATCCATGCGAATTATACGTCGGAACAGATGGATCTTTTCAATCAATCAGTTTTTGAAAAAATGAAGCCGAATGCAATTTTCATTAATACGGCACGGGGCGGTTTTCATAATGAAACTGACTTGTTTGAAGTGCTTCAATCAAATAAAATCTGGGGTGCAGGTCTGGATGTTACCAATCCCGAACCAATGGATTCCAAAAATCCCCTACTCCAGCTCCCGAATGTTGTAGTATTGCCACACATAGGTTCTGCTACAGTCGAGGCAAGAAATGGAATGTCAAGGATTGCCGCAGAAAACATCATTGCTTTTTCCAGGAATCAGCCAATGCCAAATTGTGCCAACCCTGAGGTTTATCAATAATATTTTGAAAAGCTTGGAATCATATTTGTTTAAATTATCTCAATACTAAATCAAATATTATGACACCAGAAGACAACCGCGATGAGCAAAACAGAAAATTAAGAGAAATGGATTACAATCCGGGCGAAGATATCTTTAACCGTGAAGACCATATTCCCTTGGACGGCGACGGAAATCCAATCAAAGACCCAAGTCAGGTGAATGACGAGATGCCTTTCGGACTTGATGTTCCGGGTGCCGAAGATGATGACAACTTTGAACAGATCAACGATCAGCTTCCTGATGAAGAAAACAATTATTACAGCCAAAGCGATAACGAGGATGACCATGAGGAAACCAATGAAGATATCGTGGAATAACAATTAAGCTTACCAATCCGGTAAGCTTTTTTTATACATCATAAAAAATCTTCAAAGGTTTTTTCTGCTCATCAATTGCAACTAAGGTAAAGTCACCTGAAACAGCCTTCTCTCGGGTATCAACATACATCTCTTCCACAAAAATCTCGACATTCACTTTCACGCTCGTATTTCCGACATATTTTACTCTTCCTATAAGCTCTACCAAAGTATCTGCAGGAATTGGTTTTTTAAAATCAATTCTGTCACAGCTGACTGTTACAAAAGATTTCCTGGCAAATCGCGTTGCGGTCATGAAGGCAACCTCATCCATCATTTCCATCACTTTTCCACCGAACATGGTATTGTGGTGATTGGTCGTATTCGGGAAAACCACTTTGAAAACACGGGTTTCAGATTCTTGAATTTTAGTTTCGTAATTCATTTCTTTTAGAATTTAATTTTAACATTTGAAATGAATAGAAATTGAATTTCTACTTCAAATCGCGAAAGATTTTGGGGATCCGACTTTCCGCTCTGCGGATAACGGTTGCGCGACAGTTCGTGAGTTACACACGATTCACCCTTTTTCAGCAGCAAATATAAGAGATATCATTTTATCAGAAAGGTTTTGCTGATGTTTTTCATTTTGAATATCTTTAAAACCACAAAAATCAGTCAACTATAAACTATCAACTATATAATGACATTCCAGGAACAGATACAACAAGGCATTCCGAGTCAATTGCCACAAGCAAAACCGTACGAAACCAATATTAACCACGCTCCGAAAAGAAAGGAGATTTTAGGGGAAGAAGAGAAAAAATTAGCATTAAAGAATGCTTTACGTTATTTCGAGCCTCAGTTTCATGCTGAATTATTGCCGGAATTTAGAGAAGAATTAGAGAAATACGGAAGAATTTATATGTATCGTTTCCGTCCGGATTATGAAATGAAGGCAAGACCGATCTCTGATTATCCGGGGAAATCTGAGCAGGCAAAAGCCATCATGCTGATGATTCAGAATAACCTGGATTATGCAGTAGCACAGCATCCTCATGAGCTTATCACTTACGGTGGAAACGGTGCGGTTTTCTCCAACTGGGCACAGTATCTTTTAACAATGAAATATCTGTCTGAAATGACGGAGGAGCAGACTTTGGTGATGTATTCTGGTCATCCGATGGGATTGTTTCCTTCACACAAAGATGCACCGAGAGTTGTGGTGACGAACGGAATGATGATCCCGAATTATTCCAAACCGGATGATTGGGAGAAATTCAACGCCTTGGGTGTGACGCAGTACGGACAAATGACGGCGGGAAGCTATATGTACATCGGTCCACAGGGAATTGTTCATGGAACGACGATTACCGTTCTGAATGCTTTCAGAAAAATCAATAAAGAACCGAAAGGAGGATTGTTTGTGACTTCCGGATTGGGCGGAATGTCCGGAGCTCAGCCAAAAGCCGGAAATATTGCAGGCTGCGTTACCGTTTGTGCGGAAGTAAATCCAAAGATTACAAAGATCCGTCATGATCAGAAGTGGGTGAACGAAATTCATGAAAACCTTGATGAGCTGGTGGAAAGAGTAAGAATAGCTCAGGAAAACAAAGAAACGGTTTCTTTGGCTTATTTGGGGAATATTGTTGAGGTTTGGGAAAAATTCGATCAGGAAAATTTAAGAATCGATATAGGATCAGATCAGACTTCGCTGCATAATCCTTGGGCGGGAGGTTATTATCCTGTCGGACAAAGCTTTGAAGAATCTAACGCGATGATGGCAGAAAGCCCTGAATTATTCAAAGAAAAAGTTCAGGAAACGCTGAGAAGACACGCAGAAGCCATCAACAAGCATACGGCAAAAGGAACCTATTTCTTCGATTACGGAAATGCTTTTCTTTTGGAAGCATCAAGAGCCGGAGCCGATGTAATGGCGGAAAATCCTACATTGGGAAGAGAATTCAAATTCCCTTCGTATGTTCAGGATATTATGGGACCGATGTGCTTTGATTATGGTTTCGGACCTTTCCGTTGGGTTTGTACAAGCGGAAAACCGGAAGATCTGCAGAAAACCGATGATATTGCGTGTGCAATTCTAGAGGAAATTCAGCAGAATTCCCCTGAAGAGATCCAACAGCAGATGAAAGATAATATTCAATGGATTAAAGGTGCACAGGAAAATAAACTGGTCGTTGGTTCGCAGGCGAGAATTTTATACGCTGATGCAGAAGGAAGAATGAAAATTGCGGAAGCTTTTAATAAAGCGATTAAAAACGGAGAGATCGGACCAGTAGTTTTGGGGAGAGATCATCACGATGTTTCCGGGACAGATTCGCCGTACAGGGAGACTTCCAATATTTATGACGGTTCGAGATTCACGGCTGATATGGCGATTCACAATGTGATTGGCGACAGTTTCCGTGGTGCGACGTGGGTTTCCATTCACAACGGCGGCGGTGTTGGCTGGGGAGAAGTTATTAATGGTGGTTTCGGAATGTTGCTGGACGGAAGCGATGATGCCGACAGAAGGTTAAAATCAATGCTTTTCTGGGATGTAAATAACGGAATTTCAAGACGAAGCTGGGCAAGAAATGAAGGTGCTGTTTTCGCTATCAAAAGAGCCATGGAAGCAGAACCGAATCTGAAAGTGACGTTGCCGAATTTTGTGGATGAAAGTCTATTAAGCTGAAAATTCCCCTCCTCTGGAGGGGTGGCGATTCGCCAAAGGCGAATTGACGGGGTGGTTATCCTGAATGAATCCAACCACCCTATTAGCTCAAAGAAATTTCAACTATAATTTTCAACAATAAAATCTTCCAATTCCTTCATCACCACAGAAAAATTGTGCTTCACATCCCAGTCCGTAATTCTAAAAACTTTCAGACCCAGACTTTCCAAAAACTTAGTCCTTTCCAGATCATATTCTTGTTTAAGGTCGTGATTGAACCCATCAATCTCAATCACAAGTCCCAACGTTTTTACATAAAAATCGACAATATAGTTGCCAATAATCCTTTGTCTGTCAAAATCAATATTGTGGAATGTTCTGTTTCGAACCTGTTTCCAGAATAACACTTCAGACAGAATTCCCAATTTTCTTTTTTCTTTGGTCAAAGTTTTTAAGAGAGGATTGTAAGGTAGGTCTTCTACAAAATTGCGGTAGATGATAATACCTTCAATTTGGGTTAGCATTTGTTTTCCTGACATTTGTATTTTTTTATGAATTTAAGTTTTTTCTTTCAGGTGAAGAAATTGAGAACCACCCCGTCAGAAATTCTCTGAATTTCTGCCACCCCTCCAGAGGAGGGGAATTCCCAGCCGGGGCGAATTTGAAAGTAACGATGCCGAATTTTGTGGATGAGCGTTTGTTTTAAAAGTCATTGCGAGGAGGAACGACGAAGCAATCTGTTGAATTGATTATGATAACTCCTTTAGATTGCTTCGCTTTGCTCGCAAATGACAGAACATAGAAAAACCTGCTATAAGGCAGGTTTTTTTTTCACTTTTCCATTAATTATTTTTATAAAATATCCTCCTCATCTTCTATAATGATTCCATCTTTTGCTAATGTATCATAATACAGTTTAGTTAATTCTGAAGTTAGCAAATCGTCATTCAATATTTTAATAAAAAGATTTTTCGAAATTTTTGTATCTAAACTAAATTGAGTTTCATCCTCATTTAATCTAATTTTTCTTTTAGTTAGGGGATGATTTTTTGCAAATGAAATAATATCTGCATTTGGAATATTTAATCTTAAAACTGGAGAATTCCTAGCTACCTTAGTTAATTTTCTAGCAAAACTTACATCATTTACTAGTTCTGCAAGAGAATCTATATTTGATACTATATTAATTCTATTGATTACATCTAAACTTACCGTAGCTTCTCTAATTATAACTTCGTGAATTCCAAAATTCCTTTCAATAGAGGCTAAATCAATAATTATGATTTCACTATTCACTCTTAAAGCTTGAAATTTAGGAGTAATTCTTAATAACTCGTCATCAAATTTTTCCAAAAGTTGATTAGATTTTTTGAATATATTTCCGCTTCGCCCTCCAATAACTTCAACAGGTGAAATATTTTTATATAATGAAATTTCTGATTCATCATCTGCAATCACTATAATTAGAGAATTGATTGCTGTTAATTTAGTATTGGAGAAATTGAAATTTGGAATCCCATCATTTCCTATAACAGATTGGAGTAATTCCAATTTCTCGGGAACTTCTAAATCATATTGAAAAAAAACTTTTGACCTTTCGTCTACTGTAGATAATGGCAAAACTACAAATTCGTTTTTTTCAATAATATTCGTTCTAATTGAGTTAATGAAAATAGTTTTAAAATTAGATAAGTCTTCATTTTTTATATTCAGTTTTTTAACCTCTTGATTATCTCCAACAATTGCGTATATTATTATTTGTAATTCGCCTTGAGGAGTAATTAAAAAATTTAGTGAATCATTAAGTTGGTTTTTATTCATTAGTTATTGTTTTTGATGCATAATATATTCTTTCATCGAGTTTATGATATTTAACTCTGTCGTCTTTTGATAATTTGCTTTTAGTTATTAAAATAATTGATTTACGGCTCTCTCCATTTCTAAATTCACCTTCGACTTTGTATATTCTAAATTGTAATATTGCCAATGTAGGATTGGCATAAAATAAATCTGTCCTAATGTAAATTACTCCAATCACAAATAAGATTATAATAAATGAAAATACATATCTCTTGTTATCAAAATTAAAACAAACTAGAGGAATAATATATGTTGTTAAGAATGTTAAATGCTCATAATCTATGTTTTCAATGTCTTTAATTTTGAATGATAATTCAGCTGTTCCTTTAGATTGAAAATTGAAATCTATAAGAGATATAGCTCCAATTATTAAGGCAAATACACAAAGAAGTGGAATAATATTTATTAAGAATATATTTCCAAAACCAACAAATTCGTAATCTTTTTTTAGATAAATTGGAATTTTTATTGTTATAATAATTATCATAACAAAAAGCAACCATAAGGAAAGGAAAAATAAACCAATTTTTCTGTACATAAACTATATTGATTTTGGATATGATAAATTTATGATTACTCTCTATTAATTATATTTAAACTATATGATTTCCAAATATATAAAATTATAACAATACACAACTACGGATTTCCGTAAACTAGAAAAATCGAACATCCAAAATAGTTTGTTTACAACCTTCATACATTTTACATTTCTTTAAAACAACCCTATTTGTAACCAAATACAACTTACATTTCTTTAAAACAAACTTGTTTGTAACCAAATACATTTTACACTTCTTTAAAACAGGGTTGATTGTGACCAAATACGACTGTATTTTGTTTCCAACAATATTGTTTGTGAGTTAATACTAAATTATTTACATTTGAGCTATGGGATAGTTCCATAATTAATAATAAAAACACATTTTACTGATGAAAATTACATTAGCACGCCTGAGCACCAAAGACCTTGCGACTTTGGCTCAGAGAATTCTCAGCAACATCCAGTCAGGAAAATATACTGTGATTACCAACCATCCTCTTACGGCAACTTTGCAAACCTCCTATGCCAGTTATGATCTGGTCTATACCAAGCAGATCTACAGCGGAAAAGGAAAAGACGTTGCCACGGCAGACCATGAGCGGGATGTTGCCTACAAAAATCTGAAAGCGTTTCTCAATGGTTACAGACAACTGCCTTCCGCACCCAATTATCAGTCAGCGGTGGATCTGTATGGCATCTTCAAAACCTTCGGACTGGACCTCGACCGTTTGAGCTATTCTTCCCAAACAGCCCAGATGAAGAAGCTGATAGAGACCCTGGAAACAGCTGAAAATATACAGAAGCTGAAAAACCTTTCTTTGGATGCAGCATTTGGAGAGATGAAGAGCAAGCACGAGGCTTTCGAAACGTTATTCGCTGATCAGGCAGAAGCCAATGCAGACCTGAGACAGATGACCAGCGCCTCTGCCATCCGCAAAGACCTGGAGAAAAACCTGAAAGCTTACCTCAACCTGTTGACCGCAATGAAAGGTGTATCGGGATGGGAACTGCTCTACAACGATACGAATGAGCTGGTGAAGGCAGCGAAGAATTCGGATATATAAATGGTATCAATTAAGTTTAGACTCAGCGTATGGCTGAGTTTTTTGTTCTGAACAAGCACTTCAACTATCATGTGTCATCCCGTAGGGATCTAAGCTCCAAATTTTCCAAGCTATTCTCTAATACTCCATTAAGATCCCTACGGGATGACAAACTGTATGGATTTTAATTGATATTTTTGACGCTTATAAATAATCATATTCTTAAAGAAAGGTTCGTGAATTCATTTAAAATCAAATAAAAATAATGAACAAAAAACTAGGGATCATAGGCTGTGGCTGGCTGGGAACACACATTGCAAAGAGAGTATCCAACCAATACGAAATCTTCGCAACAACAACTACGGAATCTAAAATAGAAGATTTAGAATCGGAAGGTTTCAACACTACTCTATCCAATTTTCCAGACAAATTGGATCCTGAAATGAAAGAATGGGATATGGCGTCAAAACTAGATGCGATTATTATCAGCGTTCCGTTTTCCGGAATCCGGGGCGCACAGATTCCAATGAGTCACAAACGCCAGAACCTCCTCAATTTCCTTGGCAATTACAAAGGTCAATTGTTTTTAATGAGTTCGACCGGCGTTTATCCTCAGATTGAAAAAGAATTTATAGAGGAAGACCTGCCCGCACAGGAAGTGGAAAGTGAAAGTTTTATTCTGGAAAGATTCCCTCAAACCAATATCCTGAGATTGGCTGGTTTGATGGGCGATAATAGACTCCTCAAGAATTACAACATCTCCAATCCCGATCACTTGGTAAACCACATCCATTACGCCGATATCTGTTCCGCCATCGAAAAAATGCTGAAGCAAAAATCCCAATCCAAGGTTTACAACATCGTAGCGCCTATCCATCCCAGTAAAGAAGAAGTCATCAATGCCCAGAAAGGGCTCTCCTACTCTGGTGAGCGCGCTACCAAAGGCAGAACCATTTCGCCCGAAAAGCTGATTCAAGAATTGGATTTTGAGTTTCAATATCCCGATCCGCGGTATTTTCATTTGTAGATTTTACTGCTCATAACAACAAAAACTTCCACGGCCAAACTGTCAAAAATCATCCAAAATCCAAAGCCAACAAAAACATATTTTGGGTATAGAAGGAGTATACCGATAGCTTCAAAAAAACTTCTGTCAAAGTGTCAAAATATATATGCGAGAAACAAAGCATCTTAAAGATATTTTAACATCCCCTCCCAACCTTTGGAATCATTCTTGAACCTAATCTATAAAATCGTTCATTATGGAAGCCAATACAATCAAAACTATCGCAAAATACGGATTAGGTGCAATGCTGATTTCCGCAGGAATCGGGCATCTCACATTCGCAAGAAAAGAATTCCAGGCACAGGTCCCGGAATGGGTTCCGTTGGAAAAAAATGATACCGTTGTCTATTCCGGCATTGTGGAAATTGCAATAGGAACGGCTATTATTGCTGCTCCAAAGAAATATGAATCTCTAGTGGGGAAAGTTGCGGCAGGATTATTTACAGCTGTTTTTCCCGGAAATTACACCCAATACAAAGAAAGGAGAAACGCCTTTGGCCTTAATACCGATAATAAAAGATTCGCCAGATTATTTATGCAGCCGTTATTGTTACTTTGGGCAATCAAATCAACAGATTAATACTATTGGAATCCATTATAAACTCAGCATTAAGTTGAGTTTTTTATTTTCGAATAGAATAAATCAATAATTCTTTTATTTCCAAAATGAATTTTAAACTCTAAATTTATACTTCGAAAAATCGATTTTAATTCAAATCAAAAACTATGAGTTCAATACAATCCAATTTTAACAATTTATTCAAATCAGAAAACGAAATCCCGGAAGAATATAAGGTCCCAATAATTCATCAGAGAGAATACCTTCTCAACGGAGAACTGGTTCAATGGAATGGCGACGTGACAGAAATCTATTCGCCGGTTTGCATCCCTACGGAAAACGGTTTGGAAAGAAAGCTGCTAGGCAGCATCCCGAATATTGGACCAAAAGAAGCCCTTGATGTTTTAGATGCTTGTGTAAATGCTTATGACAATGGACTTGGCGAATGGCCGACCATGTCTGTGGAAGGCAGAATCAAGTGTATGCAAAGGTTTGTTTATCTGATGATCAAAGAGCGTGATTTGGTCATCAAATTACTAATGTGGGAAATTGGCAAAACCCTACCCGATTCTACTAAAGAATTTGACCGAACTGTAGATTACATCAACCAAACTATTGATGCTTTAAAAGATCTTGATAGAGAATCATCCCGTTTCCAACAAGCAGAAGGAACAATTGCTCAAATCCGTAGAGCGCCACTTGGCGTAGTTCTAAGTATGGGACCATTTAATTATCCTTTGAATGAGATCTTCACTACGTTGATTCCTGCTTTGATTATGGGCAATACGATTTTGTTTAAACTTCCAAAACACGGTGTTCTTGCGCATTATCCTTTATTGAAAGCGTTTCAGGAAGCCTTTCCAAAGGGAACTGTAAACACATTGTACGGAAAAGGCTCAGAAATCATAACGCCGATTATGGAAAGCGGTAAAGTAAATGTTCTGGCTTTCATCGGATCAAGTAAAGTCGCAAATGGTTTGAAAAAACTGCATCCAAAAGTAAACAGATTGAGAGCAATTCTAAGTCTTGATGCTAAAAATGCGGCAATCGTTACCAAAAACGCCAATCTGGATGTTGCTGTTAGCGAATGTATTTTAGGTTCGCTATCGTTCAATGGTCAAAGATGTACTGCTTTGAAACTGATATTTGTTCAGAAGGATGTTGCAGAAGAATTCACTCAAAAATTAACGGCAGCCGTTTCTGCAATGAAAGGAGGATTGCCTTGGGAAAAAGATGTAAAAATCACACCACTGCCCGAAGTGAACAAACCGCCTTATCTGGAAGAATGTATCGCAGATGCCGTTTCAAAAGGGGCTAAAGTACTGAACGAAAATGGTGGTTACAACGAAGCTTCTTTTGTTTTCCCAGCAGTGGTTTATCCGGTTAATGATCAAATGAAATTATACCACGAAGAGCAATTCGGTCCGGTGATTCCTGTTGTGCCGTTTGAAACGATTGAAGAACCAATTGATTACCAAGTGAACGCAGACCATGGGATGCAGGTCAGTATCTTCAGTGAAGATGCAATGGAAGTTTCAAAACTGATTGATCCTTTTGTGAATCTTGTTAGCCGTGTGAACATCAATTGTCAGGCTCAACGTGGTCCAGACGTTTTCCCTTTCACAGGAAGAAAAGATAGTGCGGAAGGAACGTTGTCTGTTTTTGATGCGTTGAGATCTTTCTCAATCCGGTCATTGGTAGCGGCAAAAATCACCGATTCTAATAAAGAACTTTTGAATACGATTGTCAGAGACCATGATTCTAACTTCCTGAGTACCGATTATATTTTCTAAAAAATACCAGATCTATTTCTGGCTTTAGACCTTTCAAATTCTATCCGCAGTTGAAATTAGCTGCGGATTTTATTTATATGTTATAGCAGTTTATAAAAAATTGCTAAAATTCCGGATTCGATTTCAGTATTGTTTTTTTTGCAGTATTTTTGAAGTCTAAATTTCTGAATTGAAAAAATTAGACAAATATATCATCAAGACTTTTTTCGGGCCATTTCTGTTTATTTTCAGTGTATTGTTTTTCATTTTTATTGTGAACATTATCTGGACTCAGATGTCACAGCTTACAGGAAAAGGTCTTACCTATTGGGAAATCACCAAGTTTCTTTTCTATCTGGGAATCAGTGTTGTGAGTATGGTTTTGCCACTTACCATTCTACTATCTTCTATCATGACCTTTGGAGATTTTGGAGAACGTTATGAGCTGGCCGCGATGAAAGCTGCGGGAATCTCACTTGTGCGTGTAATGATGCCGCTTTTCGTAACGGTATCCCTGCTTTCTGTCGCCCTCTTCTTCTTTTCCAATAACATTATTCCTGATTTTCAGAGAAAAGCGAAGAATATGATGTTCAATATAATCTCTTCCAAACCTGCGATCAATTTTACTCCTGGTGTTTTCATAGATCAGATTTCGGGTTACTCGGTAAAATTTGATAAAATCTATGGTGAAAAGGGTGAAAAATTGGAAGGTGTTTTTCTTCATAAGAACGCAAGTGCTTATGATGATCAGCAAACTATTATTGCAAAAAAGGGAAAATTTGCGCCTGCAGTTGACAGAAATTATCTGAAACTGATTCTCTATGATGGCTATGTTTTTACAGATGACATCTCTAACAAGTCTTATAATGACAGACTGAAACAACCGAATCAATCGGTGAGATTCGATAGCCTGGTGAATCATTTTGACATAAGTGAGCTGATTAACAATGCAATCGAGAAAGAAAAAATTACGGACGATTATCGTTTCCAGACTTATAATGAAGTTGCAAAAACTCTGGAAAAAAACAGGAAAGATAATATTACAACCCTAACTTCTATTGCTTCGCCTGTTATTTCGCAAACCAACAATTATGTTCAATACATCGATAAAACAAAAACTAAAAATAAAATCAAGGAACCTTATAAAATAGATACACTTAAAAAAGATAAAAAACTAGAAGTGCTTTGGGGCGCCTACAACAAAATAGAAGCCCTGAAAACAAGTATAGATTCTAATGAGAACTCGATCAGAGATACTGTAAAACAACACAACAAGATTGTTATCTATCAACAAAGGATTGTTTCATATTCCTTCACATGTGTTATCTTCTTTTTGATTGGCGCCAGCCTGGGGTCAATCATCAGAAAGGGAGGAATGGGACTACCAGTTATCATTGCCATTGTCATTTTCATCATCTTTTACGTTTTGAATTTGTCTGTAGAAAACTTGTCATGGAAAGGATCTATGAATCCTTATCTTGCAACCTGGATCCCGAATATGGTTTTATTCCCGTTCAGTGTCTGGCTGACTTATAAAGCCCTGACTGACTCACAGCTCTTCGATATTGAAAAATACAGAGCGCTTTTCAAACCGATTATTGAAAAGTTCTCCAAACCGAAAGAACACCAACGTTATCAATAAATAAAAAAACCTCTGAAAGAATATTCTGCCAGAGGTTTCTTATGAAGAAGAAAGAAAAGATTAATTTTTAAAAGCCAATTGCAAAAGATGTGTTTTGACTTCGCATCGCAAACAGCTCAGTATACATTCTGTAAAATAATTTTGAGCGTCTATTGCTTTGGTCAACGGGTGTAATTCAATCTTGTCAGAGTGGACAATCTCACCTAAATAAGAAATACTGTAATAAGCAAAGATCTCTTCACCAGACTCGGGAACCGGCGTTGCATAACCCGTTGTTGCGATAGACCAATCTGTAGCGAATTTTTTGGCCACATTAAGCGCCATTGCATCCGTGATCTCTTTTGAAACACAGTTGGCGGATCTGCCCTGCTCCGGATCGATACCAAGATGTTTTACTTTCTCTTCCAGAGTATATGCCGTTAATCCTCCTCTGAAAAACCGTTCTGCATCAGGCATCTGAGAAAAAGCCAGCTGCACGAATCCCGATGTTACGCTTTCTGCAATAGAAATTGTCTCATTTCTGTCGATCAGATAATAGCTGATTTTGTCTAATAGTATCTTTGGAAATTCCATAAGTTTGATTTTTTGTGTAATTATATATATTATCTATTTCTGCCTAACAAAAGCTTTGCCAGATTATGTTAAATAGAGACATTAACATATTTTTCAAAATAATGAAAATCTTCCTTCTTGTTTATCGTCAAATGAAACATCAATTGGATCGGATCTTTACAACCTATACTTTCAAAGCAATCAAAATTTGCAATAGATGCGTATATTTTGTTGATGTCTAAACCTTTAAGAATCACAAATAAGAGAAATATATTATGACTTATTTCCTTCGCGTATACAATAGCTTCTTTTTCAAACTTTTTTCCGTTGTTGATTACATTCAGAAAGCTTTCGGATTTCAGGGATTTTTGTAGTTTTTCACAGTTCATAGTTCTGTTTTTTTGGAAGTTAGAAGAGACTGCCTCCCAACCAATATTGATGAGAGGCAACCTCGAAAAAGAATGGATTGATAAGAGTCTGTTGTAACTTATACATCTCCGTCATTAAACGAAGACGCATAATAAAGTGCATTTCATTTCTCTTAAAAAAAGAGACTTTCTATTATTGTATTCCAAAGTTACAAAACATGACATTTGTCAGTTTATGATCCAAATCATATCAATGAAAATAAATTCTAATATAATATTTTCCTATTACGAATTTTCAGGATATTTTTCTTTTCCATTACCTTCAATGTCCTTATTGTTGTTTCCACACAAAGGCCGGTAAGATTTGCCATTTGTTGCCTTGTAAAAGGAATCTGGTAAGAAAAAGGTTCTTTGACCCGGTTAGAACTTTTAAGATAATCCATAAGGATTTTCAGTTTAACAGCAGGACTTTGTGAACACATATTCTGTGTCATTATTTGCTTGAAATACAAATTCTCAGAAATAAATCTGTTAATATCCATCCAAGTCTCCGGGTATTTTTCCAACATTTTGAAAAACTGAGCTTTCGGTAACTTGAGTATTTTGCAATTTGTTGTGGTAACTGCATTCATAGGATAACTTTTATCCATGAAAAGTAAAGACTCTCCAATACTTTGTCCCTTTTCAAGGATGTTCTGGAGAATCTCTTTACCTTCTTCGTTGTAATTATTCAGTTTTACCTTACCTTCAAGAATCTGATAATAATGGTTCGGGTTATCTCCTTCTGAGAATATATTTTCGGAAATATTGTAATTTTCAATTTCCGCACCCATTGCTTGTAAAATGTTTTCGTTGATAATCATAATAGATTAATTTTAATTTTCTTATGATTTTAGAATTCTTCACAACTGGTGAAATCAGGAGAAAATATGATTTGATTGAGTGTATATCCTTTAGGATAACGACTGCTTAACGTCTCTGAACAGAATCGACTCGAGTTGTCGCTGTATCAGTTCTAATAGATGCTGTATCTGCACCTGCTTGATTGTTAGTGGCTGCATTATCCTGTGTAACAGTACTAGAGTCAACGCCGCTGTTTTGATAGCCTGTGTCTTTTTTTGAACAACTCAGGACAAATATCATTATTCCGAGAATTGTGAACATTAAGTTTTTCATAACAATTATTTTTTATAATTACATCCGCAACAACATCTATTCCATAAAACAAAAAATTAATCTATTATGATTATCAATAAAACACCTTAATTAACAAATTAGTCAAACATTACAACTTTACAACTAAAATAATTAACAATAACAAAATTAAATTATAAAAAAAAATGCAATGATATAAACAAATACAATAGTGAAGGCCGTTAAAATCTGAAAATTAAAGATTCGTAATGAATGAGAGATTTAATTGTAAAATAAATTTTATTAAAAATATAACCATTTAAATTACAGACAATTTATAATACTTCATTACACAATGAAAATTAAATAATGACTGACAATAATTTATTTTTTTTGAATTGCGACGATAAAGTATCTATATTCGTAAAACAAAACTGATGTTATGAGAAAAATAATTCTTTCTGTCTGTACCGTTGCAATTTTGCAGTCGTGTGTCGTTTCTACTGCCGCAAAGGTGGTAAAAGGTGTTGCAAAAGTTGGTTACAAAACGGTAAAAGGTACGGTGAAAGGTGTAAGCTGGGCGGTAAGCAAAGCTAACGGAAAAATTGATGAAGACCGTATCAACGGAACCTGGAAAGTTGTCGGTGTTTACAAAGGTTCGTTTGAAACCTTCAGCAATGATCAAGCCCCTGACAGTTCCTTTAATAGTGATTGTGCAGAAGGTTTTGACCAGATTATCTTCAATTCCAAAAAATCCAAATTCAAACCGGTACATTGCAGCACCGATAAAGAAGACTGGCAAAAGTATGATTTCGAATTTGGAAAAAATCCTTTGACCAAAGAGAAAGAAAACTACATTGAGTACAATTCCAGCAATTATATTTCTGTAATCGATATCAACAGCAAAACTATGATTCTTGAAGGTAATCTAATGCCAAAACTAGCTTTTTCAGGTGCTAAGCTTTATCTTTTGGAAAAAGTAAAGTAACTGATATTTAACAAAATAAAAAAACCGTCTGAAAATCTAGACGGTTTTTTTATCAAGTTTTTCAACTTTGCAGAAAGGAAGGGATTCGAACCCTCGATACAGTTACCCGTATACTACCTTTCCAGGGTAGCTCCTTCAACCACTCGGACACCTTTCTAATTGAGGTTGCAAATATAATGAAATATCCGGATTTGCAAAATATTATTAAAACTCTTCTGTAATTTCGCCACAAATATTCTCACTAAAGATTTCAGGGAAAGCTTGGTCATATTTAGGATTTTTGAGAATATGCATGACTTTGGTAATAGCAGATTCTGCGGTCATATCTTTTCCACTGATTGCACCTATCTCCGTAAAAATATTACTATTGCTGTATTTTCCGAAACTAATACCTCCCGATATGCACTGACTTATCACCACAATCTCGATTCTACGGCTTCTTAATTCCTGAAGTACCGATCGTGTTTTATCACTATTGAAAATTGTTCCCGAACCAAAAACCTGCAAAACAATAGCTTCGGGTGTTTTTAGCTCCAGTAAAGATTCAAAGTTCATTCCCGGGAAGATTCTGTAGAACAGAACATTTTCATTGAGATAAGTATCCAATTGAAATTCGCCTTTCGGTTTCCAGAGCAAATCTTTTTCAATATTGAGATGAACACCGGATTGTCCAAGAATAGGGTAATTGGGACTTTGATAAGCATCGAAAAATTCTGCAGAATATTTTAAGCTTCTATTTCCGCGAAGAAGTTTGTATTCAAAGTAAACAGCCACTTCTTTTATAACCGCTTCATCATTTTCATAGAGACTTGCATAATATAGACTTGTCAGAAGATTTTCCTTAGCATCGGTTCGTAAATCTCCGATTGGCAATTGAGAACCTGTTAAAATCACTGGTTTGCCCAAATTTTTCAGCATAAAGCTCAATGCTGAAGCCGTGTACGACATTGTATCTGTCCCATGAAGAATCAGAAACCCATCAAATGTGTCGTAATTCTTATGAATCCATTCCGCAATCATCCGCCACTCTTTCGGTCCCATATCAGAAGAATCTACAGGATTTTCGAATGGATGAACCGAGACTTCACATTCCAAAAGATTCATTTCCGGGATTCTTTTGAAAATGGTAGAAAAATCAAACGGAACGAGACTGCCTGTGGTGTAATCCTTTTCCATCCCGATTGTTCCGCCGGTATAGATCAATAGAACTTTTCTTTTCATATAATAATTTGATTCGAAGGTCAAAACTGCAGCCTACTTTCTCAGGATAAACTCACGCCAATTAAGCAGCCATAAAAACCTCAGCAAAAGTAAAATTTTAATATGAATCGGAAAAATAAAAAATGCCCGTTTAAAAAACGAGCATTAATTTTATATTTAAGTTAAATTATTTAACCAAAAGGATACTGGCAATTTGATTAGCCAACTCGGTTCCGATTCTGTCCTGGGCTTCTTCTGTTGCTGCGCCGGTGTGAGGCGTTAAGGATATTTTTGGGTGTGTCAGGATTTTCTCGGAAGGTGTCGGTTCTTTCTCGAAAACATCAAGACCTGCAAACGCTAATTTTCCAGAGTCTAAAGCTTCAATCAAAGCTTCCTCATCAATTACGCCGCCTCTTGCACAGTTTACAATCGCGGCACCGGTTTTCATTTTATCCAGTTCTGCTTTACCGATAATTGGCCCATTCTGAGCAGGAACGTGAAGTGTGATGAAATCAGAATGCTGGATCAACTGCTCCAACGGCTCTGTTTCAATCTCCACATTAATATATTGCTGATTGTAGAAATCTACGCGTACACTTGCCTTTCCTATTTTGGTATCAGAAGCGATCACTTTCATTCCCAATCCAAGAGCGATTCTTGCAACCTCCTGCCCGATTCTTCCGATTCCGACAATTCCGATAGTTTTACCTCTCAGCTCAACACCTTTTTCGTAAGCTTTTTTCAGTTTTGCAAACTCAGTATTTCCTTTCACAGGCATCTGTCTGTTCGAATCCTGAAGAAATCTGCTTCCTGAGAAAAGATGAGCAAATACCAATTCCGCAACAGATTCCGAAGAAGCTGCAGGCGTATTAATCACATGCTTTCCTTTTTCTCTCGCATAGGCCACTTCGATATTGTCCATTCCAACGCCTCCTCTACCGATGATTTCCAGACTTGGACAGTTATCTATCATTTCCTTCGTCACCTTTGTTGCACTTCTTACAAGCAAAACCGTGATTTGATTTTCATTGATATAAGTAATTAGATTTTCCTGAGGCACTTTATCCGTAATTACCTCGAATCCGTTTTCTTTAAGCGCATCTATTCCGGACTGTGTCAATCCGTCATTTGCAAGTACTTTCATAGTATTATAATTGATAGTTGATAAATGATTATTGATGATGAATTGATTCCGAATTACTAAATCATTCACCATTCAATCGTTTATCATTGATATTGTTAGTCACGGAAAACTTCTATGGTCACTTGTTTTTCAACCATATCCGTGAATTTCCCTTTGTATCTTGTTGCTTTTACAAGGTGGTTGTCTATCCAGTGGTAGTTCCCGCCTCTTGGTTTGCCCATCAGCACACTGTGATATTTGAATCCGTGTTTGTCCAGCCATTCTTCTGTAATCTGTCTGAGATCCTCGGTTCTGGAAGTGAAGAAGCAAATCTGATGACCTTCATCATACCATTTGTTGATTGTTTCCAACGCATCCGGAAAAGGTTCGCAGGTTATCATTCTTTCCGGTTCTTCATTCGGAACATCATCCGTAATCGTTCCATCAATATCGATCAGGTAGTTTTTAATATCACCTTTCAGCATCGGGCTCAGATGTTCTATGTATTCTAATTCCATCGGGTTCAAAATTAAGTTTGCAAAATTAAATATTTCTATGCTAATTCACAAATCATTATCAAAAGCTTAACAAAAGGTTCATTTTATAGAAAATTTTTAAGAATAATTTACTTTTATTTTTACTAAAATAAGTTCTGGACCAAAAAATTTTAAGTTTCAGGGAAAATTATCGGGTATAATTCATCCGAAAAAGATATCATTAGTTTTTATATATTTGATTTCAAAGAAAAACTATGGAGAAAAAACTCAAACTTTGGGACGCTGTGATGATCGTAATGGGCTCGATGATAGGAAGCGGAATTTTTATCGTGAGTGCCGACATTATGCGAAATCTGGGTTCCGGCTATTGGCTGATTGTCGTCTGGCTAATCACAGCGGCTATGACCGTTGCAGCGGCGATAAGTTATGGTGAATTGTCAGCAATGTTTCCAAAAGCAGGTGGGCAATACACTTACATCACAGAGATTTTCGGCAAACCGATGGGATTTCTATACGGCTGGGGAATGTTCACGGTGATTCAAACAGGAACCATTGCGGCAGTTGCAGTTGCTTTCGGAAAGTTTACAGCTTATCTTGTCCCGGCACTTAATGATGCAGCCCCGATTTTCCAAAATGGTGATTTTAAAATCACCTGGATTCAGGTTCTGGCGATTTTGGTGATTCTTTTTTTGACTTTTGTCAATACACGGGGCGTAGAAAGCGGAAAGCTTCTCCAAAATGTTTTTACCTCATCCAAAATCATTGCACTTCTTGGTTTGATTGTTCTTGGTTTTGTTTTGATTTCTCAATCCAATTGGAATTCCAACATGAGTTTCGGTTGGGACGCATTCCAAAATCTGAAACAAACCGAATGGAAAAGTATTTCCGGAGCGACTATTCTGGGCGGAATTGCAGCAGCGATGGTTGGTTCGGTTTTCAGTTCTGTGGCTTGGGAGAATGTAACCTTCATTTCCGGCGAAATCGAAAATCCAAAGAAGAACGTTGTAAAAGCAATGATTCTTGGAACTTCTGCAGTAATGATTCTTTATCTTTTAGTGAATTTTGTTTACCTCAACGCACTCGACAGAGATTCTATCGCATTTGCTGCGAATGATAGAGTCGCCGTTGCTGCTGCCGAAAAGATGTTCGGAAATGCAGGAACCATTATCATTGCAGTTCTTGTGATGATTTCGACTTTTGGCTGTGTAAACGGCATTGTTCTCGCAGGCGCAAGGGTTTTCCAGACAATGGCAAAAGACGGATTGTTCCTGAAATCTGCCGTTGAAAATAACAAAAACGGCGTTCCCGCAAAATCACTTTGGATGCAAGGGATTTGGGCAAGTTTGCTTTGTCTGAGCGGACAATATGGCGATCTACTGGATATGATTTCGTTCGTGATAGTTTTGTTTTATATGATTACGGTTTTTGGTGTCATCTATCTGAGAATCAAAAAACCTGAACTGGAAAGAGGTTACAAAACATTCCTATATCCTTTCACACCTGTTCTTTATCTTTTAATCGGAACTGGATTTTGCATTCTGTTATTCATCTATAAACCGCAATATACTTGGCCTGGATTGGGATTGATTCTGCTTGGACTGCCGGTTTATTTTTTTATTAATAAGAAAACAAGTAGCTAATCATTTATGAAAAAATATCAAGTATTTGTAAGTTCTACTTATGAAGATTTAAAAGATGAAAGGAAAGAAGTAATTCAAGCCTTATTAGAATTAGACTGTATTCCTGTTGGAATGGAAATGTTCCCAGCAGCTGATGAAGACCAATGGAGCTTAATAAAAGATTTGATTGTTGATTGTGACTATTACATTTTAATTATAGGAGGTAGGTATGGTTCTTTAAGTAAGGAAGGCATAAGCTATACTCAAAAAGAATATGAATTTGCAATTGAAAACGGAATACCTTCTATTTCTTTTTTACATAAAACTCCAGACCAAATTATTGTTGCAAAAACAGATAAGGATAAAATTAAAACTGAATTATTAGAAAACTTCAGAAATATCGTCTCCGAAAAAATGGTTAGATTTTGGGAAACTCCCGAACAACTTGGTTCCATTGTGAGCCGTAGTCTTGTTAAGCTCATTAAATCAAGACCAAGAATTGGTTGGGTAAAATCCGATAGAATTAGTTCAGAGGAATCGTCATTAGAAATATTGAAATTAACTCAAGAAATACAAAAGTTAAAAAACACTTTAAATGATGCTACAAATAAACAAGTTGAAGATTTATCACAAGCTGATGAACTATTTGAGATTTCTTTCAAATATAAAAAATCACAAAATGTAAATTATAAAGATGAAAAAATAAAAATTAGTTGGAATGATATATTTACTAGAGCTTGTACGGTTTTTATTAATGAAGCTCCAGAAGAAGCATTTAGAGCAACACTAACAAGTTATATAAAATTTTTATTACGAAATAAAATTTCAGATATTAAAAATTTAGTTATAATTACTGATTATTTTATAACAATATTAATTCAATTCAAAGCTTTAGGTTTGATTGAAAAAAGTGTAAAAAATCGTTCCGTGAAAGACAATAATACTTATTGGAAATTAACTAAAAAGGGAGATGATTTGTTAACAAACTTGAGAGCAATAAAAAGGACTGAATAATAAACCTAATGTATATTTTAATAAATAGTTTTTTCTCAGACATAATCTCAAAATATTCCGATAATGAAATATTAAAAACTGATTATTGGCAAGAAATAGAAAAATCTTATTCTCAGAAAAGCAGAAAATATCACAATCTCATTCATCTTGAAAATATGATTCTAGAATTGGAAAATGTGAAAGATGAAATCTCAGATTATGATTCTTTACTTTTCTCCATTTTCTATCATGATATTATCTATAAAGCGACATCAAAAGACAATGAAGAAAAAAGTGCAGAAAAGGCAAAAATCAAACTTGAAAAACTGAATGTCCCTCAAGAGAAAATAACTAGAATTTACAATCAAATCCTAGCAACAAAATCACACAAAAAAAGTGAAGATTCTGACATCAATTTTCTCCTTGATGCAGATTTGGCAATCCTTGGTCAGGATTGGAAAATCTATGAAAATTACACTCAACAAATCCGAAAAGAATATTCAATTTATCCTGACTTTATGTATAAGCCTGGACGCAAAAAAATTCTGACTCATTTTTTAGAATTTGAAGAAATTTTCAAAACCGATTACTTTAAAGGAAAATATGAAGAAAAGGCGAGAGAAAATATTCAAAGAGAATTAGTAATCATCTAACTCTCCAGCAAAAACTCCTTATAATTCCCCAAAAACTTAACATCAGCTCCAATCGCTCTTAACTCATCAATTGAATTGATATAAAGAACATTGTTCCAATCGCCGACAACCGTTACAAAAAAGAAATAGTTACCGAGTTTGGTTTTCAAAGTTCGGGATTCGATTTTGCTAAGGTTCATATTTCGCCACGCAAAAACCGACAAAACCTGATGCAAGCCTCCGGCGTGGTCTTGTGGTAAAGTAATCAGAAGCGCTGTTTTCTTTCCGATACTTTCCATTTCATTTTGATAAGAATTTTCGGTCTTAGAAATTACAATAAACCGGGTGTGATTTTCTTCCACATCGTGGATATTGTCATTAATAATTTTCAAACCGTATAATTCAGCCGCAAATTTGTTAGCCACAGCCGCAATTTTTCGGTCAGGATTTTCAGAAACCCGTTTGGCAGCAGCTGCCGTAGAAGCGAATTCCTGTTTTTGAACGTCCGGATAATTTTTGTTAAGTGAATGAAAACTTTGCGCAAGAGCCTGCGGATGAGAATAAATTTTCTCAATCGTGTTGTCATTATCGTTATTTGGATGAATCATCAGATGATGTGCAATCGGCATTACAGCTTCCGCTTCCACTCGGATTTCAGGCGTCTGATAAAGATAATCCAAAGTCATCGAAACCGTCCCTTCTATAGAGTTTTCCAATGGAACCACCGCTTTGTCCACTTCATTATTCTGGACCGCCAGAAAGCAATCCAAAATATTAACTTTCGGAATCAATTCTTCATTTGGGAATAATTGAGTCGCTGTCAACTGCGTAAAAGAGGCTTCGGGTCCTAAGAATGCTATTTTCATACTGCGAAATTAAATATTATTCTTTATTTGAACACAAAAGAAGATTTATTCGTTAATAGAAAATCCTTCGACTCCGCTCAGGATGACAATTCTAATATTAACACAATCAATGTCAGGCTGAACAGAGTTGAAGCCTTTATCAACAAAAAGTAGAAAATTTGAATAAAACTTTTGTGACTTTTGTGGTTAGTCTAATCAAACGTCTTCTTAGAGAAATCAAAATTAAAATTTGCACTTATGATAAAACCATTGTTATACTGGAACACGTTTTTACCTTCCACTTCCCTTCCCAACTGCACAATTTGATTCAGATAACCGCCTTCTACTCTTACCAAATCATTGAATTTATACCCTAACAAAACTCCAATTCTGTTTTGGTCAAAAATATTCTCGCCGACATTTTTTCCGAAGCCAATCATTACCTCATCATAAACTGCCATATAAGGCGTTTTCGCTGCAATCGAAGTTCCTTTCAAAGGCATTTGCAAACGAATCATATACCGCGCTCGGTTCATAAAAGGATATTGGTCTTCCGAGGTGAGATTAGCATTAGAATATCTCCCGACCCAGCGCTGTTCCAGCATGAAGCGGTGCGACAAATCGATTTTTCCAATCTTGTCGGTTACCGTTGCCATCTCATAAATTCTGTGTTCTGTGAAGTCTTTTCCCATTCCGTTCAATGGGATTTCGCCGTAAGGAAAAGTCTCTGCCCAAGCGTAACCTAGTCGCAATTGCAGGTTTGGATTTGCCTGATAATTGATTCCCAGACGCAAAAGACTCTGTTGCCAGGTCGTGATATAATCATTTCTCCTCCACTGATATTCGGTGTGGATGGAGAATTTTGAATCTAATTTGAAAGTTCCGTTGTAAGCATACCAGCCAATATTGTTGTGATCGCTGATTCGGTTTTGTCCGAAAAAAGAATTTGAAATTAAAACTAAGAATAATGCGCTAAAGAATAAATTTGCTTTAGTGAAAACCATATTGAAATTTTATCGATTTCAGCAAAAATAGGGATTCGGAAAGGCAAAAGCAAATTGGGCAAACTGTATTTTGTTTTAACGCAAAGGCACAAAATAATTTAAAATGAAACTTATATTTAAGGTACCAAGATTTTAGCTTCGTTAAAATTTAATTGGTTTCTATGCTGATTGCGGGAACTTTATAATTATTGTATTTCTTATCGGGTTGGAGGATTCTGGCTCTTTTCAAAAGATCTTCCGAAATCAGAATCGATTGGTTATGAACTTCGATATCATTTAGGAAAAACCTTGATTCTTGAGTGAGATCTAATTTCGCTTTAGCTTCAGCAATTGTTACTTTTTCGATAGCCTGAGGTTTTTTCATGATGATATTAATCAAGCCATTTTTTACAAGGTCATCATATTGCTCGATTTGTGTGGATGGTGATTTGTAAACCTGAACACTTTCGATATCATTTGGATTGAAACTATGAAGCAAAACATTAGAAACAATCACATTATCAACAATGTAAATTGGATTGACTTCAGATTTCTGAGCAAAAGAAAATTGAACACAAAAGAAAATTGCCAAAGCAAGAATCAGCTTTTTCATAAAAATTTGATTTAATTTTAAACTAATAAAAATACAAAACCTTTATCAATTGGTATTTTTATTAAGAATATAAGTCTTTTTCAATGTTTTTGAACCTTGATTATATTCAATTGAAAAATAGTCCTTAAGATTGAGATAATTTTTAATATCATTAACAAAATTTTCTACCGGATGAAAAACAGAATATTTGTTTGAATGCGTCGTTAATTTGATCTCAGTTATATTTTTATCTTTTTCTAAAACTGAAATTTTGATTATTTGCGAAATATCAATAGTAATTAAAAAAGTTGTCTTAATTTTTAATTTTGTTCCTTTAAATTCATACAACCGTATTTTGCCAAAGTAATGTTGAAGCAAAATAAAAAACATTAAAGCAATAATGAGAAATGGAAAAAAGGTAAATCCAGCAAATGCTTTTGAATATATGCTATAATCTGAATTAAAAAGATAATTGATGAAAGCAAGTATTTTTTCTTTTTGCGAAAAGACAATCACTGCATAAATAAAGAATATGATAATTGTTACAATAAAATAATTAGTAAATTTTTTCCAATCAATAATATTCATTTTGGAATTTGAATTTTTCAAATCTATTAATTTCATCCTAAAACCTGAATATTAATCCTCATCTCAAAATATAAACTAATAATCTAGTTAGCATCGCCTTTTTCGATACCTTCTTCTATTTTTTCAAAAACCTCTTCTTGTTCATCATTAGAAATCTCGAATTGGTCTTCTTTATCCTCATTTCTTACAACCAATGAAATCCAAATCGGAAAATGGTCAGAATCCACAGATCTCATCACTTTCATATCGACCAATCGAAAATGCGGACTCACGAAAAAATGGTCAAGAGGCCAACGCAAAAACCAATATTTGACGTGAAATGTATTGAACATTCCTCTTCCACGCCGCGGGTCGAGCATTCCGCTGGATTTTAGAAATAATTTGGTTGTTCTGGACCAAGCGACATCATTCAAATCTCCAAAAACAATGGAAGGTTTGCCATAATTCTTCGCTTTTTCACCAACCAAAAGAATCTCCGCATCACGCTCGGTACTTTCCGAATTTTCCTGTGGAACCGGCGGTGTCGGATGGATTCCGAATAATCTGACTGTCTGATTATTGTATTCCAAATCGGCAACAATCGACGGAATATCATCGTCAATCAAATAATTGATTTCGTAATTCTTAACCGGGAAATGGCTGTAAAATAAAAGTCCGTAAGTGTTGGCCAAAGGAACTTCGATTTTGTATTCGTAATGTTTTGTAACCGATTTCAAAGCATTTTGCCATTCTTCATCGGTTTCCAGAAAAAACAAAACCGATGGATTTTGTTCTTTAACCAAATCAATCAATTTCTGATAATTCCTGTTATGCTGATAAACATTACAAACTAAAATATCGAGAACTTTCTCACCAGAATCGGGTTGGATTTTATCAATCATCGTTTTCCCGAATCTGGTGTAGGGAATGATGATGTAAAATAGATAAACGCTGCAAACGATCTCTACAGCAAGAATGATTTTTTCGCAAATATCTGGCTTATCAAAAACAAAAAACCAAACAATAATCAGAACAAGGAGAATTACAAATTTCTGAAATCGTGGATAATCGAAAACCCGGAACGTCCAGTAATTATTTCTGATAGCCGGAATCAGCACCGACAAAATCGCTAAAACGGAAATAACCCAATACAGACAGTGCGTGATACTTTCCATTTTACTTTAATCCTTGATGTTTTTTCCGAGAATAATCAGACTTCTTTTTTCACCGTCGAGTTCGGCAATATTTTTGAGATTTGCCCATAATTCAAAACCAAACTTTTCGAACAAATTCAAACTCGGAAGATTATGGGAGAAGATGAAAGCCAGTAGATTTTCGATTCCAAGGTCCTGAGATTTTTCGATGGCATATTCCAGAATCAATCTACCCAAACCTTTTCCCCGATATTTTTCATCAATATAAATACTGATTTCTGCCGTTTTCTGATAAGCCGGTCTTCCGTAGAAATCCTGAAAACTTACCCAACCAACCATATTTTTATCCGAATCCAAAACTATCCAAAGCGGACGGAATTCGGAGTTATGCTGATGAAACCAGTTGATTTTACTATCAATAGAAACGGGTTCCAAATCAGCAGTAACCAATCGCGATGCAACTGTAGAATTATAAATTTCCACAATCTTCGGAAGGTCTTCTAAAGTCGCATCACGAAAAGTCATTTTAATGATTAATTGTTAATTATTAATTGAGTTAAATGCTTGTTCCAAATCAGCAATCAAATCCTCTGCATCTTCGATTCCGACACTTAGTCTTACCAAATCAACTGTGATTCCCAAAACAGCTCTTTTATCTTCAGGAATCGAAGCGTGTGTCATCATTGCAGGAAGATTTGCTAATGATTCTACTCCACCCAAAGATTCTGCCAAAGTGAAAACTTTTACATTTTCCAGGAATTTAATCGCATCTTCTTTTTTACCGGATTTGAACGTGAAGGAAACCATTCCTCCAAATTCCGTCATTTGCCTTGTCGCCAAATCATATTGCGGATGAGACGATAATCCCGGATAATAGATCTTTTCTACCAAAGAATGATTCTCAAGATATTTAGCGATTTCGAAACCGTTGTCAGAATGTCTTTGCATTCTGAGCGCCAAAGTTTTGATTCCTCTTAGCACCAAATAAGAATCGTGAGGTCCCAAAATTCCACCACTTGCAAACTGGATAAAATGTAATTTTTCTCCTAATTCCGCATCTTTTGCAATCAAAGCGCCGGCAATCACATCAGAATGTCCGCCCAAATATTTAGTCGCAGAATGCATCACAATATCAGCACCTAAATCCAATGGTTTCTGAATATAAGGCGTTGCAAAAGTGTTATCAACCGCAATTAAAATATCTTTGCCTTTTACAGTATCAGCAACCATTTTGATGTCTACCAATTTCATCAAAGGATTGGTCGGTGTTTCAAGCCAGATCAATTTGGTTTTATCGGTAATAACATTTTCCAATTCCTCAACATTATCAAAACCGATGAATGTAAATTTCAACTGATACTTTTCGAATAATCTTGTGAACATCCTGTAAGAACCTCCGTAAAGGTCATCTACAGCAATTACTTCATCACCAGGACTTAGTAATTTCAGAACACAATCGATAGCAGCCAAACCTGAACCGAAGGCCAAACCTCTCGCTCCGTTTTCTATGCTAGCCAAAGCATCTTCCAAAGCTTGTCTGGTTGGGTTTGCACCTCTTGAATATTCGTAGCCGGAAAGCAGTTGTCCCGGACTTTTTTGTGCGAAGGTTGATGTTAAAAATACAGGAACATTCACCGCACCGGTTGCTGGTTCGTGGTGTTGTCCACCGTGTATAACTTTTGTATTGAATTTCATAATATTTAATTTACCAATCTAAAAATCTAACAATGTAACAATTGAATTTATTGGTAAACTGTTACATTGATATATGATTACATTAATTTTACATTTTAATAGCCGACTTTACTGCAAATTCTTCTGCAATTTCTCCCAACCATTGCGCCACATCTTCTTCGCTGGTTGCTCTTTCGTAAGTGTGTCCAATAGAAACCAGAATCTGATGAAAGAATCTTTTCATTTCGTCAACAGGCATATCTTTTGTCCAAAGGTCGATTCTAAGGGCTTCCATTGCTTTGCTGTCCCAGACTGAGATCATCGCCGCTTTGGTTTCCTGTCTTTTGATTCCGCCATCTTCGGCTTTCCAAAACAACTTTTCGGGAACGTGATTATCGTCCAATTCTACATCTATAACGATTTTTGTCTTTTTCATTGATTTTATTCTTAAATATTTACATTCTTTTTTAGACACAAAGTCCACAAAGATTTTTTTATTGTTAGCTGTTTTTAAGTTCACAAAGGCGTAAAACTTGACAAAAGAAGAATTCTCCTCCAGTAATATTACATTGTCAAATACTCCAACTCTATTTTGGTCTGTAATCTGAAGCATTGAAAATCTCCGTTGCATTTTTCTTCAAAAACACAGGTAATTTTTCTTCCGGATGAGCTTTCAAATAATGTTTGCAAATCTGCCAACCAGTCCAAATTGCAATCTGCGGAGAACTCTCTCTATCCACTTCCGTATAGAATTTTGAAAACGGGCCAACAGTAATGAAGCGCTCAGAAAGATTGGGGTCAGGACTGAAAAGCAAATCGTTTTCTACAAAATAATTCCAGATATTGGCTTCATTCGCAACAGCCCAGTCATATTGAGCTTTTGTATAATTCATTTTCAGATTATCCGGAACGTTTGGTAAAAAAGCATCTTGAAGAATCTGAATCTTTCCCTGGTAAACGATTTGATCTAAAAATTTTTGCTGCTCCATCTGAGCAGGAACCAATCTTGCGGCGAAAAACGCAGAAATCTTAGGAACTAGATTTTCCGGATTCATAGATTTTTGAAAGTAAAGGTCGAGACCATTATAATTTTTGTTTCCGTCTCCCATAAAACCAGTTATATCTACGAAAAGCATATTCTCATCTTCTCTCAGAAAAATCGGATCTGTAACATTTTGCGGATCAATAACCGATGAATATAAATAAACATGCGGCGGCACAAATTTCGGGAAATAGTTCTTGATATGAGAAAACAGATCAGCAAGTTCTTTGTTCAGCTTAGTCTTATCAATTTTTGAAATTGCTTCCTTGTAAACCCTAACTTCCATTGTATCTTTTCTTCGGTCTCCGTAATCGGCATCTGGAACAGAACCCTGAAACCAAGGATATTTCTTTTTGAAATCGTCCAAACTAACAGAAGAATTATAAAATTCACCAGACAAATCGGTAAGCTCAACTTTTTTGACAGGATTCTTGACCTCGACATCCCATTGGTTTTCATTTTCCTTTTTGCAGGCAGATAAACTGAAAACAATTATCGCCGAAAAAGAGATATATCGGAAAAACTTCATTATTTTTACATTAAGATTATCGAAAAGCAAAAATAAGAATTTTAAAGGATGAAGCTTCCAATTATTACCGAAAGATTGATGTTAAGAAAATTAACGCCAGATGACCTGGATGATATGTTTCTGTTGGACAGCAATCCCGATGTTGTAAAATATGTAGGCATACAGCCTTTGACGAAGAAAGAAGAAAGCCTTGAGATGATTGAAAATCTTATTGGTCAATACGAAAAGAACGGAACCGCAAGATTGGCGGTGGTAGAAAAAGAAAGTAATAGATTTATTGGCTGGAGTGGAATCAAACTTTTGACAGAAGAAGTCAACGGCTTCAAAAACGTTTATGAATTGGGCTATAGGTTTCTACCGGAATTCTGGGGAAAAGGTTATGCTACAGAATCCGCGAAAGCTTCATTAGATTTAGGATTTGACCAACTGAATGCTGATAAGATATATGCTTATGCCGATGTTGAAAATCTGACTTCCAATTATATTCTCACGAAATTAGGTTTTGAAAACAAAGGGACTTTTCTTGACAAAGGCGATATTTGTAATTGGTATGAATTAAAAGAAAATAATAGAAAATAAAAGAATGCAAACACAAAAAGTAATCAATCATATTGTAAACTGGCTAAAAGATTATGCTATCAACGCTAAAGTAAATGGTTTCATTGTGGGAGTTTCCGGAGGAATTGATTCCGCAGTGGTTTCAACATTAGCAGCAAAAACAGGTTTGAAAACTTTGGTTTTGGAGATGCCGATCCGTCAAAAAGCTGATCAGGTGGACAGAGCACAGGATCACATTGAATTTCTAAAATCCAATTTCCCAAATGTAGAAGGTTTCACTGTCGACCTTACTCCTGTTTTTGAAAGCTTCGAAACCACAGTACACGATTATAAGGAAGGTGCATGGAGCAAAAATCTTGCCTTGGCCAATACAAGATCCAGGTTTCGAATGGTAACACTTTATTATTATGGACAGCTTAATGGTCTATTGGTGACCGGGACAGGAAACAAGGTTGAAGATTTTGGTGTCGGCTTCTATACAAAATATGGCGATGGTGGTGTAGATATATCTCCTATTGCCGACCTTTACAAAACCCAGGTCTACGAAATCGCCAAGGAGCTTGATGTATTGGAAAGTATTCAAAAAGCTGTTCCAACAGACGGACTTTGGGATGCGGATAAAACCGACGAAGATCAAATGGGCGCAACCTATCCTGAACTGGAATGGGCAATGGAACAGCAATTTGCAGGTAAAACAGAAGCAGATTTTGAAGGCAGGCAAAAAGAAGTGATGGAAATCTATCTCAAACTTAACAAAGCCACCCAACATAAGATGAATCCGATCCCGGTTTGTGAGATCCCACAAGAATTGAAGTAAAAAAATAATAGTTCATCCAATCCGAAACAATAAGTTATGCAAGAGGAAATCAGTAAACATTCCAGAAAAATTTATAAAACTGTGAAAAGTCCAAAACATACAGTTAATGAAAAAATCAAAGAGATCATCATAGAAATCTTTATCATCGTTTTTGCTGTATCCCTTTCTATCTGGTTGCATGGCTGGAGTGAGCATAATCACGAACAAAAAGAATCTAATAAATTCCTGAAAGAACTGAAAGCAGACCTACAGGCAGATGCAAAACTTATTGAAGAAAATAAAAAAACATTATCAAACTTAGATAACGATTATAAGTTCATCCTTTCTCTAAAAAAACTTAAAGCTCCTATTACAGATAGTCTGGTGGGTTCACATTCTAATTTCTACCTTTTAGGGTCCGCATTCAATGTTGGACGGTATGAAGGTTTCAAATCTAGTGGTAAAATTGGGACCATAGAAAATGATGCTCTCAAGAATGAAATATTGGCATATTATCAACAAACCTTGCCCAATCTGACATTCAGAGTTAATTTTCTAAATTCTGAACAACTGAAAATAAAAGATGCGGATCCCGGTAATCTTAATTTATCCGATTTTTATAAAAGTCAAAGAATGCAGTCTAATTATTCTAATTTGAGTTATAATAGTAAAGGCTTGATCGATGAATATCAAAATGCATTAAATCAGATTAATCAAATCCTAAAGGAAATTGATTCTGAAAAATAAATTAGAAGGTAATTAGATACAAACAACAAATCTAAAATATATGAAAATCAGAAACCTACTTGCTATTTCAATCGGCTTAGCTTTTTCATCCCTTGTTCACTCTCAGGAAACTAAAACAGAAGAAACTACAGCTCCTGCTCCTGTTGAAGTGATTGACAGACTTAATATTCCGGGACCATTAACCTTCAATGGCAATGAATATTTTCTAACCTGGAGCAAACAAAATTCGGCAACCTGGGCGCAGCAGCAATATATTTTAAGGGACGACGATTTCAACAATTACAAAGAACTTATCAATATCTCTTACTTCGATAAAGAAATTGATATCGAAATGGCTGTTAAACAAAAAGTAGAATACGTTGAGAATAGAAAAGAAAGGACTCAGGACAAATATTCATTTGTTAGCGTGACCGAAAGTCCTGATGGTAAGGAAATTATTGTAGATTATCTCGTAACGGTTGTTCCAAAAGAAGGCGAATCTTATGCAGAATATAATATTGATCGATTCAAAAATTTTGATACCAACGGTAAAAAATCTTTCCTGATTTTTTCTTATTCAAAAAGAATTGCCGGTGATTTGAAATATTCCAGCAAAGCCCTATCCAAAGAAAGAAACAAATTGATGGAAGCTGTTATCACAACTGCAATTCCCACTGTAACTTACAAACCGACTGCTGTAGAACCGAAGAAATAAATTTAATTTGAAGTTAGATTAAAGATGTCAGAAGTTAAAAATGATGATGAGTTTTACATCAAACGTTGTATAGAATTAGCCGAAAAAGCCTTGGGGAAAACTTACCCGAATCCTTTAGTCGGTTCGGTAATCGTTTATAATGACCGAATTATCGGCGAAGGCTTTCACAAGAAAGCAGGCGAACCACACGCAGAAATCAATGCAATTAATTCGATTAAAGACGAAGACCAACATCTGATCCCGGAATCCACTATTTACGTTTCACTGGAACCTTGTGCTCATTTTGGAAAAACGCCACCCTGCGCTCTTAAGATTAAAGAACTGGGGTTCAAAAAAGTAGTAATCGGTGCAATGGATAGCCATGACAAAGTGAATGGCAAAGGAAAAAAAATCATTACCGATGCAGGAATTGAAGCTATTTCCGGAATTCTCGAAGACGAATGCAGACGACTCAATAAACGATTTTTCACTTATCATGAGAGAAAAAGGCCTTTCATCATTTTGAAATGGGCGCAGTCCGCAGATGGCTTTATGGATAAAGACTTCAGACCTTATCCAATCAGTAATTCTCTTTCAAAGCAATTGGTTCATCAGATGAGAAGTGAAGAGCACGCTATTCTAATTGGAAAAAACACGGCACTTCATGACAACCCGAGTTTGACTGTAAGAGAAATTGAAGGGAAAAATCCTATTAGAATTTTGATTGATTTCAATCTCGAAGTCTCTGAAAATTCTAATATTTATAATGACGAAGCTAAAACAATTATTTTTAATTCGGTTAAAAACGTCGAAGATAACAATCTGAAATTCATCAGGATCGAAAGAGAAAACTCAATCAGTCAGATTTTAGAAAAACTGTATGAATTGCAAATTCAATCTGTGATTATCGAAGGCGGAAGATTTACACTACAAGAATTCATCAATAAAAATCTTTGGGATGAAGCCCTGATTTTTAAAAATCCGAACTTAAATCTAAAAACAGGGACACAAGCTCCTAATTTTGATTTTGAACCTGAGAAAACTCAAAACCTGAGAGACACCGAAGTGTTATTTTTCAGTAACGGAAGTCTTGATTAATATCAGAATTACAGCTCAGAAAAAATCCGTAAATTCGCATCTTTAATTTGATTTTCATTCTATGAAAAATCTGAGTGCACCAGTAAAAGGTTTGATTTTTTCTTTGTTGGCAATGGGATTTGCTTTTGCGATTTACTTTTTGTTTTTGGCAAAACCGAATTATTATCTCGTAGACAATCCTACACCGGAAACTTATTATTTCAAAATCAATAATGGTGAGGAAAAAATACTATCCGCAGGACAATATCTGAAAGTTGATCTCAACAAAGGAAAAAACAGCGTGAAAGTTTTTGATCAAAATAAACAGATGCTTTACGATTCAACTTTTACGGTTAATAAATTAAGAGGGCTTCTGAATATCACGCACAAAGACTATTACATTAACAATCAATATTACGGTTACGGCCTGAACAAAGATTCGTTGATGGCCACAAAACCAGGAATCCAGATTGATAAAAAGCAATATCTTGGCGATGTTAAAAAAGTGAACAAGCTTTATTCCGAAGACTTTTATTACAACCTTGACGAAGATTATGACCGGGTTATCAAAAACGTAGCGAAAGTAGAAAGCAGATCAAAGATTTTCAGAAAGCAGGATTTCATCAATTATTATAAAAATTATTATAAATTCTAACTCCCCTGAATTTATATTCTCATATTAACTTACCATAATTTATAACATTGGAACACAACAAAGTAACACCATATAATTCTGACAACAGCAAGAAAAGCCAGGTTGAAGATATGTTTGACAATATTGCGCCAAAATATGATCTCTTGAATCATGTTTTATCCATGAAGATTGATGTGATCTGGAGAAATAAACTGGTGGAAATGTTGAAACAAGATAAGCCGGAATTGGTTTTAGATGTTGCAACAGGAACAGGAGATTTGGCGATCACTGTACAAAAAGGAACCGGTGCAAATGTTGTCGGGCTTGACCTTTCACAACAAATGCTGAACGTTGGGATCGAGAAAATCAAGAAACAGAATCTTGACAATAAAATTACGATGCAGAAAGGTGATGCGGAACAACTTCCGTTTGAGGACAATAAATTTGATGGAGTTACCGTTGCATTTGGAGTAAGAAATTTTGAAAACCTGGAAAAAGGATTAGCAGAACTGAGAAGAGTAGTGAAAGAGAACAAAAGTATTTATATATTAGAGTTTTCAAAAGTTGAAGGATTTTTAGGACCTTTCTACATGTTCTATTTTAAGAACATTTTGCCTGCAATCGGGCGTTTGGTTTCTAAAGATAACAGAGCTTACACATATCTTCCTGACTCTGTAAACGCTTTTCCTTTTGGAGAAAAAATGAAAACCATTCTTCTGAATACGGGTTTCAAAAAAGTAGAATACAAAAAACTAAGTTTAGGGATAGCCACCATTTATAAAGCTACGAAATAGAATGAAGCAGCGTTTTATCAAAATTTTATCATTTGCAGTACTTTTGAGCAGTAATTTTAATGCTCAGACTTTCAATAATCTTTTCAGGACAAAGGACAGACCAGATAATTTGGAAGACTTTGATCTGCAAAAATTTAGCTGGGGATTTTTCCTGGCTGGTAATAATTTTGATTATAAAATGGTCCTTAATCCTACTTATGGGATGGATGGCAATCAGAGTCTTGTCGAATCCAAATCCACTTACAGTTTTGGAGCAGGATTAATTGGAAAAATGAGACTTAATGAATTTCTTGATCTCAGGATAGAGCCGGGTTTGCACTTTGTACAGAGAGATTTGACCTTTAAGACTTTTGATCACATCAATGAATTATATCCTGGAGGTTTTCCTTTACCTGATGGAAGTTCTACAACAGTCATAACTGAGCCAACCGATGTTGATATTAAGAAAATTGTAAAATCTACTTATGTAGATATTCCTATCATGTTAGAAATTCATGGAGATCGTTGGTATAATTCCCGCCCTTACGCTGCTGCGGGTATCAATTATCTGGTAAATTTACAATCCAACCAAACATCAGAAAACGACAACCAGTTAAATACCTTTCGGTCAACAACGCACAACTTTGGCTGGTCTGCAGAATTGGGAATTCAGTTTTACTTCAACAGATTTAAGTTGACACCGGCCATCCGTGGAACATTTTTCACAAACAATGAGATCGTCCAGGACAAATCAACAACCTCTCCGTATTGGACACCTGCTATTTCTATGTTGCAATCCAGAGCATTCATGTTTGTCCTGAAATTTGAATAAAAAATAACAGAGCTTTCCAAGGAAGCTCTATTTTCAGCAATCTACCTAACACCCGCTCTGTTAGGCGACAAACTTTTTTTTACAACTATGTAAAAGTAGATGGTTTTACCCTAAAACATAGCATTATCCTAACGTAAAAAATAATTGGTAAAACTTTAATTCCTTATAAATCAAACAAAAACCGCTAGTTTTTCAGAAAACAATAATATCCTGTTAATTCATCATTAATTTTTCCTATTTTTGTAAAAGTTAGAATTTAACTCTGGTTATGTTAAGTGAATTAGAAAATAATTTTTCTGTTTTGGAAAAAAAGATTCTCAGTCTTTACAAGAAGCACAAGAATCTTTCGGAAAAACACGCAGAATTATCTGATGAGCTACAAAAGCTGAAGGCAGATTATGATGAGGAAAAACGCAGAAACCAGATTTTAGTAGAAGAAAATAAAGAATTAAAGCTCTATTCAGCAATATCCGGAAACGCAGAACACAACCGGCTGATGAAGAATCACATCAACAGATTGGTAAAAGAAATTGATATGTGCGTGTCCGAACTACAAAACAGCGGTTTATAAAGATGGATTTTAGAAGAATAACAATCAATATTGCCGGACGAAATTATCCGCTGAATGTACCTGCTGCCGAAGAAGAAACGCTTCGTAAAGTAGGAAAACAGATAGAAAGTATGATCAAGGATTTCGAAGCCAGCTTTGATGTAAGAGACAAACAGGATGCTCTTGCGATGTGCGCTTTGAAACTGGGAACCAATGCAGAGGTATATTCTTTAAACAACGATAAAAATATTAAAAATACAAACGAGCGTATCAATAAGATTAATGCGCTTTTGGAACAGCTGGAAAAGTAATTTTCCGGTTACAAGTTGCCTACAATAGTTCTAACACAAAGAAGTAAACTCAACAATTAAAAATTACCGGACGAAAGTTCATTTGATGGCGTGCTGCCCTGCGCAGATTACAGAAAATGAAAATAAGTTCAAATCGTGTTTTTATGGAGTTTACTCTATAACTGAACTGTTGTAGGTTTTTTTATGCTTTGTAAAAAATAAATGCATAAAGTATTAAAATTAAATTGAAAAGTCATTGTACATATTACATTGTACTTTTTACAAATGAAAGAAGAGACAATTAAAACTCAATATATATAAATTTATGGACACAATTACCATTATTATCGGTGTTGTAGCACTTCTTATAGGAGCTGTTGGCGGACTTTTCTTCGGGAAAAGCTCTATCAATTCAAAAGCGAAGTATATGATCGAAGATGCTAAGAAAAGCGCCGAAAACATTATAGAAAAAGCCAATGTACAGGCAGAAGCCGTTAAAAAAGAAAAGCAACTTCAGGCGAAAGAAAAATTTCTGGAACTGAAATCCCAGCATGATGCAGATATCCAATCTAGAGAGAAAAAAATGCAGGAGGCTGAAAAGCGTACAAAAGATAAGGAAAATAAGCTTAATGATGAGCTTAGCAAAGCCGGAAAATTAGAAAAAGATCTTGAAAAACAGATTAATGATTATAACAAAAAGCTGGAAGTTCTTCAGAAAAAACAACACGATCTGGATGTTGCTACCGCTCAGAAAGTAGAAATGCTTGAAAAAATTTCCAACTACTCTGCGGAAGAAGCCAAGAACGAGCTGGTAGAATCTTTGAAAGCTGAAGCTAAAACCAAAGCTCAGGCCCACGTTCAGAGCATCATGGAAGAAGCGCAACTGAATGCGAAGAATGAAGCCAGAAAAATCGTTATCCAGACCATTCAGAGAATTGGAACGGAACAAGCGGTAGAAAACTCTGTATCTGTATTTAATATAGAATCTGACGAGATCAAAGGTAGAATCATCGGTCGTGAAGGTAGAAACATCCGTGCGCTGGAAGCTGCAACTGGGGTTGAAATTATTGTTGATGATACGCCGGAAGCGATTCTTTTATCTTGCTTTGATCCTGTAAGAAGGGAAATCGCAAGATTATCTCTTCATAGATTGGTAACCGATGGCAGAATTCACCCGGCGAGAATCGAAGAAGTGGTTGAAAAAACAAGAAAACAAATCGAGGAAGAGATCATAGAAGTTGGTAAGAGAACAATTATTGATCTTGGCATTCACGGTCTGCATCCAGAATTGGTTAAGATTGTTGGTAGAATGAAATTCCGTTCTTCATATGGTCAGAATCTATTGCAACACTCTCGTGAGGTTGCTAACATCGCTGCAACCATGGCTGCAGAATTAGGATTGAATGTTAAACTAGCTAAGAGAGCCGGTTTATTACACGATATCGGTAAAGTTCCTGAACAGGAATCTGAATTGCCACACGCGCTTCTTGGTATGCAATGGGCTGAGAAATATGGTGAAAATGCTGAAGTAATTAACGCCATTGGTGCTCACCACGATGAGATCGAAATGACTTCTCTCCTATCGCCGATTATCCAGGTTGCGGATGCTATTTCCGGAGCAAGACCAGGTGCAAGAAGACAAGTTTTGGAATCTTATATCCAAAGACTAAAAGATCTGGAAGCTGCTGCTTTAAGTTTTGAAGGCGTTTCGAGTGCGTATGCAATCCAAGCCGGCAGAGAATTAAGAGTAATGGTAGAAAGCGGAAAAGTGAATGACGAAAATGCTTATCAATTGTCTTATGATATCTCTGAAAAGATCCAGAATGAATTGACTTACCCTGGTCAGGTTAAAGTAACTGTGATCAGAGAAACTAGAGCTGTGAATATCGCAAGATAACTCATACTTTATAATAAAATATAAAAGGCTTCCAGATTTGGAAGCCTTTTGTCTTGGTTTATATTGGCTATTTTATTCTACACCAACAGAATCATCGCCTCTTCCGTCTGCAACGGCATGGATATTTTGATTATCATCAACCAAGATTAGTTCCGTTCTTCCAATCTGTTTGATTTTATCAAATTTGTAATTCTTTTTTTCCAAAGCTTTGATTGTGGTCTCAGGGAAATTATTCTCAACTTTCACAACTTCCGGTAACCATTGGTGATGAAACTTTGGTGCATTAACTGAGAAATTAGCATCCTGTTTAAAATCAACGACATCAACAATGGCTTGAAAAACAGATGTTGGAATTGTAGTTCCACCAGGTGTTCCCACAACCATTTTGATTTTGTTATCTTTAAGAACGATTGTAGGCGTCATAGACGACAGCATTCTTTTGCCGGCCTGGATCTTATTCGCTTCCCCTCCAACCGCACCAAACATATTGGGCACGCCGGGTTTTATAGAAAAATCATCCATCTCATTGTTCAGGAAAAATCCAGCTCCGGAAACGACCGTTTTACTTCCATATAATCCATTGAGAGTCGTCGTTACAGAGACTGCATTTCCAAATTTATCCAAAACTGAAATGTGGGTAGTTTCCGTACTTTCTTTTTGAGCATTAATGATTTTGCCTACATCTTTACTTGGTGTTGCTAAATTAGGATTATAAGACTTCCAACGATTTTTAAGGTAGTCATCCGAAATCAACATCGTGGTTTTATCTTCAATAAAATCGGGGTCACCCATATATTCTGCTCTATCTGCATAAGCTCTTCTCTCTGCTTCTACCATAATCTGAACCGCTTCTTCGGAATTGAGCTGGTATTTTGAAAGATCCTCATACGAAGCCATTTTCAGCATCTGAGCCAGTAAAGTTCCTCCGCTTGAAGGCATTGGCATGGATACAATCTGATGTCCTTTGTAATCAAACACTAGAGGTTTTCTTTCTTTTGCTTTATAATTTTTAAGATCCTGAGACTGGATGATTCCGTTTCCGTTTTTCATTTCAGAAACAATTAACTGAGATGTTCTTCCTTCATAGAATTCCTTCTCTCCCACTTCCTGAATCCTTTTTAGTGTTTCTGCAAGTTCCGACTGAATCAAAAGATCTCCCGCTTTCCAATTCTGATCTTTCACAAAAGCAATCTTATTTTTATTATGCTTAAGAAAATCCTGTTTGTGAGAATTGAGTAATCCTGCTTCCTGTTCTGTGATTGCAAAACCTTTTGCCGCTAGATCTATAGCAGGTTCTATCAGTTTTGAAAAAGGAAGTTTCGCATATTTCATTGTTTCGAACATACCTGATATACTTCCAGGGACGCCAACCGCTAATCTTCCGTTTTGAGATAAATCGGTATTCGCATTTCCGTTCTTATCCCAATACATATCAAATGATGCTTTGGAAGGTGCGGTTTCGCGGTAATCCAAAGCCAACTTTTTCCCGTCAGAGGTTGTAGCCACAAGAAAACCGCCTCCTCCGATATTACCCGCCTGAGGATAAACCACAGCTAAAGCCAATTGTGTTGCAATTACAGCATCAAAGGAATTTCCACCCTGTTTAAGCATTTTTGCCCCAGCCTCGCTGGCCAATGGATGTGCCGAGACGACAACACCTTTGTTCTTAACTTTTACTTCTTTTAAAATATTGAAGTCGGTATACTGTGCAGAAAGTGTTACTGATAAAAGTAAACTTGCATAAAATATTCTTTTCATTATTCTATTGTAATTTGAAATCCTGATAATAATCCCGAAAGATTGTTTCTGGAGAATTTTGCTTTCTTAAGTTGGTTGTGATTTGGATTAATGGAAAAATTACTGGCATTTCTAAAATCCGAGCTTTCTAAAATTGTTCTGTCAAAAACAGCACTTGTCAAATCACAGCCTTGAAAAACCGAATTTGAAAGATCAGTTTCTGTGAAATCGACTTCATTCAGACTGCAATTTTTGAAAACCGTTTTCCTAATATCCAGCTTATAAAATGACGAATGGTTCAGAATGCAATCTTCGAATCTGAATGACAAATTGAATGGATGTGCATCTTCAAAATTAATTCCGATTAACTTACAATTTTTGAATACAATTTCCCGCAAGGCCGCTTTATGGATTTTGACGTTGCTGAGATCACAGTCCTTAAAGTCACAACTGGAAAATCTGTAATCCGAAAAGTTATACCCAGAAAAATTGATGCCCATGAACATGCAATCTTCATAATCACCCTGCTCTATTTGCTTTGGTTTATAATTTTTTGAGGAAAAATTCTTCCCTGTTTCATACATCATTGTAATAGTTTTGAGCATATAAAATTACAGAATAGTTGGAGTATGCAGAAATTATGTATTGGAAATTTTAAAAATAATGATAGATTATTTAAAATCAAAAAACCTCAAAAGAAAATTGAGGTTTTTATCTTATTTATGCTTGTTTGGTCCTCCCTTATGATGTTTATTTTGTCTAAAATGGTTTTTCTGATGAAAGCTTTTTTTTGATGGCGGACCAACTTTCGCAAAATTGTAATGCTTATCTTTTATTGGTTTAGATTTGTAGTGATGACCATAGTTACTTACAATCAATCCGTGAGGATTATTCCTATATCTGGCATATTGTTTATAATGAATTTTATGTTTCTTGAAAGGATATCTATCAACCAATACAATTTTGTGAGTCTGATAAAGATTGATATGGCGATATCTGACTGGTAAAGCTGTTGAGTACAACCATCTATTACCGGAAAAATAATAATACCTGCGTTTTGGGACGTTATAGTAAATATCATATTCTGGTAAATAATAAGACTCAACATAATTATAACCTCTTGGACCCCATTCCGGCTGGCTATTTATATTAATATTTACATTAACCTGTGCCTTAAAAAGATTCGTAGTGAAACTTGTAGTTGTCAATACGAATAAAAATATCAACCTTTTCATACTTTATATTTTAAAAACAATAAACCTCAACAAAGATAATACCACTAGAGAATCTGACCAGAAATAGATATTTCATTTTAAGTTTAGAATCATTTTGAAATCGCTTTAAAAACAAATAAATTTACAGGACCGTTAAGTTGAAAAATGGAAAAAACAAAGAAAGTTTTAATTGTTACTTATTATTGGCCGCCCGCTGGTGGGCCCGGCGTTCAGCGCTGGCTGAAGTTTGCCAAATACCTGCCGGAATTTGGATGGGAACCCATTATATATACTCCAGAAAATCCGAGTTATCCTTTAATAGATAAGACTTTGGAAAATGATGTCCCGAAAAACCTTAAAATAATCAAGACCAATATTTGGGAACCTTATCAGATTGCGGAAAAATTTAGCAAGAGTAATCAAAAATTCAAAGGAGGGCAGTTTGATGTAGGCAAGAATCAATCATTTTTATCTAAACTTTCGATTTTTATCCGGGGGAATTTTTTCATTCCTGATGCAAGGAAATTCTGGATCAAGCCTTCTGTAAAGTTTTTGAAGCAATATCTCAAGGAAAACAATATTAACAACCTGATTACAACCGGACCACCACACAGCTTACACCTAATTGGATTGGCCTTAAAAAAAGAATTACCAAATCTGAAATGGATTGCTGACTTCCGTGATCCGTGGACAGAAATATCCTATTATAAACATTTGAAATTAACTTCTGCCGCTGATAAAAAACACAGGCAACTGGAGCAATCAGTTTTTCAAACGTCCGATATTACTTTGGCAACGAGTTATACTGATGCAGATAACTTCAAAAAAAATGGTGCGAATTCTTTTTGTATCACGAATGGATTTGACGTGTCAGAGAATTCAAAAGCTGGAGAATTGGAAGGTCTGAACGCCGGAAGTTCTGAAAGCATAAGAACGCCAGAAGAATACCATCAAACTTTAAAACATTCAAACTCTAAAACCAATAAACTCAAGTTCACATTAAGTTATGTCGGGATTTTGGAACAATTACGAAATCCTGAAAATCTTTGGAAAGCTTTAACTGAATTGTGTGAAAAGTATCCTGACTTTGCGAAAGAATTTGAGCTAAAATTAGTTGGAAGAATTGATGATAAAATTCTGAATGAGATTGATAACTCGGTTTTAAAAAATAATATTAAAAATCTGGGTTATTTGGCTCACCAAGATTCTGTGAATGAAATGCAGAATTCTCATTTGCTTTTGATTACTAATTTCCCGGAAGAAAGCTCAAAAGGCATTATTCCCGGAAAGCTGTTTGAATACTTGGCGACAGGTAAAAAGATTATTTCATTTGGTCCAAAAGATGCTGATGTTGAGACGATTCTTCGTAAAACCAATGCGGGAAAACATTTTGATTATTCGGAAGTTATGGGGATCAAAGATTATATCCTATCGCTTTATGAGGATTGGAAAAGCGGAAAATCTATTGAGAATTCTGCCGATATTAATGAATTCACCAGACGAGAACTTACGTATAAGCTTTCTGAGATTTTGGAACAATTGATTTAAGAATAATTATTTTGTCCACTTCTTTAACCGTTTCATCATGAAAACTTATCTTGTTACGAATGTCGTCAATTTTCTAATTGGCGCAGCGCGTGAGCGATGGTAGCGGCTATCCTTTTGTCTGGAAAGGAAAGCAATGGTGACAAAAGATAATAGTGGACAGCGCGACCCGAGCGTAGGAAAAGCTTTGGAAAGGGGCACGTCTTAAAAATATTTTTCGTTAAAATTAATCTGTGGCATAAATTTTTCTACTAACTTAGTAATCAAATATTAATATAAAAAATTATATCATGGGAAACAAAACAAATGGCCTGTTGGCTTTGTTAGGATTAGGAGCGCTTGCTTGGTGGAAGTACAAAAAATCTTCTCCTGAAGATCAGCAAAAGGTGAAAGACACGATCAATAACGCAAAAGATAATCTGACGAAATTCGGAAATGATCTGAAGGATAAAGCGACACAAACAGTAGATCAGCTGAAAAATAAAGCTGAAGATTTTAAAAACGAAGCTCAGCAATCGGCTGAATAAAGCTGAATAAAAACGAAAACCGGAAATTAATTTCCGGTTTTTTATTTGAATCTGATTTTTGATTATTTATTGATAATCATTTTAGAACTATAGTTAAGTCCAATCCCAGATGCTTTTACAACATAAGCTCCATTTGGTAACTTCTGTGTATTGATAGCTTCTCTGGCAGACGGATCAATCTGTTGGTTGGAAACCAATTTTCCAGATGCGTCATAGATTTCAACATTTACTTTACCCAAAATATTGTTTTTGAAGTTTAAGTAAAATTCGTTTTTAGCAGGATTAGGATAAATACTGAATCCTTTTGCAGCTGTCACCTCATTTGTTGCTAAAGCACATTCTGCTGGTACTGTGAAATCCTCAACCTGATCATTGATATTGGTTTTTGAACCTGCACTTGCATTAACTCCAACTCCTCGCTTAGCAAAAGTATTCCAGATAAGGCATTTGTTACTTCCGCCTGTTGAAGCCTGATCAGCTGCAATAATAGCATCTCTTCCCATGATAAAGGTCGGATAGCATCCTTGTAACTTAAGTCCGTCAACAACAGCTTGGAAAACCCTTGCAGATCCGGAATTAGCATCTGCAGTGATATCATTGTTGAAACCATATTTTTCTACGTACTTCCAATGAAGATCCCAAAGAATCGTAGCCCAAACAAAACCAATTGAGTGTACATCCGGAACCAGTGCACCACTAGAGTTTGTATATTCCATACCATTGGTATCTCCATAAGTGTAACTGTTGATTGATGTATCAGGAGAATACTTAGCTGGCCTGATACCATCACCGGTTGTTGGCTCATCCGTAGCATAAGTTCCTATACCTCTCGCAACGGAAGCATTATCTGTAGGTTTCATTGTCAGCATTAATGCCAAGAAATCTGACCATCCTTCTCCCATTTGTTCTTTATCTGCACTTGAGCTTAAACAACTAACGGAAGTACCTGTTAATCTTGTCGATAATCCGTGACCATATTCGTGGCTGATAATACCGTTATCAAGACTTCCATCTTTCACCGGAATCTTAAGTGTCACGTTTACATTTTGTCCTCCATTAATTAATGCATTAATCGCTTCGCCTCTAGATTGCGGAAGGAAAACAGAAGGGATAGTAACCGGAGTAGTCCCATCTCCTGACATGTTACTGATGGCTTCTCCAGGATTGGTTGCTGCATCTGGTGAATTATAAATAATAGCTCCAATTGCTCCGGCATCCTGAATATTTTTTACTTTTAAAATAAAGTTACAAGTCCCTCTTTGCGCAATACCTATTTTACCCGTAAGCGATCCTGCAGGAAGCGCTGTACAAGCATCCAAAATTGGAGAGATTGCCACATCTCCAGTTACAGACTGTTTCCACAACGGTGTTCCGAAATAACCTAAACCAATAGAAGGAATGCTAGTTCCCGCAACACTGGAAGGCCCATTAAATGAAAAATATGGTTGAGCACCTAACCAAATATACATTTGCATTCTTGGTTTTGATCCATCGGAAGGGGTTGAGAAGTTTGCATTATTATAATATCCCAGAGACAAATCGGCTACACCTGCACCGTCTCTCGCTTCTGCTAAAACATAATCATTTTGAGATCCACCCTTTCCGAAATTATATGCCTGGAAGTTTTTTGATGTTTCCGTAAATCCAAATTTATACAATACATCATGAACCCTGTTATTTACATAGAACAGATTGGTAATAGATGCATTTTTATAACTTTCCAATCCATTTGCCGGATCAAAAGGAAAATCAAAGATATGAGAAGTCCCACCATCTGCTGATGCTCCAATGGCATTGGTACTGCCTTCATCCAGATAAGTATGTACATTATTTCCTCTTGTAATATTATATTCTGTAGTATTATCATTTTGCCATCCAAGTGAAGATGCTGATAAATCCCATGGATTAGTAAGTAATGACCTGTCGCCGAAAGTTGGAGCTTCTACCGGAAAAGGAAAAACTCTGTAAGAAGCATTATTTGCCAATAGAGATATCCCTTTGTTGCTATTATTCTGAGGATATGCAACTGTATGATTTAGAACCTCTCCATTATGGTTATGTTCTCTTCCGTAGGCTTCTTCAGCAAAATTACAAGAATTCGTTAAGTTATTCTGATCGTAGATTTTTCCCGTTTTAGCATCTGCAATGATGTGCCAAAGATTACTGGATTTTTGCTCATAAAATTCTATTTCATAAGAAAGAACCAGATCAGAACCATTATCATAATATACTAAAGCAGGCGTTTTTATTTCACTCGTACCAAGAGAAGCATTGTAAACCTGGGCGTTAGGCAACTTAAGATTTTCTACAACTTTTGTAAGAATTGTTGCCACATCCTGTACCTGGGAAATATTTGAGGATCTCGCTACACTAGATGTAAAATCTCCAGTAAAATTCAATACGCTGTTATCTCTGATTAATATTGTGGAAGAATTACCAAATACTGGAATTCCATTATAAGTCTGCTGTATCTTTACAACAGTAGCATTTAAAGATTTGGAGGGATCTTCGGAAGAGATCAAAAAATCTTTGTTAACGGCATTTTTGCCTACTGATGTTTTCAGGTAGTTTTCTATCACACTTTTATAATTCTGTCCAAAAACAGAATTAACAGTGAGCAAAGAAACAACCGCAACAATAAGAGGTAGTTTTCTTTTCTTCATAATAAATTTCGCATTTAATTAAAAAATCAATCGAATTTATTAAAAATAAACTAAATATCAGCAAAACATAAAAAAACATTCCAAAAATTTGGAATGTTTTTATTAGAAAAGATAATTTATTTTTACTTTTTTACAATCTTATCAGATGTTGATGTTCCGTTTTTGTAAATGATTGAGATTACATAAACACCTGCTTTCAGGTCATTAAGTTTCAATTCTTTCGAAACCTGATTGATTGTTTTTACAGTTCTTCCGGAAATGTCTGCAATCGAAATATTATCCACATCCTCAGAATTATTTAAGAATAAGACATCATTAAACGGGTTTGGATAAACCTCAGTCGTTTTTTTAGAAATATCAGAAGCTGATAAAAATGGGGATTGTGTTAATTTAAAATCATCCAAGATCACCCAATAATCACCAGAAGTCCATTGTCCGGAAACTCTTAATTTAAAGTTTGCAGAATTTGGCACCGTACCTTGCTGCAAAGAACCAGACCAATTAGCGCAACCTGCCACAGATGTTAAACTAATAGTTTGTAGAGTCTGATAATTTTGGCCACCATCAATAGAATACTCTACTTTCAAAGTTCCGTTAACAGATCCATTATTATATATAAAAGTTTTGTATTTGAAGGAGATATCCAGCTTTCCACCATTAGATGATGTAGATGAGTAAGTTGTAGAACCTAACGTACCGCCACTCCAAAAATTTCTTGTCAAGCCATAGCTCCCTGCACATGGTGTTTCTACACTACTACGGAAAAATGAAACATTTGTAAAACCAGGATAAGTCGTAGACTCAAAACTTTCACTCGCATTAATTTGTGCTGATGAAAAAGCTGCTGTGATTAAGCTTAAAGATAATAGAATTTTTTTCATAGGTTATTTTATATAATAAATTATTTCTTTGGCTAAAAAAGCCACCTTTTGTAGGTGGCTTTATATTTCAAAATGGTGAGAGGTGATTATTTACCTTCTTCCATTTTTCTTTTCAATTCTGCTAATGCATCGATATCTCCAAGAGTTGATCTTTCTTCGTTATTTGAAGAAGATGCTACGTTTCTTGTAGAAGCTTCTTTAGCATTTTTCTTCTCTTCATCTCTGAAGATACCTGTGTGAGAAACTACTACTCTCTTGAATTCTTTGTTGAATTCGATCACTTTGAACTCAGCAGTTTCACCTTTTTTGATTTTAGATCCGTCTTCTTTCTCTAATAATCTTGATGGACAGAATGCTTCAACTTCCTGATCTTCGAACTGGATAGAAGCACCTTTATCGTGAACTTCTACTGCAGTTCCTGTGTGTACAGTTCCTTCAGCGTATTTAGTTTCGAATTTATCCCAAGGATTTTCAGTCAATTGCTTGTGACCTAGAGATAATCTTCTTGCCTGGGTATCTAGTTCCAATACTACAACATCTAATTTATCTCCAACTGCACAGAACTCAGATGGGTGCTTGATTTTCTTGGTCCAAGAAAGATCAGAGATGTAGATTAATCCGTCGATTCCTTCTTCTAACTCTACGAATACACCAAAGTTTGTGAAGTTTCTTACAGTTCCTACATGCTTAGATCCTACCGGATATTTAGCTTCGATATTTTCCCATGGATCTTTGCTTAATTGCTTGATACCAAGAGAAATTTTTCTTTCGTCTCTATCTAAAGTAAGTACTTCAGCTTCTACTTCATCACCTACTTTTACAAAGTCACCTGCAGATCTCAAGTGAGTAGACCAAGACATTTCAGAAACGTGGATTAATCCTTCTACACCTGGAGCGATTTCTACGAATGCACCATAGTCAGCAAGAACTACAACTTTTCCTTTTACTTTGTCACCTACTTTTAAGTCAGCAGAAAGAGCATCCCAAGGGTGAGCTTCTAATTGCTTCATACCCAATTGGATTCTTGTTTTCTCATCATCAAAGTCAAGGATAACAACTTTTACAGTTTGTCCGTCCTCAAGGATTTCAGATGGGTGGTTCACTCTAGACCAAGAAAGGTCTGTAATGTGGATCAATCCATCAACACCTCCAAGGTCGATGAATACACCGTAAGAAGTAATATTCTTAACAGTACCTTCAAGAACTTGTCCTTTTTCTAACTGAGCGATGATTTCTTTTTTCTGACCTTCGATATCTGCTTCGATCAATGCTTTGTGAGATACTACTACGTTTTTGAACTCAGGGTTGATTTTCACAACTTTGAACTCCATAGTTTTACCTACGAACTGATCGTAATCTTTAATTGGCTTAACATCAATTTGAGAACCAGGTAAGAATGCTTCGATTCCGTGTACATCAACGATCATACCACCTTTAGTTCTGGATTTCACAAAACCGTTTACAATTTCTCCAGTTTCGTGTAGCTCATTTACTTTATCCCAAGCTTTAAGCGTTCTCGCTTTTTTGTGAGATAACTGTAACTGACCTGATTTGTCTTCTCTTCTGTCAACCATTACTTCTACAACATCACCTACTTTAAGACCTTGATTGTAACGGAATTCGTTAAGAGAAATAACACCTTCAGATTTGAAGTTGATATCTACGATAGCTTCTTTATCAGTTAATCTTACAACTTTACCAGTGATTACATCATTGTCTGTAAGATCATTAAGAGAACCATTGTAGATTTCTTCTAGTTCTTTCTTCTCGTTTCTGTCCTCTGCATTAAGTCCTGATTCGAAAGATTCCCAATCAAATTGTTCTGGTGCTACGTTTTGGTTTAATAAAACCTCTGCTGAATTTGTCTCTTTTGACATTTTCTAAAAAATTTGTATTCCAATTCTTAACGATTCAAAAACTGCGGAATCAAAATATTGGAAGTTGTTAATTATTAATAGTTTACTTTTCTGAATCTGCTCCGCAAAAAGTGGTGCAAAGATATGCTTTTTATTTGAAACTAACAATAGCTTAACAAACTTCAAAACAAATGATAACTTTCTAAAAATCAACAGCAAAATTTAAAATTAACAAGAAAGAAATGCCAAATTCAATTATCATACTTTCAAGTTATCTATCACTTAATATCAAAACAATAAAAGTTTAATAACAAAAAGCTCTACAACATAGTAGAGCTTTATTAATTAATAAAATATTAAAATATTATTGTTTTTTCTTCAGTTCATCACGTATTTCCATTAATAATGCATCTGTAGATGAAGGTCCCGCAGGAACAACTTCTTTTGGTTCATCTTTTTTTAATTTATTTATACCCTTGATAACCAAAAAAAGACAAAACGCAATAACAATGAAAGAAATAGTCGAAGATAAAAAGTTACCATATTTAATGGCAGTTCCCGGAACAACCAGTTGAGAGAGATTTTCCGCATTTATAGCTTTCATAGCCGGGTTTAGAATAGCAGGAGTAATAATATCGTCAACCATAGATGTTACTATTTTTCCAAAAGCACCTCCAATTATTACACCAATTGCTAAATCCAGTACATTTCCTTTGACAGCAAATTCTTTAAATTCTTTTACAAATCCCATAGTTGTATTTTTTATAGTTATATAACAAAAATATAATTTTTTCCTTTAAAAGTCTTTATTTTTTCATTTTTTGTAAAAGTTTTATTAACTAAATTTGATGTTACTCTTTAAACTGTAAAATGAAAATCCTGTCTTCCTCACAAATCAAATCCTGCGATATTGCAACTACTGAAAGTGGAGTCTCATCATTAAATCTGATGGAACGTGCCGCTGCCAAATGCGTGGAATGGATAGAAATGAACTTTAAAACTACAAACAGATTTTTAATATTTTGTGGAACGGGAAATAACGGCGGCGACGGTTTGGCAACAGCAAGAATGCTTTATGAAAAAGGATTTGATGTGGAGGTTTATATCGACAGAGCTAATTTAAATTTCAAGGCAGATGCAGAAATCAATTTCAGAAAAATCAAAAAAATCAGTGGAATTGAAATTAAAGACTTCAGTGATTTCTCAAAAACCATCAAAGAAAAAACCGTTCTTATTGACGCTCTTTTTGGTTATGGATTGAACAGAAAACTATCAGGAAAGGTTAAAAATCTTGTTGAAACGTTAAATCAAACCACACTTCCGAAAGTTTCTATTGATATCCCAACAGGGTTGTTCGCAGATAAAGTAATTGAAAAAGATTCCGTTGTCTTCAAAGCTGATTTTACACTGACTTTCCAGTTTTATAAAAGAAGTTTTCTTCATCCGGAAACCGGAAGGTTCTGTGGAAAAACCGAAGTTTTGGACATTGATTTGGATTCAAAATTTATAGAAGATGCAAAAACAGATTATTTCGTTATTGACAACAGTATAATTCGAAAAATTTACAAACCGAGAGAAGACTTCAGCAACAAAGGCACTTTCGGAAAAAGTATTTTGGTTGGTGGAAGTTATGGTAAAATAGGTGCGGTTTTGATGTCATCATTATCAGCTCTGAGAACAGGTAGCGGATTGACTTTTACAATGGCGCCGGATTGTGGAAATTTGATTTTACAATCTCAAATTCCCGAAGCAATGTTTATTAGCTCCGGCAAAAATTATATTTGTAAAATTGAAATTCAGGATAAAGCGATTTACGGGATTGGTCCTGGATTAGGCAAAGAAAAACAAACCCAAAAAGCTTTATTAGAATTTTTGAAATCATATAAAAATCCTGTAGTTCTTGATGCAGATGCTTTAAATATTTTAGCAGAAAATCAAAATTTAAATTTAATCCCAAAACATTCTGTAATTACCCCGCATCCTTTGGAATTCGAAAGATTGTTTGGTAAAACGGAAAACTCTTTTGACCGAATTGAACTGGCAAAAGAAAAGGCAAAAGACTCACAAATCTTTATCGTACTGAAAGATCATCACACTGCGATTATCACGCCTGATAAAAAAGTGTATTATAATATTACAGGTAATTCCGGAATGGCGAAAGGCGGAAGCGGCGATGTTTTGACAGGAATAATTACATCATTGATTTCTCAAAAATATGAGATCAAAGAAGCCTGCATTTTTAGCGTTTGGCTTCACGGAAAAGCAGGAGATTTTGCTGCTGAAGAATTCTCAAGAGAATCCATGTTACCCACCGATTTAATCAATAAAATAGGAGAAGTTTTCAAGAGTCTGAATTAACGCAATTTAGATTTCAGCATATACAAAACCCCAACTTCGGTTTCGGAAAGATTTTCATTTTTCCGCAAAAGTTTTTTAATTTCTTTTTTAAAATACTGTATGGTATGTCCGTTTTTATAATGTTCAAAAATCCGTGGATCAATGTAAGAATCTCTCGCAACGGAAGGTGTGTTGCCTAATTTTTCAGAAACGGCAACAATTGCATTACGGATTCTCTTTTTAAGTTCTTTTTGTTGCTGCTTTTCGCATATTCCCAATTCATCCAGGATTCCAGCCGCAATCATCGTTCCTGCCCATGTTCTGAAATCTTTTGCAGAAAATTCTTCACCCATGATCTCTTTGATGTATTGATTAAGATCCTGACTTTCAACCGTAATCAGATTATTATCCTTATCATAATATTTGAAAAGCCGATAACCCGGCAGATCCTCTAAATCAGAAATTACTTTTGTCAATTTCGAATTGATAATATGTTTTTCCTGAAATTTTCCTGATTTTCCTTTGTAGGAAAAAATCATTTCATCACCTTCAATATTGAGATGCTTTTTTCGGATGGTTGTCAATCCGTAACTTTTGTTTTGCTGGGTGTACTTTGGGCTGCCAGGACGAAAATAAGCTGAATCTAAAAGCCTTACCATTGCTGCCAGAACTTTTTCCCGGCTCATCTTTTTCTTTCTGAGATGCTGACCGGTCACACGCCTCATGTGTTCAAGATTTTCTGCAAAATGAAGGATTCTGTCAAATTTGTCAGCATCTTTTTTCGCACGGAATCTTGGGTTATATATATATTGTTTACGACCTTTCTGATCGCGCCCAACTGCAAGGATCTTCGCCCGTTTATTTGTCGTTATTTCAACATTGGTCCAAGCCGGTGGAATCACAAGAGATTTGATGTAATCGATTTTTTCCGGATCTTTTAATTTTTCCTTGTTTTTATCAATATAGACAAAGTTTTTTCCGGACGCTTGGCGTGTGAGTTTCATAAACTGATATTTTATATTGACCTTTACAATAAAAATGCCGATTTTGAAATTTTTACAATTACCATAACTCAGAAAATACGAAAGAACAGATTATGTTTTATGATTTTATTAACAGTGACTAACAAGGCTTTTTAAGCTAAAATTTCTATTTTAGCAAAAATTTTTTTGATGCCAAAGACCGTTGACGATTTTAATAAAAGCAGATTGAGATCCAGTAATATTACTGTAGTCATCAGTATTTCACTGGTTTTATTCCTTGTAGGATTATTTGGATTAATATTGATTAATGCTCAGAAATATTCGGATTATATCAAAGAGCAACTTGTAGTAGAAGCTTACTTTGATGAGTATCTTGATCCGAGAGATTCTGCAAAGACTCTGAAATTCCAGGAAGAAACTTTCACAAAAATTAAACAGCAGAATTACGTAAAGCAAGCACAATATATTTCCAAACAACAGGCTTCTGTATTAGCAAAAAAACAATTGGGGATCGATTCTGATGCGCTTTTTGAGGAAGATATTTTCCCGGCATCTGTAGAGGTTACACTTAAACCGGAATTTGTAGATCCTGCAAAAATAGATGGTGTCGTTAATCAACTAAAAGCGATTGATGGTGTTAAAGATGTTGTTAATGACAATCAATTAACCATTGATGTTTATAATAATCTGAACAGAATTTTAACCTGGATTTTAGCATTCTCGATTTTATTTTTGATTGTTGCAATGGTTTTGATTAACAATTCGATAAGATTGAAGATTTTCTCTAAGAGATTCATTATCAAAACAATGCAATTGGTAGGTGCGAAAAGAAGATTCATTCTCATGCCATTTATCAGAGAAGCATTGGTTTTGGGACTGATTGGAGCATTCATCGGGATTTTGGCTTTGGGTGGCGTTTGGTATTATTTTACAAGCCAGATAGGGACACCTTTTGTTCAGGACACTGATCAATATGTGATATTGTTGTTTATAATTTTACTGGTAGGTATTATTATAACCGTTGCAAGTACTATCTTTGCAACCTGGAGATTCTTACGTAGCAACGTAGATGACTTATATTACTCATAACAATGGCAAAGAAGGCAAAAAATAAATATTCTGCAGATCAGTTTGGGAAATCTGAAGAATCTGTTGAAAGAAAATCATTCTACTTCGGGAAAAAGAATTTCAAACTAATGCTTATTGGACTAGGCCTTATTCTATTAGGATTTGTACTAATGATGGGTGCAGATGCCAATACAACTCCCGATGGTAAATTTGACCCCAGTTATTGGAATGAGGATATTTTTTCGTTCCGCAGAATCAGATTAGCCCCGCTTATGGTCATTGCCGGATTTGTAATCCAGATTTTTGCTATACTGAAAAGAAACAAAGATTAAACGCTAAATAAGAAATACAATAACAACTTTGTCTTGGTCAAACTGAGACAAAGTTTTTTTTAATAAACTACAAAACTATGGATTTAGTAAAAGCGATCATCATCGCTATAATAGAAGGTCTTACAGAGTATTTACCTATATCTTCCACTGCTCACATGGGATTTGCAGCAAGTCTTATGGGACTGGAAGAAACCGAGTTTCTAAAGATGTTTCAGGTATCCATTCAGTTTGGGGCAATACTTTCCGTAGTGGTTGCCTATTGGAAAAAGTTCTTTGACTTTAGCAATCTTCAGTTTTATTATAAATTGGCGTTTGCAGTTTTACCAGCCTTGATTATAGGATTTTTCTTAGATGATAAAATCGAAGCCGTTCTTGGAAATCAGATTGCCATCTCATCTGTATTAGTTCTAGGTGGAATTGTTTTGTTATTTGCTGATAATTGGTTCAAGAATCCGGTAGTTCACGATGAAAAGGAAATTACCATTAAAAAAGCGGTAACAATTGGCTTCTGGCAATGTCTGGCAATGATGCCGGGAACAAGCAGAAGTGCAGCTTCTATCATCGGAGGAATGACACAGGGATTATCAAGAAAAGCAGCTGCCGAATTTTCATTTTTTCTGGCAGTTCCAACCATGTTGGCAGTCACAGTTTATTCCGTTTTTGTGAAAACATGGGGAAAAGAAACATCAAATCCGCAAAAAGGCTACGAAATGATCATGGCTTCACAGGATCATATTTTGATTTTTGTAATTGGAAATCTAGTGGCATTTGTTGTTGCTTGGATTGCTATCAAATCCTTTATCGCGTTGCTTAATAAATATGGTTTCAGACCCTGGGGTTGGTACCGTATTTTTGTTGGTGTGGCTTTGTTGATCTATTTTTATTTCTTTAAATAAAATTATTCCGGCAGCTTCCTTTGCTTAAAAAAGCGAGCATAAAATTCAAAACCTCTTATATTTAGAATGACAGCAGAACAATTACAATCCGGGCATATATTTTTACTAGACAAACCTTTGGATTGGACTAGTTTTCAGGCTGTCAATAAGATGAAATATAAACTCAAAAGAGAATTCAAAGAATTACCGAAAAAATTCAAAATTGGACACGCCGGGACTTTAGATCCAAGAGCGACAGGGCTTTTGATTGTTTGCACTGGTAAATTCACAAAGAAAATTCCTGAGATTCAGGATGCTCCAAAAGAATATTGGACAGAGATCAAAATAGGTGTTCAAACCGAATCTTATGACACAGAGAAACCGGAAATCCTACCAACCGATTATTCTCATATTACAGAAAACCGGATTAACCAGGTCTTAGAAAAATTTGTTGGAGAGATCGATCAAAAACCGCCAGTTTTTTCGGCAATAAAAATCGATGGTAATCGCGCCTATGACCTTGCTAGAAAAGGTGAAGAAGTTGAAATGAAATCCAGAAAAACTACCATTCACTATATTAATAATATCGAAATCAATTTGCCATTCGTTTCCTTTACGGTGGGTTGCTCAAAAGGAACTTACATCAGAAGTCTGGCGCACGATATTGGTCAGGAATTGGGCATTGGTGCTTATCTCACACAACTTAGAAGAACCAAAATCGGAGAATATTCTGTTGAGAATGCTACCTCAGATTATCTTGAAAATGAATTTCATTTTAATAATTAAATCTTTTTATTTTATTAAATCCATAGTCATATTTCACAATCAATTAAAACAGCAACCGTTTTATATTAAAAATGGCATTAACATACGACATTACACTATTAAATTTTATCGACCAGATTTCCAATTAATTATAAATTCTAAATCATCAGTTTTTAAAATACGTTCTGAAAAATTATTATATTCTGGATTAGAAAAATATTGTTCTAAGTTATGGATTTGATTAATTTTAATTTTTCTAGGAGTTTGCCCATCAAACATTTCTAAATGTTCTAAAATAATACAATGGATATATTCTTCAACGAGATATCCTTTTTTATTATTGAAAGTATATTTATAAGTCAATAAAGCATCAAATTGAAATAGAGTGTCAGTATACAAATTCATATTTAAAAGTTTAATTTATGGAATATCAAATATATACAAAAAAAGAAATCACAAACAAAATCTATTATCCTCAAAAAATTGAAGGTAATATTTTTAACGGTTATGATATTACTGGTTTAGAAATTGGTAAAATAGACCTAGATGATTTACCAGCAAGTAAATTTCATCCACTGATTTTAGAAATTCCACAATCAAAAATGGATGAACTTAATGAAAAAGGACAAACCATTTTTACAGTTATAACAACTCAAACAATAGTATTGACTAAGCAACTTTAAGATTCTGCCAAGTTAATCTTTTGTTTTCTGTCGTTTGAAGAAATAAATCGAATCTTTGAGCCGTTTTCATTTGTTTAGTATTATATCTAAAAGTTGATTCATTGACATATAATTGAAGATGTTTTCTACTGGTTTTATAATAAACCCCAATAATACTTCTCTTGAGATGTGACCAGTAACATTCTATTGCATTTGTAGTAGTATCTTGGTTGGCATATTGTTTTCTGCCATGATCTACAAAAGTATGTTTATAATAACCTTGGATATTTTTATATGCGTGCCATTCATCCGTCATTACATGAGAACCTGATTTGATATGTTGTTTTAATAGTGGTTGGATAGTCTGAGCTTTTGTATCTTCTATAACAATTGCTTTGACAAAACCAGTAGATTTTTCTACAGCTCCGAACACTGGTGTTTTTTTCTTGAATGAACGCCCTTGAGAGTTTTTGACTTTTTTGTCTGCGTGTCGATTGCGATTTTTGCCACCAACAAAGGTTTCATCACATTGTACAATGCCTTCGAATTGTCTCGAAAATGACTCATGTTCTGTAGCGTGTCTTAACCTTTGTAATATGAAATAAGCTGTCTTTTGAGTTACGGCTAAATCACGTGCTAATTGATAACTGCTGATACCACGCTTATGTGAAGTGTAAAGGTAAATGGCTATAAACCAAGTTTGGAACGAAACTTTAGAGCCTTCAAATATTGTTCGAGTTTTAACAGTAAAATATTTACCTGTGTTCTTACACTTGTATCTATTGTTTTTACAGCTATAAACCTGTGATGTAGAATCAAAAGGACTAACAACACCATTTTTCCAACGAAGATTTTCTAAATATTTAATACAAGATTCTTCGGTTGGAAATGCTCGAATAAGATCTAATATACTACTGAACTTCAACATATTGTGTTGTTTTATTAGTTAACAATATACTAAAAAAATTTGAGATATGCAAATAAAATCATACCTTCGGCTTAGAAAAATTTCGATGAATCATAAAAGAACAATACTTGATGAGTTAAAAAATCAGTACGAAAAGAAATTTTCGGACAAAACTTTCTTTGATGAATTTTTTAAAAAATATGTTCTTGATACAATAACAGACCAAGAACTATTAAAAGAAATCAACCGTAATGATCGGGATATAGAAAATATTCATCCTATTAATTATCTTGATAATTTTAGAATACTCCTAAGAACAATCCGTGTAACCCTTTTATTAGAAATCTCTAAAGACTACAAAGAATTCAAGAGATTAAATAAAAAAATTCAAAAAGATAAAGAACAAATAGATGTAGAATTTGAAAACATATTATCTGCAATAGTAAAAGTAGATACAAAGAAATAAAGCTTCTGATTAGAAGCTTTTTATTTTTTCATAAAATGAATTTCATATATTTGCAATAGACATATCGAAAACAAAGCATTGCTTTTTATCTCTACCTTGCGGAATCTGGTAAATTCAAAAATTAGGTGTAGAATAAATAAGTGAAGTGCTCATGCTATAGGCATGGGCTTTCCTATTTATTACCTAATGGCTTACCAGAGCCTCGCAAGAATAGATGGGCAAAGTCCCATGCTTTTTTGCATTTATAATCTTCACTTTTGGGACTAGGTGAATTAAAATTCATCTTATGAAAAAATTTCTATTTACAATTGGTCTTGTATTACCAACACTGATTTTTGCTCAGGAATCAAAAAAAGAATGTGACCTACCAGCAGATTTTAAAGAGCCATCTAAAATGCCGCGACTGAAAAAATTTATCTCAATAGATAAAAATGTAGATCAAAGTAAAATCATTATCGTTCAAGCTCAAAACGGATATGGTAGCGGTATCTATAATGTATGTGTAGATGGAAAATTGATGAAGTACAAAAAGATGGGATCAATCTTTATGAACTATGATGATAATCCTTTAGATGCGGTTAAGAAATAGTTCGGTTATGAAAAAAATCTTAATTGCATTTTTATTAACAGTGAGCTGTTTTTATTTCGGACAGACTAACATTCAAATGGATCGTTTTAGTTTTCGAAAAACTAATAGTAATTGGGGTGCTTGGCAGACTACTAAGGCTTCAGTAAAATTAGATACTGAATTTCTCATGGTAATCATTAATTATGGTAAAAATCAGGAGACATATACAATTATGAGTTCGGAACCAACTCGTCATACTGGTAATACATTATTACAAGCATGGCATTGTATTGATTCACATGGTAATAAATGTTTAGTCATATTAGGTATTGGAAAGGATAAAAAAAGAACAACAATGCTTAATATAATGTATGATGAGGATGAATATCGACTTGCGGGGTATCTTCAATAAGATTAATCTAAAAATTAACTCTTTTTGAATTAATAAATCTTATTGCTAATTTTACAAAGCATTAATTAGTAAGAATATGGCTCTATTAGTAGATACAAAAATTCAGTATTTTTCAGAAGAAGAAAAACAAATCAAAGTATATGAATATATTGATAAGTTAATTCCTTTATTCCCTGATTTTAAATATTAGTGGAATTGATTCAAGAAAAGAAAAAACATATAATGAAATTGATCCTACACTTGACAGTGCAATGACAAAACCTAAATATTAAAAATAGTAAAATAAAAAACAAAAGACCAGTTGAGATACTGGTCTTATTTATTATGAAAAAATTTATGACTGAATATTATAAAGAAGGAATTTTGTATGGTAAAACTATTAAAGCCCCTTCGTGGGACGAGGCTCAAATAATTGTAAACATGCGAGGTCTTGGAGAAATAGTTATTGGCTATGTTCCTGTATAACCAGAAAATCTAGCATTATTAACTGCATTTTGTCGTGAGGAAAATCCTTCACTTGAAGCTGCAACTATTCTACCATTACTGGAAATAGCACGCCATCTCCAATTGTTACCGGGATCTTGATAAAATTCCCATTTTAAATCACTCATGATAATATGTTTTTATTATAGCTAATATACAAAAAATCAAATAAATACAAAAAAATCAAAGACAGCATAGTGCTGTCTTTTTTTAATTCAAAATAATCGGTGTAACATTGTATGTTAGTGCCTTAAAAATCGAATTATTATGCTAATCTTAATAATAAGTTAAAGTTTAAATTACTATTTAATTCTATTGTTTATTTAATAAAGATGCCCTACTTTAGCCATCCTTTTTTAAAACGAATGTTTAATTTAAATAAATAATATGAAAAAAATTCTATTATCTTTTTTTGCTACATCAGCAATTTTTTATTCTGTCAATGCACAAACAAAAATTTCTTTCGAAAGTTCCGAAGGTTTTACCAATGGTAATATTGATGGACAGAAAGATTGGGACGCTGCAACTTCTTATTTTAAAGTATCAAATAACAGAGCAACTGACGGCGTTAATTCTTTATATATTCAGGATGATGGCAGCGAAGATTGGAGTAATGCTTACACGACAATTCCAAGTTATAGTAAAACTGAAATCTCTGCGGATGTATATTTTGATGGCTTTGATTCTGATTATGCTATAGGATTATACACAGCGGATGGAGATGTAGTTGCTGATTTCTGGTTGACCTATCAGAGCTGGAATGTAGTTGTTTATGACCCTGCCCAGGAAACTTATGTTGAGACCGACTTAGAATGGGATTCTACGACTTGGTATAGCTTCAAGGCGGTAATCGATAAGGCAAATAATACGCTTGAGTATTATGTTAATGGAGATGTTATCTATTCAACAACATTGGGTGCTACAGATTTTTCTCTTTTAGATGTATCTATAGAAAATTATGGTTCCGATTTCAATGTTGATAATATCCAAGTTAAAGACGCTACACTGGCGGTTTCTGAAGCGGGTAAAAAAGACATTTTCACTATATATCCAAACCCAACTGCAGATGTAGTTAATTTTGATCTTCAAAACAAAGTGACTTCTGTTGAAGTTTATGATGCGGCAGGTAAATTGGTTAAGTCCGTGAAAGATGGTACTAAATCTATAAATATTTCTTCTCTTACAAAAGGAAGCTATATTTTGAAAGTAAACGCTGATAACAAAATTTATACTAAGAAAGTAATCAAAAAATAATTAAATTCTGATTGATTAATAAGCTCTACTGAAAAGTGGAGCTTTTTTTATTGTATTCAATTTTAATAAAACATAGCTTTGCTGAAATATTGGTAAGAATTGGAAAAAACAAGAATCAATAAATATTTATCCGAGGTCGGCTATTGTTCCAGAAGGGCCGCAGATAAGCTTTTGGAAGAAGGCCGCATTACTATCAATGGAAAAATTCCGGAACTGGGAACAAAGGTTTCTGATGAAGACGAAATCTTTGTCGACGGAAAATCTATCAGAAAAACTGAAGAAGAATTTGTGTACATTGCTTTCAATAAACCTGTCGGAATCGTTTGTACTACGGACGTAAAAAGGGAGAAAAACAACATTATAGATTACATCAGTCACCCCAAAAGGATTTTCCCGGTTGGACGTTTGGATAAGCCAAGTGAAGGACTTATTCTTTTAACTTCTGATGGCGATATAGTCAACAAAATCCTGCGTGCTAAGAATAATCATGAGAAAGAATATCTGGTAAGAGTTGACAAGCCGATTACGGAAAAATTTCTTGAAAAAATGAGAAATGGTGTTCCGATTCTTGACACCGTTACAAGAAAATGTGAAGTTGAGAAAATTGATACCATGAACTTCCGGATTGTATTGACACAAGGGCTTAATCGCCAGATCCGCAGAATGTGCGAATACCTGGGTTACGAAGTCAAAAAGCTAAAGAGAATCCGTATAATGAATATCAAGCTTGATCTGCCTGTTGGAAAATGGAGAGATTTGACTTCTGGTGAACTTTCGGAACTAAATAAGCTATTATCAGGTTCCACCAAGACATTTGACTGATATTTTGCCTTATATATTGTAACCACATAATTTTCCTGATATAAATCATTTTTTTAATAGCCTGAATTGTTTCCGGACTTCATAGCTTTGCAGCCTGAAAAATTAAACTATTACAAACAAATGAAAAAATTAATCATTGCCGGTGCAGTTGCTGCCTTCGGATTAGTATCAGCTCAAAAAAACACCTTATTAGTTGGTGGGAATATTTCTTATGATAATACAGTTAAAAAGAATTTCTCTACTGCAGGAGATTTGAAAACTGACAATTTCGAATTTAATCCGATGGTTGGTTATCAGTTTGATGATCACTTTACAGTGGGGGTAAAATTTGGAGTTGGTTCTTCTAAGCAAGATTACAATGATACATATTTCAATGGTATGAATATGGTTACAAGTATTACAAATATCAAAACCAACAGTTTTACATATGGCGTTTTTGGTAGATATACAATGCCATTGAGCGAAACGTTCTCAGTTTTTGGAGATCTTGATGTATTATTTAACAACAGCAAATCAACCGTTTCAGCTCCTGGATATTCTTATTCCAATACTACTAAGTCAACAGGGTTTGGAATTGGTTTTACACCCAATCTTTTCATCAACTTCAAAAATTCTTTCGGGCTTAATTTCAATATCGGAGGAATCAGTTATCAATCAGAAAAAATTAAAGATTCTGACATGAAAACAAATACATTTGGATTTGGATTCGGGAAAGGAATTACAGTTGGGATTTCTAAAAACTTTGGTTTAAAATAATCAACTTATTTAATAAACTTAAACCGCAGATTACTCTGCGGTTTTTTATTTAACATACAATCTCATTTTTTGCTCATATTCCGGCTTCAGTTTTAAGAATTTCCAGATCTTTTTATCATCAGGATTTGTAATTCTGTAATAGATGATCCGGTCAGCGGAATATCGGAAATAGGGATGCGTTTTCAGCCATTCTTCTGGCGCCTCGGAAAGAGAATATTTGGCAACATTAGAATTATTGATTTGAACAGAATAAATTAATTTTTCGCCCATAGTTCTATCAATATCATAAGCCTCTAAAAGTTGTTGCTTGCTGATAAAACCGCCTAATTTTTTCCTGAAAGCTAAAATTCCTGCAGCATCTTTTTCAGAAAAGCCAAATTCACATAATTGTTTGAAATTAATTTGGTTAAGATCTATTTTCGCAAAATCGGTTTTTTCGGAAGCCATTGGTTTTTCTTCTTTCTTTTCAGGATAAGAAAGCTTGATCCATGGTTTCATTTCTCCAAATTTTTCTTCGGAAATAACAAAGCAATTCTGAATGTCTTCCAAAGATCTGAATGAGCCTTTAAGATTTTTATCCCGATAATTGACAATTACATTCGCTTGCTTCTCAGAAAATCCAAGTTGCTGCCATTCTTCTGCATTCAAAGAATTTGGATCGAAATAATGACTGACTTTTATGACCTCTTTCCTACTTGCATTTGCAAAGTTTCTGGCAAAAATCCCTGGGGTTTTGTCTTGTAAAATCAAATAAGGCAACATTTGTGAGAATTGCTCTTCATTGATGATAAAACATTCTTTCAGCTTTTCTTTGCTGATGAAACTTCCGCCGAGGTAATTTTTATATTTTAGAATTGCCACAGCCTGCTTATTGGAGAAACCTAAGCTTTCCCAATCCTTCTGAGAAAAATTATCAGGATTAAATTTTCCTTTGATAGTCAGTTTTTTCTTTTCGTAAGTTTTGAAACCGGAATTACTTTTCTGATTTTCGGAATTAGTTTCCGGAAGCAGGATATATCTTTCAAGGGATCGATATTTTTCTGCAGAAATAGCATAACATTTCCCGAATTGTTGCTTTGATTGGAAACTTCCGCCGATAATTTTTTTATACTTTAGAATTGTCTTGATTTGCCTATCTGTGAATCCCAGATTTGACCATTGCTTTTCATCCAGAACATTGGGATCGAATTCGGTTAAAATGATTTCAGATTTTGCCTCCGAAACAAATTGGATATCAGGAATTTTATAAACCTGATTTTTTTTGTAAATTAAAAATGATAATTGTAAAGCAATTATCAAGATTCCAAAAAAGATGAGGCTGTAAAATTGCCTTTTTCTGATTTGAAAAGGTAATTTTGGTTTCATATTGTGTTTTCGGCAAATATATAAAATGCCTGAAAATCCCTAACCAAATTATTAAAAAAAATTAATCGTTTAAAGAATTTTTTAATTTAAGCAGCTCAGCTTTAACAAACTCCAGACGATCAATAATAGTAATGGTTTCAGATATTCTGGAATTGGTTGTCAATGCGACTCTGGCACCGTCAAGCGTATAACCTTTCTCTTTTACGAGATGGTAGATAATCTTAAGGTTTTTAATGTCTTCCGGGGTAAAATAACGATTTCCCTTTTTATTTTTTTTCGGCTTGATAATAGGAAATTCCTGTTCCCAATAACGAATCAAGGAAGTGTTAACATCAAAAGCTTTGGCAACTTCGCCAATAGAATAATAAAGTTTGTCAGGAAGATTAAGTTTCATTGATTAAAATCGAATTCTCAAAGATAATTATTTTTAATTCGTTTATACAAATTGTAAATTGCGGTATTGGAAATTTTGTGGAATGAAAAGATATTTGAGATTTGGTTTGATAGGATTATTGTTGGTTTTGATGAATTGTCAGATTCACAATCATAAACAATTATTTAATGGTCAGCCAAAGTTAGTATCAAACCAGTTTACGTTTACCGAAGGACCGGCAACCGACAAATCGGGAAATATTTATTTTACAGATCAGCCCAATGATAAAATCTTTTTTTGGAATTGGAAAACCAATCAAGTTGAGCTGTTCCTTGATAAAACAGGAAGGGCAAACGGGACTTACTTTGATCAGAATGATAACCTGATCACTTGTTCTGATGAAAACGGCGAAATCTGGAAAATAGCTAAAAGCAAAAATGTCGAAGTTTTGTCCAAAGGCTTTAACAGCAAAAGATTGAATGGTCCAAATGATCTCTGGATAGACAATTTTGGCGGAATATATTTTACGGATCCTTTATATGAAAGAGATTATTGGAAGAGTTTCAAGCAAGAAATCCCTCAGAAAAATCTTTATTACAGAAAAAGCAATGGCGCGATTTCCAAACTCGATACTTTTGTTCAGCCCAACGGAATTATCGGAAGTGAAAGACTGAAAAAGCTTTTTGTTTCTGATATCGATGCCCGTAAAACTTATGTCTATGACATAGTTGGTGAAGGAAAATTATCGGAAAAGAAATTATTCTGTGAAATGGGTTCGGACGGAATGACTCTAGACAGCCAGGGAAATCTTTATCTGACAGGGAAAGGTGTTACGATTTTCAATCAAAAAGGAGAAAAAATTACGAACATCGCAATTCCTGAAGAATGGACATCCAATGTGACTTTCGGTGGGAAAAACAATTCTACTTTATTCATTACAGCTTCCAAATCTATTTATACTTTAGAAATGAATGTTACAGGAACCAAATAAAAATCGCTTATTAATAAGCGATTTCTATTTTTACTTTTTTACCTTTCAGTTTTTCGTTGGCCAATTGTTTGAGCAGGTCAATGGTTTTTTTCCGGTTTACAGCAACATAAGATGTAGTGTCTTTTACCTCGATCAGTCCAATGTCGTCTTTTTCAAGACCACCTTTTTTAATGAGATAACCAACAATATCCACTTTGTTGACCTTATCTTTTTTTCCGGCGCTGATGTATATCGTTTGATTCGGAGTTCGTTCAGGAACTTTATTAAAACCCGTTACATTTTCCTCTGGCGTATTATTTTTGATAAAAGGAAAATTCTCATCTTCCGTCATTATCAGATAAGCAGAACCTTTGGCGTTCATTCTTGCTGTTCGACCGTTTCTGTGGATGAAAGCGTCTTCTTTTGGCGGTAACTGGTAATGAACAATGGATTCTATCTCAGGAATATCCAAGCCTCGTGCAGCAAGATCTGTCGTAATCAGAATTCTGGCAGAATCATTTCGGAATTTTAAAAGAGCACGTTCTCTTTCGTCCTGCTCCATTCCACCATGGAAAGTTTCTCTGGCTATTCCCTTTTCTCTGAGAAGTTCAGAAATACGGTCAACTGCATCTCTGTGATTACAGAAAATCAGAGTTCTTTTATTTCCTATTTTACAGATTAAATTAAATAATATATTCAATTTTTCTTCCGGGATAGTCATTACTTTTTTTAGCTGAATATCTGGTTTGGTATCGTTAAGTTTAAGAAAATTAATAACTTTTTCATTCTTTAATCCTGTGAAACCCGGGATCTCGTCCATTGCAGTTGCAGAAGTCAGAATTCTCTGATTAACCTGGCTCAACGAATTAATGATGAAATCCATATCTTCCTGGAAACCTAACTCCAGAGCTTTATCGAACTCATCCAAAACCAAAGTCCGAATTGTTTCCGGATCAAAGTTGTTGTTTCTAAGATGATAAACAACCCGTCCCGGCGTGCCTATCAATACAGCAGGAGCTTCAATTAAATTATTAACTTCAATTTTTTTATCGTGCCCGCCATAACAAACGGATACTTTGAAATCGGTTCCCATCGCTTTGAAGACATGCTCAATCTGTAACGCTAATTCTCTTGCAGGAACTAGAATGAGTGTTTGGATTCCTTTAACATCAGATTTCAGATTTCTCAGAACCGGGAACAAAAACCCCAATGTTTTTCCGGAGCCTGTTGGTGATAGCAGAATAACATCATTTTGATTTTCAGATGCTTTGTAAATAGACTTCTGCATTTGATTCATATCCTGAATCTGCAGTTTTTTATAGATCGAATCTAATTCCATTCTGCAAAGATAATCATTTAGACAGGAGTTTTTTGTAATCGTTAAAGGCAGATGAAGAGTATAGTAAGTTCTGTAAATAGTTTATTTAGAAAAAAAATTATTTAATGATATCCAGTTCTATCTTATTATTATCTTTTTTTATCTGGTTTCTAAGACGCTCTTCCTGTTCCTTCGCAACTTTTGCAGAGTTGCCGTCTTTTCCTGTCAGTATAACGGTTGCTCCTCCCATCTGCAATTGTTTGATTCCTTTAGTCGGATCATTTTCATACTCTTTGACAACCTTCTGGAATTGTTTGGAATTAACGGCAATTTCTTTAGCCTCAAAAACATTGATATCAAGCTCTCCGGTTATATTTTTTATCCCTTTTAGTTCCAACTTGTGAGAACCGGTTTTGTCTTCAATCTTTACAATTAATCCCGGCAAACCGTGAAATTTATATGGTCCGTCCTGAATCGGAATCTCAGCGGAAAACCAAGCCGTCCAATGTCTTCCTGCAAAATCAGCTTCCGCTTTCTGAGCATTCCACTCTCCTATTTTTGCCTTTTCCGGTAATATTTTCCAGTTGATTTTTCGTTCATCAGAGATATTATAAGCATCCATAGATAACCTGCGATGCAGATTAATTTTATAATCGGGATAAGTTTTCGTTACTGAATATCTGACATTTCCTTTTCTCATATCTGATTTGACATTAATAGAGCCTGTTGCTTTCAACTGTCTTTCCAAATCAGCTTTCATTAATGAATCTGAATTAAATACCGTATAACTGTAGTATTTGGAACCATCTTTCGTTGTGTCTAGAAACATCATTTCAGTTTTAACATCTTCAATATTAGTTGAATCCGGGATAAACTTGTATTCGTAAATGAATCGTTTATTCTGGGCAATTGTTAAAATTCCTAAAATCAGAAATAAATTAATTAATAGTTTTTTCATAGTTATCAAATATTAAAAAAGCCGGCGAACCGGCTAAAGTGTATGAAAATAAAGTATTATTTTGTGACAACTTCAATTTTTCCAGTTCCGTTTGTTTTGAAAACGTTCATTGATGAAATTGTGCTTGGTTCAAGCTTCTGAAGCTCGGTTCTATCTACCTCTTTCCCATTGACATAAACCTTTATATTATCCATCGATTTATCAAGAACAAGCACTTGGCTTGCTTTATTGATTCTAAGTGATGGAGTAACATTTTTGTTGTAAACCATGGCTTTAGGAGAATCCAGGGTAGAATTAAAACTAATTCTCCAAGGATTGTTCTGCTGCATCTCCTTGTTCAATTCTCTTTGTTTTTCCTGGAGCTTCTTTTGTTCTTCCATCAGATCTTTCTGCTTTTCCTGAAGTTGTTTTCTCTTTTTCTCCATTTTTCTCAATTCTTTTGGAGATAATTTGGATTTTGCTTCATTAAAAAATTTATCATCAGAAAACTTGAAATTAAAATTAGTTGCCAAATCCTTGAACTCCGGAAAGTCACTTGCGTCAAATCCAAAAGCTATAGTTCCATCTGTAAAAGCATCTTTTCCATATTGGTCTTTTATGATTTTCTGAAAATCTTCTTCAGAAAGTTTACCATATTTTTCAGACGCTTCCTGAGCTCTTTTCTGAGCATCCTGAATCATTTTCTGAAATTCAGGCGAATTGACTTTAATTTGCATTTTTTCAGCCTGTTCCTGAGCATTCTTCAAATCTTTCTGGAACTTAGGAGAATTCATCATTCGCTCCGCAATTTTTGCCTGTTTCTCTGCAGTAGCAATTCTCTTTTTGAATTCCGGAGAATTGACCATAGCTTCAGCCTTTTTCGCAACTTTCTCAGCATCCGCGATTCTTTTCTTGAACTCTGGTGAGTCATACATTTTCGCCATTGCTTCCGAATGCTCTTCTAAGCCTTTGATATTTCTCTTGTAATTATCAGAATTTACAACATCATCCATCTGGTTTGAAAGCGATTGCATTTCATCTTCCAAAGCTTTATATTCCGGAGACTCTTCTTTTTTAGCTTTTTTCAAAGCTGATAATGCTTTGCTTTTTTCAGCCATTTTTTTGCTGATTGCCGACATTTTCAAATGATCTTCCTGCAAAGCATCAGAATAGGCTTTTGTTTGTCTCTGATGATTGCTTGCCAGACTATCAAATTCTGACTGTTTTGGCTGGATTGTATCCATTTTGATTTGTTTAACAGCGATCTCTATCGCCTTGTTCGTTTCTTTGATTTCTTTGTTTTTAGCATTGACCATATAGGCAAATACCATAAAAAATAAGATTGGTAATGCAAATAACTTGCGTGCATAGCTGTACTTGGTTTGATTTTTTGTAATCATTGTAAGTCTTTTTTTGAGGTTAGATGATAAAAAAGGACTTGTAACAGGCAAAACAGAACCCGAGAAATGACTCTCCAACAGCATCTGCGCAAATGCTTTTGTGTCCGATTTTTTGACTGCTTTGTTGTCCGCCAAGTATTCGTGAATAAGATTGATTTCTTTGTTGATAAAGTAAAACACAGGATTGAACCAGAAAATGGATTTCGCCAATTGCATCAGGAGTTTATCCCAGCTGTGTTTCTGTTCTATATGAACCATCTCGTGCTTCAGAATCTGCTGACCAACGGGAGAATTGATCTCTATTGATTTTTTCCAGAACAGGTTTCTGAAGAATGAAAACGGTGCATTATTAAGATTAGTCTGATAAAATTTGATTCCTTCGATAGTTTCATTCGGGAACTGATTTTTTATCGAATTGATTTTTAAAATTCCTTGTATTAATCGAATTAAAAGAGCGATTGAAACCACTCCAATAATTGTATAAAGAACTGAATAAATAGTGATATCATAGTTTGTAGTTTGAGGTTGGCTTTGATTGAATCCACTCAACAGCAGATACAAATTTTTGTTTGTTTCTATCGTAAAATAAGAAACTTTTACCAGAGGTAGAACCAGACTGATTATGACCAAAAATAAAAGATAAAATCTGTTATAATGATGAAAGGTCTTGTCCTTTAAAAACAAAAGATAATAAGCAAACATCACTGCTGAGCAGAGAATCATCTTGCCAAAATAAAGTAATATTGGTTCCATTATTCCTTGTTTTTAAGTTCGTTTAATAAAAGCTCCAAATCTTTCACACTGATTTCGTTTTCTTCTACCAAAAATGAAACAGCATTGGTGTATGAACCTTCAAAATAATTCTTAACCAGACTTCTGATAGACTTCCCACTGTAATTTTCTTTACTTATCAAAGGAAAATATTCGTGCTGTCTTCCAAAAGTTTTATAATTCACAAATCCTTTCTCCATCAATATTTTAAGAATCGTGGAAATCGTATTGGTATGCGGTTTTGGTTCAGGAAACAATTCTAAAACGTCTTTCAAGAATCCTTTCTCTATCTGCCAAAGGTACTGCATCACCTGTTCTTCTGCTTTGGTTAACTTATTCATATTCATTTACTTTAAAAACAATCAATCTTATATCACTAAAAACTTAGTAATACAAATGTAGGATTAATTTCAATTCATACAACTATTTTTTTAGTTAAAAGAAGTTAAAAAGCATAACTGATTGATTTTCAATTTATAAATTTAACAAAAGTACTGATTTCAAAAATTATTAAAATAATACTTGACTTGAGACGAATAAGCCGTATATTTGCAGTCCAATATCGCGAGGTAGAGCAGTAGGTAGCTCGTCGGGCTCATAACCCGGAGGTCGCACGTTCGAGTCGTGTCCTCGCAACCAGTTCAAGAGAATCACAATTGTGGTTCTCTTTTCTATTTATGGAAAAATTTGTTGTTTACATTTTATATTCAGAGAAATTTGACAGAACTTATACCGGTTTTACATCAAATCTTGTGGAAAGATTCAAATCACATAACGAATTAGGAACAAAAGGTTATACAATTAACTTTAGACCTTGGACTGTAATTCACGTAGAATTTTTCAAAGAAAAGAAAGATGCAATGAAAAGAGAAAAATTTTTAAAAACTGGACAAGGAAGATTATTCATTAAATCTTTGATTAAATAAATGGAGGGTTCATATCCGCCATAGGCGGGCGCACGTTCGAGTCGTGTCCTCGCAACCAGTTCAAGAGAATCACAATTGTGGTTCTCTTTTTTATTTTCAATAATTTAATCAGTAAAATCAAAATTAATTTGACTTGTATCAAAAAAGTCGTATATTTGCAGAACAATATCGCGAGGTAGAGCAGTAGGTAGCTCGTCGGGCTCATAACCCGGAGGTCGCACGTTCGAGTCGTGTCCTCGCAACCAGCTAAGAGAATCAATTATTTTGATTCTCTTTTTTTTATTTGAATCAATTCATACCTTTGACTATGGCAAAAATCTTAAAAATATATCCGCAAAATCCGCAAGAAAATTTAATAGACGAAGCCGTAAAAGTGCTTCAAAACGGTGGTGTTATCATTTATCCTTCGGATACGATTTATACGATTGGTTGTGACATCTATAATCACAAAGCAATGGAAAGACTGGCTCAGATCAAAGGAATTAAACTTGACAAGCAAAAATTTTCAATCATTTGTAATGACCTGAGTCACCTTTCAGAATTCACAAAGCCAATAGAAACTTCAACTTTCCGATTTTTGAAAACGCATCTCCCTGGTGCATTTACATTTATTTTAGAAGCTAACAGAAATCTTCCGACAGCTTACAAAGGCCACAAAACTGTTGGTATAAGAGTTCCGGATCATATTATTCCCCAAATGATTGTAGAGAAATTGGGACACCCGATCGTCTCCACTTCCATCCACGATGATGATGAGATTTTGGAATATTCTACAGACCCGGAACTGATTGCCGAGAAGTACGATAAATTGGTAGACTTGGTCATTGATTCTGGTTACGGAGACAACGTTGCTTCCACTATTGTGGATTTGACTTCCGGCGAACCGGAGATTATCAGACAAGGGAAAGGAATTCTGTAAAACTTCAAGAATCAAGTGAAAAGAATCAAGTCTGCGATAATCTCAGATTGACAACCAACAACTTTCAACTTATAACAAAAAATGAAATTCATAACATCGCCTGCGAAATTGATGAACATTGAGAATTCGACCGAATTTTTAAAAAACACAACGCCAAAATTCATCAAGGATTCAGAATTTATCCAATCTTTCTTAAAAGAAAAATCTCCAAAATTCTTAGCAGAATTAATGGAAATCTCTCCAAAATTGGCAGACGAAAATTGGGAACGCAACCAAAAGTGGTCATCAAAGCCGACAGCTAAAAACTCAGCGCCGGCAATGTTTGCTTTTACAGGAGAAGTTTATCGAGGTCTTGATGCGAAAACTTTGGATGAAAAAGCGGTAAAATATCTTGAAAAGAATTACAGAATCTTATCCGGACTTTACGGACTTTTAAAGCCTTCTGACAAAGTGATGTTGTATCGTTTGGAAATGGGAAGACCTTTCCAATTCGATTCTTATAAAAACCTGTATGAATTCTGGACTGATAAAATAACAGCGCAAATCAATTCTGAATTAAAAAAAGGCGAACCTTTGATTAACCTTGCGAGTACAGAGTATTTTAAGGTCATTGACAGAAAGCGATTGAAGTCCCAAATCATTGATTTCGAATTCAGGCAAATTCAACCTGACGGGAAGTTGAAAACGATTGTGGTTTATACCAAACACGCACGCGGATTAATGCTTCGTTTTTGTGCTGAAAATAACGTTCAGACTTTGGAGGAATTGAAAGCTTTCAATTATGAGAATTATTTGATTGATGAAAAGCTATCAACCGAAACTAATTTGGTTTTTACAAGGTAAATTATTGAATTATAAATCTCGCGGATTTTGCTGATTAGGCAAATTTAAAATATGAAAATTTCGGATCTTAAATTCCTTTTTCAAAACAAACTTTCAGAACTCTATTCAAAATCAGAAATAGAGGAATTGTTCTCTGTTTTTTGTGAGAATTATCTGGAATTGAATAGAATTGAATTAAGAATTAATCTAGATAATGATTTATCTGAAATTAAATCAAAGCAATTTTTAGAAGCTATTTCGGCATTGAAAACGGGAAAACCTTTTCAGCAGATTCTTGGTGAAACTGAGTTTTATGGAATGAAATTCTTTGTCAATGAGCACGTTTTGATTCCAAGACCAGAAACGGAGGAATTGCTGGAATTGGTGATTGAGACGATTAAAGATTTAAGGTTGAAGGTTGAAGGTTTAAAAATAATGGATATTGGAACCGGAAGCGGAATAATTCCAATTGTTTTGAAGAAATATTTTCCGGAAACTCAAGTTTCAGCCATTGATATTTCTGAAGATGCTTTGAAAATTGCTAAGAAAAACTCAGAGTTTCATAAAACAAAAATCAATTTTATTCAAAAAGACTATTTAAACGAAAGATTGAATGAAGTCTATGACATTATCATCAGCAATCCGCCTTATATCGGAATTGAAGAAAATATTGAAATTGAAGAATCAGTGAAAGGTTTTGAGCCTAATATTGCACTGTTCTCTCCTACTTCCGATGATTTGATTTTTTACAGAAAAATTGCAAAAGATTCTGAAAATCATCTTTCCGAAAACGGAATGATTTTTCTTGAAATCAATCAGAAACTAGGAAGAGAAACTTTGGAATTGTTTCAGAATTTCTCCGAGTCTATTCTCTTAAAAGATATTTCCGGAAACGACAGGATGATTTTTGCGAGAAAATAATTATGGAAATAAAGATTCACAATATTAACAATACGAAAATTGCCGAAGTAATATCCGACAAAATTATTATCAAATCCATTGATGACGGAACCGATTTAATTGGGAATTTGTATTATCAAGATTTTGGAAATGTAATTTTATACGAACAAAATATAAGTTCTGATTTTTTTGATTTAAAAACTAAAATTGCCGGAGAAATTTTACAAAAATTTTCAAATTACAGAATTCGGCTAGTTATCGTTGGGCATTTTGAGAAATACAATAGTAAAAGTTTGAGAGATTTTGTCTTAGAAAGCAACAAGTCAAGACATATAAACTTTGTAGAAACTTTTTCTGAAGCATTGGAAAAATTGGCATTATAATAAAACTTACACTGGTGATAGAATGACAAACGCCGAACATATCCCCGATGGTAGCGGCATCCTTTTTGTTTTGACGCTCGGTCGGCTCCGCTTCGCTCCGCCGCCTCACGTCAAAACAAAAAGATATAGCGAACAGCGGGTGAGAAATATCTGAAACTATGCCGAATGTTGTTGCTCCTAAAAATTATCCAATTCTTTTATTAATAAAAATCTGATAAGCCAAATAAATCAACGGCAAGGCCATAACGCCTAAATAAACCGCATTTTGCATTGCAAACTCAGGGTAAATAGCAACAGCATAAACCAATCCGAAAAATGCACCACCGAGATGTGCCGCATGACCAATGTTGTCGTTCATTCTTGGATTCAGCATCATATAGACAGAATATCCAAAGTATAAAGCGCCAAATAAATATCCCGGAAGAAAATTGACTTCTATCTCTTTTGGAGCTAAAGCCACAGCAGCAAACAAAACACCGGAAACTCCCCCACTCGCGCCAATGGCTGAATAAAACGGAACGTTTCTGTAATGATACAAACAGAACAGATTTCCTAGAATAATAGAGCCTAAATAAATAATCAAAAATCCGCCAACACCGAATCCTTCTAAAGCAATCGGTGCAAAGAAATACAGCGTCAACATATTGAAAAACAAATGCATAAAATCCGCGTGTAGAAAACCCGCAGAAAATAATCTGATGTATTCTTTACGTCTTTGAATGGCACCTACCTCAAATTTATACTTCTGAAATAACTCCGGTTTTTGAAATCCAATATAACTTGTGATGCAGGTTATTACAATTATGATTAATAAAACGATGTTCATTTTTTTGCTGAATTAAATTGTGTTCTTAATTTTCTTCCTCGTCAAAAAGACTTCCGATAGTTCCGCCTTCGTCATCCAGATCTACTTCCTGTTTTTCTTCAATTTCCGGTTCTTCTTCTATCACTTCTGGTGGTTCGGGAATTGTGATATTGATGGATTTGACTTTATCTTTTGTCAGTTGATTTCCAATGGCTTTGATTCCTTTAACTGTAATGAATTCATCCAGATCAACCGTTTCAGGCTCTTTTTGCTTGTCTTTGATTTTCGGGAATACGATCTCTGCAATGGCTCCAACTTCTGTCGTCACAAACTCGATAAAAGATTTTGGGTTTTCGTTGGCGAAGAAAGATTGAACATTAGGCGTGGCCTCCAAAAGGAACCGTTTTACAAAATATTTGTCCTTTTCACCATCAAAATAGATACAGGTAATTGGCTGTTCCGGTTTCCACTTTTCCAAAATCAGATAATCATCATCGAATCGATTCATCAGATCGAAAGAAACCAATTTGGCTTCGCCTTGGGAAGTTATCGTCAAAATCTTATCATCCCCTTTGAAGCTACCTAATAAAGTTCCTCTTCCATCCGCATTAAGACGTCTTACAGAATCGTCAAACCAAATTTTTCTAGGGGCCAAAGTCGATACGCCTTCTTCTTTCATATCCACTTTTTTCACGGCATATTTGGTAACCAAATTTCCTTTGGAGTCCCGACCTTTGATAGCCAGTTCAGAAAAATCAATATCGATTTTGTTCTTTCGGACTCTTGCATTAGGTTTTAGTAAAACAGAAACTACCTCGGCTTCACCATTCGGATTAGCTGAAAAATAAAGCATTTCTGATCCTTTTTTATCCGAAGCTAGTTTATAATCCGTATTTCTGGTAACACCGGTTACGGAGAAACGTTTCATATAATAAGGGCCTTCTCGCCCTTCGCGATAGATCATATTATAAACCGTACGTTTGTCGTTCTTTTTCCAGACTGCGACGTGCGTTATATTTTTCCCGATAAAAGTTTTTGGTTCTACTTTTACAACCTTCATTGTTCCGTCTTTTTGGAATGTGATAATATCGTCTATATCGGAACAATCAAAAAGATATTCGTCTTTTTTAAGTGATGTACCAATGAAACCTTCTTCTCTGTTGACATAAAATTTTTCATTAGCAACCGCTACTTTACTCGCATCGATTGTATCGAAAATCCTAAGCTCGGTTTTTCTTTCTTTTCCTTTTCCGTACTTCTTTTGGATATTGGTATAATAATCAATGGCATAAGTAATCAGGTTTTCCAAATGATGTTTTACCTGCTCAATCTTACCTTCTAATGCCAGAATATTTTCTTTGAATTTATCCAGGTCAAAACGGGAAATCCTCTTGATTCGGATCTCTGTTAGTTTTACGATATCTTCTTCTGTAACAGCTCTCAAAAGATGCTTTGTATGAGGTTTTAAGCCTTCATCAATCGTCTTGATAACATCTTCCCAGGATTTCACTTCTTCGATATCGTGATAGATTCTATTCTCTATAAAAATTCTTTCTAACGATGAAAAATGCCAGTTTTCCTGCAACTCGTGAAGTTCGATTTCCAATTCTTTTTTAAGAAGGGAAACCGTGTGATCTGTATTATGCTTCAGAATATCAGAAACTGATAAAAACATAGGTTTGTCACCAACAATCACACAGGCATTCGGAGAGATCGGAACTTCACAATCGGTAAAAGCATAAAGTGCATCAATCGTCTTATCAGGCGAGACATCCGGATGCAGATGAATATTAATCTCCACATTATCCGATGTATTATCTTCTATTTTCTTGATTTTGATTTTTCCTCTTTCATTGGCTTTCAAAATACTGTCGATAAGATCACCGGTATTTTTTGAAAAAGGAAGCTCAGTAATCGTCAATGTATGTTTATCCTTTTGGGAAATTCTGGCTCTTGCCCTGATTTTTCCACCTCTGTGTCCATCGTTATAATTGGAAACATCCAGCATCCCTGCAGTCAAAAAATCCGGAAATAACTCAAATTTTTTCCCTTTAAGATAAAGAACAGAAGCGTTAATTAATTCATTGAAATTATGAGGCATTATTTTCGTAGAAAGCCCAACTCCAATCCCTTCAACGCCTTGTGCTAAAAGCAATGGAAACTTGACAGGAAGGTCAATCGGCTCATTATTTCTACCGTCGTAAGATTTAGTCCAATGAGTTGTTTTGGGGTTGAAGACAACATCCAGAGCAAATGGCGTCAATCTGGCTTCAATATATCTCGCAGCTGCAGCAGAATCACCTGTATAGATATTCCCCCAGTTTCCCTGAGTATCAATCAATAATTCTTTCTGTCCAATCTGAACCATCGCATCCGTAATAGAAGCGTCACCATGCGGGTGATATTTCATCGTGTTGCCTACTATATTCGCAACTTTGTTATAACGCCCATCTTCCAGCTCCCGCATAGAGTGCATAATCCTACGCTGAACCGGCTTGAATCCGTCAAAAATAGAGGGAATTGCCCTGTCGAGGATTACATAAGATGCATAATCTAAAAACCAATCTTTATACAGCCCCGATACTTTTTTCAGGCTTTCTTCGTGATGTGTACTTTCTTCCATTAATCTGTAACTGTATTATCTTCGTGTTCGTGGCGAATTTCTTTATTGGTTTTAACGACTTTGTTTAAAGAAAACTTTAAATCCTTTACTTGTCTTGTATTGAGATAAGAAACATCATATTTCAGTATAATGATATGATTTTTTTTGCTGGTAATATAAACATACAATCTTTTGAAAATCAAACCATTAACAACGTTATACTTTATTAATTTATATTTTGGAAACTCATCTTTGAGATTCTTTTTTGAAAGTAAATACAAAATGTGGCTGTTCCTAAAATTAAGCGCTTCTCCATCACTGTCATATTCAAAAACGGGTCTTCCTAATAAATAGAGCAGTAAAAATAATAACGAAGGAATTGCCAATAAAATCCACGCTTTTTTTCCAAAAATATCAAATTTACTGATTTCAAGTATGTAAGCAATAACACCCAAAATAAAAACTATCCCTACAAGAGAGTATATAAAGCTATATAACGGTGTATTATTTCTGTTGCTTAATCTCATTTGTTTGTGTTTCGGTTTGGTTATGTTTCTTTTATGCCTCTATCATTGTTTTTTTCTTATCTATATTGGAATCATCCTCAACAACCAGATTATCCAGAATGAACAGTTGTCTGTCCGGTGTATTTTTACCCATGTAAAATTCCAGTATCTGATCAATTGTCTGATCTTTCCCTACAACAACAGGCTCCAACCTGATATCCTTTCCGATAAAATGCTTGAATTCATCAGGAGAAATTTCACCCAAACCTTTGAATCGGGTAATCTCAGGATTTTTACCGAGTTCGTCTAAAGCTTTCAATCTTTCGGCATCGGAATAGCAATATCTAGTTTCTTTTTTATTTCTAACCCGGAAAAGTGGCGTCTGCAAAATATACAAATGTCCATTCTTTATCAAATCAGGAAAAAACTGAAGAAAAAAAGTAATCATCAACAAACGGATGTGCATCCCGTCCACATCGGCATCGGTTGCAATAATCACGTGATTGTAACGCAGATCTTCCAAGCTTTCTTCGATGTTAAGAGCAGCTTGAAGAAGATTGAACTCTTCGTTTTCATAAACTACTTTTTTCGTCAATCCATAACAATTAAGCGGCTTTCCTTTCAAAGAAAAAACAGCCTGTGTTTCTACATCTCTGGATTTGGTAATAGAACCCGAAGCCGAATCTCCCTCGGTAATGAAAATCATTGTTTCTGATTTTCTTGCCGCTTTCTGATCATTATAATGATGACGGCAATCTCTCAGTTTTTTATTATGAAGCGATACTTTTTTTGCTCTTTCCCTAGCCAATTTCTGGATTCCTGATAATTCTTTTCTTTCTCTTTCCGAGATCATAATTTTTCTGAGAATCGCTTCTGCAACTTCAGGATTTTTATGTAGAAAATTATCCAGTTTATTTTTCAGGAAATCGATAACGAAAGTTCTCACCGTAACTCCGCCAGGCTCGATTTCATTTGATCCTAATTTAGTTTTAGTCTGAGATTCGAAAACCGGTTCTATAACTTTAACCGAAACTGCTGCAATAATCGATTTTCTGATATCAGCTGCTTCAAAGTTTTTATTATAGAATTCTCTTATCGTTTTTACAAAAGCCTCTCGAAAAGCGTTAAGGTGCGTCCCGCCTTGCGTTGTATTCTGTCCATTAACAAAGGAGAAATAAGTTTCGGTTTGTGATTTGTCAGAGTGTGTGATTGCAACTTCGATATCCTCATCTTTCAGGTGGATAATCGGATAAAGAATTTCACTTTCCAATTCTTCTTCCAAAAGGTCTCTCAATCCATTTTCTGAATAGAACTTTTCACCATTGAAAACAATCGTTAATCCGGGATTAAGATATGCATAATTACGCAACATCCGCTCCACATATTCTTTCCGGAATTTGAAATTAAGAAAAATGTCACCGTCCGGTATGAAGCTGATTTCGGTTCCGTTTCTGTCAGAAGAATCGGTTTCCGGATAATCGGTTTTGATCACACCTCTGGAGAACTCTGCCATTTTCATACGTCCTTCCCGCACGGACTTTACCCGGAAAAAATCAGACAACGCATTAACAGCTTTTGTACCGACACCATTAAGTCCGACAGATTTTTTAAAAGCCTTGCTGTCGTATTTACCACCGGTATTCATTTTAGAAACAGCATCCACCACTTTTCCCAAAGGAATTCCACGTCCGAAATCTCTAATGGAAACCTTACCGTCATCCATTTTGATTTCGATACGTTTCCCGGCTTTCATGACAAATTCGTCGATAGAATTATCAATAATTTCTTTGAGAAGAATATAAATCCCATCATCTGCAGAAGAACCATCGCCTAGTTTTCCGATATACATCCCGGGACGCAATCTGATATGTTCTTGCCAATCGAGCGTACGGATATTATCTTCGGAATAATTTACAGGATTAATTTCACTCATAGTTTTTGAATTTCTGGAAACATTGAACCGTTAAAAATCGGTAACTCACAAATTTAACGAAATCGATTTTAATCTGAAAACTTTGTTGGTAATTTTTTAATAACATTTTTTCGAAAATACCATAAAAAAAGCTGGACTTTTATCCAACTTTTATGCTCTATATTTTAAAGGTTAATTTCAATTTCCGTCAATCAAATCACCCAGTTTTCCCAAAATACTTCCTTCTTCTTTTCTTGTCCCACTGCCATATTGAAGAATTTTTCCTGCTAACCGGCTGATCGGTAAAGTTTGGATCCAGACTTTTCCAGGCCCACGAAGCTGAGCAAAGAACAATCCCTCTCCTCCGAAAAGCGTGTTCTTGATCCCACCAACAAACTGGATATCATAGGAAACAGATTGCGTGAAAGCTACGATGCATCCTGTATCGATTTTCAAAATCTCTCCAGGCTGGAGTTCTTTTTCCATCACATAACCGCCGCTATGAACGAAACACATCCCGTCACCTTCCAGTTTTTGCATGATAAAACCTTCACCGCCAAAAAGCCCTGTTCCAAGTTTTCTTTGAAATTCGATTCCGATCGATACACCTTTAGCAGCACAAAGAAAACTGTCTTTCTGGCAAATGATTTTCTCCGCGTAGTCTGACAAATTGAGCGGAATAATTTTCCCGGTATAAGGTGCAGCAAAGGAAACTTGTCTTTTCTGCCCGGAAGTGTTGGTAAAAACCGTCATAAAGAGACTTTCTCCGGTCAGCATCCTTCTCCCGGCCGTAAACAATTTGTTCATCAATCCGGAATTACTTCCGTCCCCAAAAAGCGTTTCCATTTTGATACCGTCATTCATCATCATAAAACTTCCTGGTTCTGCAATGACAGCTTCATTCGGATCCAATTCAATTTCTACACATTGTAATTCTTCTCCGTAGATTTTATAGTCGATTTCGTGATTTTTCATTGTTCTTATTTTTAGAGAATTAGTTCTGAGAGAATAAAAAATGTTACAAAAAAAGCTTCCTTTTCGGAAGCTTAGTATTATTTTTTAATTAGTTTTCTAGAAATAATATTGTTACCTGAATAGACATTGATGATATATTGACCTTCAGAAAGATTTCTGACATCAATTTCTGATGCTTTTACTTCTTTCACAATCTTACCAGACATATCAAAAATCCTTACGTTATCTATATTTTTGAGTCCTGAAATTTTAACTAAGTCTGTTGCAGGATTCGGCAAAACCTTGAGTAACAAAACCGCAGATTCCGAAACAGCCATTCCTGCATTATCCATTATTTCGACATCATCTATTCCTATATAGAAAATGTCTTCGCAGTCATAATGCCTGAAAATTACTTTAACAGCTTGCCCGGCAAAAGATGAAATATCGATATGAACAGCTTTAGCTACATCTACATATCCGGCATCAAAAGTTTCTTCAAAAACCGGAATTTCTGTTCCTGTAAAGGTAGAATTTGCAGGAATCACATATACCGCGTAGTGTTCTTCAAATAGTTCAGAATCACCTGCTGCCGCTTTAAATGACAACGATAAAGAGCTAGAGTTCGGAAGAGTAATAACCGGACTTTCCAAAACATTATCCGGAGTAAAAGCTTCCAGATACCAGGAAAAAGATACTGCAAGATTACCGCTGAAATTCGGTAACTCATTGAGTTCAGCATTCAGTATTTCCCAGTTTTCACCATCACCATCTCTGTCATACAACTTCCATAATGCTACAGATTCTTCATTTTCAAAATCTTCTTTAAAAACAGTAGTTTGAGCATAACTATAAAAAACTGAAATGAAAGTTGAAGCAAGTAGTAATTTTTTTACCATAATTATTTTTATTAAAAATTTTGCTAAAGCTACTAACAAAAACACTTCCAATATTGGAAGTGTTTGATATTTTATAAAAAAAGTTTTTATTGAATCATCACTTTTCCCTTCCAGGATTTGCCCTGGCTTGTAATTGTGTAAAAGAGGATTTTATTCTTGATAATATTTTTAAGGGAAAAACTCTGTTTTCCTTTGACATTAACTTCTTCAATCAACCTTCCTGTAGATTCGTAAAAAGTGACTTTATAATCCTGTGATAGATTTCCTAAAACCTTAAAATCACTATTTAATTTGGAGTAATACAAGGTTAAATTTTTGTCAATAGAATTCTCAGAAGTTCCAAGTAATATGAATTGGCTATCACAAGATTTCCCCACAGTATCTTCGAAGCAGTCTAACCAATAAGCTCCGATTTCAAATGGATGACCGGCAGGCCTTGAAAACAATCCTGATTGTGAACCAATTCCTTCATAAATATTATTATAATCTGACTTAAAAGTCTTCACATTATCTTTACCAAACACAGAACCCGACACGACATCATCGATAGTAACAGGATAATTATAAAAACCCCATCTAAAGTTGCTATCGATAACATCTCCTTTTTGCGCAGAAAAATCATACAATAATTTATCTGTATTTGTAACGGGATCTAAAATATATACTTTTTTGGTAGCGGTATCTTCGCGCATCAGGCATTCAAATACATCCGGATTATTTGTATTCGGCTCACCATTCCCAAATGGACCATAAGAATTGATATGATATAAATTAGAATAAATTTTTTTATAAGTAACACCAGAAATAGTTGTCTCACCATTTATAAAAATATAATATGCTCTAAACTGAGCATTACAAATATCACAATATCCCTCACGATAGTAAACCCACCATTTATTTCCTTCTTTTAACAGAGGCGTATAGGTTTGTGAAAACACGGTAAAGAATGCGAATAAAAATAAAATTAGTAGATTTTTTCTCATAATTAATAGTTTTAAAGTTATTTCTTATAAAGATAAGATTTTATAATTCAATTTCATTATTAATTTTACAAATGGTTTTTATCAAAAAAAAAACGCTTCCATTTCTGAAAGCGTTTTAATATTATCAATATTTGTTTTACACATTAAATCTGAAATGCATAATATCACCATCCTGAACAATGTATTCTTTCCCTTCTACAGACAATTTCCCCGCTTCTTTCACTTTTGCTTCTGAGCCGTAAGTCATATAATCGTTGTACTTAATCACTTCTGCACGGATAAATCCTTTCTCAAAATCTGTGTGGATCACACCGGCTGCTTGCGGCGCTGTCCAACCCTGTCCAATGGTCCAGGCTCTGACTTCCTTAACTCCGGCTGTAAAATACGTTTGTAATTTCAAAAGATCATAAGCCTTTCTGATCAGTCTGTTCACACCCGGCTCTTCCAGACCAAGCTCTTCCAGGAACATCTGTCTTTCTTCGAAGGTTTCCAGCTCGTTGATATCGGCTTCAATTTGCGCAGCTAAAACCACAACTTCGGCTCCTTCATTTTTGGTCATTTCTTCAATCTTAGCAACCCATTCGTTTCCGTTTTTGATAGAATTTTCGTCCACATTACAAACATACAGAACCGGTTTTTTTGTTAACAATTGAACATCATCGATTATTGATTTTGTAAAATCATCCATCGGGAATTCTCTGGCATTTTTTCCGTCTTCAACAAATTTTTGGAGATTTTGTAATGTTTCATAAGTCAGGATATCTTCCTTTTTTCCTGATTTGATGAATTTTTTAGCCTTCTCAACAGCCTTCCCGATTGTTTCCAAATCTTTTAGCTGAAGTTCTATATCGATAATTTCCTTATCTCTCAAAGGATCTACAGAACCTTCCACGTGAACGATATTTCCATTATCAAAACATCTCAGAACATGGATTATCGCTTCACACTCGCGGATATTGGCAAGGAATTGATTTCCCAAACCTTCACCTTTGCTTGCCCCTTTTACGAGACCGGCAATATCAACAATCTCTACAACTGCAGGAAGAACTCTTTCCGGATTAACGATTTTTTCCAATTCGAAAAGTCTTGGATCAGGAACAGAAACAGTTCCCAGATTAGGTTCAATCGTACAGAACGGATAGTTAGCAGATTGCGCTTTGGCGTTGCTAAGGCAATTAAAAAGGGTTGATTTTCCTACGTTTGGAAGACCTACGATTCCACATTTCATAATAACAGATTTAAAATTTTGAGTTGTTAGGTTTGAAATCCAATGCATTAATCAGATCGTTTGAAACCAAAACTTTCAGCGCGCAAATATACTATTTTGAATTTTAAATTTATACTTTTACAATCTTAATTATGAGCAGGAAAAAACGTGAATTCGAGTCTTCGGAATTATTAAATTCTTTTGCAAAAATCTATGGTTTTGAAGATAAACTAAAAGCTTTCGAGATCAATGATTTTTTGAAGGATTATCTTTCTAATGATCTTTTTGAAGAAATAGCCAGCGTGAATCTCAAAGAAAAAGTTCTGGTTATCCGCATCAAGTCACCGCTTCTGAAAAACGACTTCCGAATGAGAAAATCTTTTTTCCTAAAAAAATTCCAGGAAGTTCTGAAGGACGAATCGCTGATTAATGATCTGTTGATTTTGTAGATATCTCCTGGATCATCTTTTTGCTTTTCTCATCCAGCCTTGATCTTAACGGAAAGAAAAATCTAAATGGATTTTTGATAAAATATCTGAATATTTCTTTGAAAATTTCTCTTGCTTCGCTCAATTCCACTTTTCTGGAACGGAACGCCAGCAACATGGACAATCCGAAACTGACCGCAAAATTGAAAAATCCGATCACAAAAACCGTCACAAAAGAAATCCAAAAAGTATAGGAACTAACGACAAAGTCTTTACCATAAAGCCCTAACGCAAAATTACCTGCAGCAAAAGTAATGTGACGGATATCAAGATCTAAGCCTAAGAAAAGTCCAATCGGCGCTGTTGCTCCTAAAAAAACACCAAACCAAAAATTGGAAATGATTCCCGCCCAGTTTTTGGAATAATAAATTGACAGCCTCTTGGCAACACTCTGCCCGAAAAAATAATTAATCAAAGGATTTTTAGCAATTCTTCTAGGAATCTGATAAAACACAGAATTATTACTGATATTCCCGGAAATAACCCCAGAAATAAAAAGAAAGACACCTGCAATACAAGCATGCAAGATTGCTTTGGATTGAAACGGATCCAAATCATGAAGAAGTTTCCCCGATTTCTCAAAAGCAAAATTCTGTTTGAAAAGGATCTCTAATCCATAAATAATGATTAATGAAACCGGAAACGATAACAGAACATTTCCTACAAATGCAATAAACTGTGATCTGAATAACTGCGAAACAACATGCGCAAATTCTATATAAGTATTTCGGTTATCACCCTCCGACAGTACTTTTGCCATGGTTGCGGCAGTCATTGCAGGCTGTTTTGTCGCTAATGTAAAATGCATCAGATAGATCATCACAAATCCCATCGCATAATTCATAGAAAACAAAAATGCATGTGCAAAATCACTTGTCGGTATATAACTGTAAAGCATTTTCAAAACACAAAGCGCACCTACGATAACACCACCACCCGAAGCCTTCCAAAACATTTTCATATAAGCTTTGAAAGTTGATGTGATATAATGGGTTCCCGTTTCAGCAGTATGATTAGTAATAAGATGCGACATGAGTCTTGTACTGTCGGAAACAAGATCCCTGAGATTATTCTTATGAGACTTATATTTCAGAATATTGAAAAATAACTGCTTAGAATTAATTAAATAATCTTTTTCTTCATCGATTACGAATAGTTTGATAATATCCGACATCCTTTGCAGCTGCTGCCTGATCTTAAGTAATGCCTGATTGGTCTTACTGGAGATTCCGTACTTCGAAGAATTTTTGAAAGCTATATTCACAAACTCCTGACATTGATCCAGGTAGATTTTGGTTTGTTTATAAATCTCATCTGTTGACGAGAGATGGAAGTCAGGATTATCTTTGTATTGGGCATTCAGAATATCGAATTCATTTTGTAATGCCAGAAATGGATTATCGAAGTTCCTGTATTCCGGAACCATTTTCATCACTTCTACATCCAGCGCATTACCTATAACACGCCAGGCCAGAATATTAATCGAAAAAAGCAACTCCTTTTTAACATGCGGATGATCAATAAACCTGTCAATTCTCAACAGCCGAAATAATTCATTAACTTTATCTTCGGGAGAATTCTGAAAAAACTGAAGATCTTTTTTTGGCGTTACCAAAACATTATCGACAAGATACCAAATGGTTTTCTCGTTTTCTATTGGCGGCAAAACCTTGTTAAGAATTCTCTTTTTGAATTCCGGATAGAAAGCGTTCTCAGAAAGAATATCAGCTTCTGTTAAAGATAAATTAAAAGGCCTGCCTTTGAAAACATTGAAAATATAATAGATCAGATTTTCTTTTATCAGCTCATTATCCTTAAGATAGGCAGTGAAAACACCCAAATCCTCTTCTTTGAGACTTGTAATGATTTCTGATAAAGGTTGTAAAGACAAGGTTTCATTCCTTTCACTAAAGTAATTCTTTAAAATTGCACTGAAACTGTCTTTTCTGAATAATCTGATCGCCATATTACTACAAAAGTAATTATTTCAAAACAATATTGTTCATTTGGCGCATAATCCAATTATGTTTTTTGTTAAGATAGGCACTTGGATTTTTGGGATCGTATTTTTTAGGGTTTGGCAAAACAGCTGCAATCCATGCTGCTTCGCTTTTCGTGAGGTCTTTTGCAGGCTTGTTGTAATAATACTGAGCCGCAGCTTCTATCCCAAAAACACCTTGCCCCATTTCTATAGAGTTAAGATATCTTTCCAGAATAATATCCTTTCCCCAGACTTTTTCTATGATAAATGTGTAAACTGCCTCCAGGCCTTTTCTGAACCAGCTTCTACCCTGCCAAAGAAAAATGTTTTTTGCAGTTTGTTGAGAAATAGTGCTACCACCTCTTACAACTTTTCCTTTTTTGTCGTTTTTCTTAATTGCTTTTTCAATTTGCTTATAATCGAAACCATTGTGATCAAAAAACAATTGATCTTCTGAAGCGATAACTGCTCTTTTAATATTATTTCCCATATCGTCATAGGAAACATAATCACGTTTCAATTTCCCATACTTGACGAGTCCGCCAATTTGGGTAATTGTGATAGGAGGATTAAAAAATATACCGAAAATAATGAAAAGTATATTGGCTATAACCAGAATAAAAAACAGTTTCTTGATGAACTTCCACATTTTAAAAAAAGAAATTTTTAGCGAAAATAAAACAAAAATATATTCCGGTCAAAACCCCAATGCAATTATGATAGAAACTACTGAAAACTGATATCCAAAACCTTACAAAGAACTGATATAACAATAATAATAAAGAAAAACAAGAAATCATAAAAACCGAAACTCTTAAACTTATGAACGTCATTATTTTTTTGATTTTCTTTGTAACGACGGGTTAATTCTTGCCGATCATCCCATCTTGTTTTGAAGGAATTTCTATGATTCATCATTTATCCGAGCTAGTAATATTTGGTTGTTATTTTTATAATTCCGGTTTGGGGACTGCAAATATTTAAAAAAATATTGAAATAAAAATAATTTTCATAGAAAAATATAAAAATTTAACACTATCCTTTAAGCAAATAAAAAAGTATTAAAATATAATTATCATATAATTAATACAATCTTTGACAAATAGATAAAGAATAATTTATATTTGAATTATAAAAAAGAGATAAGAACCAGGCTGATTTTGAATACTTTGAAAAACTTTAATTATTAAACCGAATTTATGATCCTGAAATATTGAAGCAAAAAAAACTCACAACCAATAATGATTGTGAGTTCTGTGAGCGCGAAAGGATTCGAACCTTTGACCGTCTGCTTAGAAGGCAGATGCTCTATCCAGCTGAGCTACGCACCCTTAAGTTTTGTAAATTAAAAAATTCCCGAAGGATTTCTTTAATTAATGTCGGGGCGGCAGGATTCGAACCTGCGACCTCCTGGTCCCAAACCAGGCGCGATGACCGGACTACGCTACGCCCCGAAGATTTTCTAATGCGGAGGGTAAGGGATTCGAACCCTTGCGACCCTTTCGGGTCGACAGTTTAGCAAACTGCTCCATTAACCACTCTGGCAACCCTCCTTTTAGAAATATTTTGATGATCGTTATCTGCTCAATTGCGAGTGCAAATATAGAACAGTTTTCGTTATCTCCCAAATTTTTTTCTTCATTTTTTTTCATATTTTTGAATCAAAATAAACTGTAAACATCCATCAATATGCGTAATTCACTATATCTCACAGCCTTAGGAATGATAATTATTTCCTGCGGTTCTCAGCAAAAAACCGTAAAAAATAAAATTACAACAATACCAAACGCTCCAAAACCTGTGGTGACTGAAAAAAAACCACAGATAAAGGAAGATGAAGGAGAATATTACAAAGTCAATATTGCGGATATTACGAAGAATGATAATACCATAAGTTACGGTTCCATTGTAAGTGCAAACCCGGCCGGATACAAAGTCACTAAAACTTATTTCCCTGCCATCGGTCAAAACTTTCGTCAACGGTATGTGATTTTGCATTACACGGTTCTTAATGATGAAAAATCTATCTCTACGCTGACTCAGCAATCTGTAAGTGCACATTATCTGGTCAGCACACTTCCTGATAAAGAAATCTATCAGATCGTGGACGAAAATAAAAGAGCTTACCATGCCGGAATAAGCTTCTGGAGAAAAGATCAGCAACTGAATGACACTTCAATTGGAATCGAAATTGTTAATCTTGGTTACACCACAGATTCGCTAAATAACCGTGTTTTCTATCCTTATCCGGAAGAGCAGTTCAGAAAAGTAGCTGCCCTGGTAAAAGACATTGTGACGAGATACAATATCCCGGCAACTAATATCTTAGCTCATTCGGATATTGCGCCGACAAGAAAACAAGATCCCGGCCCGCTTTTCCCATGGAAAAGACTCTATGATGAATATCAAATCGGAATGTGGTATGATGAAACGGCAAAACAGAATTTTTTAACTCAAATTGCTTCCACAACTGACCTCACAACACAGTACAACAATCCTGAATTCGTTTCTAAAATCCAGCAGCAACTGGTTCAGTTTGGTTACGCACTATCAGTGAATGGTGTCTGGGATAAACCCACGAAACAAACGATTGAGGCTTTCCAATTTCATTTCCGACCTTCTAACTACAGCGGAATTATGGATGCGGAAACCTGGGCGATTTTGCAGGCTTTGATTCAGAAATATCCGCAAAAATAAAATAGTAAAGCCTCGAAAAATAATTTTCGAGGCTTTACTTTATATTATAAAATCTTACTTACTCAACAACAGAGAAACCCATTCTTCCCTTTGTAATTTCTTCTCTAGTTTCAGATTTTGCTCTGTGCAAACTTCCAAAATATCATCCACATCAAAGAAACAAAGTCCTGACAATAACAATTTTCCGCCATCTTCCAAAACGGAAACATAAGTCGGAATATCGGAAATCAGAATATTTCTGTTGATATTCGCCAGAATAATATCAAATTTTTCCTTACCAAGATTATCAGCAGTTCCCAATTCGATATCCAATTCCACATTGTTGCGTTCTGCATTTTCTTTAGAATTTTCTACAGACCATTCGTCGATATCAATGGCTACTGTTCTTCCCGCACCCTTTTGCTTGGCAAAAATTGCTAAAACCGAAGTTCCGCAACCCATATCAAGCACTTTCTTGTTCCCCAAATCCATATCCAGCATCTGTTGAATCATCAAATGCGTCGTTGGATGATGGCCAGTCCCAAAAGACATTTTTGGCTGGATCACAATCTCATGCATATTCGGATTCGGCTCATGAAATTCCGCCCGGATGAGGACTTTGTCTTCCACATTAATGGGCGAAAAATTCTTTTCCCACTCCTCGTTCCAGTTGATATTCGGCATTTCCTCGTAAGAATAAGTGATGGTCACATCTTCATTCTGTAACAGCGGAATAGACTTTAAATCATCTTCATTAAAAATATCTTTCTGAATATATCCCAGAACGCCGTCATACTCTTCCGTGAAGCTATCAAAACCGATTGCGATCAGTTCCGCCATCAATATTTCGTTCCACGGTTGTAGGGGTTTTATTTTGAAATTGAATTCTAAGTACGCTGCCATTATATAATTTTTCGCAAATTTAGGTTAAAACCACAAAGGCACAAAGTTTTCACAAGCACACATAAAACTTTGTGAACCTTGTGTAGCGCTTAGTGTCTTTGCGGTTAATATTCTAGTTCATTTTAATCTGATAAGTCACTCCAATGTGGAACCAACGTCCAGGCATCGGAACCAGATTGGTCTCTATGTATTTTGTATTAGTCAAATTGTTGATGAGCACATAAAAATTAAAATCTTCGTATCGGAAATTGAGCTGTTCATCCAGCGTATTGTAACTTCCGAGATTCACGCGCTCCGTGTATCTGTAAATCAACTGGTTGCTAAAAAATTTCAAAAACTTCACATTGATTTCGCCAACCAATTGATGTCTTAGATTCTGCAAGGCATACCGGGACAGTTCTTTATTTTTATATTGATTGTCAAGATAAGTATAATTCAATCTATAATTTAAAAAGTCAAATAATTGATGTCTGAATTCCGTCTCAAAACCTTTAAGATTGATTTTCCCAACATTTTCTGCAGTCCAGATACTTTCAGGAGTTGGTTTCAGCCAGTCGATTCCATTATGTGTGTTTCTGATAAAACCACTGACTTTCGCTAATATTTTCTGATTCTGGAATCGGTAACCTAATTCTGAAGATAGTGCACTTTCAGGAATCAGATTTGGATTTCCTTTTTCAGTCGGGCTCACATAATACAAATCCGTGAAAGTCGGGATTCTGAAACCTTTTGAAACTGCACCGAAAATCTTATGATTTGGACTAAAAATATAACCAACATCCACCCCTGGATAAAAGAAATTATCGCCCGAATAATTGGCCCAACTTGCTCCAGGATTAATTTCTAACTTCTGATTAAAAAATTTGAATTGATGATCAAAAAATACCTGCGTTACATCTCTTTTTCTCTCCCCAAGGTTACTGCTGGTCAAAAATTCTTTTCTGTAATCAACACCAAAATTCGTAATCCCAAGTGAAGATTCGTAAGACAAATTGACAGTTCCACCAGCATTGTTGCCAATGTGCATATTCCTGTAAAATGCAGGATTATCACGCTTCAGCAGATACATATCCTGACCTCTGCGCCAGTAAAGACTGGAGTTAAGTGACAGTTTACCAAATTTCTGCTGATACTGCAGACTCACCACAGACGCCTGCGTTTCCTCATATTGGTTGGTATAAGTTGGCGACGCATAGAAACCGTTTGCGCCAAATTTCTTCTCAGAAAAACCGGCCTGCAAGCTCAAACTTCCCTCGTTCAGTTTTAATTTGTTCTGATAAAAAACATTCCTGATTTGATAATCTGTATTATAGCGATAACCATCCGAAGCGCCGTTGCTCACCGTCAGAAGATTGGTAAATTTCTCCGAACCAAACGTTGCAGAAGCTGATAAATCATAAGTCTTGAAATCGCCACCTTGGGCTTTGATCGTCACTTTTTCTTCAGCAGAAGATTTCGTAACAATATTGATGACACCTGCGAAAACATTCTGACCGTAGAGTTTTGCCGATGAACCTTTCATAATTTCAATCCTTTCAACCGCCGAAATATCAAACGGAATATTGAATGTGTTATGACCCGTCTGAGAATCATTCATTCTGATGCCGTTTATCAAAATTAAAACCTGCTCAAAAGAACTTCCCCGAATCGAAATATCGCTCTGGACACCATTAGAACCCCGTCTTCTGATATCCAATCCAGAATGAAACTGCAGCAATTCATCAATACTCGTTGCCGGACTGTTCTCGATTTGTTGCCTGGTAATGACCGTCACATTCTCATTCACATCATTATACGGAATCGATAAAAACCGACCTTGTAAATTCACTTCATCTATAGCTTTTTCCTGATTTTGTCCAAATCCGTTAACCGACAAAACAATGACGGATAAAGCCATTACAGTTTTTTTCATAGTTTAAAATTTCCTTTCAGATAATCGGGCGCAAATATAGAGATTAGCCAAATTCCCCACCTATAATTCTACTGAAAATTGAATTATAACCAACCTCAACTAGTTCTGACGTACCTGTAACAGGTTCAACAAATATCATTTTGTGGTTCTCTAAGTGCCTCCGACCAGCTACTTAAGTACCCAGGGACACTTATACCAATCGCTAAAGCCGGTTCTGAAATGGTTTCAACCACTTACCTAAGTGGTCATAGCCACTCGCACAACCACCTACAACCATTTCGGAACCGGTTACAACCACTTGAGCAACCACCTTTTGCCATTTCGGAACCGCCCTTTACCTGGATGATAACCGGCTATAACCACTTAAGAACCGGTCTCAACCATTTATATAACCACCCACAACCATTTCGGAACCGGCTATACCCTGGTTAGGAACCACCCTTACCCCCCTTCCGAACCACCCCTTCCGAACATATAAACAACACAATATCAAATCATTAAAAACAAATCAAATCCCATAAGGGATGACCTGTTAGTAGACAACACATACGCACTAATCAGAGCTCCGTAGGAGCGACCTATTGGATACATTTAACAGGTCGCTCCGATGACGCTTGTCTGTGAAAATCCTATTGCTTCTATTAACAGAACGTTCCTACGGAACTATAAAAACAGTTCCGATTTTTGTGATTTTATTGTGATTATTTTAATCCAAAAACTTACCCGAAAACGATTAAATTTTGCGTAATTTTGTGGGTCTTATTTTTACTATGGCTACAACAACCGACATCGATATCAAGAAATTTCTTTTCGTTAAAAACGCACACCTTAACAATCTGAAAAACATCGACGTTCTGATTCCAAAGAACAAATTGATCGTGATTACAGGTGTCTCCGGAAGTGGAAAATCATCTCTGGCTTTCGACACGATCTATGCGGAAGGGCAAAGGCGTTATGTGGAAAGTTTGAGCTCCTACGCACGTCAGTTTTTAGGTAAATTGGAGAAACCAAAGATTGATGATATCAAAGGTTTGGCGCCATCAATTGCAATTCAGCAAAAGGTGATTTCGTCCAATCCGCGTTCTACGGTGGGGACTTCTACGGAGATTTACGATTATATGAAATTGCTGTACGCCAGAGTCGGAAGAACTTATTCACCTGTTTCCGGAGAGGAAGTAAAGAAAGACAGCGTAACGGATGTGATTGATTTCATCAAGGCTTCCAAAAAAGATTCCACCTTTTTATTGTTGACGCCATTGACATTTGAAGTGAAAGATTTTGCTGAATTGCTAAAAACTCTTAAAGTTTCGGGATTCACAAGGTTGGAAGTGAACGGCAATATTGCAGGGATTGAGGATTTGGAAAGTTTCGGTTTCAAGCCGGAAAAGGATATGACTATTAATCTTGTGATTGACAGATTTAGCTATGAGGAAGATGAGAATTTCTTACAAAGATTAGCAGATTCTATCCAAATGGCTTTTTACGAAGGGCACGGCTATTGTTCACTTAAAAATACAGACACCGGAAAAATCCGTGAATTTTCCAATAAATTTGAACTGGACGGCATCGTTTTCAACGAACCAAATGTTCATTATTTCAGCTTCAACAATCCTTACGGCGCTTGCCCGGCTTGCGAAGGTTATGGAAAAGTGATTGGGATTGATGAAGATTTAGTCATTCCGAATAAAAATCTTTCGGTTTATGAAGATGCAGTCGCTTCCTGGAAAGGTGAAAGTATGAGCGAATGGAAAAAGGATTTCATCAAAAAAGCTAAAGATTTCCCGATACATAAGCCTTATTATCAATTAACCAAAGAGCAGAAACAATATCTTTGGAAGGGCGACAAAACGAGAAATTTCCCTAGCATTGATAATTTCTTCAAAATGCTGGAGGAAAATTTATATAAAATCCAGTATAGAGTAATGCTTTCGCGTTACCGTGGAAAAACCATTTGTCCAACCTGTGAAGGATTACGGTTGAGGGAAGAAACAAGCTGGGTAAAAATCGACGGACATAATATTCAGTCTTTGATTGAGTTGCCTTTGGACGAATTGCTTCCTTTAATAAAAAGCTTAAAACTCAACGACCACGACGGAGAAATAGCAAAACGATTGACTTACGAAATCGAAACAAGACTGGAATTTTTGACTAAAGTTGGTTTGGGTTATCTGACCTTAAACCGGACATCGAACACGCTTTCCGGAGGAGAAAGTCAGAGAATTAATCTGGCGACAAGTTTAGGAAGTTCTTTGGTTGGTTCGATTTATATTTTGGATGAGCCAAGCATCGGTCTGCACTCTCGAGATACGGAAAACCTGATCGGTGTTTTGAAACAATTGCGAGATTTAGGAAATACCGTGATCGTTGTTGAACACGATGAAGATGTGATGCGAGAAGCGGATTACATTATTGATATTGGTCCGGAAGCGGGTTATCTCGGTGGAGATTTGGTTTTCAGTGGTGATTATAAAGAAATGCTAAAAGCAGATACTTTGACCGCAAAATATCTGAATGGGGATTTGGAAATCGAAGTTCCTGCAAAACGAAGAAAAACAAAAGAATACATCGCAATAAAAGGTGCTCGTCAAAACAACCTGAAGAATGTTGACGTCAATGTTCCATTGGAATGTCTGACAGTTATCACTGGCGTTTCCGGAAGTGGAAAATCGACTTTGATGAAAGAAGTGATGACGAATGCGATTCAGATTCAACTCGGAATGGGTGGAAAAAAAGCAGATTATGATTCGGTGGAATTTCCTTCAAAATTGATTCAGAATATCGAATTGATTGACCAAAATCCAATCGGAAAATCATCCCGTTCCAATCCTGTAACGTATCTGAAAGCCTATGATGACATCCGTGACCTTTTTGCAAAACAGAAATCTGCAAAAGTTCAAGGTCTGAAACCGAAGCATTTCTCTTTCAATGTTGACGGCGGAAGGTGTGACGAATGTAAAGGCGATGGTGTAATCACAGTATCAATGCAGTTTATGGCCGACATCGAATTGGAGTGTGAACATTGCCACGGCACACGTTTCAAAAAAGAAATCCTCGAAATCAAATACGACGAGAAAAATATTTCCGACATCCTTCATATGACAGTTGACGAAGCGTTGGAGTTCTTCAAGGAAAATCACGAAGAAAAAATCGCGACCAAGCTAAAACCGCTTCAGGATGTTGGCTTGGGTTATCTGCAATTAGGTCAGTCCTCTTCTACTCTTTCCGGAGGTGAAGCTCAGAGAGTGAAGCTGGCATCGTTCCTTGTGAAAGGTGTAACGACAGAAAAAACCTTGTTTGTTTTTGACGAACCTTCAACCGGTTTGCATTTCCACGATATTAAAAAGTTACTGAAATCGCTTCAGGCATTGATAGAATTAGGACATTCAGTGGTGGTGATTGAACATCAGCCAGACATCATCAAATCTGCTGACTACATCATTGACGTTGGTCCAAATGCCGGAAAATACGGCGGCGAGATTGTTTTCACAGGAATACCGGAAGATTTGATTAAAGAGAAAAAGTCTTTTACGGCGAAGTATATCAAAGAAAAACTCGATTAATAGAGTTATCCACAAAAAAATGTGGATAAGTATGAAATTTTAACATTTAGTTTACAAATGGTATGGTTTTTATTTCTAAATTTACAATAGAGATTTAGGAAATGATTACAAAATTTGCTTTTGACCCAATTGGAATTACTCAAATTAAATTTGATATAAAAATTTAAAGGATAGCATTGTCGGCTGTCCTTTTTTGTTGTTGTCTAACTAAAAAAATGAGATGTTTTATCTACTGAACCGGCTTCTAAAGAGTCGGTTCTTTCATTTCGTAAAGGCTTCGACTCTGCTCAGTCTGACAATTCTTATTATACATTTAATACTAAAAGTGTCACACTGAGCGGAGTCGAAGTGTTTAGAATTACAAAAAAAGACTGCCTCTTTCGAAACAGTCCTTCTTTTCATTTTTTACGATTTATTTATTTAGCAGCATTCACATTGATACCAATTTCGATGTCTTTGCTGATCATCCATTCAGCCGGATCCGTTTCATCCGTCCCGAATTTGATTCCCCAATCTGCTCTGTTGACTGTAAATTTAGCTTCAATAGCCGCTTTACCTTCGTCAACAGTCACTTTTGCAGGGAAAGAAACATTAAGCGTTTTTCCTAACAATGTCAAGTTTCCGCTTACCGTTTTGTTAGCACCCGCGACTGCATCTTTTGGAAGTTCTCCAGTCAAATCCGCAACAGAAGTGATTTTGAAATCAGAAGTTGGATTCTTACTAACGTTGAAGAAATCTTCATTTTTCAAGTGCGCTTCCAGGTCAGCCGGCTTTTTGTCAGCCTCCGTTACAGATGCAGGGTCAACTTTCAATGTGGTCATATCAATAACGAAATCACCTGAAGTTACCGCATCATTCTCAACTGTAATTTCTCCGGATTTCAAATTAAGTGTTCCCCATCTCGGTGCAAATCCACCTTTGTGAAACGCTTTCCAGTTCACGTTGGATGTAGCCAAATCTACTTTGTAAGCTTCACCGGTTTTTGCTGCAACTTCCTGTGCATCTTTTACAGTTTCTTTTTTGTCGTTACAAGCTGTGAACATCAAAGCAGCGCCTGCCAATGCCAATACTGTTAATTTTTTCATAGATAATATTTTAAATTAATATTGATTTTTCTTGCAGCAAAAATAAGACCTTAAATATTGACACAACATTGATGTACATCAATAAAATCTATAGCTGTAATTATTTGACTTAGCCGAATTTTTAGATTTGGGCAGCTTTATCCGCCTTCCACTTCCGCTATTTTTTGCCCAAAGCTAAATTCCAGCCACAAAAAAAATGAGCTTCTGTCAAGTCGGGCTGCATAAGATTCTATGCATTAAGATCAATTCAATATTTAACATAATATTCCAAAATAATAAAAACCAAAAAAATAATCATAATCAACTGATTATCAATAATAAAATATTTTACCGAAAGTTAAAAAATATCAAGATTAGGCATTAAATTTGATTCTTAACTTTAACTTAATTAACATTTTTTAACACTTTAAAATCTTTTACTTCTAATGAAAAAAACTTTTGCTGAAAAATCAAATCATTTGGTTTTTCTTGGGACTGCTGCTTTAATCGTTAACGCAGTATTTTTTTTGAATTCCTGTAACAAAAAATCAGAACAGGTAACAAGTTCAAAAACAAATTCAGAAAAAGTTGTCCCCAAAACAGCAAAAGTGATTTCCACAAAACCGGAGATTCCCGACGATCCGAATAAACGTTATATCTATCTGACCTTTGATGATGGTCCGAATAAAGGAACGGAAAACCTTCTGAAAATCATCAACAAATACCAAATTCCTGTAACATCTTTCATCGTAGGAAAACACGCTTATGATAGCAAAACGCAGGCAAAAAACCTGAAAGAATTAGACAATCACGAGTTGGTAGAATTGGCCAATCACAGCTATTCTCACGCAGAAAACAAATACTCTGAATTTTATAAAAATCCGGAAAAAGTAGTCCACGATTTTGACCGAGCTAAAGACAGTATAAAATTCAAGAATAAATACGCGAGAACGCCCGGACGAAATATCTGGAGAACTTCTAACATCAATAATACCGATATCAAAAGTTCTAAAACTGCCGCAGACGAATTACAAAGAGCAGGTTATGTTTTGGTTGGTTGGGATCTTGAGTGGAAACCAGACAATACAATGAAGCTGAAAGGTTCTCATCAACAGATGGCAAAGCGCGTGGACAGCATATTTTTCAACGATTTGGAAAAGACCTCCCGACATTTGGTTTTTCTCACGCACGACCAATATCTTCAGGATGATGATTCGGTTAAGGAATTGGATTTGTTCATTTCCGGTTTGCAGAACAGCAATCGTTTTGAATTCAGAAAAATTTCTGATTATCCTAAGATTAATGATATTTTGAAATAATTTTTCTAAACCACAAAGGCACAAAGTTTTTTCACAAGGTTCACAAGTTAAATAGTTGTGTTCTTAGTGAGACCTTTGTGTCTTTGCGGTTAAATTCTATTCAAATTCTTTTGAAACACCCAATCCAAACAACGCAAAATCGTAGACTGCAGGGTCATCGGCATTATATTTTCTGAGAATCGAATCCAATTCTTCAACAGCTTTCCAATCGTTTTGTTTTCTGGTTAATATTCCTAATTTTCTGGAAATATTTGCCGTGTGAACATCCAAAGGAACAGAAAGATATTTTGCATCAATTTTTCTCCAAATTCCAAAATCAACGCCCTTTTTATCTTTCCGAACCATCCATCGCAAAAACATTATTAACCTTTTGGAAGCCGAATTTTTGTAAGGCGAACTGACGTGTTTTTGCCCGCGATGGATTTCCGAAATAAAATGATTTCGGAAACGTTCGATAGAATGAGAGAAATTCATTTCGTTTTCATTGATTAGAAACACATCTTCCAGACTTTCAAATTGGTTATAAATTCTTTTAAAATTCTTCAGGAAGAAAATAAAATCTTCGTGATTGAAAGTTCTGTGAATTGCTTTTTGTGGAATCTTTTTTAAATCAGAATCAGTAAAATTCATTACAAAATCGTATGGCGAATTTCCCATTAATTCCATCATTTTGTTAGCGTCATTAATGATTGACTTTCTGTTTCCCCAGGCGATACTTGCAGAGAAAAATCCGGCAATCTCAATATCCTGCTTCAGAGAAAAACGATGCGGAATCTGGATTGGGTCATCGGTAATAAAATCCGGAGAATTGTAGAGTTCTGCTTTCTCATTAAGCAAATCGAAAATGTCTTTTTCTTTCAAATTCATTATTCAAAAATACGAAATTGTTATATCGCAAAGTCGCAGGAAATTATTGTTATTATGCAAAAAAGTCGCAAAGTTCTTATTGAAAACATTTGCGACTTAATAAATTAATGATTTAAAATCTAATATCTAGACTCTAATATCTAACTTCTCTTTGTCTATCTTCCAATCACTTCCATAATTGGTTTTCCAACGGCGCCACTTGGGAATTCGATGTGAAGTAATGCGGAGATTGTTGGCGCAATATCTGTCATATAATAATCACCATTGCTCTCGCCATGTTTGATTCCCCAACCCATAAAAATCAATGGAATATGTGAATCGTAGGAATTCCAAACGCTGTGTGTTGTTCCTTTTTTAGCATAAGTCGGCAACATCCCATCGTGAGAAATGATTTGTATATCACCGCTTCTCTGCCAGTTATAACCATTAATCGTTCGGGATTTTATCGGTTCCGGAATCGCTGACGAACCAATCTTCTTCAAATCCACAGCGTACAAAACTCTTGGATCTTTGTTAAGATTGTCTATAATTGTAGCCTTGATAGCTTCTTCATCCAGATTTTTTTCTTTGATGAGATTCTGATTCAGATAGATCTGATAATTATCGATTCCGAGAATCAATTTAGAATTGGCATATTTCTTTTCCAATTCTGCTCCCAGATTTTTTTCCATTCCTTCATCAAAGAAACCGCCTAGAATTTTGTTGGCTCTCAGGAACCCTTCCGCATTTGCTCCACCATGATCAGCAGACAGAAAAATCAAATAATTGTTCTTACCAACTTTCTCATCCAACATTTTGAAAAACACCGCCAAATCTCTGTCCAATCTGATGTAAGTATCTTCCACCTCGATGGAATTTGGTCCATACGAATGTCCTACATAATCCGTTGAAGCCAGGTTAATAGCCAGAAAATCTGTTTCAGTTCCTTTTCCTAAGGCATAATTATCCAAAGCCGCTTCAGCAAATTTCAGTGTCAAAGTATTTCCAAAAGGTGTCGTTCTGATAACGCCTTTTTTAGTCGCATAATCTGACAAAAGATTTTTATAAGGAAAAACCGGTTCTTTTGCCGTTCCTACAGGAAATTCCCACTCGACATTATCAACCGTACTTTCAGTATATTGATTAATTGGCAAAGCTGTTTCCCAACCGTTAGCCAATAATTTTTCCGGAACTTTCTGGTCGTTGAAGTCTGTTACCCATTTTGGCAACTCATTCATATAATAAGAACTTGTGATGAAGTTTCCAGCAGAATCGTCAAACCAAAAAGCGCCAGTCGGATTGTGACCTGCCGGCAAAATCGATGCACGGTCTTTCAAAGAAACGCCAACGACTTTTGACCTGAAATTACTTGCGATTCTTAGCTGGTCTGTAACTGTAGTTGACCAAAGATTTTTCGGAGAATGACTTCCATTTCTTCTATTATCCGTTCCAACAGGATTGACACTGTCATCGGTTGTACAATAAACGTTTTTCCCTGTTGCTTTATCCGTCCAGTCGTTCCCGGCAATCCCATGAATGGAAGGCACAGAACCTGTATAAATGGAAGTATGACCGATAGCTGTAACAGTTGGAATATAAGGAATATGAACATTATTGAATGAATAGCCTTCTCCCAATAATCTCTTGAAACCGCCTTCTCCAAATTTCTTTTCAAAACGGTAGAGATAATCCCAACGCATCTGGTCGACGACTAATCCTACAACTAATTTTGGTCTTTCTCCCGAATTTAATTTTGATTTCTGAGCATTTATATTTCCAATTGTGGCCACCGCCAAAACGAAAATCTGAATTTTCCTGAACATTGATTTACTTTTAATTGAGTCCCAAATTTACATCTTTCAAAAGTTTTGGGATGTGAAATTTTATTAAAGTTTAGTTGAAAGTTTTACACAAAGGCACAATGCATCATCTTAAATCAAATGTTTTAAGGCACAAGGGACTCCAACTTCGCTCAGTCTGACAGCTTTGATACAATTTAATTCTACATTTTATCAATCTGAGCGGAGATGGAGATTTTACAATAGTCCAAAAATAAAAAGAACGAGCAATTGCCCGTTCCATTAAATATAAAATTTAACAATTCTATTTTCCGCCGCCTGAGTTTTTCTCGACATCGGTTTTAGTATTTTCTTTTACCTTTTGATTTCCGAAACGTTTTACAAAGGTGAGCGAGAATCCATACCAATCCCATTTGTTGTAATTTCGAATCATCCCTGTTGAGCTGTAAGTCGTATTGTCTACACTTGGCCTTTTAAAAATGTTCATCAACTGCAAGCTGGTTTCGATTTGAGAATTCGGGAAAATCTTGGTTACAGAGATGTTATGAAAGAAATTGTATTTATTCGCAACAGAGTTTCCGTAATTCTGATTATCAACACTGAACCAACCACTGATATTGATGTTCTTATTGAATAGATTAGTATAAGAAAGATTGGTAGAACCACCGATATAACTGATATAGTTGTTTTCCTGATTCAGTCCATTTTTTCTATTGAAATCGCTGTTATCAATATAATACCAACCGATTCCGAAATTGACATTCAGTTTATTTTTGAATAGGTTCTGATTCGTATTGGCAAAAAGATAAAACTTCTCAACCTTTCCTTTGAAATTTTCCGAGACTGAAATTGTTTTTCCGTCTTCTTCTACAAATTTGTTCCAATAATCCTGGTCTGTAAACATATATCTTGCTGATAAGAAATACTTTTTGAATAAACCGAACTTCAGTACTACTCTATCACTTGGATTAGGAAGCAAGTCCATATTTCCGCGATAGTACATCCCATTATTTCCGGGCAAAACAAACGGGTTGAATTCCGAATACCAAGGTCTCCAAAGACTATGATTGTATGTCAGACTCAAATCGTAATTCGGTGAAAAAGCATACTTCAGCAAGAGATTAGGCATAAAAGTTCCATAAGAATCTTTTCTTTTATTAGCATTTTCACTGATTTTGTAATCAATATGCTCATATCGCAGACCTACCCGTGTCTCAAGCTTTTCAAAAAAGGTTTTACTATAAGTGAAATAAAGTGAATTGATATTGTCTTTATATTGGAAATCACTGATTGTATTATTAGTATTATTCAAAAAATCAAAATAATTATTTGGAATTACATTATTATTAAAATCAATTTTCCCACCAACTTCCAGGGTTCCGCCATTTTTACCCAAAGGTGTTGTATAATCTACCTTTACGTAATAATTCCTGGTCTGATTATAAGAATCGATTCTATAAAAATTTGGAATCAAAGCTGTTTCATTGAAAATAGTATTTCCGTTATCAGAATCATAATTGATTCCTAAGTTGACATCCAGAATTTTATTTTTCTCCTTGTCGTAATATTTGTAGAAGAGATTTGTACCAAGCGTTTTCGCAACTGAAGATTTTGTTAAATCCTGAACAAAAGTATCTTGTAAAACATTATCTACATAAGTTGTACCTCCGGAATTGGAAGTAGAGTTTCTTTTTCCCTGATAATATTCCAGCACAAGCCCTACATTATTTTTATCATTGAGCTCAAACTCCGAAGTTGATGATACCGAAGGATTTTTATTTTTAAAAATACTTTCTGCATCAATATTTTTTACTGTTTTGGTATCATAAATAGTATTGACTGAAGAATTTTGTGTGATAAAAATATTGTCTCCATAACTTCCTCCAAACGTCTGGGTGAAATTCTTTTTATGGTAATTCAAATTCAAACTTCCGTATTGGTTATTCTTGGTATTCTGAGTATTGGTAAGGGAAATACTTCCTTTCAGACCTTCGTCATCTCGTTTTTTCAGAACGATGTTGATCACTGCGCCAGTTGCTTCATAACGGGAAGAAGGACTGGTGATGACTTCAATTTTCATCAGGTTGTCTGCAGGAATCGTTTTGAGATATTCCTTCAGTTCCTTACCTGTAAAAACTGACTTTCTGTCGTTGATGTAAACCGTCACAGATTCTCCTTCCGCTCTCACATTATCATTGTTATCGATGCTTACCAAAGGTGTCATTCTTACAATATCCCAAGTCGTATTTCCTGCTAGAATAGAACTGTTTTCCACATTAAACACGGTTCTGTCGGCTTTACTTTGGACAGTCGGTTTTTTGGCAATAACGGTGACAGCTTCTATTTCTTTGGATTTGAGAGTATCTTTGTTTTGTGCGAAAGAAATTGTAATCGATAATAATCCTAATAAGGATAAGGCTGACTTCATTGTTATTTTGTTTTACTTATAAGACAACCGTCGCGGTAGAAATGTTACATCTATAATCAATTAAATTTATATTAATTCGAATTTTAATTAAATTTGGGAAAAACATATTCTTAAAATGAATTCAAAAGTTGACGATCACATCAATCAGTCCAAACAGTGGAAAGATGAGATGAATGCATTGAGAATCATTATTCTGGATTGCCAATTGGCAGAAGATTTTAAATGGGGAAAACCGTGTTATTCTTTTCAAGGTAAGAATATTGTGATTATCCAAGGCTTTAAAGACTATTTTGCGCTACTGTTTTTCAAAGGTGGATTGATGAAAGATTCTCAAAATCTTCTGGTAAAAATGGGAGAAAACACGCAAGCTGGAAGACAAATGCGATTTGAAAATGTTCAGGATATTTTGGATAAAAAATCAATTATCAAAGATTATATTTTTGAAGCCGTTGAGATCGAAGAACGTGGCGAAAAAGTGGAAATCAAGAGAGAAGCAACAGCAGTTCCCGAAGAATTTCAAATCAAACTAAATGAAAATCCCGAATTAAAATCAGCTTTCGAATCTTTGACACCCGGAAGACAACGAGCTTATCTTTTTCATTTTTCCGCACCAAAACAATCCAAAACAAGAGAATCCAGAATAGAAAAATTAATCCCAAAAATATTGAAAGGTAAAGGGATGAATGATTGACAATATTTTAAGTCTCGCTGATTTTTCAAATTTTGCAGATTTACAAAAAACTAAAGTTTTGCTTAATTCATTAAATCTGCGAGAGAAATATTTTTATCTAACACAATTAATCAATATGAAAAATAAACCTCAGCTTTCAGCAGAACAACAGGAAGAATTAATCAAAATTCTGAAAACCCGTTTCGAGAAAAACCCTAAACGCCACGAAAACATCCAATGGGAAGATGTTCAGAAAAAACTAGAATCTAATCCTGAAAAATTGTGGTCACTGAACAAAATGGAAAGAACCGAAGGCGAACCAGATGTTGTTGATTACGATAAAAAAACAGACGAATATCTTTTCATAGATTGTTCTGCAGAAAGTCCAAAAGGCAGACGAAGTCTTTGCTATGACCGAGATGCGCTGAATTCCAGAAAAGAACACAAACCTGTGAATAGTGCAGTAGATCTGGCCAATGAAATCGGAATCGAGATTTTAAATGAAGAACAATATCGCCAATTACAAAAGCTTGGTAATTTTGATTTGAAAACATCGAGCTGGGTAAAAACACCTGACGACATCCGAAAACTAGGTGGTGCTATTTTCTGCGACAGACGTTACAATAATGTTTTCCTTTATCACAACGGCGCAGAATCTTATTATGCTGCGAGGGGTTTCCGTGGGGTTTTGAAGGTTTGAAACTAATAGTAAATTATGAAGCCGTTTAATTATAATTATTCTGATTTCGATCTTGTAAAAACTATTGCACTCACTTTTCCCGGCACCGAAGAAAGTATTTCTCACGAAGCAACACCTTCGGTAAAAATGAGAGGAAAACTAATGTGCCGGCTTCATGACAGCGGTCAATTTATTCCTATCCGTATCGGCTTTGATGCAAGAAATCATTATCTGGAAAGATTTCCTGAAATTTTTCATTTGCCTGATCATTTTAAAAATTACCCATATATATGTATGTGGAAAGATTGTCACGATAAGAAACTTATCGCAGAAGTTTTGGAAATCTCATGGCGATCTTTGGCTACAAAAAAGCTGGTTAAGGATTTTGACACAAGCAAAAATTCGCTTGGTTAATTCATTAAGCACAATCCTTACAAACTCCTGTCAAAATACAGTTCACACTTTCCACAGAATAGCCTTTTTCTAAAGAAAACTGAACAGCGACCGGCAGACATTCTATTGTTTCACATTTTGTACATCTAAAATGAAAATGGCGATCTGCAAGCTTTTTTTCTTCACATTTGATGCAAACTGCGAAATACTGTTTCCCATCTTCAGCGACAATTCGATGGAGAATTCCGTCTTCGCAAAATCTATTCAAGACACGATAAACCGTTGCTCTGTCGATATTAATATCGACTTTTTTCATAATTGCTTCCTGACTCATTGCTTTTTTCGAATCTGCTAGAACATTTAGAACGGCATCTTTTGTTGGTGTACTTCGTCTTTTCATTTTTATTAATGCGATTTAGTTGCAATAATAAAAATTAATCCTAACTTTGGCAAGGAATAAGCATTTAAATTTTCATCCCGAAAAATATTTACCATAAAAATCAAAATATGAAACAGGAAAATTCATTCGATGTCATTATAGTTGGCGGAAGTTATGCAGGTCTTTCTGCAGCAATGTCTTTGGGAAGGTCATTGAGAAAAGTTTTGGTCATCGATAGTGGAAAACCTTGTAATATACAGACACCATATTCTCACAATTTTCTGACACAGGATGGAAAAACGCCAAAAGAAATTTCAACCATCGCAAAAGAACAAGTAAAAAAATATGATACTGTTGAGTTTTATGAAGGACTCGCAACAGAAGGCAAGAAGACAGAAAATGGATTTGAAATCAGAACAAAACGAGGTGAAGTGTTCGAAGCTAAGAAACTCATTTTTGCAACAGGAATTGTAGATGATGTTCCTAATATTAAAGGATTTTGGGATTGCTGGGGAATTTCTTTGATCCATTGTCCCTACTGTCACGGTTACGAATTCAGAACTAAGAAAACCGGAATTATTGCTAACGGCGACCGTGGTTTTCATATTGCTTCATTAGTTAATAATCTGACCAATGATTTGACAATTTTAACAAGAGGAAAAGCCGAATTCTCGGAAGAACAAACTCAAAAACTGAAACAAAATAACATCAATATCATCGAAACAGAAATAGATGAAATCCAGCATCAGAAAGGATATATAGAAAATTTGATTTTATCAGATGGCAAAAAACTGAATTTCGATGCAGTTTATGGTGCATTTCATTTTAAACAACATTCTGATATTCCCGGTGCTTTGGGCTGTGAATTTACTGAACACGGACATATTAAAATTGATAACTTGCAAAAAACAACTATTCCCGGAATTTTTGCCAGTGGTGATAACTCCTGTCCGATGCGTTCCGTTGCCAATGCTGTTTACACAGGCAATCTCACAGGTGCGATGGTTAATATGGAATTGACAAATGAAGGTTTTTAGTTCGGTACATTTGTGTAAATTTAGAAGTCAAAATTAGATTAAATGATGAATAAACTTTTAATTGGTGCAGTTTTTATAACTTTCATATTTTCTTGCACCAAGGACAAAAAAGCAACAATTGAAAATCCAGTAACCAATTCTGACAACAAAACAGAATTAAAAGCTGCAGAAAAAACAAATTCAAAAGAAGAACCAACGATCAACTTATCAGAATACAGTAAACTTACACCGATTGAAATTAAAGACTCTAAACAGAAAGATGTCTTCAAAAAATACGGAATAGAGTTCGGTGGTGTTTGTTATTCTTGCGACCTTGCTATTTTTAAAATTAATAAGAAGAGTTTTGAAATTGTGGAACTTTGTGATGAGAAGAATGTCCATAGATATAAAGATTTCAGTTATGAAAAAAACGGCAATAGCTTGAAAATCAAAACACCGGAATCTACTTTTATTTTTACACAAGTTGAAAACGAACCTATTTATCGACTAAAAATTGAAGGTCAAAAACCTGAATTCAAAAATATGAGAATCTCAGAATTTTATACTCAGGAAAGCCTGTTAGAAAAATTTGAAGAACACGATTGTGGCGATTTTCAAGGATAATTGAAATTAATTAAAAACAAAAACCATCTCAAATTGAGATGGTTTTAATTTATCTGGAATCTTAAGATTAGAACTTAAGATCTCCGTTAACTTCTCTTACAGCTTGTGCTGCTTCAGCGAATTTCAATTGCTCTTCAACAGTCAAGGTGATGTTTACGATTTTCTCAACCCCATTTTTCCCAATGATCGCTGGAACACCAAGACAGATATCATTCTGTCCGTATTCGCCTTCAAGCATCAATGAGCAAGGAATCATTTTCTTCTGGTCGCAAAGAATTGATTGAACCATTACAGAAACAGCCGCACCTGGCGCATACCAAGCAGAAGTTCCTAACAATTTTGTCAATGTAGCGCCACCCACTTTAGTTTCTTCGATCACATAAGCTCTTTGCTCATCAGTCAAGAATTCGGAAACCGGAACACCGTTTCTTGTTGCTTTGCTGAATAGTGGTAACATTCCTGTATCAGAATGCGCAGCGATTACCATTCCGTCAACATCAGAAATTGGACTTTCCAACGCTTCTGCTAATCTGTATTTGAATCTCGCTGAGTCTAAAGCACCTCCCATTCCGATGATTCTTTCCTTTGGAAGTCCTGAGGTTTTGTGAACCAAATACGCCATTGTATCCATCGGGTTAGAAACCACAATGATGATGACATCTGGCGAATGTTTTACTAAGTTTTCTGTTACTTCTTTTACAATCCCGGCATTGATTCCGATTAGTTCTTCTCTTGTCATTCCTGGTTTTCTAGGAATCCCGGAAGTGATCACCGCTACTTTTGAACCTGCAGTCTTGGAATAATCTCCGGTAGTCCCTGTGATTTTGGTATCGAAGCCATTAAGGGAAGCCGTCTGCATCAGGTCCATTGCTTTTCCTTCTGCAAATCCTTCTTTGATATCCACCAAAACAACTTCTGAAGCGAAGTCTTTCATCGCGATATATTCTGCACAGCTTGCTCCTACTGCACCAGCTCCAACTACGGTAACTTTCATAATGATAATGTATTTTTTATTAGTTTAAAATTCTGTTTTGTATTGCTCGTAAATATAATAAACTTAATTATTTCCTTAATCATATTCAGTTTGATTTTTGTCATATTACCGTATTATTAATTCTGTTATCCTATGATATATTTATTCATCAAGACCATTATGAGTGTTAAAATATGGTTGATTTTTCGTAAATTTGCTTAGAAAAAAATTAAAAATATGTCAGAAAACAACATAAAATCTATTGCGGTTTTGACCTCAGGAGGAGATGCTCCGGGGATGAATGCCGCTCTTAGAGCAGTTGTAAGAACAGCAAATCATTTTAACATAGACTGTTACGGAATTCGTGAAGGTTATAATGGATTAATTGCAGGTGATGTTACGAAAATGGGACCTCGTTCCGTAAAAAATATAATCAATCAAGGAGGAACAATTCTGAAATCTGCAAGATCAAAAGAATTTATGACAGCGGAAGGAAGAAAAAAAGCTTACGAACAATGTCAGAAACTCGGTATTGACGCTTTGGTTTGCATTGGTGGAGACGGAAGTTTTACCGGTGCCAAGATTTTCAATGAAGAATTCGGGATCAAAGTAATCGGCATTCCGGGAACTATTGACAATGATATTTTTGGAACTGATAACACAATCGGTTACGATACGGCTCTTAATACAGCTATGGACGCCATTGACAAAATCCGTGATACAGCCACTTCTCATAACCGAGTGTTTTTTGTGGAAGTAATGGGCAGAGATGCCGGATTTATAGCGCTTAACAGTGGAATCGCGACAGGAGCTCTTGACATTCTGATCCCTGAAAGAAAAGACAGTATGGAAGACCTTTTCAGCACTTTCCGAATGGCGGAAAAAGTGGGTAAATCATCCAGCATAGTCGTTGTTGCTGAAGGCGAAGAATTGGGAAGTATCTATGATCTTGCCAAAGCAACAAAAGAAGAATTCCCATCTTATGACATCCGTGTGACTATTTTGGGACATATCCAAAGAGGCGGTTCTCCAAGCTGCGCAGACCGAGTTCTTGCCAGCAATCTTGGTTACGGAGCAGTTATAGGACTAATGGAAGGCCGAAACAAAGTAATGGTTGGGATGCAGTCAAACAAAATCACCTATACCCCAATAGAAGAAGCTATTAAAAAGCATAACGAAATCGACAAAAACTTACTTCAGATCGCTGAGATTTTGGCGATGTAATTTTTAATCAAAACAATAATAAAACAAAACCTTAATTTTTTAAATCATATGTCAACAATTAAAGTAGGAATCAACGGATTCGGTAGAATCGGACGTTTAGTTTTCAGAGCAATGGCTGAAAGAAGCAACATCGAAGTTGTAGGTATCAATGACCTTATCGATGCTGAATATATGGCTTATATGCTAAAATACGATTCGGTTCACGGAGCGTTCAAAGGAGAAGTATCAGTACAAGGAAACAACCTTGTGGTTAACGGAAAAACAATCCGTGTAACAGCTGAGAAAGATCCTAACAACCTAAAATGGAACGAAGTTGGTGCAGAATATATCGTAGAATCTACAGGATTATTCCTTTCAAAAGATTCGGCTCAGGCTCACATCAACGCTGGTGCTAAGAAAGTGATCCTTTCTGCTCCTTCAAAAGATGATACGCCAATGTTCGTAATGGGAGTGAACCACAAAGAACTAACAGACGATATCAAAATCTTCTCAAACGCATCTTGTACGACTAACTGTCTTGCACCTTTGGCAAAAGTAATCCACGATAACTTTGGTATCGCTGAAGGTCTTATGACAACTGTACACGCAACGACTGCTACTCAGAAAACTGTAGACGGACCGTCTGCAAAAGACTGGAGAGGTGGTAGATCTGCGCTTAACAACATCATCCCTTCTTCTACAGGTGCTGCAAAAGCGGTAGGAAAAGTAATCCCTTCTCTTAACGGGAAATTGACCGGTATGTCTTTCAGAGTTCCAACTGCTGACGTTTCTGTAGTGGATCTTACTGTAAAGTTGGACAAACCGACTTCTTACGAAGAAATCTGTGCTGCTATCAAAGCGGCATCTGAAGGTGAATTGAAAGGAATTCTTGGTTATACAGAAGATGCTGTAGTTTCTCAGGATTTCGTAAGCGATGCAAGAACTTCTATCTTCGACAAAGAAGCTGGAATTATGTTGAATCCAACTTTCGTTAAACTAGTATCTTGGTACGATAACGAGTGGGGTTATTCTAACAAATTAGCAGATATGCTTGTTCATTCAGCTTCTTTGTAATCTGAAGCTGAATCAAAATAAAAACCTCTGAATTTCTTCAGAGGTTTTTTATTATTCAATTAAAAATTTTACTGTTTGAATTTTTTGAGTTTTGTCAATTAATTTCAAAATGTAAATTCCTTTTTTTAGATGATTAACTTCTATACTTTTATTTTGATTATCAAAGGATTTGTCCAATAATTTTTTCCCAGAAAAATCAAAAATCTCATATCTTATTAGCTCCAAAGATGATGAAACAAATAATTTATCCGATGTTGGATTCGGATAGATTTTGCTTTTGGAATCAATAAGTTTATTAGTTGTCAGATGTTCTTCTTCTCCTCCAAAAATTCTTGTAATCCTGTTTCTGCCGACATCATTATAAGAAGTAAAATCTCCAACTGCAATGAATTTCTCATTCTGATTAATAATTTTATACACTGCTTTATTGGCTCCGGCCGCTGTCTTATTGAATGTATCATCCAAAGTTCCGTCAGCTTTAAGTCTGGCAATATAATTTCTATTGATATTATTGAATTTGGTAAAACTGCCTCCGATTAGAATTTTACCATTGGCTTCAAGCGCCAAAGTTTCTACAGAAGCATTGGCTCCAGCGCCGCTTGTAAAAGTTGTATCTCTGCTACCGTTAGTATTAAGTCTGGCAATTCGATTTGAAGATACACCCGCAAAAGTTGTAAAATTGCCACCAATGATGATTTTCCCATCTTCCTGAATCAATACACTGCTTATTGTATTATTAGCTCCGGTTCCGATTGTAAAAGTTGTGTCCAGAGTTCCATTAGAATTTAATCTGGCAATCCTGTTTCTTGCAACGCCATCATAAGTTGTGAAAGTTCCTGCTATTACAATCTTATTATCAGGTTGTAACCTAATAGAATATATTGCATTATTAGCACCGCTTATGGGAGAAAAACTGCTATCGATAGTACCATCAGGATTCAATCTAATAATTCGATTAGCCGTTTTCGTATTAAAAACAGTAAAATCCCCGCAAATCAAAATATTACCGTCTGGCTGAACCAAAATTTCCCTTACAGGATCTGTTGGCCCAAAACCGATTGCAAAAGTATTATCCAGACTTCCAGTAGAAGTCAATCTTACCAAGTATGATTTCTGAAGATTATTAAACGTTGAAAAATCTCCCCCTACAAGAATTTTTTCATCAGGTTGCAATGCAACGGTCCGAACTAACTGATCCGGGCCAATCCCAACCTGCAAAGTTATATCTACATTACCATCTGCATCAATCCTGGCAATTCTATTATTGAGATTATCATTAAAACTATTGAAGTTACCTACAATAACCATCTTTTTATCCGGCTGGACTGTAATAGATCTTACTGTTCCGTCGGCAGCATTTCCGGGATTGAAGCTTAAGTCCAGACTTCCATCAGAATTAATCCTTGACACATATCGCTTAACATTATTATTAAAAACAGCATAGCTTCCGCCGATAATCAATTTTCCGTCCGTTTGTTGCTGAAAACTTGTTGTGCTTCCTCCAAAACCTTTCCCAGGATTAAAGCTAGTATCAATTGTCCCATTCTCATTAATTCTGGCAATGTAATTCCTAGTTACATTATTATAAGAGATAAAATCTCCAGCAAGTAAAAGTTTATTATCATTGAGAATTAAAATATTTCTCACAATATTATTAGCACCAGTACCAATTGTAAAGCTATTATCTATTGTACCGTCATCATTCAGTTTTACAATTGAGTTTTTAGTAACGTTATTATATTTAGTGAATTTACCTCCCAAAAATATCTTTGCGTTATTTGCAATTAATATTTTGTAAATGATATTATTAGCGCCTGTTGAAGCAAAAGATTCATCAATACTCGCATCAGAATTCAGCCTGATAAGATAATTTTTTGTAACGGAATTATATGTGGTAAAATTACCTCCAGCTAATATTTTTCCATCAGCCTGAACAGCCAATGAGTAAACATGAGAATTGAAGCCTGAACTTGTATCAAAATCCATATCCAAAGATCCGTCCGGATTAAGCCTTGCCAGATATTTCCTGTCAACACCGTTATATTTTGTAAACTGTCCACCGATAAGGATTTTACCATCATTCTGTAAAGTGACACATTCGATAATTCCATCTGCGCCGGTTCCAATCACAAAGCTGTTATCCGTACTTCCATCAGCATTCAATCTTACAATTCGATTCTTTGAAATTCCATTGAATGTTGTAAAATTTCCGCATACAATTATTTTTCCGTCCGGCTGAAACATTAGGGAAGAAACGTAATTATTGGCGCCCGAACCTATAAGAAAAGTATTATCGAAACTTCCATCTGCATTAATTCTTGCAAGTGATTTTGCATTATTACTATTATATGTTGTAAAATCACCGCCAATAATGATCTTACCGTCCTGCTGAATCAAAACATCTTTTACATAGTCATTAGCGCCGTCGCCCCACCCGAATCCGAGGTCTGAAGTATTAAAAGTTGTATCTACACTCCCGGGCTGCTGAGCATAAAGAACAAATACAAAAAAAGAAAATATAATTGATAAACTTTTTTTCATCCTTAAAAAATATCTACAAATTTAGTTGATAATTTGGAGATTAGAGCATTTTATTATTTGTAAGACATTAAGAAAATTTTAAACTTCATCTCTTTATTTTAATTTTTATAAGAGAAAAAAATTAGGCTTTCATATTTAAAATGATTATTTTTGAGAATAATTTTTTTCAAACAATGAGTAGTACAGACGATAAGAAAAAAGCACTGCAGCTGGTGCTTGAAAAACTAGATAAAACCTACGGAAAAGGAACCGTAATGACCTTGGGAGAAGACTCTGTGGACACGACTATCGAAGTAATCCCTTCAGGATCTTTGGGAATTGATTTGGCTCTAGGAGTTGGTGGATATCCAAGAGGGAGAATCATAGAAATCTATGGTCCCGAATCTTCCGGTAAAACAACACTTACACTTCATGCTATTGCGGAAGCTCAGAAAGCTGGCGGTATTGCTGCATTTATTGACGCAGAGCATGCGTTTGACAGAAGCTATGCAGCAAAGCTTGGAATTGACCTGGAGAATTTGATTATTTCTCAACCTGACAACGGTGAACAGGCTTTAGAAATTGCAGACAACCTGATTCGTTCAGGAGCGATCGATATTGTTGTAATTGACTCCGTTGCAGCCCTGACTCCAAAAGCAGAAATAGAAGGGGAAATGGGTGATTCCAAAATGGGTCTTCATGCAAGATTGATGTCACAGGCTCTTAGGAAACTAACTGCTACAATATCAAGAACGAAATGTACTGTGATTTTCATCAACCAACTTCGTGAAAAGATTGGCGTAATGTTCGGAAATCCTGAAACAACAACAGGAGGTAATGCTCTTAAGTTTTACGCTTCCGTAAGAATCGACATCAGAAAAGCCAGTGCTCCAATCAAAAACGGAGACGAAGCTATCGGTAGCCGGGTGAAGGTAAAAGTCGTGAAAAATAAAGTAGCGCCGCCTTTCAAACAAGCAGAATTTGATATTATGTACGGAGAAGGTGTTTCCAAAGTTGGGGAGATCCTTGATACTGCCGTGGATCTAGGTGTTGTTAAAAAAAGCGGATCCTGGTTCAGCTATGATGACACAAAACTGGGACAAGGCCGTGATGCTGTAAAAGATGTTTTGAGAGATAATCCTGAATTATCCGAAGAAATCGAAAATAAGATCAAGGAACTGATCAAACAAAAATAAAAAAAGGCTGTGAAAATTTCACAGCCTTTTTTTATTTAAAGAAATAAGTTAAACCTAAACTTAATACCTGTTCCGATTTTTTCTTTGCAGTCCCGGCGTAACCAATTTCGGACGGACTGTTTTTAAGATTCGGATATGTATTTGATAATCCAATATCATATTTCAAAGCAAGTTCCAATTGCCTTTTGTAGCTGTAGCCGACACCTGCTCCTACTCCAAAATTAAATGAATTAGCTTTTCCATAGCTATCCTTTTCATATTCCGGTTTATTGGTATTCTTAACCGTTTGATTAATCAGAAAATTAAATCTGGGACCTATTACTCCAAAAAACTCAGATTCGGCCTCAGAAAAATAGCCTTTGAAATTAAATGGTACACTCAGATAGTTATTAGCATAAACAGCATCATAGCCAGGCCTACCTTTAGCATCTTTCGCCTTTCCGGATTCGCCTGCACCAAAATATAAAGCTTCTACCTGGATGTAAAACTGCTCATCAACACCAATTGGCACCTGCGCTGTAAGACCTCCCAAAACAGAAAATCTCGGTCCTGAAGGATTGTGGGCATTTCTCACTCTGGAGTAAGTTCCTCCTGCAACCAGACCAAATTCTGTAGATCTGAAATCAATCTGTGCCTGAGATAAAAAGGATAACAAAAATAGAGACCCGAAAAGGATTTTTTTCATATTAGTGTGTTTATAAATTTCGTTCAAATTTAGACAAAAAAAATGAGAAGCTCAGACAAGAGCTTCTCAAAAATATATTTTAATAAGGTAATATCTTATGCTAAAACTGAAGCAACAGTTTTACCGATCTCTGCCGGAGAATCAACAACATGGATACCGTTCTCCTTCATAATAGCCATTTTTGCCTGAGCCGTATCATCAGCACCTCCAACAATAGCACCTGCATGACCCATAGTTCTACCTTTTGGAGCCGTTTGCCCGGCGATGAAACCTACAACAGGTTTTGTCGAACCACTAGCTTTGTACCATCTTGCAGCTTCTGCTTCCAGAGATCCGCCAATTTCTCCAATCATTACAACGGCTTCCGTTTCAGGATCGTTAATAAACAATTCCAAAGCTTCTTTTGTAGTTGTTCCAATGATTGGATCTCCACCAATTCCGATAGCTGTAGAAACTCCGAAACCAGCTTTCACAACCTGATCAGCTGCTTCGTAAGTTAAAGTTCCAGATTTGGAAACGATACCAACTTTTCCTTTTTTGAAAACAAAACCTGGCATAATTCCAATTTTAGCTTCGTCGGAAGTAATGATACCAGGACAGTTTGGACCGATTAAACGAACGTCTCTGTCCTGGATATAATCTTTTACTTTTACCATATCAGCAACAGGGATACCTTCTGTAATACAAACGATTACTTTGATACCTGCTTCAGCAGCTTCCATCACAGCATCTGCCGCAAATGCAGGCGGCACGAAGATAATACTTACATTAGCTCCCGCTTTTTCTACAGCTTCAGCAACCGAATTGAATACCGGCTTACCCAGATGCTCAGTGCCTCCTTTTCCCGGAGTTACACCGCCAACAACGTTGGTTCCGTAATCTATCATCTGACCTGCGTGAAAAGTACCTTCGTTACCTGTAAACCCTTGTACGATAACTTTAGAATCTTTGTTTACTAATACTGACATTTTTTATTGTAATTTATTGATTTTGCAAAAATTTTGTTATTCGCAAAAATAACGATAATAATTCAAAACTTTCTCGCTATTGTAATTTTTTTGAACGTTAAAAATATGATTTACTTCAGATTTTTGACTTTAACTTCTTTTCTGAGATAATCTCTGAATTCTTCTGCAATTGGTCCAAAATAAGTTCCTTTTTTGAGATCTCTGTTCACACCTGTTTTTGCCAATAGAATCGTACCTGTTGCGATCCTCACTCCTGAAGCCATACCAACTTGTCCCCAAATCGTTACTTCGTCTTCTATGATGCAGCATCCTGCGATTCCGGTTTGGGAGGCGATGAGACATTTTTTACCAAGAATTGTATCGTGTCCAATCTGGATCTGATTATCCAGGATACTGCCTTCGCCAATGGTAGTAGAAGCGGTTACTCCTCTGTCTATTGTGCAGCAGTTCCCGATTTCTACATTATTTTCAATAATAACATTACCCACGGAAATCAATCTGTCAAAATTGCCATTTAGTTTTCTGTAATAGAAAGCATCACCTCCGATTACTGTATTAGCCTGTATCACAACATTATCGCCGATTACTGTTCTATCACCGATTACAACATTGGGGAAAATGTGGCAATTCTTTCCTATTTTAACGTCATTTCCGATAACAACGGAAGGATGAATAAAAGATCCGTCTCCAACTTCGAGATCGTGAAGTTCTTCTTTGAAATTCGAAATCCTGGTAAAATGCGTATTGATTTTATTAAAATCCCTGAAAGGATCATCGGAAACCAAAAGCGCTTTGCCTTCCGGGCATTCTACTTCTTTATCAATTAATATAATGGTTGCAGCAGAATTAAGTGCTTTGTCGTAATATTTTGGATGATTGACAAAAACGATATCTCCGGGACGAACCATGTGGATCTCGTTGGTTCCAAGAACCTGGAAATTGTCATCTCCTATATATTTTGCGCCAATAATATCTGCAATTGTTTTTAGATTTTGCGGCTGATTAAAAGTCATAACTAGATATAAAATTTAGATATTAGATTGGTTTGTAATTGGTAATTTTGAAAATACGAATTACAAAGCAGCCCGACCTGAGTGGAGCTCTTTTTCTTTTTTGGCAAAAAAAGAAAAAAGCGGGAACGGAGGGCGGATAAAGCTGCCCAAATAAAAAATGGAAGTGTGAAGATCAACTCCAGACTTCCATCTTATATTATTTTACTCTTTCCAGATAAGAACCGTCTTCTGTATTAACTTTGATCTTATCTCCCGGCTCAATGAAAAGCGGAACCATAACTCTTGCGCCTGTTTCCACAATTGCATTTTTAAGAGCGTTGGTTGCTGTATTTCCTTTTACACCAGGATCAGCTTCGATAACTTCCAGATAAACTGTTGGCGGGATCTCAGCAGATAAAGGCACTTCATCAGCTTCTTTCAGGATAATAGTGACTTCTTCCCCGGCTTTCATAAATTGTGAGTTCTCGATCATCTCTTTGTTCAAGTAGATTTGAGAAAAGTCATCATTATTCATAAAGTGAAATCCGTTATCATCCTCATATAGGTATTGGAATTTTCTGGTAATTACTTTTACTTCATCGATCTTGTGACCTGCAGAGAATGTATTATCTACAACTTTCCCGTTGGTTACAGATTTTAGTTTTGTTCTCACGAAAGCAGGACCTTTTCCTGGTTTTACGTGCAAAAATTCGATCACTTTGTAAATGTCATTACTAAATTCTATACAAAGTCCTTTTTTGATATCGTTGCTTGTTGCCATTAGCTATTTATAAACTTATATTATTTTATTATTCTTTTGAAGAGCCATATCCTTTTACGATACCTCTTGGTGAATTCTGGATAAAAGTGATGATCTCATCTCTTTCCATGGTTGGAAGCATCTCTTTCTCGATATATTCTATCGCCTGAGAGACATTCATTTTCATCTGGAAAATATAACGGTAAATCTTCTGTATCTCAAAGATTTTATCATTAGTGAAGCCTCTTCTTCTTAATCCTACAGAATTAATCCCGGCATAAGAAATAGGTTCTCTTCCCACTTTGATGTAAGGCGGAATATCTTTTCTGATTAATGAACCTCCGGAAATCATCGTGTGCTTTCCTATTTTTCCAAATTGCTGTACTGCAGACAAGCCGCCCATAACTGTAAAATCTCCGATCTCTACGTGACCAGCGATTCCGCAACCGTTTGCAATGATGACGTTATCCCCAATGATGCAATCGTGTGCAATATGAGAAGTAGCCATAATCAAACAGTCACTTCCTACTTTGGTATAACCAAGCGCTTTTGTACCGCGGTTGACAGTTACACATTCTCTAAGCGTAGTATTATCGCCAATGATAGTCTGGGTATCTTCTCCGTCAAATTTCAGATCCTGAGGAATTGCAGAGATTACTGTTCCTGGAAAAATCTTACAGTTCTTTCCGATTCTCGCACCATCCATTATCGTAACATTAGAACCAATCCAGGTTCCTGCGCCAATAACAACATCCGAAGAAATGGTAGTAAAAGGTTCAACAGTTACATTTTTACCAATTTTCGCACGTGGATCTATTGCCGTAAGTTGGTGAATCATAAATTAAATTTTAGTTTTTGCGACCTGAGCCATCAATTCGGCTTCTACAACTACACTGTCACCAACATATCCATAACCTTGCATATGCACGATCCCTCTTCGTATCGGTTCGATCAGTTCAATTTTAAAAATCACCTGATCACCCGGAACTACTTTTTTCTTGAACTTAACATTATCCATTTTCACAAAGTAAGTAGAATAATTTTCCGGATCCGGAACATTAGCCAAAACCAAGATCCCTCCAACCTGGGCCATTGCCTCGATTTGTAAAACGCCCGGCATTACCGGTTCTTTTGGAAAATGTCCTACGAAGAAAGGTTCGTTCATAGAAACATTTTTAAGTCCAACCACGTGAGTGTCAGAAAGCTCCAAAATCTTATCTACCAGCAAAAACGGAGGTCTGTGCGGCAATAGTTTCATAATTCCATTGATATCGAAAACCGGCTCTGCCTTTAGATCGAAATCGGGAACATTTTTTCTTTTTTGCAATTTGTATTGTCTGTTTAGTTTTTTTGCAAACTGAGTGTTCACAAAGTGTCCTGGTTTGTTGGCTATAATTCTTCCTTTGATTCTGACACCTACCAAAGCTAAATCCCCAATCACATCAAGCAATTTGTGCCTAGCAGCTTCGTTGGTAAAGTTAAGTGTAAGATTATCAAGAATACCATTAGGACGGATAGAAACTTCATCCTTACCAAAAGCAACCTTCAGTTTTTCCAGAGTATCTGCTGTCAATTCTTTGTCAACATAAACAATCGCATTGCTGATATCACCACCTTTGATAAGGTCAGCATCCAAAAGCTGCTCAAGCTCGTGTAAAAAGCTAAATGTCCTTGCCGGAGCAATCTCTTCCTTGAACTCAGAAAGGTTTTTCATACTGGCATTTTGAGTTCCCAATACTTTGGTTCCAAAATCCACCATTGTAGTGATCTCGTAATCGTCAGCAGGAATTACAGTCAGTTCTGATCCTGTAGCAGGATCGATGTAATTCATCACTTCTTTAATCACCAGATATTCTCTTGGAAGATCCTGTTCTACAACACCTACTTTCTCGATTGCCTCAACAAAATATTTGGAAGAACCGTCTAGAATTGGCGGTTCTGCACTGTTCATTTCCAGAATAGCATTGTCAATATCCATCCCGACAAGAGCAGCTAAAAGATGCTCACAAGTATGGATTTTAACGCCCAGTTTTTCCAGAGTTGTACCTCTTTCTGTGGTTGTTACGTAGTTTACATCCGCTTCAACTTGCGGACGTCCTTCGAGATCTGTTCTTACAAATACAAATCCGGTGTTTTCTTTTGCCGGCTTGATTGTCAAATTAACTTCTCTTCCTGTGTGAAGACCTATTCCTGAAAGGTTAATATCTTCTTTGATTGTTTTTTGTTTATCGCTCATTGTATTAGTTTTGAGGTGGAAGAATTGCTTCTTTTCCTGATACTTTTACTCTGATTTTTTATTTTCTAAATCGTTTATTCTTTTGACTATATCTGTAAAATTACGGAAATGAACGTAGTTCCTTCTGTAATCGCTATAGTTGATTGCCGGCGAGCCGTACAATGTTTCACCATCTTTTGCGGATGAATTAACACCACTTTGCGCCTGGATTTTCACCTGGTTTCCTATTTTGATATGACCAACAATTCCTACTTGTCCGCCAATCTGATTCCAGTCTCCAATAATTGTAGATCCTGCAATTCCAGCTTGTGACGCAATAACATTGTGTTGACCAATCTTTACGTTATGAGCAATCTGGATCAGATTATCAATCTTAGTTCCTTTTCCAATAATTGTAGAACCGATTGTTGCACGATCTATACTACAGTTGGAACCAATCTCAACATCATCTTCAATAATCACATTTCCTAATTGAGGAATCTTCTTAAATCCGTCTGCTGTTGGCTGGAAACCAAATCCGTCGCCACCAACAACTGTATTGGAGTGGATCACACAATTATCACCAACTATGCAATAATCATAGATTCTTGCACCACTGTCAATTTTACAATTTTTCCCTATTTTAACACCTTTCCCGATGTAAACATGAGGAAAAATCTGTGTATTGTCTCCAATTTTTGCTTTTTCAGAAACGTAAGTGAACGCGCCAATATAAACACCTTCACCAACCTGTGCAGTATCATGAAAGAATGAGCCTTCTTCTATTCCTGTTTTCCGTCCCTGCATCTCCTGATAAAGATTCATCAGAACCTGAAAAGAAATATAAGCATCTTCAACAGCAATAATAACGGGTTTGTAGTCCCTGGTCTCCAAAAGATTTTCAGAAACGATCAAAACGGCACATTCTGTTGTATCTATATGATTAGAAAAACGACTTTGACCAACAAAAGACAAATGTCCTTGCTGTCCGTTTTCTATCGGAGAAACGCCTGTTATAACAGTCTTTCCGTCTCCAATGATTCTCCCGTTTATCAATCCTGCAATCTGTTCTGCACTAAATTCCATAGTTTGCAAAGATAAATATTTTATTAATTAAGTTTTAATTTTTTATGACGAATCAAAACCGCTTTTACTTTAATGATTCTATTTCTCTTGGATAATAGATAATATATTTTTTGGTCGCGTTCTCCATACAACCGAATAGAATTTGATTCTCAGACTCTTCCAGTTTCAGCTTTCTACCCGATTTTTCCAACAGATAAATCGGTTGTTTCTCTGTATCATAAGGCAATAATGACCTAGAGATTTGTCCGACTAATTCTTCTCCGTTTTCTATATTGAAATATTGGTTGACTTTTTCTACTTTTTGTTTCAAAACTTCTTCAGAAAATGGTTTGGACGAAATAATACTTTTCGGAAATTCTCTGTAAATAACCGTTCTGCAAAGCCTCGCCAAAATGAAATCATCATTTTCTGTCCAGACTTTAATTGCCTGAAAAACATCCATATCATCAAGCATCGTAAATCTTCTGATATCTTCTTCTGTCGCTTCATCAAACTTATTTTTAACCAAAAAATATTTAAGGTTTGAAGGCGCTTCCAGATCAATATTCTGTGAAACCAGATATTTAGCACGATTAAGAATCTGAACCAAAATGTGTTCGCCCAAAGCGGCTGTTTTATGGTAATAGACCTGCCAATACATAAACATTCTGGCAGTCAGATAATTTTCTATCGAGTAGATTCCTTTTGCATCGATCACCAATTCATCATCGCTCACATTCATCATCGAGATGATTCTTTCTACATTCACGCTTCCCTCTGAAACGCCTGTGTAAAAGCTGTCGCGTTTAAGATAATCCATCCTGTCAACATCCAATTGTGATGAAATCAACTGATTGAAAAACGGCCTGTGATATTTCCCCTGAAACATCTCGATTGCCAAATTCAACTTACCTTTGAACTCTTTGTTCAATCGGTTCATTAGCAGAATCGAAATTTTCTCGTGGTGCCAGTCATCCATCAGCATATTTTCCAAAGCGTGTGAAAACGGACCGTGACCAATATCGTGAAGTAAAATCGCCAGCATTGCCGCTTTCTCTTCTTCTTTTGATATTTTTACACCTTTCAGTTTCAAGGTTTCCAATGCTTTGAACATGAGATTCATTGCACCAAGAGCGTGATGAAACCTCGTATGCTTTGCGCCAGGAAATATGAGTGATAAAAGTCCTGTTTGTGAAATCCTTCTGAGTCTTTGGAAGTAAGGATGTTCTATAATATCAAACAAAATCTCATGGGGAATTTTGATAAAACCGTGAACCGGGTCGTTGATAATCTTGAGTTTATTCTGCACCTTTTATAGTTGATGATTGATACAAAAATAAGGAAATTTAAAAGGACAATACTATAAAATAGTATATTTAGAAATTAATAACCAAGCAAAATTATAATCAAATGATTGAATCTGTAGAATCAATATATAATACATATATCAGCAATTTAAATAGTGTTAATTTATATTTTAACAAATTTGGTAAGCTTGCAACAAATGAAGACGAAAATATTAGTGATACTTCTTCAAAATTTCTTTTCGATACATTAGATGAATATCAAAGTAAAATTGATAAAATAAAATTAGAAATCGGAGAGGATAAGGAAGAAGAAATTATAAAAATCAGCCATAGACATTTAAGAAAAGTTTCTCAAAAACTAAAAAAAAGAACTAATCTATCTCCTAAAAATTACGAAATTTTATCAAACAGTTCTTTTTTAATGCTCAATAACTATTTTGAATATCTTCTTACTGATTTACTTTCTTATTATTATAACAAATACAGTAATTCTTTAAATGAAAAAGAATTTAAATTTACATTAAAAGAGCTATCTGAATATGAATCAATTCAAGAAGCAATTAAAGATCTAATTATAAAAGAAGTTGAATCTTTGATTTTAGAAAAAAGTTTCAATGATTTGTTAAGTCATTTTGAAGACAAATTAAAAATATCTTTAGAAAAAGATTTAATTAAATGGGAAAATATAATAGAAATTCGAGAAAGAAGACATTTGATTGTCCATAATTCATCCATTGTCAATAAAAAATATATTGTTAGAACAAAAAACCCTTATAATTTTAAAATTGGAGACAAAATCACAATTGACAAAATTTATTTTTTAAATAGCTTAAAAGAATTCAAATTAGCAGGACAATTATTATTATTTAATTGCTGGGGAAATTGGGATAAAGATAAAATCAATGAGGCAATAAATGAAATAATGGTTCAATCATTTGAAGACTTGAAGGCAAAAAATTACGACATAGTTTCTAAAACTTGCAAATATGCCGAAATTATTATTCCAAAAAATAGCGAACAGGAAGATTTTTTATTAAGAATCAAAATTAATCACGCCTTGGCATTAAAACGCACCAATGATAAAAAATTGACTGATGTTTTAAAAACAATAAAAGTAGGTACTGCAACTCCAATATTTAAAGTTGCTCATAAAATTCTATCAAACGATTTACAAGATATTGAAAATGAAATAAAAAAAGCAATTATATTAGAAGAATTGAACCAAGAGCAATATCTTGAGTGGCCGCTTTTTGATGAAATAAGAAACATAGTAACCTTGGATGAAAAAATTTCAAGTTATTTTATTGAGTGATAAAAACTGTCCATCATTAAATATTACCTATTTTAACATTATAGTTTGTTTTATAGATTTAAACCAAAATCCTCAAACTCTTTGGCAAGACTTTGATATGAATCGGTGATTTGATTTTCTTGAATTCCCCATCGATGTGCCAGGTTTTCGTGTTGACTTTGAATTCGATTTCTGAAACCGGGAGATAAGTCACATAATCATCATCCTTCAGACGTTTGGTGAACATCCGGAACGCAAAAAAAGGCGAATAGGTCAATGGAAACTTCTTAACCAAAACCAAATCTACCAAACCGTCACTTTTACTAGCCATTGGTGCAATGTAAGCGTTGTTACCGAACTGTCGCGTGTTGGCGATATTCAGCATTAGGTATTTGCCATTATATTGCTTGTAATTTTCTTCTGAGAATTTGATTTTTATCGGTTTATAATTGAAAAAAGTTTTGATAGAAACTTTGATGTAATTCTTAAAACCGCGATTGGTTTTCTCGAATTCTTTTACCACTTTTCCGTCAAATCCTGTTCCTGAAACATTAATAGAAAAATGTTCATTTACCATAAACGTATCAATCTCACGGGATTTTTTAGCTTTGATTTTTTCTAAAAGACGGGAAATATTTTTGTTAAAATTAGTTTCATTAGAAAAACCATTACCCGAACCCGCAGGAAAAACTGCCAGAATCTTTTGTGTATTAATCAATTTCTGCGCAACAACCGAAATAGTCCCGTCACCGCCAACTGCCACAAAAATATCCACATCATTCCAGTGTTTTTTGATAAATTCATCCGTATCTTCTAAAGATCTGGAAATGATATAAAGTGGATTATTCACCTTTTTGGTAAGACTATCCAAAAAAGGCTGATAATTTTTTTTCGCAGAATAGGGATTGATGATGAATGCAAATTTCATAGCCCAAAAATAAAAATACTCTGAAGATTTCAGAGTATTTTTTATTATAAATGAATTATTTTGTTTTCGAGGCATCAAAAACCATAGCAAGACGTCTCTGCTGATTTAATCTAAATCCGTTTATTGTCCGCATTCCAGTTTTTGATATTTTGTTTGATGACAGAAGGCGACCATTCATTTTGCGCCGTTTGATGCATCATTTCCATCAAATCTTCATCCTGAGCAAACCTCAGCGCAAAAATCTGGGCGTCGGAAAAATGATAGGTCGAATTTTCCAATCTGTTTCCCGTCATAGCAAAATATCGGAATTTAAATTCATTAATAATGATCCTGTCCTGTAAACCCAATGCATAATGCTGGCGAAGCATGAATGATAAGACGATCATCAATATAATTACTGCAGAAATTGCAATCCAAATCCAGAATAGATTCTCATCCACATCCACAAAGCTGAATATTTTAAAAACTGAAAACACCAGCAAAACCAAAGATAACGGATAGAAAATAAAATGATGTAACGGGTAATATTTCCTGTAATTTTTCAGATTCTGGCCCATGTTATTTGATTTTATATCGGCTTATAAACTCTGGTTTCAGTTGTTCTTTGATATCTTTGAAATTTAGAGTAATATAAACTACACCAGCTGCATAAGCCGTAATCTCGTACTGATTATAGACAAATGTAATTTTGTTCTGGTCAAAATAGAAATTGTTGTTCAGCTCGATTTTATCTACAAGCATCATCTCTTTTTGATCTTTCTCTACAAAATTGTTTTTTAAGATTTTATCCCAATTACTATCTGCCGGGTTTTTGAAGATATCATTTTGAGAAATTACCTTACTATCCTTCAGATCCAATGTTTTATAATTTTCAAAATAATAACCATGCGCACCGCCTGTATAACCGCTTCCTGAATATTTCAGAGTCAGGACATCATCATTGTGAGAAACAACCTTCATATCTGACATCTCATCCCAGGTTTGCTTAAAATCAGGCGACCATTCTTTTGAGCTTTTCTTAGTATCGTCAAAACTTTTTTGCATCTGTTGAGTTAGAAATGATTTCAATGAGTTAGCATCATATGCGGATGTTTTTACATTAGCTTCTTTGTAGATACTATCCAGAACCGTTTTATTTTCAATGGATGGAAAAACAAGTAGTTGCTTGTTGAAAGAAGCTGTAAGATTTTTGTTAATTACCAAAGAATCCTGAACACGAACAGAATCAATAACGAATCCCTTTTTGGATTCCAAGCTATCAGATTTGGTAACATTAATGTTGATTTCTTTGTTTTCGGTTTTCGAGCAGGAAGTCAGTAAAACTCCAACTGAAAGGATGATACACAGTTTTTTCATAGTATTTATTATTTAAAATGGTTATTTTTTCAAAGGTTTATAATAACAAAAAACCTTCCAAAAATTGGAAGGTCTGATTTTATGATTATGCATCAATTCTTGCATAAACTGCATTTTTCTCGATAAATTCTCTCCTCGGCGGAACTTCGTCTCCCATCAGCATAGAGAAAGTTGAATCTGCCTCAACAGCGTTATCAATCGTTACTTGCTTCAGAATCCTGTGTTCCGGATTCAGAGTTGTTTCCCAAAGCTGCTCAGGATTCATCTCTCCAAGACCTTTATAACGTTGCACTTCTACGCCTTTTCCATCAGGTGACATTTCTAAAGTAAACTCTTCACGCTCCTTTTCGTTGTAAGCATATTGTTTCTTATTTCCTTTCTTTAGCAAATACAAAGGTGGTTGGGCGATATAGATATATCCGTTCTCAATCAGCTCTTTCATATATCTGAAGAAGAAGGTTAGAATCAACGTCGAAATGTGGGAACCGTCGATATCGGCATCGGTCATAATGACGATTTTGTGATATCTTAATTTGGCCATATTCAACGCTTTGGAATCTTCTTCTGTTCCAACAGAAACACCAAGCGCTGTGTAGATATTCTTGATTTCCTCATTATCATAAACCTTGTGAAGCATTGATTTCTCAACATTCAGAATCTTACCTCTCAGTGGAAGAATCGCCTGGAAATGACGGTCACGGCCTTGTTTTGCCGTTCCACCTGCGGAATCTCCCTCAACCAGAAAAATCTCGGATTCAGCCGGATCTTTTGAAGAACAGTCAGATAATTTCCCTGGCAACCCAGAACCACCCATCGGCGATTTTCTCTGAACCATCTCACGTGCTTTCTTCGCAGCCTGTCTGGCTTTTGCCGCTAAAACAACTTTCTGAACAATTGTTTTTGCCTCGTTTGGGTTTTCCTCCAGGAAATTAGTCAGCATTTCACCCACGATTTTATCAACCGCGCCAGAAACTTCTGAGTTACCCAACTTCGTTTTAGTCTGACCTTCGAACTGAGGTTCCATTACCTTTACAGAAACCACTGCTGTCAAACCTTCGCGGAAATCGTCACCTGTAACTTCTACTTTTTCTTTTGCAGGAAGTCCTAACTCATCGGCATATTTTTTCAAAGTTCTTGTCAAAGCTCTTCTAAAACCTGCCAAGTGTGTCCCACCTTCATGGGTATTGATATTATTAACGTAAGAATGCAAGTTCTCGTTGAAAGACGTGTTATAACGCATCGCTACTTCCACAGGAATATCATCACGCTCACCTTCCATAAAAATCACGTGCTCCATTATAGATTCGCGGTTTCCGTCGATATATTCAACAAACTCTTTTAATCCGCCTTCCGAATGGAACACTTCTGATTTGAAAGAACCGTCTTCCAGTTTTTCTCTTTCGTCGGTTAACGTAATTGTAATCCCTTTATTAAGATAAGCCAACTCTCTTAATCTGGTTGCCAACGTATCATAATTGTAAACTAATTCAGTAAAAATAGAATCATCCGGCTGGAAAAACTGTTTCGTTCCTCTGTAATCGCTGTTGCCTATCTCTTCAACCCCAGTTTGTGCTTTTCCTCGGGAATAAACCTGCTGATAAACATTCCCATCTCTGTAAACAGTTGTAATCATTTCGTTGGAAAGTGCGTTAACACAAGAAACCCCAACCCCGTGAAGACCTCCGGAAACCTTGTAGGAATCTTTGTCAAACTTACCACCGGCTCCGATTTTGGTCATTACAACTTCCAGCGCGGACTTCTGTTCTTTCTCGTGAAAATCGACCGGAATACCACGACCGTTATCCATAACTTCGATCGCATTACCTTCTTTTATCGCGACAGTGATTGTATCACAATATCCGGCTAAAGCTTCATCGATAGAGTTATCCACGACTTCATAAACCAAATGGTGGAGACCTCTGACTCCTACATCACCAATGTACATCGAAGGACGCATACGAACGTGCTCCATTCCTTCCAATGCCTGAATACTACTTGCTGTATATTGTTTTTGACTCATATTATTCTTATAATCAGCACTTAGCCGATAATTTTACAAAGTGTTATTTCTATTAAAATGCTCACAAATATCGTGAAAAAATTCGAGATATGAAAGCTAAAAAATGGGTTAGTTTTCAACAGCAATGCAAATAAAAAAGCGAACTACACGGTCCGCTTTTAATTTATATCCAATGAGAAATTAAACCAGTTTCATCAACAAAACCTCATCAATTTTCTCAACTTTCACCAAATTATTTTTAGTTAAAGTTTTAGAAGCCTTGTCCCATTTTTTACCGGAAAGCTGAGAACGATTTTTTACTTCATTCAGTTCCATTGCCTCTTCCTGTGAATTAAGGATTTCAAGAATCACTTTTTCATCTTCTCCCAATTCAACTGCCGGAGTTTTTTTCTCAGGTCTCATTTGCGGGAAGAAAAGCACTTCCTGGATTGATGGATTGTTAGTCAGGAACATAATTAATCTGTCCATACCGATTCCTAAACCAGAAGTTGGCGGCATTCCATATTCCAAAGCTCTAAGGAAATCTTCATCAATAAATTGCCCAGCTTCATCATCCCCTTTTTCTGATAATAATAATTGATGCTCAAAACGTTGTCTCTGGTCGATTGGATCATTCAATTCCGAATAAGCATTCGCGATTTCTTTTCCACAAACCATTAATTCGAAACGCTCTGTCAAACCTTCTTGACTTCTATGTTTTTTGGTCAATGGCGACATCTCAACAGGATAATCTGTGATGAAAGTCGGCTGAATGAAGTTTCCTTCACACTTTTCTCCGAAAATCTCATCAATCAGTTTTCCTTTACCCATTGTTTCATCAACCTCGATTCCGATAGATTTTGCAAAATCAAATAATTCCTGCTCAGATTTTCCAGTGATGTCAAATCCTGTATATTTCAGAATCGCTTCTGTCATAGAAACTCTTGGGTAAGGTGCTTTCCAGCTGATGGTGTGTTCCCCGAAAACGGATTCCGAAGTTCCGTTGACCGAAGTCGCACAGAATTCCAACAATTTCTCCGTGAAATCCATCATCCAGTTGTAATCTTTGTAGGCCACATAGATTTCCATTGCCGTGAATTCCGGATTATGTGTTCTGTCCATCCCTTCATTTCGGAAGTTTTTCGAGAATTCATAAACGCCATCGAATCCACCAACAATGAGTCTTTTCAGATATAATTCGTTAGCAATTCTAAGATATAAAGGAATATCCAAAGCATTGTGATGTGTGATAAATGGTCTTGCCGCAGCTCCACCAGGAATGGATTGTAAAATAGGCGTTTCGACTTCGAAATAACCTGCATCATTAAAGAAAGTTCTCATCGCATTAAACAATTTTGTTCTTTTAACGAAGATTTCCTTCACATGAGGGTTCACAACCAAATCCGCATAACGCTGTCTGTAACGCAATTCCGCATCTGTGAAGCCATCGAAAACATTACCTTCAGCATCTACTTTTGGAAGCGGAAGTGGACGAAGCGACTTTGTCAATAAAGTGAAATTTTTCACCATTACCGTCATCTCTCCAACCTGAGTTTTGAACAATTCACCCTCTATCCCGATGATGTCACCGATATCTAAAAGATGCTTGTAAACTTCGTTATATAAAGTTTTGTCTTCACCAGTACAAATCTCGTCACGGTTAAAATAAACCTGAATCCTCCCTTCGGAATCCTGCAATTCTGCAAAACTTGCCTTTCCCTGAATTCTTCTTGACATCAAACGTCCGGCAATCACCACCTTCTTCCCTTCTTCGAAATTCTGTTTTATAGATTTGGTGGAATCAGTGATTTTGTATTCAGCGGCAGGGAATGCATCGATTCCCAGATCGGTCAATTTTTGTAATTTTTCGCGACGGATAATTTCCTGTTCTGATAATGACATTTTAATTCAATTTTTTCGAATTGCAAAAATAGTGATTTTTAAATGGTTGTGGAAGTTAAATTTTGACATAACCACAAAAGACACAAAAGGAGATTCTTTGGATTTATTTTAACGCAAAGGGTGCAAAGTTTTTTTATTTATTGAGGATATTTTAAGATTCGCAAAGTCGTAAAACTCATCAAAGAAATAAACATAAACTTTGTCATTCCGTAGGAATCTTTGTTATTTAAGCTTCTACGGAATGACAAAGTGGTATTTTTAGGAAAACCTTTATTTTGCCGGCGAATTTGCAGCCCGGCTTGAGCGGAGCTCCTTTTTACGCAACGCAGTGAAGTGAAAAGAGCGTGAGCGGAAGACGGAAAAAGCTGCCCAAAAGTTACTTCTCTTTATTCAATTTTTCTATGCCGGCTTTCACGTCCGGATGGCTCATAAATAATTTCCAAATCAAACCTGTTCTGTGATTTTCCATCATCACGGTCATTGGCGCCTGATTCAGTCCCATAAAAATCGGAGAACACCAGTTGTTATTTAAATCAAACGAATCCCGGAAACCATATTCACCCCAAAGAAAATCGCCGTAATTGAGATAGAAATTTTTCAAAACTGCCATCGATTCGGTTGGTGTATAAGGAAAAGAGGCAATTGCGCCAGTCGGAGTCAATTTGCCTGTATCTTCTCTTTCCACAGGCTCATCAGGATTGTAGCCGTTTGGTCCGTCCGAAGCTGTTAAACCCCAACCGTCTTTACCATAACCCTTTTGTTTTTTCGGATTTTCGACACAATACAGGTAATTGATTTTGGCAATATTCTGATTATTTTTGAAATAATTGGTGTATCGGTCCGTCAATCCGTGTGGGTCATATCCCATAAATGAATAATGTGCGAAAAAGAGCGGACCGCCTTTGTTGACGCCAACATCCAGTTTGATTCCGTAATAGGTATTTCCGTTAGTGTACATTGAACCTTCATCAGATTTTCCCCAATCTTTCCGGTAATCCTGAGCAATTTTATCCTGACTCGCCCAACCCGAATAATATATACTCGCCGGAACCGAATGTGTTGGTGAAGCTATAGCCATCAAATAAGTTACCATCGTCTCGTTCCAGCCAATCAGACGGTGATTGATTGTCCAAGCCTGGTCAGGCGACCAATGCCAATATAGAAATTTGCTATCCGGCGTTTGTTTGAACCAGTCCCACTCGATACCTTTCCAGAACTTGTCGATTTTTTGTCTGATATTTTTCTCTTCCGCATTGTCTTTGTTAAAATATTGATGAGCCGCTAACAACCCCTGAACGAAAAATGATGTTTCCACCAAATCGGCTCCGTTATCTCTCTTTCCGAAAAACGGTTCGGTTTTCCCCGTTTTTCCGTCAATGAAATGCGCTACTGCGCCGTGGTATTTGTCTGCTTTTTCGATGAAATTAACAATCCTAGTAAAACGTTCCACAGATTCTTTTCTTGAGATAAATCCCCGTTCAGTTCCGGCAATCAGAGCCATAATTCCAAAACCTGAAGCGCCGGTTGCAATCATATTTTGTCTTCCGTTGGTATTTTCTTTTGACAAGCCGCTTTCCGGTTCTGCGCCGTCCCAATAATAATTAAAAGACGCTTCCTGAACCATCGTTATCAGTTCTTCATCAGACATATTTTTGGTTTCAGTTGAAGCGATTTCTGATAATTTTGATTCGTTGAAAAGCTTGTCGAGGAAACTAATTTTATAGGAATATTTCTTTCCGGTTTCATTAGTGAAATCAGCAAATCTATCAATATAAGCATCCTGAATTCCGACCGGTTTGAAATCTTTTCCATTTTCGGAGCGGTAGATTTTCACATATCTGATATTATTGTCTTTGATTGGACTCCATTTCAAATCTACGTGTTTCATGTAACCTTTAGCGAATGAAATTTTTGGAATTTCAGCAATCTTCTCCTTTTCTCTTGAATCAATGAAAGCAATATCGTCTAACCAAATTTTGTTATTAGAATCAGAGTTTTCAGGCTGAGTGAAAACAATCGCTTTAACGGATTTAGGATTATCCTTCACAGAAGCATCCATATTTGAAATGTCAATCAAAACATTTTCCCACTGATTATTTTTCACCAGCTTAAAAGTAATCGGTTTCGAAAAACCGCCGTCGGTTTTCTGAAGTTTTACAGTTGGCAGAATATTAGAATCATTTTTTTCAGATTTAATCCAAAAACTTAGGAAATTGGCTTTGGTAAAGAAATCTTTTCCTCTCACATCTTCATATTCTAATGATGCTTCCCATTTTCCGTCTTTTGCATTTTTATAATCCAGCAAAAGTGAATTTCCCGCAGAATGAAATTCATTTTTATCAACCAATAATTTATTATTCTGATTTTTCACAGAAGCTGAACCTGAAGATTTTACATTTCCATAAAAGAAATTATCTTTCATCAAACTGTTTGTGAAAAAAGTATAATCATATTGATATTCCTGCGCACATAACGATGCGGAAAAAAATAGAGCAGAATATAAGATAGACTTCATAGATTTTATTTTTGAAAAGATAATCATTTTCTCCAAAAGAAGCAAGACAGTTCAAAACTGCCTTTAATCCTTATAGTCAGAGCTATAAATTATTTTGAAGATAAAATATATTGTGCCATAAATTTCGCATTTTCTTTGCTCAATCCATTGTGAGCCGGCATTGGAACATCACCCCAAATTCCTGAGCTTCCTTTGATGATTTTATCTGCCAGCAATTCTACATTCTCCGGCGTGTTTTCATATTTCGCAGCCACTTCTTTATAAGACGGGCCAATCATTCGTTCATCCACTTTATGACATCCTAAACAATCTGCACCTTCCACTAAAGACTGACCTTCAGCAATTGGGTCCGTCACAACTTTTGGTGCAGCTTCGGGTTCTTGTTTCAGAACATCTTTGTTTCCTGAATTATCACTTTTCGAACAAGCCACAATTGAGGCCAGAGCAAACGCCAGAAATAGTCTTTTCATATCCATTGATTTATCCCACAAATTTACCGAATAAGGAATTAAGACTGAATTTAAATTAGAAATAATAGGAATGATTATCTTTGCAGAATGGTAAAAATTGGCAACATAGAACTTCCTGATTTTCCGCTTTTGCTGGCACCGATGGAAGATGTAAGTGATCCACCTTTTAGAAAACTGTGCAAAATGCACGGCGCAGACCTGATGTATTCTGAGTTTATCTCTTCGGAAGGATTGATTCGTGATGCAATTAAGAGCCGCAAAAAGCTAGATATTTTCGATTACGAAAGACCTGTCGGAATCCAGATTTTTGGTGGAGATGAGGAAGCAATGGCAATGTCTGCCAGAATCGTGGAAACAGTTGAGCCAGATTTAGTGGATATTAATTTTGGTTGTCCTGTAAAAAAAGTAGTTTGCAAAGGCGCAGGTGCAGGCGTTTTGAAAGACATCGATTTGATGGTTAGATTAACCAAAGCTGTCGTGAATTCTACACATTTGCCGGTTACTGTAAAGACCAGATTGGGCTGGGATGACAGCAGTATCAATATTGATGAAGTTGCCGAAAGATTACAGGATGTTGGAATCAAAGCCTTAACCATCCACGCCAGAACACGTGCTCAAATGTACAAAGGCGAGGCGGATTGGGAACACATTTCCAGAATCAAAAGCAATCCGAATATCGAAATTCCGATTTTTGGAAATGGCGATGTCGATTCTCCCGAAAAAGCTTTGGAATATAAAAATAAATACAATTGCGACGGAATAATGATTGGTCGTGGAGCGATTGGTTATCCATGGATTTTCAATGAAATCAAACATTTTTTTGAGACCGGAGAAATTCTTCCTGAGCCAACTATTGCAGAAAGACTAGAAGCCGTGAAAAACCACGCTCTTTGGTCTGTGGAATGGAAAGGCGAACGTCCAGGAATTGTGGAAATGAGACAACATTACAGCAATTACTTCCGCGGAATTCCGCATTTTAAAGAATTTAAGACTAAGTTTCTTCAGGCTTTGACGCTTGAACAAATTGACGAAATTATTGAAGAAACGAAACATTTTTATCAGGAAAATGTTAGCTAATTTTTTTTAAACACGACGCTCGCAAGGCTTTTTTACAAAGGTCAAAAATTATTATAGTGAACTTTGTGAACATCTTTGGGTCCATTGTGGTAAATATTATTCAATCTCTGTAACTTTTAACATTTAAATTCCAACTTATCAGACCTCAAATAATTAAAAATGAAAAAATTATTACTTCTCTCCATATTAATCTCCGGAGTTTCACAGGCTCAGTTTTTTGAGAATGCAAAACCGACCAAAATCGATACGCTAAAAGGCTCTAATACAGAATTCAGGAACTTTTGGGATGTTAAGAAATATGATATTGTCCTGGAACCGAACTTTGAAGCGAAAAGTATCAAAGGAAGTAATAAAATCAGTTTGACAATTGAGAAAGATGTCAGAAACCCGACTTTTCAAATCGATTTACAAAAGCCAATGAAAGCCGATAAAATATCGGCCAGCTTTCCAATTGCCGAGAAAAAAATTGACGGAGATTTTATTTTCCTGACGACAAAAAAGAATTTCAAAAAAGGAGAAAAATATACAATTGATATAGATTATTCGGGTAATCCTCAAATTGCTAAACACGCACCTTGGGACGGCGGCTGGATTTTCACAAAGGATAAAAACGGAAATCCGTGGATGACTGCGGCTGACGAAGGGATTGGTGCGAGCATTTGGCTTCCTGTAAAAGATATCTGGAGCGATGAGCCTGATAACGGCATAACGTTCAAAATCATCACACCAAAAGACCTTGTTGGCGTTGGCAACGGAAAATTAATCAAAGAAGAAAATCTGGGCGATAAAAAATCCTGGCTTTGGGAAGTGAAAAATCCGATTAATGATTATTCCATTATTCCATCCATCGGGAAATATGTCAATTTCAAAAATACTTTCAACGGCGAAAAGGGAAAACTGGACCTGGATTATTGGGTTTTGGATTATAATCTCGAGAAAGCAAAAAAACAATTCGAGCAGGTAAAACCAATGTTGAGCGCTTTCGAATATTGGTTCGGACCATATCCTTTCTATGAGGATTCTTACAAAATCGTGGAGTCACCGCATCTGGGAATGGAACATCAAAGCAACGTCGCTTATGGAAATAATTATGGCAACGGCTACCTTGGAAGAGATTTATCAGGAACGGGTGTCGGGCTGAAGTGGGATTACATTATCATCCATGAGTCGGGACACGAATGGTTTGCCAACAATATCACAGCCAAAGACCAGGCCGACATGTGGATCCATGAGAGTTTCACGATGTATTCTGAGCCATTGTTTGTGGAAAAATATATGGACAAAGACTCGGCTGACAAATACATCCAGGGTGTTCGCCAAATGATTGCCAATGACAAGCCAATCATCGGAACGTACGGCATCCGGAATGAAGGCAGCGGCGATATGTATCCGAAAGGTGCGAATATGATTCACACAATTCGCCAGGTGATCAATAATGATGAGAAATTTCGCCAGATTCTGAGAGGTTTAAATAAAGATTTTTATCATCAGACTGTGACCACACAACAAGTAGAAGATTATTTCATTCAAAAATCCGGAATTGATTTGAAGTCGATTTTTGACCAATATCTGAGAACTGTTAAAATTCCGACTTTGGAGTATAAACAAAACGGAAATCAATTGACTTACAGATGGACAAACGTTGTTCCTGATTTTAAATTACCGATCAGACTGGCTGACGAGCAAGAACTGAAACCAACTGAACAATGGCAAACCACGACTTTAAAATCAGACAAGCCTGTTGAGTTTAATAAGAATTATTACGTGATTTATTCGAAACAATAAGTTATTAAACGAAAAGACCTGTTCAAATTTGAACAGGTCTTTTTTCAGCAATATATGATATTATTGATTTTCTATTTTGGAACTTTAAATAACAAAATCATAGCCCAAATCTGTAAAATAGTTTGTACAATATTAATTATCCCTAAGACTAAATCATTCTTAAGGTTCTGAACTATAAAAGGCAAGCCGATTATTCCAAAAAATAAAAGTACCGCAAGAACATACTTCATCCATACTGCTCCTTTACTTACAAAATAACCAAGTACGAAGACGAAACCTACAGAAATTATTGCAATGAATATTTTCAAGCCATTATCTAAAGTCTCGTATTTCCAAATTAAATTTCCGATTCCCAAAGCACCAGAAAGGTAAATTAAATCCGCAGCTTTTTTATAGTTTGGAGAAATCTGAGATTCTTGATGATTTTCGTTCATTTATAATATTTTTTAAAATCAAATATAGTGTTACTGCAGAAAAAAGCCAACAAAAATACTGCTGGCTTATCACTTATTGATTATGATTGATCATTCATTAATTATTCCCACTCAATCGTTGCTGGCGGTTTTGAACTGATGTCATAAGCCACTCTGTTGATTCCTCTAACCTCATTGATGATTCTGCTGGAAACGGTATCCAAAAACTCGTAAGGCAATCTGCTCCAGGTTGCCGTCATAAAATCAATTGTGTTGGCAGAACGGACAACGGCTGTATATTCATAAGTTCTTTCATCACCCATTACACCAACGGATTTTACCGGAAGAAGAACCACGAATGCCTGAGAAACTTTCTCATACAAATCATTTTTATATAATTCTTCGATGAAAATATCATCAGCTTCCTGCAAGATTCTAACTTTTTCAGCATCAACTTCTCCCAAAACTCTGATTCCCAAACCTGGACCAGGAAACGGATGTCTGTAAACCAACTCGTGTGGAATTCCCAACTCCTCGCCTACTTTTCTCACCTCATCTTTGAACAATTCCCTCAAAGGTTCCAACAATTCGAATTCCATTTCTTCGGGAAGCCCACCAACGTTGTGATGAGATTTGATAACTGCAGAAGGTCCTTTCACAGATTGTGATTCGATAACATCCGGATAGATAGTTCCTTGTGCCAAGAATTTCGCACCTTCGATTTGTTTTGATTCTTCATCAAAGACGTGAACAAATTCGTTACCGATGATTTTACGTTTTTCTTCAGGATCACCTACTCCTGCTAATTTGGATAAGAATCTTTCGGAAGCATCTACCATTTTGATGTTCATATGGAAATGTTTGCCGTAATTTTCCATTACTTTTTTGCCTTCGTCTTTTCTCAAAAGTCCCGTATCTACGAAGATACAATTCAGCTGGTCGCCGATGGCTTTATGAATCAAAACTGCAGCTACGGACGAATCAACACCTCCAGACAATCCAAGAATCACTTTTTGATCGCCTACTTTTTCTTTGATTTCGGCAACGGTTCTCTCGATGTAATTTGTTAGTTTCCAGTTTTTGTCAGCTTTACAAATTCCGAATACGAAGTTCTCCAGCATCTTTCCGCCTTCTTCAGAATGCGAAACTTCCGGGTGAAACTGTACGCAATAGATTTTTTTCTCAGGATTTGAAATCGAAGCGATAACACCTGATTTTGCATTGAGTTCAAAACCTTCCGGTAATTCTGCAACCTCGTCAAAATGGCTCATCCAAACGATGGAATTCTGATAGACACCTTTCAGTAATTCGTTTTCTTTTACAATTTCAAGGTGAGCTTTTCCATACTCGCCTTTTTCTCCTTTGGTCACTTTTCCGCCCAAAAGATGAGCTGTTAATTGCATTCCGTAGCAGATTCCTAAAACCGGAATTCCTTGTTCATACAATTCTTTTTCTACAAGGTGCGCATTTTCTGCGTTCACAGAACTTGGACCGCCGGAAAGGATGATTCCTCTTGGTTTTTTCTCAAGAATTTCTGCTAATGGTGTGTTGAATGGTACTATTTCCGAATAAACTTCCATTTCACGGATTCTTCTTCCAATGAGTTGATTGTACTGTGAACCGAAGTCTAAAATGATAATTCCGTTTTGCATATAATGTTGTAATATTTTTTAAAATTGTGCATAAATAAAAGTTCTTTTGAACGGATAAAAAACCGGCGAAACTGTAAAAACTTTTCTAAGTTCTTCTTTATAATCCTGTTTGTACTGATTTTTCAATTCATCCGGCAGTTTTTCAACAAACGGAATCATTGCTGTTCCTGAAGCCCAGTCAAAAACGGCATCTGCATCTTTCATAATGTGCGGATAAACTTTTTCGAAGACATTGATTTTTCTACCTTCGTTGTCTGACAAAATCTTGGCATAATCTTCTATATTAAGAACCGAATATTTTCTTTTCCAACCATTGAAATGTTTCTGATAAACCTCGTGTTCCGCAACGACAGACAATAACTGATGAACTATGAAATTGTGATTCGATGGAACTTGTACGGCTAATTGCCCATCGGGATTCAGTTTTGAAATCAGTTTTGGAAACAACTCCTGATGATTATCACACCATTGCAAAGAGGCGTTGGCAAGAATTAAATCAAATTTATCTTTCAATTCCACCTGCTCCTCTACGCTTCTTTGAAAAAACTGCAATCTTTTTGTTGCGTATTGCTCTGCTTTTTGAAGCATTTCTGCAGAAGAATCGATGCCGATGATTTTTGAATTTGGAATAAAATCTAAAAGTCCAGAAGTCAATTCGCCAGTTCCGCAACCTAAATCGATAACAGACATATCAGATTCTATTTCAATCAGTTTTATTAAATCAAAATATGGTGCTGAACGTTCTTTCTTAAACTGGTCATATATATCCGGATTCCAAGGCATTTTTTAGTAATTAATGATTAATTGTTAATTATGAGTAGACACTTCGACGAGCTCTGTGTGCCAAATCTAATACTGAATTGCAAACTAGCCCCGATTGCAACGGCATCCTTTTTTGTCATTGCGATTGCTGACTTGTTCAACAGATTGCTTCACTTCGTCCGCAATGACAAAAAAGATATAGTGGAAAGCGGGAAACAGCTTCTAAAAAAAAGAGACATTGGTCGCCCAACATCTCTATATATTTAGAATTTCGCAATATCGTCTCGGTAAAATCCGTAGTCAAAATCTACTGCAATAGCATCCTCATAGACTTTTTTGCGTGCTTCTTCGAAAGTGTCTCCAAGCGCTACCAAGTTAAGAACTCTACCTCCCGTAGAAACGACTCTGTCTCCTCTTGAATCTGCACCAGCATAAAGCAACGTGCTTCCCTTTACTTTTTCTGCCCCTGTAATCTCAAAGCCTGTCTCGTGATTCTGAGGATAACCTCCCGAACAAACCACAAGACAAACTGCTTTTTTATTTTTAAATTTCAGTTCCAGCTCCTTACCGTGAAGACAATCCTCGATAACATCTACCAAATTGTTCTCTAACAACGGTAAAAGCACCTGAGTTTCCGGGTCACCCAATCTCATATTATATTCCAGAAGATAAGTTCCGCTTTTTGTCACCATTAATCCGAAGAAAATAAATCCTTTGAAGCTAAGACCTTCTTTTTTAAGACCTTCAACAGTTGGATTCATAATATTCTGAACAAAGTCCTGAAAATGCTCATCCGTGAATTCCGGACTTGGCGCTGCAGAACCCATTCCTCCTGTGTTTGGGCCTTTGTCTCCGTTTCCGACTTTTTTGTAATCTTTTGCAGGAATAAAAGGGAAAATCTTTTCACCGTTGGAAACACCGATGATGGATGCTTCGAAACCTTGCAAAAATTCTTCGATAATAACCTGAATCCCCGCATCGCCAAAGATTCTTTTGATCATAAAATCGTGAATTGTACCTTCTGCATCTTCGAGATTTTCAGCTATAACTACGCCTTTCCCGCCAGCTAAACCACTTGCTTTGATTACCAAAGGAAACTTTTGTTTCTGTAAATATTCCTTAGCTTCTGCGTAAGAATCAAATGTTACGGATTGTGCCGTTTTGATTCCGTAAGTTTTCATAAACTTCTTAGAGAATGCCTTGCTGCCTTCCAATGAGGCTGCTTTTTTTGCAGGACCAAAAACCTTGAGGTCAACTTTTTTAAACTCATCCACGATACCTTCTACAAGAGGTGCTTCAGGACCAACAATAGTCAAATCTACCTTGTGTTTGATTGCAAAATCTCTCAGTGCAATGATGTCGGTTTCGTTGATATTTTCTCCCAGTTTTTCGGTAGTGGCATTGCCAGGTGCAAAGTACATCTTCGTAATTCTGTTGTCTTCGCTTAGCTTGGTAGCCAAGGCAGAAGCACGTCCACCGTTTCCTACAATAAGTAATCTCATATTATGTTTTCAGTTTAACTTTTTAAAGTGCCAAATTTAAGATTTTTTGAGGACAAATCTTATACCGAGTCTGATGTATTTTTCTTAAAAGTTTATTAAAAAATTAAGATTGTGGTAATTGCATTGGAACTTCCATTAACAATATTTCGGAATTTTCTTCAGCTTCTAGCACAAAATTTTCTGTATCCCAGATCCCAAGACCATCTCTTTCATCAAGGATTTGGTCGCCGATTTTTGCCTTTCCTTTGATGACAAAAACATACACGCCATTTCCTGATTTATGGATGTTGTATTCCTTAGAAAAACCTTTGTCAAATCTTGCCAAACTGAACCATGCATCCTGATGAATCCACACACCTGCATCATCAGCATTAGGAGAAAGAATCTGCTGAAAATCATTCTGTACAGATTGTTCCTCGATGTTGATTTGATCGTATCTTGGTGTAACATCAGTTTTGTTTGGAATTACCCAGATTTGTAAGAATTTGACAGGTTGTTCGGTGGCGTTTTCCTCGCTGTGCATAATTCCGGTTCCTGCAGACATCACCTGGATATCGCCTTTTTTGATAATTCCGGAATTACCCATATTGTCGCCGTGTCGCAAATCGCCTTCCAAAGGAATCGAGATGATTTCCATATCGCGGTGCGGATGTCTCCCGAATCCCATTCCACCTTCTACAAAATCGTCATTCAAAACTCTGAGAACACCGAAATGCGTTCTTTCCGGATTGTGATAATTGGCAAAACTAAAAGTGTGATGACTTTTTAACCAACCATGGTTAGCATAACCTCTGGTGTCTGATTTGTGATATACTGTTTTCATTATAAATTGATTTTAATTGTTAGGCTTTTTTGTTGATACAAATTTCCAACTTTGAAAACTCTTACACATTGACGTAGGATAAGAACGAAAAATCCACCGATTTGGTGGATTTAATATTTAGACACTTCAACAAGTTCAGTGTGACAATTCCGTATGAAATTAGAAATGAACCTGCTGGATTTCTTCTTCGATTTCTTTTGGTGTTTCATCATCTGATTTGATGAAAATCATCGTGACAACTGCACCAATCAGCATACAGATTCCACCAACAACAATGTAATCAATTGCCATTTTTCCAAAAACATTGGAAACAATTGGGCCTCCGAAAATCCCGTTGATGATTTGAGGAATGACGATAAAGAAATTAAAAATTCCCATATAAACACCCATTTTTCTTTGGGGAATCACTTCAATCAACATCGCATAAGGCATTGCTAAAATACTTGCCCAGGCAAATCCCAATCCTATCATAGAAATCCAAAGCAACGATGTGTCCTTAATAAAATACATCGAAATCAATCCCAGTCCTCCTGATAACAAAGCCAAAGCGTGTGTTTGTTTTTTGCCTAAGAATTTGGCAATCGGTGTTAATAAGAATGCAAACGGAATCGCCCAAAGATTGTACATCCCAAATAATTTTCCGGTCAAATCCCCGGCATTATTAAAAGCTTCCGAGTGTGTATCTTCCGGAGACAACCCAAAGTGATGTGTAGCCAAAGCACTTGTGGTGAAAACCCACATCGTAAACAGTGCAAACCAAGAGAAAAACTGAACGACGCCCAATCTTTTCATCTGAGTAGGAATGTTCGCAAAATCTTTGAAGATGTCGCTAAATCTAGAAGGTTCTTCCACAATTTCTTTTCCGTCTTCAAAAGCTGCAAACTCTTCAGGTGAATATTCTTTCGTCGTCAGAATCGTGTACAGAATAGTCAACAGTAAAAATCCGGCACCAATATAAAAAGAAAAAATCACGTTATCTGCTACAAAACCTTCTGGTGCAACATTCGAGATTCCCAATCTGGTTAACCAATCAGGAAGATAAGAACCGATTACAGCTCCAATTCCTATCAAAATCGTTTGAACAGAAAACCCAATCGTTCCCTGATGTTTTGGAAGCATATCTCCGACCAGAGCCCGAAAAGGTTCCATTGCCACATTGATAGATGCATCCATCATTGCCAGGAAAATCACGGCTAGTAATAACACATTGGCTGCAATAAGATGAGTCACAGAAGCGGCGTTTGGAAGGAGAACCAATCCGATGGCACATAAAACTGCACCAATCAAAAAATAGGGTTTTCTTCTTCCCAATGGACTCCACGTGTTATCTCCCATATGTCCTATAATGGGTTGAACAATTAATCCTGTTACTGGTGCAACCAACCAAAACCAAGACAACTCGTGAACATCAGCGCCAAGATTTGCTAAAATTCTACTGGCATTTCCGTTCTGTAAACCGAAGGCCATCTGGATTCCCAAAAATCCCATACTCATATTGATAATCTGAGCGATGGAAAGATTTGGTTTAACTTTTTTTGTCATTTATTTTTAAGGTATTTATATATTATTTTAATTTCTGAATCAAAGCATCCTCGATTGGCGTTTTGATTTTGGTGACTTCATCAACAACTTCATTTGGAACTGTTACCGACAGAACGTATTGCTTTACTTTCCATTTTCCACCGATTTTTTCAACAACACCAGAACCTCTGCAGATTTTCATTTGTGTATCCAAAATCTCATCAAACCAAGCATAATTTCCGTCTTTGCTGAAATAAATATTTCGTTTTAGAGATTTGAAATTCCAAGTTGTTTTCTTATCAAAAAATGGTTTTGCCCAATCTTTGAATTCTTTTTTGTTCCAAACTTCCGTGGCATCTGTCCCGATAAAAGTTGATTCTTCTGCAAAACAATCAAAATAATTTTTATAATCTGCATTGGCAGCAAATGTATTGAAATCGTCCAGTAATTTGCTGATATTCTTTTTCTGCACATTCTCGTAAAATCCCTTTTTCTGGGCAAAGGCTGAATTAGAAAACAATAACAGAAAAAAGAAAAATCCAAATAATGTATATTTTTTCATAATTAAATATAGTTTAATTCATTCTAAAATTAATAATTATCAGAGCAGAAAAATATGCTGAAAATCATTCCCAAATTAAAAGCTGAATGGCAAACAATTGAACATAATAAAGAGTCTGTTTTTCTTCTGCATATATAAAATAAAACACTGACTAAAAACATACTGATTACCCAAATCAGAGTTGGAATCGTAAAAAGTTTCCATTCATTATTGATAAATACTAATCCGAAATGAGAAATATGAGTCAGAGCAAAAGCAGAACTATCAATTACTGACGCTTTCTTATCTCCAAATGATTTAGCAAAACTCGAATGAACAATGCCTCTGAAAATAATTCCTCTCCAATTGGACTAAAAATCATTCCTGTAACTGCCATTATTACGAACATTATCAATTTATCATTTTGTTTTATATCTGCCGGAATATTATATGATTTCCCAATATAAACATACCAATTTTCAAACGAATTTTGATAAATTAATTCTCCTAAATAATAAAGAACTAAGCTAAAAATCAGACCTGAAATAACAGCAAAAATTAACCAGCCATAATTACTTGGTTTTGTTAATCCAATTACTTTTCGACCATATCTGCTCAGGAAAATGAATGGTGCAATTGCGGAAACTGTCATTATCATACCAATGTATTTGTAATCTGAAGTTTCATTAGCATTTAAAACCAAAATGAATCTAGGAATACAAATAATTAGAATAAGGAAAAGTCCAAACTTCCAATTGAATGTGAATAATTTTTGCCAGAATGGTTTTAGTTCAGTTTCCATTAGATTTTATTTCAATTCCAAAATTAATGAAGATTTTGCAGGAACAGATAGATTGGTTTTCAAATCAAAATCTTTGTCCGAAATAATATCTTTCCCCGTTGTAAAATTCTTTAATCCTTCGGAAAAACGCTTCAAATCCAGATTTTGAGCTTCTTTGTTGTTATTGATAACAACCATTACTCTTTTGTTATCGGTATAACGGAAATAAACATAAACGTTATTTTTTGGTATGTAATGCAAAGTTTTTCCAGTGTGAACCGCTTCGTTTGTTTTTCTCCAGTTCAGAAGTTTTTTGGTGTAATCGAAATATTCATTTTGAGAAGCTGTTCTTCCTGATTTTGTGAAGGCATTGTTCGTATCGCCAGCCCAACCACCTGGAAAATCTTTACGGATTTCGCCATCGCCGCCGTTGTTTTTGTCGCCAGCCATTCCGATTTCGGAACCATAGTATAATTGAGGAATTCCACGAATGGTCAAAATCAAACTCATTGCTAATTTGTAATCTTCAACTTTCGGAAAAATCTGATTAAATCTATTCGTGTCGTGATTCTCAGCAAAAACCAACAGATTATTGATATTCGGATAAAGAAAATCATTCGCCAGATTGTCATAAACTCTCTGCATTCCAGAATCCCAGCCAGAATCTTCACGGAAAACCTGACCAAGAGCGTCGTGAAGTGTAAAATCCATCACAGAAGGCAAATAAGAATTATAACCTTCTATCGCTGCAATTTTGGAATCCTTCTGCCAATAAGACATCTGCGCCTGGTCGTGCATCCAAACTTCGCCTACAATATTGAATTTCGGATACTCATCGGTGATTCGTTTTGTCCAATCTGCAATTCCTTTTTTATCGTTGTAAGAATATGTGTCCACACGGAACCCGTCCAGACCTGCATATTCAATCCACCAGATTGCGTTCTGAGCCATATAAGTTACAACCATTGGATTGCTTTGGTTCATATCCGGCATTGTCGTATCAAACCAGCCATCCATACATGCTGCTTCATCAACTTTCGCAGCGTTGGTATCAAACTGCGTTGTCATTCTGTAATTACTCCTTTGGAAACCATTTTCCTGTCCGTTCCAATAATGAATCCAATCTTTTGAAGGCAAATCTTTGATAATCCAGCTTTTTGAACCCCAGTGGTTGGTCACATAATCCATTACGAGTTTCATTTTTCTTTTATGAAGTTCATCAGCGAGGTTTTTGTAATCCTCGTTGGTTCCGTAACGTGGGTCGATTTTGTAGTAATCGCTTTGCGCATAACCGTGATAAGAATAGGAAGGTTCATTATCTTCCAGTAAAGGCGTGTTCCAAATCGTGGTAACACCTAATTCCTGAAGATAATCCAAGTTCTTGACGATTCCGGCAATATCTCCACCGTGTCGACCACCGGTTTTGCTTCGGTCAGCTTTTTCAGCCGTGTCTGGTGTGTTGTCGTTTTTCGGATTTCCGTTCGCAAATCTATCAGGCATTATCAGATACATGACATCCGAAGATGTGTAAGAATCTCTGTTCGCTGAATTTTGTTGTCTTTGCCTAAATTCGTAATCAATAGTTTTAACGGTTTTGTTTCCGTTTTTGAAGTTCAGTTTTGTTTTTTGTGGCTGAACGCCGTTTGTGTCAATGGTTACGAAAAGGTAATTCGGGTTTTCAACTTTTTTGACTTCTTTGATTGTGATTCCGCCTGAGAATTCGGGTTGGAGATTTTGAATATCTTTTCCGTAAACTAATAATTGAAGTTCAGGGTTTTTCATTCCGCTCCACCAAAATGCAGGCTCTACTTTTTGAACCTGAGAATAAAAGATGGAGGAAAGTATGATTGAAGAAAATGTGATTATTTTTTTCATAGTGTAAATTTTAGGAAAAGACTTTGTCAAAGTGTGAACCAATGACAAAGTCCTGATTGGTGTTGAAAGCCATAGCCCCGATTGCAGTGGAAATCCTTTTTTGCGTGGACTCTGAGAGCCTCAGCCTGACAAAAGGTGTGGCAAAAAAGATTACAACGGAAAGCGGGATTAAGCTCCTAAAAAAATTATTTAACAGGCTTCACAGAAATTGCATAGCCGCCGCTTCTTACCAGGTGAACCGGCAGTTTTGTTTTGCTGTCAACTGTTTTTTTGTAGATATGATAACTCTGTGGATTGTTTACATAATCAGCGTCTTTTCCATCTTCATAGATCGTTGCTTCATATTTTCTACCCTTGTCCAGAAATGAAAAGTCTACTGTAAAATCTCTCGGGTTCTCATCTGTAACGCCACCTACAAACCAATTGTCTGTTCCTTTTGCTTTTCTGGCTGTATGGATGTAATCTCCAGGTTCTGCCGAAAGAATTTTTGTGTCATCCCAATCCGCAGCCACATCTTTTATAAACTGGAAGGCATCCATATGTTTTGCGTAATTTTCCGGTAAATCTGCAGCCATTTGTAAAGGCATATACATCACGACATAAAGCGCTAATTGCTTAGCCAAGGTTGTCTGTACAAATCTCTTATCTCCCGGGAAATAATAATCCAGTTTGGTTTGGAAAATCCCCGGCGTATAATCCATAGAACCGCCCATCCATCTTGTAAAAGGGAGAATTGTCTGATGATCCGGTTTGTTACCACCAAAAGCTTCGTACTCTGTCCCACGCGCAGCTTCTGCAGAGATCCAGTTTGGATAGGTTCTGCTTTCTCCGCCAGGACGAACCGACTCGTGAGAATTCACCATGATTTTATAGTCATTTGCTTTTTCAGCAATTCTGTAAAAATGGTTGATTGTCCACTGAGAATAATGGTGTTCCCCTCTTGGAATAATATCGCCTACATAACCCGTTTTCACAGATTTGTAACCGTATTTGTTCATCAATTTGAAAGCATCGTCTGCCCATCTTTCGTAGTTGGTTGCTGAACCGGAAGTCTCGTGGTGCATGATTAAATTAATTCCTTTCGAATGTGCATAATCATTCAACATTTTGATATCAAAATCGGGATAAGGTGTAATGAAATCGAAAACAAACTCCTTAGAATGTCCGAACCAATCTTCCCAACCCGTGTTCCAGCCTTCGATAAGCAAACCTTGGAAGCCGTTTGCAGAAGCGAAATCGATGTATTCTTTAACTTTTGTATTGTTGGCAGCGTGTTTGCCATTCGGAGTTAATTTAGAAAAATCGGTTTTTCCAATGTGCACGTTTTCGGACGTAGAATATGCCCATTGTGATTTCCCGATGATCATTTCCCACCAGACACCCATGTATTTGGTTGGTTTGATGTAAGATGTATCTTTATATTTTGTAGGTTCGTTCAGGTTGAACATCATTTTAGAATCCATTACGTCTTCTGCTTTGGGAGCAACGATAATTGTTCTCCAGGGTGTTACAGTAGGTGTCTGGATGTAACCTTTAGCTCCTTGTCTATCAGCCGTGAGGTGGGTTTTGAATTTGAAATTCTGAGCATCTACTTCCAGGTGTGAAGCCGGATAATCCAGAACTGCCGCTTCTCCTACATTGACATATAACTGATCCTTCCCTTCCTTTTTCAACATCAAAGGTGATTGAACAGCATTCTTGATCAGTTTTTGAGATGCATTGGAATCATAAGCCTTGGGCCACTGATTCGGAATTTCGGAGATTTTTGTGGTTTGATATTGATATTCCTGAGAGTCGTAATCTGCAACAATCCACCAAGCTTTCATATCTGTAGGAAAATCAATCTCGGAATCTTCTTCTCTGATGACAAAATAATTCAGATTTTTTTGTTGAGGAAATTCGTATCTGAATCCTAAACCGTCATTAAACAATCTGAATTTCACAACAATACTTCTATCTGTAGAAGCTTGGTTAAGTGTAATAGCTAATTCATTATAATTGTTAATATAGTTCTTTTTTTCTCCAAGAATTGGCTGCCAGGTTTCGTTTTTTGAATCTCTTTTTTCAGCCGTCTTTGTAAAGCCATTATTAAGATCAAAACCAGCATCTTCGGGTTTTGCAATTTCGGAAGCAAACTTGATAGAAGAATCTTTGAATAATCTTAATCCTAATTTAGAATCCTCTACAACCACATTACCGTTATATTTCAGGTTATAAAATGGCACTCCATTTTTCAGTTGGAAATTAGCTTCGAATTTTCCGTCCGGAGACTTTAGACTTTGAGCATAAACGCCGTTAAACATCATAGTAAGCAAAACTGCTCCAATGGTGAATTTTTTCATTTGACTAAATTTATTTTTTAAAGGTCAAATGGAATCGTTTATCAACTTTTGTATTAATTAAATAATAAATTGGCCAATGACGATTTCATTTTTCTAAGGTTTATATATGTTGTACAATATAAAAAAAGTGCTGCGAAACCGCAACACTTTTTTGTTATAATTAGAGAATTTTACAACTTCACTAGCTTGTAAGTTCCCATTTTCAAATCTACAGTAATGGTATAGAAATTATCACCTCCACTAAATTTGATATTTCCATTAGCATCATTTATACCAAGATATCCGGTATTTCCAATGTTATCTTTACCAATATTACCCCACTCTTTTCCAGACCAATCCTGCTGACCCAGGAATTTGAATTCTGCATTATCAGGAATCTGCCTGATCATTTCAAATTTGCCATTCCCAAGAGAATTGAACTGTTCTGCTGCTCCAGCATTCCAACCTTGTAGAGATCCAACCAAATACAGGTTCGGAATATCCCAAACACCTGCAGTAGCAGTAGCGGTCAAAGACTTAACCCCAAAATCTGCATTAATAACAACATGATAAATTCCTGCTGTTCCGGTGAATTTCATATTTTCATGATCCCCAAATTCAACATTAGATGATACAGTCTTGAAATATCTTTTTTCTGCATCAGTTCTGGAATCATCAATACTATAATTAAGAGGATTCCAGTCTTGTTGACCTAAAAATCTAAAATTTTCAGGTTGTAAATATGTATAGATTTCAGATATATTGTCATGCTTGTATAGCTTTTGAGATCCTGTCGCATTCCAAGAAACCGCTGATGCCGCTCCAACCAAGAAAAAGTCAGGATAATCAACCTGATATGGTTTCATTTTAGCGGTGACAATAGCAGATTTTAGTTCAATGGCAGGAGTAGAAAAGCTTGTTTTTGCAGTAACTCTGAAATCAAATTCGCCTTCAGTATTAACTATTCCTCCAGCTGTCAAAGCTGCAGTATTAAGATCCTTATTTGAAATAGCCAAAGATTTTGAGTTTGTAACTACACCTAGAGAAGAAAAAGTTGTAGAACCTTTCTTAGCAATTTCTACCGTATAAGTCACCGGTGATCCATAGTTAGAATAGTCATTCCAAGTAATTGTAGTAGCAATTGCAGACTGATCAGCAGAATTAAGGGTAATTGTACCTCCATTTGTCGGAGCTGTAATTATAGGCCCATCAACAGGATAAACTTTTACTCCAAAGCTGATTGTATTAGAAATTTCCGAATCTTTTGTTATTCTTATATAGACAAGCTGAGAAGTGAATGGCGAAAAATTTAGTTGTAACAACTTAGCATTCAAATTTCCTATAGTTGTTGTAAAACTGTTTTCGGATGATTTTCCTAATTCAACTTTTTTAGTAAAATCAGATGTTGATGACAATTCTACTTTATATTCACCGCTTCCTATTGATTCCCAAACCAAAGTAAAGGGATTGTTGCTCATAGTTTTGTATAATACATTTTCAGCACCTAAAGATGTATCATTAAGCTTAAAGCTTGCTTCCGGTGTTGTCCAATCTCTATCTGCATCATTGTTACATGCTACAAATAAAATTGACACAAATACTGAAGCTATTATTAATTTAAATATATTTTTCATAATAATTTTGATAAATTAAAAAATTATTTTATTGGAATCAAAGTGTAATCTCCTGTTACATCATTAAAATAGACATCATAAATCCATTCTGAGCTTACAGGTATATTATCACCTCCCTTTTGGGCCGTTCCGAAGAATTCAGATTTTGTACCCCAGCTTACATCCCACGTATTGTTAGCTCTAAATTTAAATTCACCTTCTTTCAGGGTAATACTTTTTGCCGTCCATACGTGAGGATCAAAAGCCGATTTAGTCAGTTGCGTATCTGTATTCCAATTACCATTCACAGTACCAATAATGGAGATGTTGCTATAACTTGCAGTAGGTGCTTGCAACGCTTGCAATGTGTAAGTTAATGCGTTTGTATTAATTGTCAATTTATAGTACCCATCGGCAGGAATAGTAATATTTCCAGAACCACCACCTGTATCTAGTGTTCCGCTAGTAGCATTAGTCGCAGTTCCCAGACCATATTGTGCATCCCATGAACCTTTGTTTTTGATAATTTTGAACCCATCAGCCTTAAAGAATCCTGAATAAGTATAAACATCCTTATTTGTTGTTTTAAGTAAAGGATAAATATTAAGGTTAGTTATTTCATTGGTCCATCCTCCAGCAGTAGCCGCACCAATCAGATAAAGATCAACATAATTATATATGGGACTTGCCAGGTAAGGTGTAACTGTGAGGCTTGTAACATTAGAAACCTGTGAATAGAAGTTACCATTAACTGAAGATATAACCCTAAAATAGATTTTTTGAGGTTTTGCAGGTACTAAACCAATTAATTTAGCCGCATCATTGATCTGTTTCGTTGTAAAACTTTTAGTATTTACAGATTGAACAATTTTTTCGCCCAATGGGAATTTTTTATCAAAATTTTCATTCGCACTGATTTCAATATTATAATTGATCTCCACAGGAACCGTGTACTTTGCAGGAGTCCAAGTTACTGTCAATGCTGGATTAGTAGGAAAATTGGAATCCAAAATCAAGTTTTGAGTAGATAGATTTGCAATTACTGGACTCTGCGAATCTTCAATTGTAATTATCTCCCTATCTTGACATCCCACAATCATTAAGCTTAATGCAATAAGCGAAAAAATATATTTTATATTAGAATTTTTCATAAGATTGATTTTTAGTAACCAGGATTTTGAGTTAAATTAGGATTAGCCTGCAATGCCGTAGTTGGTATCGGGAATAGTTTATAAGTATCAGGAATTGATGTTCCTTCTTTTACACCTCCTTTCCATGGCCATAGATAAGATCCCCCTGTAAACTTACCAAATCTTATAAGATCTTGTCTTCTCATGCCTTCAAAATTTAATTCTCTTCCTCTTTCATCAAGAATATTTTGTAGGTTGATCGTAGTAAAAGGGACAGCTCCAGCTCTTTCTCTCACCATATTAAAATAAACTAAAGCTTGGTTTAGGTTGGCAGAAGATGCTCCACGCAAAGCACACTCAGCGTACATTAATAAAACATCACTGTATCTAAACAAAGGAAAATCTGTTGACGAAAAACTTGTAGGAACTCCGCTTCCATCTGAATTTTTGTTCCAGAACTTGACAGATGGAAAACCATCACTCCAAGTTTTATAATCGTTCATTTCCCAAGTATGACCTGTTGTAAAAAAATAGTGTCCACGAATATCTGGATTGGAAAGAATCTCAGCTGCACTGTTACCATATAGCCCATACCAAGATTTTGTAGCTCTGTGGCCTGCCCATCCTTCAGTTGCTCCATAATTTGCCAATGTCATGTCATCACTACTTAAGCTACCATTTACAATATAAGTTGTATTCCCATAACTTTGACTATTAACTGCATCAGCAATTAATGGAAAAATTATCTCTTTGGATGTATTGTTATCTGCTGAAAAATTCTTTCGAAAGTTAGACTCCAATTGGTATCCCCCCTCAGAAATAATTTTATTAAGAAAAACAGCTGCATCATTATATCTCGATGTTCCAGTATATACTTCCGCATTCATATAGAGTTTTGCAAGTAACATTCTAGCGCATGATTTGTTAGCTCTGCCATAAGAGTTAGTAGGAGGTAGACTAGATTCTATTGCAAGTAACTCACTTTCTGCAAATTTGAATAAATCAGCTCTTGAGGTTTCCGGCAATGGTGCGGATGTATTGAAAGTTTCATCATTTAAAAGTGGACCTTTACCAAAAAAATCAATCAAATAGTAATACGACAACGCTCTAAGAAATCTTAGTTCACTAATCACTTGCTCTTTATTCGCATAATTAACTTGATTACTTTTCATAATCAGAATCAGGTTAGTCGCTTGAGGTATAGTATAATAAATTCTATTGAAAACGTAACCAAAAAACTTATTGTTACTTGTCCAATTGGAAGTGGTTGTCAGCTGATCTAGCCCATTATCTCCCCATCTGTTTTTTAAGTCATCTGCTGTAAAATCCTGCAAATTGACAAGTCCTCTAATAAACGGCGACTCTCCAGCATTATCTGTTGACCCAAGATCAGAATCCCCAGGTCCACTAACACTCGATAATGCAAAACTTGCATACAATCTGGATAACAATCCATCTACGGCATTGGGATCTTGTTGTAGAAGATTTTCCAATGTTGGCTCTACCTTATTGTCTACATCTAAATCTCCAATACATGAATATGTGGAAATCAGAAAAAGTGATGATACAGCAAGTACTTTTAAATATATTTTTCTCATTGCTTCTTAAAAATTAAAGTTAAAACCAATAGTGAAAACTCTCGGTCTTGGATAAAAATTATTATCTATTCCATTAAAATTCTCTGGATCTTGACCAGTAAAATTCGTCCATGTATAAACATTATTTACAGCACCATATACTCTAACATTGGTATTACCAAACATATTTTTGATCATATAACCAAGTGTAATATTGTCTACTTTTAGAAACGTGGCGTCTTCTAGAAAATAATCTGAGAAATACGTATTATCGGAAAGCTGTAAAAATGGGGAATCTGCTGCGTAAGTAATAACATTATTAAGGTTATTAGAGTTTGCAGGGACTGCGGAGCTTCTGTAACCCTGTGCAATTTTTCTTGTGTTATAAATTTCCCCTCCAATCTGACCTCTAAATGCTGCAGATAAATCCCAATTTTTATAATTGAAAGATGTTCCAAAGCCATACGTCCAGTTTGGTCTTATAGGTCTATAATAGCGATCTGAATTATTGATAACTCCATCGCCATTACGGTCCACATAAACCTCTGCTAAAGGATTTCCATTAGCATCATAGACTTGCTGAAAAACCCAAGCCGAATATGGTTGATAGCCTACCGTGTTATAAGCGATATTAATTCCTGTTCCGACCGGCAAAGTACTACCAGAATCACTAAAGGTGGTGATATTTTTTAAATCTGTAATTTTCCCTTTATTATATGCTCCATTTAATGAAACACTCCAAGTTATATTTTCAGATTTTACTGGTACTACATTTAACCCCAGCTCTACTCCATTATTTTCCAAAGAGCCTATGTTTTCAATAAAGTTGGAGGTAAGACCTTGTCCTGGTGGTAAAGGAACTCTTGCCAATAAGTCTGATGTTTTTCTATTGTAAACATCTACACTACCTGTAATTCTGTCACTATTAAACAATGAAAAATCAAGCCCAGCATTGAGTGTTGTTGTTTTTTCCCAAGTAACGTCAGGATTAAAAGGCAATGCGCTATAAGTCGTTAAACCTGGAAAGTACTGCGCATTGGATGCCCCAATTGAAAATAAAGCACTGGATGGATAAAATCCTACCACACCTGTAATATTCTGTTGACCGGTTTTACCCCAACCTAATCTCAGTTTTAAATCTCTGACAGTATTAGAGTCCTTGAAGAAATCTTCCCTCACTTTCCACGCAAAACCTACAGCTGGAAAATATCCCCATCTTTGATCTTTCTGAAAAAGAGATGAAGCATCCGCCCTAAAGGTAACAGTGAATAAATATTTATTATAAAAATCAATATTAGTTCTACCAAAAAAAGACTGCAGATTTTGGAATAGATAATATCTGTTATTTGGGTTGAGTTCAGTTCCAGGTTTTGTAACCCTTAAACCAGACGTCACATCGTACATATAATTATCTTTAAAACCATCATTCTTAAAATTCTGATAAGAATAGCCGCCCTGAATTAAAAAATGTGATAAAAATCCCGAGAAGTTCTTTTCATATACCAAATAGGAATCTAACGTTGTGTTTGTAATAGTTTGATGTTCGGCATAGTCAACTCCAGGATTAAATACATAATTGTTAGGATTTGTATATGGAAAAGGGTTGTTGAATGTTGCAATAGCATTATCTGCGAAAACAGTCTTAAGATCAGATTTAGAAGCTTCAACCCCAAGATTCACTACAGCTCTCAAGTCTGGAAGAAAATGAAACTTATAGTTAATCTCCGTATTTCCTAAAAATTTCCATATTTTTTGAGGCGCACTTCTCTGATTAAGTGCTGCTAATGGATTTGTCTGACCAACTAATGTATATCGATTACTATTAAGCGTTGTACTTTGGTAATAACCCCCAAAAATGTCATATGGGACACCAGATAACCCCGTCTGACTCGTATAAATTGGTTTTGTAGGATCCATAAATAGTGCACTTCCGATAGTTGCGCCTGCATCAATTGCATTAAGATCTGTAAATGATCCTTTGGCATTAATATCTATCTTTAGATGTTTATCTAAAAATGTCGGCGACATATTTAAAGAGACAGTATATCTGTCAAGGTCATTGGTTTTAACCACGCCTTCAATTCTGGAGTAACCAAAAGACAATCTAGTAGGTACACTCTTGAAAAGACTTCCTGATAGACTCAAGTTGTTATCAGATGATACAGATTGTCTATAAATTGCTTTCTGCCAATCTGTATCATAAATCTTACCCATAATCAAAGATTCATTCACTTCAGTATCAGGATTATCTGACATTCCTCCCACTCCTAACCTAAAGTTATATAGCGGATAGTTTTTATTAATGAAATCTACAAATTGACTAGAATTCATAACATCTGCATATCTTGTGACTTGACCTACAGACACATTTGTACTTAAACTAACTTTCAATTTTCCACCGCCTCTTTTTGTTGTAATAATAATAACACCATTAGAAGCTCTAGAACCGTAGATAGCAGTAGCAGAAGCATCCTTCAGTATAGAAAAAGATTCAATGTCATTGGGGTTAACATAATTAAGTGGATTTGCAGCTCCAGCAACACCATTAGAATCGACTGGAACACCATCAATAACAATCAGAGGATCATTAGAGGCACTCAAAGAAGAACCTCCTCTAATTCTGATATTTGGTTTGGAATCAGGAGACCCGCCGTCATTTACAATTCTTACACCTGGAGCTTTACCCGTTATAAGCTGATCCGCAGAAACGATTGCTCCCTTGTTGAAGTCTTTGGAGGTCACAGAAGTAATAGACCCCGTAAGATCCGTCTTCTTCTGCTTACCATAACCAATCAGCACAACCTGCTCGATTTCGGTTTCTTTTTTGGCCGAATCACTTTGTTGTGCATGTAACACTGATCCGAGCAATAGAAATGCTGGAGCAATTTTTAATACATTATAGTTTCTCACAAAAAATAAATTTTTAAGGTTTATATTATTATTTTCAAATCATTAAGATATACACTATCTCTTGTTTCGCAATTTATAAAAAAATCGATATTCTGTTAAAATAATTTTAAAATCATCACAATCCCACCTAATTTAATGCTAAAAAAAACAAACACAAACAAATAAAACAATGAAATACAGAAACTTAAGTTTATGTTAATTTTTTTAACAAAAACTGTTTTTGCAATGTTTTTCATGAAATTTTAACAATTTTTCTTCTTCTAAATTAACCAATATTAATCCTATATTAATCAAAAATGAACTTTTTGGAATTTTATCGATTTTCATGTAAAGAGGAAAAAACAAGTATTTACGGTGATTTCAAAAAACAAATAAATTACATTAATAATCATTAAAAAATTATTTTTTTCAACAATAAATAAAAAAATAGTTAAAAACCATCAAAGCCAATTTGAAGAGACATCTGAATGGATAAGGTTAATAAATATTTTTCCATTGGCCTATCATTTCTTTTATTAACAATCTAAATGAAAATCGTAATTTTGCAATTCAAATTTTTATTTATAAAATGTCAAACAGAAAGATGATTACGGCAGCTTTGCCTTATGCAAACGGACCGGTTCATATAGGGCATTTGGCGGGTGTATATATTCCTGCGGATGTTTACGCAAGATTTCAGAGAAGATTGGGAAAAGATGTAGCGTTTATCTGTGGTTCGGATGAGCATGGGATTCCTATTACCATAAGAGCTAAAAAAGAAGGAGTTACGCCACAGGATATTGTTGATAAATACCACGAGATCATTAAAAAATCTTTTTCGGATTTGGGGATTTCATTTGATGAATATTCAAGAACGACTTCTAAAAATCACTATGAGACAAGTCAGGATTTCTTTAAAGTTCTTTATGAAAAAGGAAAGTTTACGGAAGAACTGTCTGAGCAATATTTTGATGAACAGGCTAATGAATTCTTAGCCGACAGATATATCGTCGGAACCTGCCCGAATTGCGGAAACGAAAATGCATACGGAGATCAGTGTGAAAGATGCGGAACTACCCTTTCTCCATCTGAACTGATCAATCCGAAATCAATGTTAAGCGGAAATGTTCCTATCTTAAAAGAAACAAAAAACTGGTATTTACCGTTAAATGAATATGAAGATTTCTTAAACGAATGGATTATCGAAGGTCATAAAGACGACTGGAAACCGAATGTTTACGGACAGGTAAAATCCTGGTTAAACGACGGTTTGAAACCTCGTGCCATGACCAGAGATCTGAATTGGGGAGTTCCTGTTCCGCTTCCTGATGCAGAAGGAAAAGTTCTGTATGTTTGGTTTGATGCGCCGATCGGCTATATTTCTTTCACCAAAGAATGGGCTGCGAAAAACGGAAAAGACTGGAAAGATTACTGGCAAAGCGAAAATTCTGATTTGGTTCACTTTATCGGTAAAGATAATATTGTATTTCACTGTATTATTTTCCCTTCGATGATGAAGGCTCACGGAGATTTCATCATGCCGAAAAACGTTCCTGCTTTTGAATTCCTTAATCTTGAAAATGATAAAATTTCAACTTCAAGAAACTGGGCGGTTTGGGCACATGAATATGTAGAAGATTTCCCGGGACAACAGGATGTATTGAGATATGCTCTTCTTTCATCGGCTCCCGAAACAAAGGACAATAACTTTACATGGAAAGATTTTCAGACGAAGAATAACTCTGAATTAGTTGGTATTTTTGGGAACTTTATCAATAGAGTTGCTGTTTTAATTCATAAATATTATGACGGAGTTGTTCCTCAAGGTAATACAAACAGTCCTGAATTAAAGGAAATCAACAAAGCAGCGAAAGAAATTTCAGGGTTTTTAGAAAATTATGAATTCAGAAATTCTCTAACAGCTTTGATGAATTTAGCTCGTTTTGGAAACCAATATCTTCAGACAGAAGAACCTTGGAAAACCATTAAAGACAATCCTGAAAAAGCGGCTCAATCCTTATTTGTTGGAGCTCAGATTGCAGTTGCTTTAGCTCAGTTATGCGAACCGTTTATGCCTTTCAGCTCTGAGAAATTATTGAACATGTTCAATGTACAGAGGTCAGACTGGAATGATGTTGAAACAAAATCTGTTTTAATTGAAACGGGCCACAAAATCAACGAAGCATCTCTTCTTTTCTCAAAAATCGAAGACGATGTGATTGAAGCTCAAATCCAAAAGCTGGAAGACACAAAGCAAAACAATAAAAAAACAAACCCTAACGCAAACCCTATGAAAGACGAAATCACTTTTGATGATTTTACTAAAATTGACTTAAGAACAGCCACCATCTTAGAAGCTGAAAAAGTTGAAAAAGCAGATAAATTACTAAAACTTACTGTGGATACAGGTATTGACGTAAGAACTGTAGTTTCAGGAATTGCAGAAAGTTTCACTCCGGAAGAAGTGGTTGGAAAACAGGTGATGATTTTATTGAACCTTGCTCCAAGAAAAATCAGAGGAATTGAATCTCAAGGAATGTTGCTATTAACAACAAAACCGGACGGAAAACTATCTTTCGTAACACCTGATGACAGCAATGTTGAGAACGGTATTGAGATTGGATAGACGAATGAAATAATGTTATTAATATAAAAATCTTTTGGAAATTATCTAAAAGATTTTTTTTCGCATAATTTTTGATACTGTTTAAAAAAAATTTAACCTATTCATGAGAAAAATATATCTTCTATTTCTTTTTGCCACAATCCTTTCCTGTGGGAAAAATAATAACCACGAAATGATATCTGCAGATTTAGCTCTAGTAGATAATGTAAGCGCAAAGAGTGAGAGTAGTGACAAATTACTTCCACTACCAAATTTAATTGAGGAAAAAACACCCTCGGACAATCCTCAAAAGATTTCTCAAAAAATAATTAAAACCGGAAGAATAGAAATTGAAGTTGGAGATATCAACAAAGCTCAAAAAATCATTACCGACAATTTCAAAAAATTAGATGCTTACAAGCAAGGCGAATTTTTCAGCAATAGCGAAGAGCAGGAAATGCTGAAAATGACTATCAGAGTTCCTAATGAGAACTTTGATAATCTTTTGCAATCAATGGATGAAGGTATTGGAAATGTCATTTCAAAAAATATAGGTACTGATGATGTTACAGAAGAATACACCGATGTTTCTATAAGACTTGAGAACAAATTAACCTATCTTGAAAAATATAGAGACCTTCTGAAAAAAAGTACTAATACAAAAGATATTTTAGAAATCCAGGAAAATATTCGCAATTTAGAAGAAGAAATAGAGTCTTCAAAAGGAAGATTGAAGTTCATAGATGATAAAGTAAAATACAGTACAATAGAATTGACTCTAATTAAAAACAAACCGAGAAATTCTGTTACCTCTAAAATAGGTTTTGGAAGTCAGTTTGTAGATTCGGTAGCACAAGGCTGGAATAATTTTGTTGGCTTCATTTTAGGATTAATTACGTATTGGCCATTTTTATTAATCATCCCGATCATTATCATCTTATTCAGAAAATGGAGAAATCGAAAAAGAAAATCTAAAGACTAAAATAAAAACCTCAGAGTTAATTTCTCCGAGGTTTTTTTTATTTCTTGATCAACTTTGACAGATAAGCATCTTCATCCTGCAAAACTTTTTCAATTGCAAACCCATTGTTTTCAACTGCATTTTTCAAGGTATTAAAATCAAGATACAGCCATTTAATTGGATCTTCAGATTCACCTTTGTAATGAACGATATAATCCAGCTCGCCATAATATCCTTCTGCAGGAATATAAACTCCGCCGTCTTCATCCCGATCGAACATATATAAAATATCGGTGCTGTCAATCAAAATCTGACCTTTTTCATTCAACAAAGAATGTAATTTTTTGAGATAAATATCAATGACTTTCAGGCTTTGAAAAATCCCTGTTCCGTTCATTAATAAAAGAATTGTATCAAAAGTTTCTCCTTCAAAATGAAGCATATTTTCAGCAACCGCTTTTTTGATTCCCCTCAATTTGCATACTTCAATGGATTTTGGTGAAATATCTAACGCAGTAACATCCAGATTTCTATCATTTTGAAGATATAAAGAATGTGATCCGGATCCGGCTCCAATATCTAAAACTTTTCCTTTGGACAGTTCTAAAGCTTTTTGTTCAATATCATTCATATCTTCAAAATCACGGAAAAGATAATCCACCGGAAGCTCGTCCAGTTCAGAAATTGAAGTTTCAGTCTGCAAATCTTTTGGATCTTCATCATGATAAAAATCCCAGATTGCACGGCCCATTAAATCTTTCATAGATGTAAATATGGCGGCAAAGATACTGCGTTCCGAAAAGAAACGAAAAATATATTCTTAATTAAGAGTATTATTTCTTTTAAAATCATTTTAAATACTTTATAAGCATCATTAACATTTTCTATTTTTCAAGCACTATTCTTCTTACAATATTTCCTAACTTGTCTGTTTTTAAATACAAGAACAACCTCATGACAAATAAAAGTTTTAATGTTCATCAGGGTTTTACTTTCAGTAAACATGTTCCGGAGGAAATTTCCAATTTCGAAAGGGTTTTCGATGTATTCAGAGATTTGCTCATCCACACTTCCGGCGATCTTGAGGAAGCTTTTGAATGGCTCGATATGCTCGACAGAGAATACAATATTTTCGATGATGAATACACCCGTGAAGATTTTGAAGAAGATCTGAAAAAACGCGGCTATATCAAAGCAGAAGATCCTGAAGATGGCAATTCCGGAACCGGAGAAGGTAAAAACGTGTTGACTGCCAAACTGGAAGCTGCCCTTCGTGAATATGCCTTGGATCAGATTTTCGGGAAGCTCCAGAAAAGTGGTGTCGGAAATCACCGAACCACCAAAACCGGAATCGGAGATGAACGTGATGGAGAAAACCGGAATTTCCAATATGGTGATGATTTATCAGCTGTAAATATGACTGAAAGTTTGAAAAACGCCCAGATTAACAATGGAATTTCAGATCTCAGAATGACGGAAGATGACCTCATCGTAGAAGAAACCAAACACAAAGCTCAGATGAGCACGGTTTTAATGATAGATATCAGCCACTCTATGATTCTGTATGGCGAAGACCGTATTACTCCTGCCAAAAAAGTAGCCATGGCTCTGGTGGAATTAATCAAAAGAAAATATCCGAAAGATTCTATTGATATTATTGTTTTCGGAAATGAAGCGTGGCCAATTAAAATTAAAGATTTGCCTTATTTGCAAGTTGGGCCGTATCATACCAATACGGTTGCCGGGTTGGAATTGGCAATGGATATTCTGCGAAGAAAAAGAAATACCAACAAGCAGATCTTCATGATTACCGACGGAAAACCAAGCTGTCTGAAGTTACCGAACGGAGAATATTACATGAACAGTGTAGGACTTGATGAAAGAATTGTTTCCGAATGTCTTCATAAAGCAGCACAGGCAAGAAAACTGAAAATTCCGATCACTACTTTCATGATTGCACAGGATCCTTATCTCCGAAAATTTGTTGAGATCTTTACTGCTCAGAATAAAGGAAAAGCTTTCCTTACAGGACTTTCAGGATTAGGGCAGATGATTTTTGAAGATTACGAAAAGAATAGAATTAAAAGGATTTGAGGAAGAGCCAAGGAAAAAGATAAAAGATAAAAGTTAAATGTCTTTACAAACCAAAATAAAGCAGTTAGTTAGACCTATTAATACTGCTATATAACAAATTATATGACTAGACAAATGAAAAACGATACAACATTTAAAGAACTAAAAAATTCAGGGTATACTCATAAAACCATCAATCAGGAAATTCAGGCTAATCTGATTGCTAAAATTAAAGCTAAAGAACCTGTTTTTGAAGGACTTTACGGTTATGAAGATACCGTAATTCCGCAATTGAAAAAAGCAATTTTGGCGGGTCATCACATTAATCTTTTAGGATTACGCGGACAGGCAAAAACAAGAATTGCCAGAAGCATGGTCAATCTTTTGGATGAGTATATGCCGATTGTAAAAGGTTCTGAAATTAACGACAGTCCGTTTCATCCGATTTCAAAATATGCGAAAGACCTGATTGCAGAACTTGGTGACGAAACTCCGATTTCATGGGTTCACCGTTCAGACCGTTTTTTTGAAAAACTGGCAACTCCTGATGTAAATATTGCCGATTTAATTGGAGACATCGATCCCATAAAGGCAGCAACTTTAAAATTACCTTATTCTGATGAACGCGTTTTACATTACGGAATGATCCCAAGAGCCAACCGTTCCATCTTTGTTTTGAATGAATTACCCGATCTGCAGGCCAGAATTCAGGTTTCTTTGTTCAATATTTTACAGGAAGGTGATATTCAGATCAGAGGTTTCCAATTGAGAATGCCTTTGGATATTCAGTTTGTATTTACGGCAAACCCGGAAGATTATACCAACAGAGGAAGTATTGTAACGCCTTTAAAAGACAGAATCGGTTCTCAGATCTTCACTCATTACCCGAAAAGTGTCGAGCTTGCCAAACAAATTACCGAGCAGGAAGCTTTGATTTCTCCAGAAGACCGAGACAAAATTCAGATTTCCGATTTGGCGAAAAATCTTTTGGAAGAAGTAGCTTTTGTAGCCAGAGACAGCGAATATGTGGATGCCAAAAGTGGAGTAAGCGCAAGATTAACAATCAGTGCCATGGAAAATCTTTTTGCAGCGGCTAAACTGCGTCTTTTGGAAACCGGTTCAGAAAAAACAAGCATTCGTCTTTTAGATTTCATGTCTATTATTCCTTCTATCACCGGAAAAATCGAATTGGTGTATGAAGGAGAACAGGAAGGCGCAGATCATGTTGCCAAGATTCTTATCGATGATGCAATTATGGTTCAGTTTGAAAGTCTTTTTCCCCGAATTCCCAAGCTGGAAAAAGAAGGACTGAAAACACCTTACACCGATATCATCCAATGGTTCAACAGCAATCATCTTGAACTGAATTATGCTGATACCGACAAAGAATTTTATAAGAAACTGAACAGCATAAAACCTTTGACAACTTTGATTGAAAACAATGTTCCAGAATTGGATGAAAACGAACAAAACTTCTGCAAAGAACTTGTCCTTTGGGCTTTAACCATAAGCAAAAAGCTTGACAAGTCCGAGAATACTTCAGCTTTCAATTTTGAATCTGCCGGAATCGGGCAGTTTTTCAGAAGTTAAAAATTACCGGTAAACTTACGTTAAAAAAAGTATTCATGTCATCAAACCAACAACCTCAGATTAATCGTCTGAGGTTGTTGTATTTATAGCCCCGATTGCAGTGGAAAATCCTTTTTGCGAGAGGCTATGCCGAGCAAAAAGATTATAACGAAAAGCGGGATAACGCTTCTAAAAAATATTTAAAACTGTCCGCCTCCGAGTGCTCTGTAAAATTCGGTTACGGCCTGTAACTGTTGCAGTTTGTCGTTAACAGCAGACAATTTTGCAGCCAATAAAGATTGTTCGGAAGTCAAAACATTCACATAGTTGGTGTTGGAAGAATAGGTCAATAATTCTTTGTTGAATTCAACAGCTTTCTCCAGAGACTGGATTTGCAGCTGTCTTGTCGCTTCCTTCTCCTTCGCTTTTTGGTAAGATAATAAAGAGTTGGAAACCTCGGAACCAGCCGTCAGTAATGTTTTTTCAAAGGTATAATAAGCCTGCATTTTTCGGGCTTCCATTATTTTGACCTGAGCTTTTCTGTTGCCCATCTGGAAAATATTCTGTGTTAGAGTACCGCCAACCGTATAAAATAAAGAGTTGGTGAAGAAATTTTCCAGAGTTCTCGAGGACAAACCTAAAGTTCCGGTAATGCTTAATGTAGGATACACCTGTGCAATTGCCATATTTTTATTTTCGAATGCCTGGCGGAAACCCAGTTCTGCGGCCTGCACATCCGGACGGTTTTTAAGTAATGAAACAGGAATACCGGTCTTAAGGTCACTGTAAACCACCTGCGAATCGATAGTATTTCTGTCAATCGATTGTGGATTGTCATTCATCAGAATGCTTAATGAGTTTTCTGTCTGCTGAATCTGCAATTCCAAATCCGGCACTGTCAATTGCGCTGAATACAGATTGGCCCTGCTCTGCTCCACATCTGCACCCGTGAGATAGGCTGCTTCCATAAGAGCTTCCACTGTTTCCACATCTTTTTTCCTAAGCTCGATGGTTTGTTTTGTGATCTCAAGCTGCTTATCTAGCGAAATCAATTGGTAATAAAGATTGGCAGCCTGTGCAACCAGCTGAGTCTGAATAGCACGTTTTGCCGCATCGGTTTGAAGAAAACCTGCATAAGCTGATCTTTTCAAAGACTTGATCCTTCCCCAGATGTCCACTTCCCAACCTGTGGATATCCCTAATCTGTAAACCAACAGATCCGGCATTATAAAGTTACCGCCTTGAGCAGCTGCACTGTTCTTGGTTTCTGTCACAGAAGCAACACCATCCAGACTTGGCAGATTCTGTAATTTTGATTGTTTGAACACCGCATCGGCTTCCTGAATTCTTGCAACGGCAAGCTTCAGGTCAAGATTATTCTGAATAGTTTTATTAATGATGTTCTGAAGTTTCTGATCAGTGAAAATCTGATTCCATGAAATGTTTGCGATAGACGTACTGTCATTACTTGTTTTCTGGCGGAAGAGATTATCCTGTCTGCTTTGTTCTATCTGCGGATCCTGATAAGTATCCGTCACTTTACAAGAGTAAAAGAAACCTGCGATACCTGCCAATAGAACTAAATTTATGATTTTAATTTTCATCTGTAACTTTAATTTGGGTTATTCGCTAAGTGCTCCTTCGTATTTTTCAAGGTCTTTTTTACCACTTACTTTTTCTTGCAGATACATAAACACAGCAAATAAAATCGGGATAAAGAACACGCCAAAAATAGTTCCGAACAACATTCCTCCAATGGCTCCAATACCAATCGATTGGTTACCTACTGCTCCGGCTCCCGTTGAAATCGCTAACGGAATCAAACCGAAAATGAAAGCAAATGATGTCATCAGAATTGGGCGAATCCTTTGTTTTGCGCCGCTAATAGCAGCGTGACCTATTGAGTAACCTTTTTTCCTTGCATCTAAAGCAAACTCTACAATCAGGATCGCATTCTTCGCCAAGAGTCCAATCAACATAATGAGTGAAATCTGAGTATAAATATTATTAGAGCCTCCAATCCATGCGCTAAACATCATTACTCCTGCCAAACCGACAGGTAGTGATAGCATTACCGCAAATGGTAACAAATAACTTTCGTATTGTGCAGCCAGAAGAAAATAAACAAATACACAGCAAAGAATAAAAATAAATACCGTTTGGCTTCCCGCGCTAACTTCTTCCCTTGTCAAACCGGAATATTCGTAACCGTAACCCTGAGGGAGCGTTTGACCCGCAACTTCCTGAACGGCATTAATTGCATCTCCCGAAGAGAATCCCGGATTTGGTGTTCCATTGACGGAAATTGCTGTAAATAAGTTGAAACGCCCAATTGCCTGAGGTCCGTAAACTCTTTTTGCCGTTATAAATCTGCTAAGCGGCGCCATTTCCCCACTTGCATTTCTTACCTTAATCATATTGAAACTCTCCAAGTTCTCTCTAGCTTCATAAGGCGCCTGATAAATCACACGATATTGTTTCCCGAACAAGTTGATGTTGGACGAATATACTCCACCATAATAACCCTGCATCGTACTCAAAATATCGGACACCGAGAAACCGGCAGCTTTTGTAGCAGGAATATCAATATCAATCATGTATTGAGGATAATTCGGGTTGAAAGAAGTGAATGTTTTCTGGATTTCCGGGCGTTGGTTCATTTTATCAATGAAATCATTAGTCACCTTATTAAGATCGCTCACACTTCCTCCTTTCTGATCCTGTATCTGCAATTCGAAACCGGCAGCATTACCAAACCCTTGCAAAGTCGGTCTTCCGAAGAATGTCATTTTTGCATCTTTGATTCCGGCTGTTTCCTTGTACATTTTTGCAACGAACGATTGTAGATCCTCACCTTTTTTGGTCCTGTCTTTCCAGTCTTTCAGTTTTACAATCAACATCCCATTATTAGACCCTGTTCCACTAATCATTCCTCTTCCTGAAACTTTGAAAACGTGAAGAACTTCGGGTTGCTTCTCAACAATTTTTTCAACTTTGGCAAGAACTTCTTTCGTTCTATTTTCGTTGGAACCAATCGGAAGCGAAATATCCATAAAAATCCCGCCCATATCTTCACTAGGAACGAAAGACTTAGGTGTCGTATTCATTAACCAGACAAAGATTCCGGCAAAAACTGCAAGTCCGGCAAATGCCATCCATTTTTTTCTCAGTAAAAATAAAACACCTCGTGAGTATCGTTTTACAAAAGCATCGAAAATGATATTGAAGTTTGTGAAAAATCTCTGTATAAAATTCTTTTGCTTTTCTTCATGGGAATGAGGTTTCAGGAAAATTGCACATAATGCAGGACTCAGTGTCAATGCATTAACGGCAGATAATACAATCGATATCGCTAATGTCAACCCAAACTGTTTATAGAAAACTCCTGCGGAACCGGTAATGAAACTCACAGGAATAAAAACCGCAGCCATTACTAATGTTATACTGATAATCGCTCCACTGATCTCATCCATTGCATTCACCGATGCTTTTAAAGGAGATTTTTCACCTTGCTCCAGTTTACTATGGACTGCTTCTACAACTACAATTGCATCATCCACAACAATTCCCACCGCCAAAATCAATGCAAAAAGCGTCAAGAGGTTTATTGTAAATCCAAATATACTCAGGAAGAAAAACGTACCAACAATTGCAACCGGAACCGAAATCGCAGGAATCAATGTCGAACGCCAATCCTGTAAGAATAAGAAAACAACAATAAATACAAGAATGAATGCTTCAAATAATGTATGGATAACTTTTTCTATAGAAGCATCCAAAAAATCATTTGCGTTAACAAGTGCCACATACTTTACACCTTTTGGAAAAGATTCTTGAGCCTTATCCAAAACCGCAATCGATTGATTGATTACATCCTGGGCATTGGAACCAGCAGTCTGCGCAACAGCCATACCAATGGCAGGATGTCCATCCGTAACACTGCTACCTGTGTAATCCTGCGCACCAAGCTCCACCTTTGCAACATCTTTCAGCCTTAAAATCTGACCGTTTTCTGTTGCCTTAATAACAATATTATCAAATTCAGGAATCTCGGTCAGTCTTCCTTTGTATTTCAATGTATAACGGAAGGCCTGATTACTTTCGTCACCTAAACTTCCGGGAGCGGCTTCGATATTCTGTTCAGCTAAAACCGCCCTGATATCAGAAGGAACTAATCCGTAAGAAGCCATTTTGTTCGGATCCAGCCAGATTCTCATCGAGTAATCTTTGGTACCGAAAACCATTACATCACCAACTCCTGTTACCCTTTTAACCTGCGGAATGATATTAATATTGGCATAGTTTTGCAGGAATGTCATATCGAATTCCGGATTCTCACTATAAAGCGAAAAAATTAAAACATTGGAACTCTGTCTTTTGGTAGTTGTAACTCCGGCCTGTGTAACTTCGGCAGGTAACAATGGCGTTGCTCTGGAAACCCTGTTCTGGACATTAACGGCTGCAATATCCGGATTAACACCCTGTTTGAAATACACTGTAACAGATCCGGTTCCATCATTGGTTGCGGTAGATGTCATATACGTCATCCCTTCTACCCCATTGATCTGCTCCTCTAACGGAACAATAACACTTTTTAGAATGACATCAGCGTTAGCACCCTGATAACTTGCACTTACAACGACCGTTGGCGGGGCAATATCGGGATATTGAGAAACCGGTAAAGTCACAATTCCCAAAACACCGAGAATCACAATGATAATGGAAATTACGGTGGATAATACCGGGCGTTCTATAAATTTTTTAAACATAAATTTTTGGCTAGAAGAAAAAGATGAAAGAGAAAAGATTTAAACAGAATCTAATTCTATCTATCTTTCAAATTAATACTAATATTATTTTTTGTTGATGACATTTTGTAAAGTCGTTTCCTTTGGAACAACCTGAGTATCATCTTTCAAAAGACCAATACCTTCAACTACGACTTTATCACCTTGCTTAAGACCAGAAGTTACAGCATAAGTCAATCCGTCCGGAAGATTTTCAACTTTGATTTCCGTAGATTTTACTTTATTATCATTTCCGATGACATAAGTGAAAACCTTCCCTTGCAGTTCATATGTTGCAGATTGCGGAATTACAATGACATTTTCCAAGTTATTAGGTAACTGTACAGTCGCACTGTATCCGCTTCTCAAAATTCCTTTTGGGTTTGCAAATGTTGCCCGCATAGAAAAAGAACCAGTATTGGGGTCAACCAAACCACTGATAGATTCTATTTTTCCTTTTTCGTCATACTTGCTCCCGTCAGATAAAATCAAATCAACCAAAGGTGAATTATTAATTTTTTCCTGAATTGTTGCTCCTGTTGAATGTTTAAAAAAATCAAGCTGCTGTTTTTCATTAATTGAAAAATAAGCAAATATCTTGGAAATATTGGAAACTGTCGTCAAAGGTTGTGCAGTAGCACTGCTGATATAACTGCCAGCTTTATAAGGAAGCGTACCGATAACGCCATTCACAGGGCTGTATAGTCTGGTATAACCTTGATTCACTTGTGCATTGGTCAATTGTGCTTGAGTCTCAGCCAAGGCCGCTTTTGCAGATTTAAGTGCTAGTTCAGCTGCCTGAAGTTCGTAAGCAGAAATAATTTTTTTATCTACCAAAGGTTTTGTTTTAGTGACCTGCATCTGGGCAGTGGCAACTTGTGCTTTTGCACTATTCACAGTCGCCTGCGCAGCTAAAACGGATTGCTCGTATTGAGGATTTCTTATAAGAAACAAAAGCTGTCCTTTACTCACCTGACTACCTTCATCTACATAGATTTTTTCAACAAATCCGTCAATCTTTGGACGGATCTCTACATTTTGTATACCTTCTAATCTTGCTGGATATTGGGTAAGATTTTCTGCAGATCCACTTTTCGCAACAATATACTGATATGGTTGTGGTGGCAATTCTTTTTTGCTGTCTTTATTTTCTGACTTTGAACAAGACGTCAAAAGACCTAAAACAACAAAAAAGCTTAGCGCGATATTCCTCATAAATACTATTTTTTAGATATGTTTTTCAAACAAACGTTCAAATTTATTGATTAATTATGCATTCCACAAAATGTACCAATTAATAAAATTAATCAAATATAATCAACAAAAACTATTATTATTGAAAACCAAATAGTTAATAATTATTTTTAAAGAATATTTAACACAAACCTATCAAACAAATGTTTGAAAAAAATGTCTAGTTTTATAAGTACTTTAATGTAATCATTTTATATTTTCATTAAATTTAACAATAATATATTTTTCAAATTTTACACTTAAGAATGAAAAACACTGTACTAATATTAATAACATCAATCCTATTGAGTTGTAAATCTCAGAGCAAAAATACAGGAAATGAAATATACGTTTTATTCATTGGAAATAGTTTAACCTATTTTCACAATATGCCACAAACTCTTCAGGAAATGATAAATGAGACTAATCCTAATATTAAAATTGAACAAAGTACATTTCCCGGAATGCCTCTAAATGGACATCTGTCAGAAATAATTACCTCTCGCACCGAAAACGAAATTAGTACAAGAAATAAAAAAGAAAGTGAAAAAACTGAAACAGAAAAAAAAATTGCGGAAAAAAAGTGGGATATTATTGTTTTACAAACAGGTTCAGTAAGTGTTTTGATACCCGAAAACCGTGAGTTTAAAATAAACAAAGCAATTTCTGATATAAAAAAGATAGTTGCTAATCCCAGATGTAAATTCATACTTTTCAATACCTGGCCTTCTAAAGATAGATATCCTAAAGAGTATTGCTATCCTGCGATACTTATTGACAAATCTATAGAAAAGTCAAAATGCTGCTCCCCAATTATGGAAAATTTAAGGCAAGAAGTAAATGTTATCAACAAATCATACGAAACACTTGCAAAAGATAACAATCTTGTCAAATCCTCAAATGGAACAAAATTCTTTGAAGTCATAACAAAATATCCTGAAATTGAACTTTACGACGATGATAGTCATCCTAGTAAATATGGCTCTTTTTTGAATGCTTGCATATTTTACCAAATGCTGACCGGGAAAAAAGCATCCGAGTTAACTTTCAATGGAGAAATAGAACCAGAAAAAGCGAAATTATTAAAATATATTGCTGATAAATAATTTAATGCAAATTTAATTTTTTCTCACAACCGGTAAAATCTCATTTTTATTAAGACCAAATCTTTTGATATCAGCCTCGGAGAATTTTTGTGAATAGAAATTGATTTCAGTTTCAAAACCGACATCGTTTAAACGGTCAAAATAATCCATTCCGTACCAGCGAACGTGGTCATATTGTCCAAAATGTTTCTGACGCTCTTTTGGATCTGTGATGGTAAAATCTTCGTAAGTTTTTTCGAGGGAATTTTTCATCGGAACCTGAATTATTCCCCAGCCTTTTGGCTTCATTACACGATAAAGCTCAGACATTGCCTTTTTATCGTCAATAATATGTTCCAGAACGTGATTGCAAATAATGACATCAAAGCTGTTGTCCTCAAAAGGTAAATCCAGAATATCAGCCTTTACGTCCACAATCGGAGAAAATAAATCTGCAGAAGTGTAATCCAGATTATCCATTTTTTTGAATTTTCTTAAAAATTCCTGTTCGGGAGCAATATGAAGGACTTTTAGTTTTTCAGAAAAAAAATTGGTTTCATTCTGAAGATAAAGCCACAGTTGACGGTGTCTTTCTAAAGATAAAGTTCCGGGAGACAAAGCATTAGCCCGCTGTTTACCATAACCATAAGGCAAAAATTTGCGATAGGATCTGCCGTCAATGGGATCGTAAAAATTATTCCCTTTAAAAACCTGATATATGATCGGTCGTGCCAAAATGCTCAATTGTATAAGAGCAGGTCTTGGAATTGTATTCAGCAGAAATTTGGCTACTTTTTTCAAAACGGAATCGAAGTTAGCTTAATTAAAACTCAACCTGAAAAGCTTTTTCCTCATCAGATTTAATTCCTAAAGCATCATAAATGTACTGATAAGTTGAAAGTAAAACCGGTTTTCCGTTATAGATACAAACATCGTGTTCGAAATGCGCAGAAGGCTGATTGTCCAGAGTGGTCACAGTCCATCCGTCATTATGAAATTTTACTTTTTCCGTTCCAAGATTAATCATTGGCTCAATGGCAAGGCAAATCCCATCTTTGAGTACTTTCCCACTGCCAGGTTTTCCGTAATTCGGAACTTGTGGATCTTCGTGCATTTGTCTTCCAACACCATGTCCTACTAATTCGCGTACAACACCATAACCTTCTTTTTCGCAATGTTTCTGAATCGCATTAGAAATATCTCCAACACGTTTTCCTCTGACACATTGTTCGATGCCTTTGTATAATGATTCTTTTGTAACCCTTAACAGCTTCTTAATCTCATCAGAAACTTCACCAACTTCAAAAGTATAAGCATGATCTCCAACAAAGCCATTCCAAAAAACACCACAATCTACTGATAAAATTGTACCTTCTTTGATAGGCTCAGAATTTGGAATCCCATGAACAACCTGCTCATTCGGAGAGATACAAAGTGATGCCGGGAATCCGCCATAGCCTAAGAATGCAGGTTCTGCACCGTGGTCTTTGATAAAATCATATGCCAGTTTGTCAAGATGCAAAGTTGTAACGCCCGGCTTAATTTCTCCTGCCAACATTCCCAAAGTTTGTGAAACCAATCTTGCGCTTTGCTTCATCAATCGAAGCTCATCTATATTTTTAAGTTGAATCATTATTATATTTAGATGTTAGAAGTTAGGCTCTAGAATTTAGATAAAATAGAAATCTAATTTCTAACATCTAATCTCTAATTCTTATTCTGTTTACCAGAATAATCCTCTTTTCTTTTCTTTTTTCATTTTGGAGTAAGCGTGAACTTCACCTCCTGCTACTTGGAATTCGATTCTTTCATTAATAATCTGATAAATTTCTCCCCAACCCGGGAATCCACCAAGATTTCTGTCATCAATGAATAGATCTGCATCAATTTTTCTAGACTGGGTTTCCGAATCGAAAATCTCACCTTCAAAACTTGAATTAACAGCATAAAATTCGATGCCGTTTTTTCTACAGAATTCTACAGCTTCTTCCAAAGTTTTACCATGACGGTAAGTCCAGAGAATCAATCTGTAACCTTCTCCCTGAAGTTTCTTCAAAGTCTCAAAAGCAAATGTTTTAGCCTTTCCAATTCCTGGATAAGCATCATCTACAATCGTTCCGTCAAAATCGATAGCTAGTTTTTTATTACTTTTTATCATCTGGTTTTATATAAAAATATCCGCAAATATACAAAATATTAAAATGTGATTTCTTGATATTTTTTACAAAAAAATGCACCATTTTTGGTGCATCAGATAATTATTTAACTCTTAACCCATTTGAAACTGTAAGGTAACTGTGGTGTTGCTATTCTGTCTGAGATTCTCTGTAGCCTGTCCGGTAATTTCATCAGATAATCTCTCGCACGTTCTGCTTTATCATTCAGGTTTTTCATGCCTTCGATTTTCCACTCATCCAAGAGATCTTTCAGAATATTGATATAATCTTGTCCTGTATACACCATTGCACGCTGTGCTGCATCAGAAAAATGTTCCCAAAGTTCGCCGGCTTTCTGCCCGGATTCTCTTAAAAGATGCGCCGGCATTACGATCTTTCTTCTCATCATATCTTCGAAGGCAAGCATCATTCCGCTGGCATCCATTTCAAAAATTCTGGACGAAAAATCTTTGTAAGCTTTGGCATGTCTGGCTTCATCAGCGGCAATGACACCACACATCTGTGCCAACTTTTTATTACCGGATTGTTTAGCTAAAGTTCCTACTCTTCTGTGAGAAATATTAGTTGCGGTTTCCTGGAAACTGGTATAAACAAAATTCTTGTAAGGATCTGAGCTGGTTCCGATGTCAAAACCGTCATTTATCAAATGATGCGTGGTGATTTCCATTTCACGCATATTGACGCGTCCGCATAAGTAAAGATATTTTCCCAAAAGATCACCGTGCCTGTTTTCCTCAGCTGTCCAGGCTCTCACCCACTGTGTCCAGCCGGTTCTTTTCTCCTGGTCCACACCTTCCAGTCCCATCAACCAGGATTCATACGTTGGTAAAGCTTCCTCCGTAATACAATCTCCGATAAGTGTGACGAAAAGGTCATAGGGCATCTCTCTGGCAAAAGTCTGAAGTTCTTCGATTTCGTATTTGAAATTTTCGCTCGAACTGTCCGGAAGAAAATCGGACGGCTGCCATATTTTATCTATTGGAGTAAGATATGAGCTGATAAATTCGTCCATATTTTGCTCCAAAGTCTTCATTACCTCTAGCTGTAATTCTTTCTCGTGCATCAATTAATAATAATTTAAAGCCGTAAAGATACAATAAATTAAAATTATTCATCGCATAACTTATTGAACTTTAACATACAATAAGACCTGAACACATCATTCAGGTCTTAAATATTTGATATTCTAACTATTATTATTTTTTGATGACTCTGAAAGTTTTTGATTCACCATTTTCAGAAATCGTACTGACAAAATAAACACCTTTTGACAACCCCGAAACTTCAACTTTGTTATCCTGAAGGTTAGTTATTGTTTTCACAATCTGACCAGCAGGATTATAAATAATCACTTTGGAAATCGACTGATTTGAACTGATGTTAAGTATATCCGAAACCGGATTCGGGTAAACAGAAATATCACTTTTCTTTACATCTCCAACACTAAGATAAGGATTCGTAAAGCCTGAAACCTCGAAGACATAATTATAACCCGGATTTGACTCCCAGCTTTCTCCACCATCAAATGAAACAACAGAATCCAGATCATTACCGGCATTGGGCGTCACTTCCCAACGTTGATAATCTGTGAACGGAAACGGTGCTGCAATCACTTCTATAAAATACCTTCCCGGCAATAACTCAACAGGTTGATTCCAATTAAATTCCACATCTGCAGCCACAACGTCCAGCGGAAATCCTGCAACCGGGTGATACCCATAGAAATTCTCAGTGGTCGCCCCAACATTTTCAAATGTATGAAGAATCTCGCCTGGCAAATCATTTTCAGACTTACGGATATTGATTGTTGCATACTTGATATTCCCAAGTTGTAATGTGGAAATTTTGAATTTTGTAAAAATAAATTTCTGTCCTTCCGGAACTACAAAATCATCTGCCAACGATGTCCAGACCATATGAACGCCGCCCTCGTGGGAATCTCCCGGATTACCTGTTGAGAAAGGTGTTCCTGTTGGCTGCTCTTCGCCTGTATCGTTACAGTTTCCAACAAGCTCGAAAACATGATCATAATAAGAGAACCCTCCAAACCAAGGATCACTGTCAAATTTTGTAAAATCGAAACGACCTAATTTTCTTGTAGTTTCTTTATTGATTTCCCAAAACACTGATGTTCCGTCTGCTAAAGCAGCTTTTAACTGGATATAATATTTTCCTTTTGGCAAATCAAAAGAAGTAGGAAAATCGATGCTGATTTTATAAACATCAACGTCTTCCACAGTCGAATTGTACTCTAAAACTTGAGATATAGGAATCAAATTTGTGAAAGTGTGAATCACATCACCGGGCATTCCCTGATTTTCCTTCATAATATAAACATTGACGTAGCTCACGGGTGATGTACCTTTCATCACATTAAAAGACAATTGTTTCGCTGTCAAAATTTTTCCGGAAACAACGTCAAAATCTGTTGCTGCGCTATAATCAAAATTGCCTCCCGTCGTGATATTCTCGCCATTAGAAGTCCGGTCTGATATCACACTGTAATTGCAATCTGAACCTGTCTGACCAAATCCCAAAATTCCGGATAAAGCCAAAACCAAAAGTAAGTTTCTTTTCATTTTAATCTTCAAAATATTATTTGATGCTAAACTATGGCACAACATCGGCAAATCCAATTATAATACTTTTGAAATCCCTGATTTTTAAAACAGAAAAATCAAATCAAAATACTGGTTACCAATACATTAAAATTTAAAATATGCCTATTGCGAAGATTGGCTTTTAGAAGCTTCGCGAATAAAAACTGAGGGCGAAATGCCAGTAATATTTCGGAAAACGGTCGCAAAAGAACTGTGCGAAGTGAAACCGCTTTCTTCGGCGAGATAACTGATTTTGTAATTCTGATACTCTTTATGATTATAAATTTTCTGGCAGATATAGGCAATTCTCAGCTCATTAATGTAAGTGTTGAAATTCTTGCCTTTGTATTTATTAATCACTTCGGAAAGATAGCTCGTGTTGGTTTTCAACTGAAGCGCAAGGCTTGCAATCGTTAATTTTGAATTGGTAAATTTTTGCGATTCTTCAAACTTTTGGAGTTTCTCCAGCAAATCCTTTTCGACAGGATTAGGAATCTGAATCATTGATTCTTTTTGAATTTCCACAGTGGACTCCGGAAGATTGTCTTCGACTAGATTTTTATCAGATTCCAATTTTTCAATGATGTTTTCGAAAACTTTCCTTTCCTTTTTTCGTCGGTAAAGCAAAAAGATAATTGCTAAAGCCAGAATCAAAACGAAGATTGTCGCAATGATCACAACACTTTTCCTGGAACTGTCCGCATCGGAAATCGCTTCCTTATAATCTTTCTGCTCAGCATTAATAGCGGAAGAAATGGCCTTCATTTCACTTTCCTTAATCGCCCGGCTCAGCGTGATGTATTGTTCGTTATAAAACGAATATTGCTTCTGGTCATTCAGCGCTTTGTAATCCTGAGAAAGATTATAATAAATGTCGGAAAGCAAACGCGTATCCAGATCATTCTTATGCTTAAGTACAATCTTCAAAGTATCAATTGCTCTTTGATAATCTTTCCTTTCCGCATAAACTTGTGACAAAGCGTTATAAATGAAATAATTAATTTCCCGGTTGTAATTACTCTTGATTAATAAAGCTTTATTCAGATAGATTTCTGCAGAATCATTTTTGAGATAGTAGTAAGAATTGCCGATATTATAGAGCGAACGCCTGTGATGATAAATCGCCTGGTCGTCAGGATTTTTCATCAGTTCAATTTCTTTAAGCGATTTTTTATAAAATTCACTGGCTTTTTGATAATTTTCTTCGTCAAACTCGATATTACCGATTTCCAGATAAGACAAGGTTTTCAGCAGTTTTTTCTTATCGCTTTCAGGTAACTTGTTGATTTGTTTTATGGCATTATCGAGATAGAATTTTGCTTTATCATTCAGATTCAATTGGACATATTGATGAGCGATTGAACCGTTCATCCTGGCAATCAAAGCATAATCATCGGTTTTTTCTGCATATTCTTTAGCTTTGAAAAGTAATTCCGTCGATTTTTTAAGATCATTCTTTTTAAAATACGATATCGCTAAAGAAGCTAGCTCTTCACTTTTCTTAGTATTGTAATCAGTATCATCAGGCAAAATATTTTGTCCAAAAACAAGATTTACAATCAAAATACAACAGAAAAGCAGTCTGCCAGTCATAATTATTTATGAATTAATAAAACGAATTTACACCAAAAATTAAAAAAGCCGGTAAAAAACCGACTTTCAATTTTTATTTATATCAGGCTTTAGTTAGCCAAAACATTTCCTGTCATTTCTTCGGGAATATCAACACCCATTACTTTCAGAATAGTTGGTGCGACATCGCCTAATTTTCCCGGTGTCAGATTCCAGGTGTGGTCTTTATCCATCACAATGAAAGGAACAAGGTTTGTTGAATGCTGCGTGTTTGGACTTCCGTCCGGATTGATCATTACATCAGAGTTACCGTGATCTGCCAAAATGAAAACCGCATAGCCGTGCTCATAAGCCGTTGTTGCAACTTTCTGGATGCATTCGTCCACCACTTCTGCTGCTTTCACCGCCGCTGAGAAAACGCCGGTGTGACCAACCATATCTGTGTTTGCAAAGTTAAGACAGATAAAATCCGCAGATTCTTTCTCCAGTTCCGGGACAATGGTATTCGTGATGTCATAAGCAGACATTTCAGGTTTCAGATCGTAGGTCGGAACATCTTTCGGGCTTGGGCAAAGCAAACGTCTTTCCTGAACGAATTCTGCTTCGCGACCACCTGAGAAAAAGAACGTTACGTGTGGATATTTTTCCGTTTCAGCAATTCTGATTTGGGATTTACCAGCCGCTTCCAAAACTTCGCCCATTGTTTTCTGAAGAACATTTTCATCAAAAACAACTCTTACATTCTGGAATGTCTTATCGTAGTTTGTCAAAGTCACATAATATAGATCCAGCTTCTTCATTCCATATTCCGGGAAATCCTGCTGAGAAAGTACTTCTGTAATCTCGCGACCTCTGTCTGTACGGAAATTGAAACAAATGACAACATCGTGGTCTTCGATCTTCGCAATAGGGAAATGATTCTGAACTCCGACAATAGGCTTGATGAATTCATCCGTCACATCTTCGTTGTAAGACTCCTGAATCGCCTGAACAAAATCCTTGGTTTCTTTCCCAACGCCATTTACCAGAAGATCGTAGGCCAGCTTTACACGTTCCCAACGTTTGTCTCTGTCCATAGCATAATAACGGCCGATAACTGAAGCCAGTTTTCCTGTAGTGGACTTCATATGATTTAATAAATCTCCTATAAAACCTTTTCCTGACTTTGGATCACAGTCACGGCCATCTGTAAAAGCATGAACATAAACCTTGTCCGTAAATCCAAATTCGTGAGCCGCCGTCAGCAATCCTTTAAGGTGGTTGATATGGGAATGCACACCGCCATCAGAAACCAGACCGATGAAATGTACTTTTTTGTTGTTCGCTTTGGCATATTCAAAGGCTTGTTGGATCACAGGTTCTTTTCCAAGGCTTCCGTTTTCCACAGCCATATTCAGTTTTACAAGATTTTGGTAGACTACACGACCAGCACCCAAATTCATATGCCCTACTTCCGAGTTCCCCATTTGTCCGGCCGGCAATCCAACCGCTAATCCGCTCGCTTCAAGTGTTGTATTGGGAAAAGTTTTCAAGGCATAATCCATAAAAGGCGTTTTGGCCTGAGCAATGGCTGAAACAGCAGGATTTGGCCCGATTCCCCAGCCATCTAATATTGCAAGAATTGCTTTTTTTGACATTGTTGATTTTGTTTTGTTATTACAAATTTACGAAATGGAAAATTTAATTCATTAGAACCCTTAGATATTTTAAATCATATATAATTTTCAGAATTATTATTTATAATGACTTTATCCACTGTTTCAGGATCTAATGATATATATCCAGCATATGGTGTTCCCGTTTTTATAGAAAGAATATTATTATTTATTATTCCTGACACAAGAAAATTATTATTATTTGAAACTAAAATCACAGGTTCTGATTCAGCTGTATACAAATGACAATTATTAATAGTAAAGAATTTGGAATTATTGACTCTAATACCTTGATGTGACTTAATATTAGTCAAAAAAGCATGATAGGAATTTAAAAATATCCTACCAAATTCCCCACCTGAAATAAGAATTTTTGAATCTATTTCTGAATAAGAAAATACTGATTCCCCGGATATATTACAATTATTAATACCAACATCAAAAATTTTATTATTAAATAATAAATCTTCCTTAAAGCTACAGTTATTGAAAGTTATTTTTTTATAATAGATTATTGTATTGAAGTTTTTAAATGAAGAGTTTTCAAGTAAAATCTCCGATAATGGATTATTATCTATAGGAATAAAATCAATATTTGATTCTTGAGCATTAATTTTATTTAAGATTACTTCATCGATCACATAAAATTCAAAATTACCTTCTTCAACAGTTGTATTATTCAATGTGACTTTACAAATAGGAAAATCATTATGTTCTAGTAACACACCATAATAAATAGGGTTCTTCTTAAATTTTCCTTTTATACTAACTTTATCAATTAATACATTATAGTTCCTTTTAACAAAATCTTTAGCGTTACTAAAACTTCCTCTAATACCTTTATTTAATAATGGTTTATCACTATTACATATAATGTTTAAATTATTTAAATATAAATTTGTATTAAAAATATTAAGTGCAGAGCTGTCGAAAGTTACATATTGTCCCGGGGCAGTATAGAAAATATTATCTCTAGGACTTCTTTCAGATATATTTATGTAAAGATTATTCACATAAGCATTTGTAGTAGCTTCAAAAAACATTGCTCCACTTGGATTATTGGATTCAAATTTTTCACTATTGTTTGTAACATGAATGTTATTAGCGAAAAAGGCTGTATTCCTATCAGAACAGATAGCTGACGCCCCATAATTTTCTACTTTTATATTCTCTATATAGTATTCTCCAAAAGTTACGATTGCTCCATAAGACCATTGTGGAAGCCCTTTAGATTCATCTCTACTAATTGGAGTAGAGCTACTAGAACTATCAAGAGTTTCTATAATATAATCTGCTAAATATCCACAATCTTTAATGCCGACATTCGACACAAACGTTCTACCTCCTTTATTAATAGAATGATAAATATGAAATGGCTTCATAGAAATATTTTCAAAATATGAATTTTCTATCCTTACTGTTCCATAAGTTTCTATAGTGATTGCAGACATTGCATGAATATTTATAGCTTTAAAATTGTTAATCTCAGCAGATGCAGATGTATTTTGAAATTGTGAAAAAAAGAAAATATCACCAAAATTTGGTTCTATAGAAGGTATTTCGCGATCCCCTTCTCCTCTTACCCAAGTTTCTGTACCAATCTTATACGTTCCCCTTCCTCCATCAATAGATATATTTTCAAATGTGATGTTTCCATTGACATTGATTTTCCAGCCGCCAAAAGTAATATAGTCATAGTTATTACTTAGCTTAAAATTAAAATTAACGAAAGCAAAATTATCAAAGCTATAATCACACGTTACAATTCTAGTTAATAATGAATAAGTAAGTTTTTGACCATCAATAATAAATCCATGAGATGAGATTTGCATCATTTTTAAAATCACAGAAGCATCATTATTTATACCATCACAAAATGGATTAAATATTTTCGCATTTAAGATGTTATTATCTAAAACTCTTTTGTATAAATCACTTCCTTTTTTCCTGTATATAATCCCGTCTTCTTGTATACTTGAACTATTTAGTTTCTCAAAATTTACGTTTTCTAAAGAATAGCTATCAATTAACTGAACCAAATCATTGCTTGGATATAAACTTCCAATTGCGAAAAAATCTTCTGTGTAAATCATAAATATATTATTGTTTATTAGTTTTATAAACTTACAAAATTAACTTCAAAACAATTTCTCAACTTATTTTTTGCAGATTGATAAATATGATTAACTTTAGAGCCCTTTTTTAAAAAATTAAAATGGACTTAAGAGACCAGTTGAAAAACCTTTTCCCTGACCACGAAGAGCAGGATTTTGAAATGCCGAAAGAAGTGTTCAAACAGAAAGAACCTTTGGTCTGCAAATTCGAAAAGAAAGGCCGGAACGGAAAACCGGTAACTTTGATAGAAGGTTGGGAAGGCGATGATGAAGGATTGAAAGAGATTTCGAAAAAAATCAAAACAACACTTGGAATTGGTGGCTCGGAAAAAGACGGCATCATCATCATCCAGGGCGACAACCGTGACAAAATAATGAACATCCTAAAAGATATGGGATATAAGACCAAACGTGTCGGAGGATAAACAAAATGATGAATTATAGATTATAAATTTTAAATGATAAATGTTTCACTTAACCAAACACTCAGAAATTGTAATCTTTAATTTAAAATCTAAAATTTAAAATTATAATATAAATAATATGATAAACAAACTAGCAGCTTCTGAATTGGTTCTAAATGACGACGGAAGTGTTTACCACCTTAACCTTCTTCCGGAAGACCTTGCAGACAAAGTACTTCTTGTAGGCGATCCTGACAGAGTTCCGAAAGTTTCTAAATTCTTCGATACTATCGAAATTAAAAAGAACAAAAGAGAATTCTATACGCATACAGGAACTTTGCGTGGCGAGAGAATCACGGTAATGTCAACGGGAATCGGGACAGAAAACATTGATATCGTGATGAACGAATTGGATGCTTTGGTCAACATCGATTTGAAAGAAAAAGAATTCAAAAAAGAACATAAGTCGCTGGAGCTTTTCCGTATGGGAACTTGCGGCAGTGTGAATCCTGATATCGAAGTGAATAATATGCTGGTAACGGAAAACGTAGTAGGTCTGGATGGACTGATGCATTTTTATCAGGATTACAATTTTGAGAATGAATTCAGTAAGAATTTCCTTGAAAAATTCCCTTACGAGAGAATCAAGCCAATGTTATATTTCTCCAATTATGCAGAAGATATTGCAGATTATTATGCGGATGCTAAATATAAAGGCAACACAGCGACTTTCCCTGGATTCTATGCACCACAAGGCCGCCAGTTGAGACTGAAAGCTTTGGATGACCAATTCCTTGAAACATTGAATGATCTCGGTGTTTCCAACTTTGAAATGGAGACTTCGGCTATCTATGCATTATCAAAACTACTGGGTCATAAAGCAATCACTGTGAATTGCGTTATCGCTAACAGAAGACGTGGCGAATTTGCAAGCGACCATCACGCTTCTGAGAAAATGATGATAGAATGGGTACTTGACAGAATCATAAAATAACCATATCAGACTAATCAATGAAAAGCAATATTCAGATGAATATTGCTTTTTTGTTTTACTCAGTCCTTACAAAACAATTTTCTATATGGTCATCTACGATTCCCGTTGCCTGCAGATGGGAATAAATAACAGTTGAGCCCAGAAACTTAAAACCTCTTTTCTTCAAATCCTTGCTGATGGCATCAGACAACTCTGTCGTTGCAGGCGCTTCTGTGTGAACCTTCCATGTATTTACAATCCGGTTTCCATCTGTGAATGTTGAAATATAATTGTAAAAACTCCCGAATTCCTTCTGAAGTTCTATAAACTTTTGAGCATTGGAAATGGCCGCATTGATCTTCAATCGATTTCGAACGATTCCTGAGTCTTGCATTAATTCTTCGATTTTATCTTCTCCGTATTTCGCAATTTTCTTATAATTGAAGTCATCAAATGCTTTTCTGAATGTTTCTCTTTTTCTCAGAATCGTAATCCAGCTTAAACCTGCCTGGAAACTCTCGAGAATCAGAAACTCAAACATTGTAGCATCATCCGTCACCAATCTCCCCCATTCTTCATCGTGATATTTCTGGTATAACTCGTCGGTTCCGCACCACGCACATCTGATTTTTTCCATTGCTTTTAATTTTGATGTCAATTTAGTAAACATTATAAATTCAAAACAAAAGATTAACGTTCATTAAGACTTTGCGGCATTCTAATTGAATAATTGATTAACATCAAATCAAATTTTTCAATATTAACCCAAAAACAAAATATTATGAGTACGCACGACGAAAAATACAATGATGCAGAAAGAGCTGTTAACAAAACTGAAAATTCTTTAGAAAATGCAGCCGACACAGCTAAAAACAAAGTGAATGAATATGCAGACAGAGCGAGGAATTATATTGATGAACAAAAAAGAAAGAACGAAGAGCCGACGAGAGAAGGTTTCTTCGATAATCTAAAATCAAATCTTTCCGATGCTTGGGAAGATACCAAGGATTTTGCTGATAAAGCGTGGGAAACCACCAAAGACACAGCTTCTGATGCATGGGAAAAAACCAAAGATGCTGCAGAAGATGTAAAAGCTGAAGTAAGAAAAGCAACCAATTAGTTTTTAAGTTAGTAATAGTTTTTCACAACGAAAGGAGAAGATTTTTATAAGTCTTCTCCTTTTTATTTTATATTTGTCAATTATTATTACGTAATGAAAAAACGTCTTTTATTTGGTTTGTTTTTACTTGGATTTTTAGCAAATTCTCAAACATTCAATCAGGCTTACGCCGATGTCAGTAATCAGGTTTCCCAAACCAATATCAATACTTATCTGCAGGAATTTGAAGGCTTGGGTGTAAAAACCACGGGGTCTACCGCCAATAATAATGCTTATACCTGGCTCAGAAACAAATATATTTCTTTTGGTTACACCGATGCTGAAATCACAAAAGACACTTTCACTTACAACGGACAATCAACATCCAATATCATCGTTACAAAACAAGGAACCAAATATCCCAACACTTACGTTATTGTCTGCGGCCATTATGATACAATTACCGGAACCGGAACCAATGACAACGGAAGTGGTGTTTCTGTAATCCTGGAAGTTGCCAGACTTCTAAAAAATGTTTCAACGGATTATTCTATCAAATTCATCAATTTTTCCGGTGAAGAGCAAGGTTTACTAGGTTCCGCTCACTATGTTTCAAGTGTTGTGAATGCAACCAGTCCGAAAATGAGCATCCGGTTGGTTCTTAACATCGATGAAGTTGGTGGAGTGAAAGGAAAAACCAATGATACCATCACCTGCGAGAGAGACGAATCTAACAGTCCTAGTTCCAACAATTCGGCTTCCAATACTTATACACAACAATTGATGAATTGCGTGACTTTGTATTCGCCGCTGAAAACCAATCTAAGTTACGCTTATGCTTCAGATTATATGCCGTTCCAGGCCAACGGAGAAATCATCACCGGCTTATTTGAGTATAATGAAACGCCTTACGCCCATACTGTTAATGACAAATACATCAATCTGGATCCTGTTTATATCTACAACATAGCAAAAGCTACAACAGGAGCAGTTCAGCATTTTGCGGTTGCAGGTCAGACTTTGGATGTATGCACGCCCAGAGAAATCGCAATGAGCTTCAGATTCTACCCGAATCCGGCAAAAGATTATCTGCAATTGGAATTTCTAAACAGCAAAACCCAACGTTTCAGCTTTACCATTACAGATTTTGAAGGCAAAATCCTCAGCAAAACAGACAATCAGACCAGAATTGACATTTCTACAATTCCGAAAGGGATTTATTTAGGAACATTTAAAGTAGAAGATCAGCAGATTACCAAGAAATTGATTGTAGATTAATTATCATTCAGCAATTATAAATATAGGGGCAATCCCCTCGCCCAGGCATTTGCCACAGCTCGGGTCGCGCTATCCACTATTATCTTTTGTCTTGTTTTGCAAAACAAAACAAAAGGATAACCGTTTTTATCGCTATTGCGGAGGCTTGAACCATTAGCGAAAAAATTCGGCAGAGAATTTGCTATGAAGTTTTCGAAATTTGAAAAATAATCAACCGTAATTAATTCGTTTTACGAAATCTAAAATCACTATATTTGCGCCTATGCAGAAAATCTTAATAGTAGAAGACGAAAAAGCAATATCCGGAGTTCTACACAGTATTTTATCAGACGAGCTTCCTGACTACCAATTCGAAATTGCCGAAGACGGTTTGGAAGGATTCAAATTCATAGAAAAAGATGATTTTTCTCTAGTGATTTCTGATATCAAAATGCCAAAAATTTCCGGAACCGAACTTCTGAAACAAAGCCTCCAGCTAAAACCGGAGACAACATTTGTGATGATTTCCGGTCACGCAGATATTGATACTGCCGTTAGCTGTCTGAAAGAAGGAGCTTACGATTTCATCTCCAAACCTATTGACATCAACAGGCTGATAACAAGTGTAAAAAACGCATTAGACAAAGGCAATCTGCAAAAAGCAAATTCTAACCTGAAGCAGGAAAATTCTCAGCTCAAGAAAAAAGTCAACAAAAAATATCAGATGATTGGGGAATCCACTGCGCTTAAAAGAATCCAGGAAATCATCGATAAAGTGGCGCCTTCTGACGCAAGAGTGATGATCACCGGACCAAATGGTGCCGGTAAAGAATTGGTAGCGCACGCGATTCATTCGCAAAGCGAGCGTTCCAGAGGACCAATGGTTGAGGTGAATTGCGCTGCGATTCCGTCCGAACTGATTGAAAGCGAACTATTTGGACACGTAAAAGGTTCCTTCACGGGTGCCATCAAGGATAAATCCGGAAAATTTGAGCAAGCAAACGGCGGAACTATATTCCTTGATGAGATTGGAGATATGAGTTTAGTGGCTCAGGCTAAGGTATTAAGAGCTTTACAGGAAAACAAAGTTTCCCCTGTTGGAAGTGATAAGGAAATCAAAGTGGATGTACGGGTCATTGCAGCAACCAACAAAAATCTGGCTAAGGAAATTGAGCAGGGAAAATTCAGGGAAGATTTGTATCACAGGCTTTCTGTAATTGAAATCAACGTTCCGTCTTTGAACGACAGGAAAGAAGACATTCCTTTGTTAGTAGAATATTTCACGCAATTGATTGCGAACGAAAACGGAACTTCGGCAAAGAAATTTGATGAAAAATCTATCAAGGCTTTGCAGCAATTTGACTGGACAGGAAACATCAGAGAACTTAGAAATGTGGTGGAAAGATTAATCATCTTAGGTGCAGATCCTGTAACTGCTGACGACGTAGCTAATTTTGTAAAGAAATGAGATTAAATAAATAAAAATATTTAACCGTCTCGTTCTTTTCAACGAGACGGTTTTTTTTGAATAAAAATGAAAGGTTTGCGATTATGACTTTCTTTTAATAAAATTATATGAAATAAAATGAACTTTTTAAACAAACAATACACACAGGAAGGACTGAAGTTAGCACTTCCTGTAATGCTGACACAAGTTGGGCAAGTTTCTGTAAACCTGTTCGATAACATTATTGTTGGTAAACTTTTGGGCGCTCAGGCTTTGGCTTCTGTGTCTTTAGGAAATGCATTATTCTTTTCCATTTTCGTATTGGCATTAGGTTTTTCTTTCGCCATTCCGCCTTTGGTTTCGGAAGCTAATTCTCAGAAAAAACACGATGTGATCAATTCCGTTTTCAGACACGGATTTGTAATTAATTTGGGAATCGGAACATTACTGATGATTATTTTGTTATGTGGACTTCCATTGATTTATCATATGGATCAGCCTAAAGAAATTATCCCTAACACAATTAGTTTCCTTAGCATAATGGCATTTACGATGATCCCATTTATGATGTTCCAGACTTTGAGAGAAGTTTCGGAAGGTTTGTCGTTTACAATTGGAGTTACCAAAGCCACCATTATTGCAAACATAATTAATATCGTCCTGAACTATGTCTTCATAAAAGGGCTTTTCGGATTACCGGCAATGGGCGTTCAGGGTTCTGCATTAGCAACCTTGATTGCCAGAATATTTATGGTGGTTTTCTTGTATTTCGTTTTGGTAAAAGAGCCAAAAACAAGACGTTACATTAAAGAATTCTCTCTGAAAATCAGTCTTTTCACAAAGGAGATGTTCAACAAAATGTTCAAGCTTGGTTTGCCAACTGCTTTACAAATGTTTTTTGAAGTGACTGCTTTTGCTGCTGCTGCTTTCATTTGTGGAATGATAAGCTCTACGGATATTGCTTCGCATCAGATTGCGTTGTCTATGGCTTCGTTCACATTCAATCTTTGTATTGGGTTCAGTGTGGCTTCTACGGTTATGATTGGTAATAAAATGGGTATTAAAGACTTTGACGGATTGAGAAAAATCGGGATTAATAATTTCAAATTAACCTTGATCTATATGGGATTTTGTGGATTAATGTTTATTCTTTTCAGAAATGTCTTGCCTCATTTTTTCACAAAAGAAAGCGATGTTCTGGTCATCAATTTAGCTTCTAAATTAATGATTATTGCAGCTCTTTTTCAATTATCAGACGGAATCCAGGTAACAGCTTTAGGATGTCTGAGAGGAATCCAGGATGTGAAAATCCCGAGTGTCATTACATTCTTGGCTTATTGGGTTTTCACAATTCCGGTTGGTTATTTTCTTTGTGTTACTTTAAAAATGGGCGCTTTCGGGATGTGGATCGCCCTTGGTGTTGGTCTTACAATTTCAGCAGTTTTACTGGTAATTAGATTTTTGAGACTGAGCAAGAGGAAAGCTTTGGCTACAGCTAATTAATAATGAAAGAATTAACAATTAATTTAGCTGACTATTAAGCATTTTTGTCATTCCGTAGGAATCTCAGCAGTCTAGATTCCTACGGAATGACAAACTTTATGTAATAATTTTATTACATAAACCTATTTTAAATTTTTAAATTTGCAACACAAAATTTCGAAATGAATATTAAACAAAATATACAGTCAAAAATAACCGAAATCATTGCTAAACTCTACGGAATAGAAGGCGTAACGCTAGAAGTCCAGAAAAATAAAACCGAGTTTGAGGGAGATTTCACAATCGTTATTTTTCCTCTGGTGAAACAGGCGAAAAAAAGTCCGGATGTTATCGGAAACGAATTGGGCGAAGAAGTAAAAAATCAAATTGATTTTGTTGAAAACTTCAACGTGGTAAAGGGTTTTCTTAATTTGAAAATCAAAGACCAATTATTCGCTGAACAATTATCTGAAATCAGTAATGATTTTGATAACATAACGCCGAAAAATCAAACGGTAATGGTGGAATATTCTTCGCCAAACACCAACAAACCGCTCCATTTGGGACACATCAGAAATAATCTTCTCGGTTTTTCTGTCGCCGAAATCCTGAAAGCGGACGGTTATAAAGTGATTAAAACTCAAATCATCAACGACCGAGGAATCCACATCTGCAAATCGATGTTGGCTTGGGAAAAATTTGGAAACGGAGAAACTCCGGAATCTACAGGTTTGAAAGGCGATAAATTGGTCGGAAACTATTATGTAGAATTCGATAAATTGTATAAATCCGAAATCAAGGCAATGGTTGCTGACGGCATCGACGAAGAAACAGCGAAAAAACAAGCGCCATCTATCATCGAAGCTCAGGAAATGCTTTTGAAATGGGAACAAAACGACTCAGAAGTTCGCAAACTTTGGGAAATGATGAACGAATGGGTTTATGCAGGATTTAATCAAACTTACTCCAGATTGGGCGTTAATTTTGACCAAGTTCAGTATGAGAGCAATACTTATATTCTTGGAAAAGATTTGATTCAGAAAGGTTTGGAAGATGGGATTCTTTACAAAAAAGAGGACGGTTCTGTTTGGTGCGACCTGACAGACGAAGGACTTGACCAAAAACTGTTGCTGCGTTCTGACGGAACTTCGGTTTATATGACTCAGGATTTGGGAACAGCTGTGGAGCGTTTCAAAGATAATGATATTCAAAAACTGATTTATACGGTTGGAAATGAGCAGGATTATCACTTCCAGGTTCTTTTCAAAATTCTGAAAAAATTGGGTTACGAATGGGCTGACCAGCTTTTCCACTTATCTTACGGAATGGTAGAATTACCGGAAGGGAAAATGAAATCCCGTGAAGGAACAGTGGTTGACGCTGATGATTTGATTCAGGAAATGTACCAGACTGCGAAGGAAAAATCTCAGGAACTAGGCAAGTTGGAAAGTTTGAGTGATGAAGAAAAAGAGAAGTCTTATGAAACTGTTGGATTGGGTGCTTTGAAATATTTCATCCTGAAAGTGGATCCGAAGAAAAAAATGCTCTTCAATCCTGCAGAAAGTATTGACTTCAATGGAAATACAGGACCTTTCATTCAATACACTTATGCAAGAATCCAGTCACTTTTGGCTAAGGCAGATTATTCTGCAAAAGAAGATTTTGGGACATATCTTCCGAATGAAAACGAGAAGGATTTGATTATGCTTTTGTCCGAATCCAAAGATGTTGTGAGCAAAGCCGCAGATTCTCTAAGTCCAGCTTTAGTCGCTAATTACGTTTATGAATTGGTAAAAACTTACAACTCTTTCTATCAAAATAATCCTATCCTGAATCAGGATGATGAACAAGCGAAACAGTTCCGTCTTCAGTTGTCTGAATTGACCGGGAAAACGATTAAGAAATCATTATCCATGTTAGGAATTAATGTCGTAAACAGAATGTAAATTGTGCTTAGAAATAAATAAAAACTCTGCTTTTTCGGTGGAGTTTTTTTTGTTTTTTTTTAATTAATCAAAATAAAAAAGCAACCAATTAAATTAATTGATTGCTCGATTTCGAAGTAGACCCACAGGGATTCGAACCCCAGATGACTGAACCAAAATCAGTAGTGTTACCGCTACACCATGGGTCTGTTCTTTTAAGTGGTGCAAATTTATAGCTTTTTTTTTAACTTCCAAACTTTTTCTGAAAAAAAATCAATAATTTTATAAAATAAATTTTCGCTCAACCTAATGTTAATCGACCTTTCCAAAGCATCACGCATTAACCCGGACTCATCTAATGAATTTGAAACCAAAGTTTTAGACTTTATAAAAGAATGGTTTTCGGAGTCCAAAACGATAAAAGTTCAGAGTTCCGGTTCTACAGGTAAGCCTAAAGTGTTTGATATCGAAAAATCAAAAATGTTGAATTCTGCTGAGATGACTTGTGATTTTCTAGGTTTAAAGGAAGGAGATCTGGCACTACTCTGTCTTCCGATTGAATATATCTCAGGCAAAATGATGGTTGTAAGAAGCATTTCACAACAATTAAAACTAAAAATTGCTCAACCTTCTCTCAAACCTTTAGAAAACCTTAAAGAAGAAATTGATTTTTGTGCAATGACACCTTTGCAGGTTGAAAATTCTTTGGACAAAATTCACTGGATCAAAAATCTGATTATCGGTGGCGCCGCGGTTTCAGAAACTTTAAAAACTAAAATCTATCAAACTCTTCAACGCTCCAATTCCCAAACACAAATCTTCGAGACCTATGGCATGAGTGAGACGCTTTCTCATATAGCTTTGAAAAAAATTTTTCCCAGTCAGGAAGATTGGTTTACGGTTTTTGACGGTGTTGATATTTCTTTAGACGAAAGAGGTTGCTTAAAAATATTTGCGCCCAAACTGAATGCGGAAGTTTTGCAGACCAATGATTTGGTTGAGCTGAAAACTGAAAAACAATTCAGATTTTTGGGACGATTGGATAACGTAATTAATTCCGGGGGAGCAAAGATTTTTCCGGAGGAATTGGAAAGATTAATCAAAAAAGAGATTCCAAATGAAGCTGTTTTTCTTGGAATTGAGGATGAAAAATTAGGACAGAAATTAGTTTTGGTAGTTGAAGATAAAAGATACAAGATGCAAGGCTTAACAAATGATGATTTAAATCCCGAGTTACAAAATTTTAAGTCTCAAATCTCAAATCTTAAATTCGAAAAGTCATTTCATAAGCCAAAAGAGATTATTTTTGTTGAACAAATCCCAAGAACGCCGAACGGAAAGGTGAACCGTTCCGAACTCCGACAACTGGTGAAAGAAATGACACACGGTTTGCAATAGCGATAGTAACGGTTATCCTTTTGCTTGCCTTGCAAGGCAAGCAAAAGATAATAGTGGATAGCGCAGTGACACAGATTAGCATTGGATTTGCAGTGGGAAATCTGTGGCAATTGCCCAAAATATATTAATAAACCACCTCGTCAAATTTTTCAAGAAAAATTTGCCACCCCTCCAAAGGAAGGGAATTTTGAAAAACTAAATGAAAGATTTTTCTACCGAGATCAGTTATAAAACTTCCCGCTCTTCCGGAGCTGGCGGACAAAACGTGAATAAAGTAGAAACAGCTGTGACAGGGATTTGGAATGTAATGGAAAGTCAGTTTTTTTCTTTTGATGAGAAAATGCGGATCTCGGAAAAGCTGAAAAACAGAATCAATTCCGAAGGTTTGCTGCAAATGACCTCGTCGGAAAGCCGAACTCAGTTACAGAACAAAAAAATTGTGACAGAGAAAATGTTGGAACTTGTAGAAAAATCACTCTTTGTTCCAAAAAAACGTGTTGCTACAAAGCCTTCAAAAGGTCAAGTCCAGAAACGTATCGACAACAAAAAGAAGTTGTCCGAGAAAAAAGAAAATCGAAAATTCAGATTTTAAAGTCTGACAATTTTTCTATTTCCTGATTGATTTTCTCACTGTACTCCAATTGCTTCTCACGAATTCTCCCGTGATTGGTAACCGTTTCATAATCCTGCTGAAAATCTTTATAAGCCTCATAAACATTAGTATAATGCTTTTGAAGTGTCTTTGCGTCGAGTATTTTGTCGCTGATTAATTTCCTGAATCTTCTCGCAAACAGTTCGGCAATGTCGAAGTGACTTTGTTCGTGCATCAAAACCAAATCCGTTTTGTGGTCACTGTGCGCCCACGATTTTGAAGGCACAAAAAAAGATTCGATCTTAACTTCTTTGGAACTGAATTTTTTGGTTGGGCTATTCAACAAATAAGAGATTCCACAAAAGGTTGTAGCAGCAGCTTTGGAAGTGTTCGGCTGGTTTTTTGACTGAAAATCTTCCCAGACCAGCTTTCGGTTTTCACTCCAAAAAATCTTGTCCTGGGCTTTCGTCAGTCCAATGATAAACATAAAAATAGCTGCTAAAAATATTCGTAACATATCGGTTAGATGTTTTTTTTCAATTAATGTTAATTTATTTCCACAAAAAATGTATTTTTACCTCCCTCATTTTAAAAAATGGAAAAAGAGATAAAAATCAACTTTGAAGTGATCCCGAGTTACGAAAAACTCAATGATATAGAAAAAATACTTTTTGACAAAGCTAAAACCATCCGCGAGCAGGCTTATGCACCTTATTCCAATTTCCTGGTCGGCTGTGCGGTTCTACTGGAAAATGGCGAAATCATCACAGGGAGCAATCAGGAAAATGCCGCGTATCCATCCGGACTTTGTGCGGAAAGAACCACAATTTTTTGGACTTCGGCCAATTATCCTGACGTGAAAATCAAAAAACTTTTTGTAATTGGTGCACCAAAAGACGCGTTAACTTCTACTCCAATTCCGCCTTGTGGTGCTTGCAGGCAATCAATTCTGGAATATGAGTCCAAACAAAAAGAGGAAATCGAAATCTACTTTGCATCGCTTGACGGGGAAATACTGAAAACAAAATCCATTCGGGATCTGTTGCCGTTTTCTTTTGATGCAAGTTTTTTATAATTTTTCAGGAGCAAACCGTTAGTTCTTCGGCAGAAGGTTCCAGCCTGCTGTCCACTGTATCTTTTTTGTCCGTTAAAAACAGACAAAAAAGGATGCCGTTCCCATCAGGGCTATGTTGAAGGTTAGTCTTTCTTTTCAACGTTTTCAAATTTCAAAGATTCTACTCTCTTCGTTGATCCTTCTCACCACATTTTCTGTCCGCTCTTTGTGCGTATCCGTAATGAAAATCTGCCCAAAACTCTCTTTGTTAACTAATTCGATTAGTTGAGAAACCCTGGTATCATCCAGTTTATCAAAGATATCGTCCAGAAGAAGGATTGGAGACTTTCCTGTCAATTCTTTGATTCGGTTGATCTGAGCTAATTTTAGTGAAATCAAGAAAGATTTCTGCTGGCCTTGCGAACCGATTTTTTTGATAGAATTCCCATTCATCTCGAACAGCAAGTCATCTTTATGTGTTCCTTTGGAAGTGTAGGTCAAAGCTCTGTCTTTATCAATTGAACCAGATAAAAGGCTGTGAAAATCTTCAGTCAAAAGATGCGATTCATAGATAACATTCACGATTTCTTTTCCACCGGAAATGATTTCGTAAAAATGCTGAACAATGGGATTCAGTTTTTCAACAAACTCTTTTCTTTTCTCAAAAATCCTTGTTCCGAAATTGGAAATCGGCTCGTCATAGATCTCCAAAGAATCTTTGTCGAAGACTCTGTTCTTCGCAAAATATTTCAGTAAAGCGTTTCTCTGCTGGATAGTTTTCTGATATTGGATCAAATCAAAAAGATAAGAAGAATCGGTTTGCGAAATCATCGCATCCAAAAACTTCCTTCTGCTTTCCCCGGAATCGGAAATCAGATTGGAATCGTAAGGTGAAATCATCACACTCGGTAAATAGCCAATATGGTCGGCTAATCTATCGTAATTTTTATCATTTTTCTTGATGATTTTTTTAGATTCTTTTGGCTGAAGAATTTTAATAATATCCTCTTTCTCTTCATTCTGAATTTCGGATTCAATAACAAAAAAATCTTGATCAGATTTCACATTATTAATATCAGAATTTCCAAGAAAGCTTTTCCCTACGGAAAGATAATGAAGCGCATCCAGAACATTAGTCTTCCCTACGCCATTATTTCCGACAAAACAATTGATTTGAGGAGAAAATTCGAAAGCTCTTTCCGAGTGGCTCTTAAAATTGATGAGTAAAAGTTTGTTGATAATCATAATCCCAAAAGTTTTTTCAGTTTACTCGGATTTTGCCGATTATCCCACAAAGAAATAATGTAGAGTAAATCTTTTTCTAATCTATAGACCAATCCGTAATTTTCAAAATGCAGAATTCGATATGGTTCGAAATTGGTTTCAATATCACTTAAAGGATTAGACTTTAATAAATCAATTTTTTGATAAATAGTAAGGTTTAGTTTTATAGAATAACGATTACTTTTATTTCTATTATTCCAGTAATCGAAAATGGCGTTTCTCTGTTTTATTGCAAGCGTTGTCCAAATGACCTTTACTTCATCCATTCTTCATCCAATTTTCTTAACTCCTCGTCGGAAATAGTTCGCCCATATTTAATATCTCTTCCGCAACTAGAATCATTTCTTTCTGACTTTTGGACAAAATATATTTTGCATCTTCTTCAGGCTGAACAGACAAAAAAAGATTTTCAACAGCTTGTAAGAAATTGACATTCGTAGTAGAAAAGATTCTTTCTACCAGTTTGCTTCTTAGTACTTCAATATTTTCCATCCCTCAAAAATTTATGTAAAGATAAAACTTCTTAACAAGAAAATCAATTTCCGAAGTTCACAAAATGCGGAATATCGGCCGCAAAAGTATTCATCGGCATCATATTGTTTCTATAGCTGTTGAAATCAAAAACAGAACTATTGTCAAATGGCACCTTCGGATAATACATAAAAGAAACCTGAATCCTGTTGAAAACCAGATAAGGATTGTTGATCAGAACCCCGATTCCAACTTTTGTATTGATACTGGTTTTCAATAATTTCTCATCCGGCATTCCCAGCCAACCAACAGCCGTTGTCAAATATGGACTGAAATGAAAATTTTTCCAGGTTTTGTTGATGAAAAACTGCAACTGGTATCTCAAAATAAGCTTTTTTGTCCCGATATAATCATAATTATAAACAGGAAATTCATCATTAGCAGAAAGGTTGATCCGGTCTTTGTAGGAATAATTATTTTGTGGATTACCCAAAGCCAGAGTCGGCGAAAAGAAATGACGGACCTTGGCAAATCTCCAGTCCATAAGGTTGGTAAAATATGTTCCATCGACGCGAAATGCATCACGGTTAATTCTTTCTTCATTAAAAAACCGTCCGAACTGTGCTTTGATATTAAAATATCCTATTTTCGTGAAGTCACCATAAGCCGCAGAAAGTCCGGCATAGGGAACAACTTCTTTACTTCTGGAGAGTAAACCGGCTGTAACATTAAATGCATTTCCGTAAGGAATATCTTCGGGCAAATCGTACTGGAAAACTTGTTTCTCCACCGAGAATTTTCTCTGGATAAATCCCGCCGAAGCCAAAAAACTATTATACGAACGGAAATACTGAAACTGATCAATGCCCGGACTGTCTTTATACTGATAATTCTGGAATCGACCTATTAAAGCAATATTACTGGAGATTCTTTCAGCAGGATTAGACGAAACGGGTATCTGGTAACCACCCCACAAATCCTGACTGTAAACTTTGATCTGAACTTCCGGAAATGCTGTCATATCATCCATTGGCAAGGTTACATTTCGCATAAAATATTCGAAAGTGAAACCTCCTGCCCATTTTGTCAAAGGCGAGAAAAAATCACGTCTTGCACTCAGGTTGATGCGCTCATTTTTCAAAAAATCTTTTTCTCCCAAAATTTGTCCAGTAATATAACTTCCAAAAAGATTATTCGCCGTATAACTTCCATAGAAATAATCCTGTTTTTCTTTGGAATCATTCCTGTAAAGAAAGTCCGCTTCATGGCCAAGACCAAGGAAATTCTCTTCTGTTACGCCTAATCCTATTTTGCTACCGGAATAGCTTAATCTTGGTTTCAAACTCCAGGAATCCAAAACTTTCACAACAACATCAATTGAGTCGTTAGAACTGTTTTCAACTACAATTTTTACACGGTTGACAAAAGGCATTTCTCTCAGCAAGCGTTCGGATTCATAGAGTTTTTGTGCATTATAAGCTTCACCTTTTCTGAAAAGTAAATAATTGTTAACCGTCGAGATTCTGGTGTTGGAATGGAGATGATTCGTGAACCAGTCGTACCATTTCGCTTTCTCTTTTTTTTCTTTGGTGTTGTATCCAAACGGGTCGATGGTTTCAATTTTTATATCCCGAATAAATTTTCCATCATAAGATTCCTGAGATTGCTTTTCCGTTCTTGTAGCAACTGACGCAGAATCAGCTTCCCGACGAAATATAAAGCGGTGAATGAATCTTGTAAATTTTCTTTTATCTGAAAATTCTTCAATCTTATAATAAATCGAATCTTTTTTCTCCTGCGCCTCAGCAACGGAAAAGAAACTTAAAAAGACGATAATCAGGAGAATAGATTTGTTATTGAACATTCGGAGATTTTAACAAAACTGCAATATCAATTTGTAAGCCAAAAGACATATCAAAGGAAGTCCACTACAGCTTTCCACCCAAAAACTAAAATAAGCTTCCCGATTATTATTTTCTGAAAAATAAATTAATAAAAATGTGATAATTGTAGTCAGGAAAAAACATATTGCAAAAGCAAAATCCAGGTAGAAAACACTTAACAAGCCTGAGATACAAACTAATAAATATGCCAGGAATTTAGTTTTCTGGACGCCAATGAGAATCGGGAAAGTCACTACATCATCACTGTTCATATCCCGGATATCAAAAGGCAAAACCAAAGCTGAAATAAATAACCAGGTAATCATAAAAATCTCCCAATCAAATTCCGGAAGAATGAGCCAGGAATTGATTAAAGCCCAGGTTAATCCAACATAAAAAACCTTTAGCAAAGGAATTTTGCGTATAAATTTTTCCAAAAAAAAGGAATTGTAAAGCAATCCGAGAATAACAATAATTGCCCATTTCAAAAGTCGTATTTCGTTATGATTCCTGAGAATCAGAATCACACTGATAATCCCACAAATACAATTGAAAATCAGAATCTTAAAAAATATTTTCTTATCGTACTGATATTTGGTGTAAAGGTAACCGCTGAAATAAGTAATAAAAATTAAAAGTAAAGTCGGCCAACGGAATATGTTTTGCTCCAGCATAAAATAGGCAGCCAAACAGGTTCCCATCAAAGAAACATATATCTGACTGTCAATAACATATTTTTTTGTTAAATTTAAAATCGACATTTTACTTTAACAAATGTCGGAAAAAACTATCTTACACAAGAGAAAAAATAAACTTATGAAAATCTTAAAGTCCTTATCAATTTTCTTATTGATATTTATCACTATGAATTTTTCTGCACAAAACTACTACGATCAGCAATGGAAAAAAATCGAAGACAATTATAAAAAAGGAACTTACAAATCCAATCTTCCCATCATTCTGGACATTCAGAATCAGGCTTTGAAGGATAATAACGCGATACAAATTATCAAATCTCTAAAAGCTGAATTCAGTATTACAAAACAAACTTATGACGATGTAAAAAATGATGAAAAATCTGTTTTTTTTGCCAAACTGAAAAGCATTGAACCCAAACTGAAAGGTGAAGAAAGGCAATTATTTCGTCTGTTGACTTTGGAATTTATCAGAGATTATTACCAAAGCAACTCCTGGAAAATCAATCAGAAAACCAATATAGACAACGTAGATTTGTCGCAAATCGAAACCTGGAGCAAGCTGGATTTTAAAAATTATTTGTCAAAGAATTATTCGGATCTGGAAAAAGACAATGCTGCTTTGAGAAAAATCCAGATGAAAAAATACAGCGAAATATTTGATACGACGGACAATTTTGAATATTCCCCGACACTTGCCGACTGGTACAATTATAATTATATCGATTTTCTTACCAATCAGAACATTTTCACACCGAACGAACTGAAGATCAATTCAACGAAAATCAATGATATTTATGACTCGGAAATTGCTTCGCTGTCAGGAAATGCTCAGTTGTATTTTAAACATCAGAAAATCAATTATAACTGTGAAGCGAATCATTGCAAAGACCAATTCGCTCAACTTGAAAAACTGGTTAAAGACGAATCTGCAAAAGGCGATTACAAAGTTCAGATTATTAATGATATGATTGAAATCCTTCAGCAAAAGCAGGATTACAAAGCAGCTTTAGCCTGGATTGATGAAGCAAAAAAACTTTATCCAAAATCGAAATTCCTTAATAATGTCATAAATAAGGAAAACGACATCAAAAATCCGCAGCTGATTCTTTTTTATGAGAACGAAACACAGAGCAATAAACCAATTCATATTGTTGCGGAAGGAAAAAATCTCACAATGTTTTCTTTGAATATCTATGAACTACAAGACAATTATCAGAGTTTCCTCAATTATGTTACTAATTCCTATCAAAAGCCGTTTTCAAGCGTTAAAAAATCTTTGATAAGAACAGAGCAATTCAGTTTGCCACAATCTCCTGATTATAAAACACACAGAACATCTTTAGAAGTAAAACCTCTTCCACCAGGAATTTATCTGGCAGAATATGTTGTGGGAAATTCTGTCCAAAGTAATTTTTACTTTATCGTTTCTGACACCAAAATCATTTATTCCAAAAAGAATGACAGCGGTTCCAATCCGGATATTATGAAATTGGTCAATAATGAGAATGGAAAAGCTTTTATGAATGAAAATCTTGAAATTACAGAATTTACCGAAGGTAATTCGGCAAAAAACTATACTGCAAAAACGGATAAATTGGGTAATTTTCAGTTTCCAAAATCGCTTGACGACAACTATTACAGATACTACCTTGTTAAAAACGGAAATAATGTTGTGATGATTGATGTTTACGGAAATAACCGATATAATAGAAAACAATCTGAAAATCAGGAAACAGCACAAATTTTCCTCGACAGAAAAATCTACAGACCTGGACAAATTGTTTATTTTAAAGTCATTGCTACAGGAATCAACGGAGAAACCCAGAAAGTGAAAACATTGGAAAAGGTTCCGTTGAATATTATAATTCACGATACCAATGGTGAAGAATTACAAACTTTGAAACTGACGACCAACGAATTTGGTTCTGTCAACGGCAGCTTTACACTTCCAAAAAATAAATTGAATGGGAACTTTAACATTCAAGTAGAGGAAAACGATAATAACTCGGATTATAACATTTCCGGCTACGCGGATTTCCAGGTTGAGGAATATAAGCGTCCGAAGTTTGAAGTGACTTTTGAGCCGATAAAAGAGGAGTACAAATATGGCGAAACTATTGAATTGAAAGGAAAAGCAACGATGTTTTCCGGCGTTCCTTTGAGCAATTCAATAGTGAATTATGAAATTAAAAAACAGAATATCCGTTGGAGATATTTTTGGTGGTATCCTCGTGAAAATGACAATGAGAATTCGATTCTTGGAGATGTAAAAACCAACGAAAAAGGAGAATTTACTATCAAAATTGAGTTGAAAAAAGATGAAACGTTGGAAGGAATCCAAATTGATAATTATGCAATCAATGCTTCTGTGACAGACATCAATGGTGAAACGCAATCTGCCAATACCAATGTGAAAGTCGCTTCGGTTTCTCATTATATCACTGCCAACGAAATTGGAAATACATTTTCTGACGAAGATGTGAAGTTGAATGTTGACACCAAGAATTACAACGACCAAATTCTTAAGAAATCATATAACCTAAAACTGGAAAAACTGGAAGAACCGAAACAGATTTTCAGAAAGAATTTTGCTTCTGTAATTCAGGATTTGCCACAATTATCAAAGAAAGAATTTGTACAAAAATTTCCTCACGACAGATTTGATAAAAATGATGATGTGAAGAATTGGAAAGTTTCTTCTGCCATTCTTAATGAAGTGAAGAATCCTGTCATTCAGAACCAAGCGAAGCGCAGTGAAGAATCTAAAGATTCCTCGTCCCTCGGAATGACAAGCGAACCGCTTAACTTAGGAAAATTAAATGCCGGCACTTATAAACTTCAGCTTTACAATATTGAAGGAAAAGACACGATAAAAACAGAGCAATTTTTCAAAGTTTGGGATAAAAAGTCGTTGGGTGAAAATCAAAATCCATTCTTGGAAGTGATTAAACCAACTCAGGATTTCAAACGGGGAGAAAAAGCAAAAGTGTTTGTTTATTCTGCGATTCCGGATGCTTTGGTCAATATTTTCATTCAAAATGGAAAAGGTGAAACCGTGACTGAAACCAAATCTTTCAAAAATGGAATTCTGGAATATGAAACAGTAATTCCAACAGGTGAAAGTATCTCGAGAGTGAATTTGCAGTTCCAACTGGTCGCTTTCAATGATGTGAAAACCGAATCGGTTGATTTGAAAATTGCAGACAGCAAAGATGATTTGAAAATTGAAACGGTGACTTTCCGGGACAAATTACAGCCTGGACAAAAAGAAAAATGGACAATCAAAATTTCTGGTGCTGATAAGGAAAAAATCAACGCGGAAGTTTTGGCAAATATGTATGATAAATCACTTGATCAGTTCGCAGTGAATTCCTGGAATTGGCAGAAATTTCATTCGGCTTTTTATGAAAGTTCTTATGCTATAGGAAATTATCTGCAACAGCAATATTATCGGAATTATTTTACTTACCAGAGCAATTATTACATTCAGTCACCTGATTTTAATTGGTTTGATGGCAGAATATATTATGGTTCAAACCTGGATACAGATGGCGACGGCATTCCAAATTCATTAGATGCTTGTCCAACAGTTCCCGGAACATCTCAATATCAAGGTTGTCCAAAACCAGCTATGGCTTATGCAAGCGAGGTTGAAATGTCAGCACCAGTTGCAAAACTCCAAGGAAAAGCAGCAGGGATAAATTTACAAGATTCTACAAATAAAAACCTTGAAGAGGTTGTAATAGTTGGTTATTCTGAAAAGAAGAAAACAGCGGAAAATATAGAAAAAATCCCAGTTCGTCAAAACCTCAACGAAACTGCATTTTTCTATCCAAATCTTCTTACAGACAAAGATGGAAATGTATCGTTTGAATTCACTTCTCCGGAAGCTTTGACACAATGGAAACTGATGTTTTTAGCTCATACTAAAGACGCGAGAGCAGCAATTCTGGAAAAATCTGTGGTTACTCAAAAAGACTTTTCGATTACGCCAAATTATCCAAGATTCTTGCGAGAGGGTGACGAACTGAATCGTCAGACAAAAATTTCAAGTTTAATCAATCAAAAACTAACTGGCTTTGCACAATTGCAGATTTTGGATGCTTTTACCAACGAGGATGTTACAGATAAATTCGGAATCAGTCAATTGACCGCAGTTTCAGGATACAATAAGGAACAAAGTTTTTCATTAGCTAAAAATGGAAACACATCTGCAACCTGGAAATTGAAAGTTCCAAACAATGTTTCTTCGATTATTATTAAAATTGTTGCTAAAGCCGGAAACTTCTCTGACGGCGAACAAAAGGCAATCGCAGTTCTTCCGAACAGAATGTTGGTAACCGATGCACTTCCGATTTTTGTGAAAGAAGGTCAGACAAAAACATTCACTTTAGACAATCTGAAAAATTCCAATTCTAAAACTCTGACCAATGTTTCCAACACTCTGGAACTGACGACGAATCCGATCTGGGAAATTATGTTTGCATTACCGAGTTTGAAAGATGATATCAATAATTCGGCAGATGTTGTTTTCAACAAATGGTTTGCAGATGTCCTGGCTTCGGAGATTTTCAAAGCGAATCCAAAGTTGAAAACTGTTTTTGATGAATATCAATCCAAAGGTCTTTTGATCTCGAATCTTGAAAAAAATCAGGAGTTGAAACAGTTGTTACTGGACGAAACGCCTTGGATTTTAGAATCGAAAAATGAAACGGAACAAATGCAAAAACTGGCAAGATTATTCGATGCGAATACGATGCGAAATTCTATTAATGAAGATTGGTCAGAATTGGTAAAACTTCAAAACCCTGATGGTGGATTTAGCTGGTACCAAGGTTATCCGAGCTCTTATTACACTTCGCTTTATATTCTGAAAAACCTTGGCAGAATTAATGAATGGCTGAAAGGAAATCTTTCTGATTACCAAAGTTCCGAACAAAAAGAAATGGTCAAAAAACTGGTTTCTTACGTGGATAATGAAGTCAATAAATATTGGGACTCTTCGACTCCGCTCAGAATGACAAAGGAGAATATTTGGAATAATTTTGTTCTCGATTATCTTGACACAAGGCATTATTGGGAAAAAGAATATGCTTTGAAGGCAAAAGGTGCCACTTTGAAAACTTCGGTTATTTCAAAAGCGAAAACAGCAAAAATTACCGATTTTACTTTCTTTGGATTGCATCGTTCGGCTTTATTATTCAACAATTATGGATTGAAAGATGTTTCGAAAAAACTGATGACTTATCTGAAAGAAACGTCAACAGAAACGGAAACGCAAGGCGTTTATTGGAAACAGAATCTGAACGACTGGGGTTGGTATTCTTCAAAAACCGTAAATCACGCAGGTGCTTTGGAAGCCTTCCAAAAACTGACTCCACAAGATGAAAATTTCATTGAAGAAATGAAAATCTGGCTAATCACTCAAAAAGAAGTGAATTCTTGGGGAAATTCGAGAGGAACTGCAGAAGTTATTTTTACGATTTTAAATTCCGGGAAATCCTGGACTTCTTCTGAATCCGACAAAGCGGAAATCACTTGGGGTGGAAAACAACTGAATCCTCAAACGCAGGCAACGGGCTATGTTAAACAAACTGTAACTTCAGATAATATTGACAAAAATCTGTCAACAGTTACAATCAAAAAAGAAAGTCCTGGAATTGTTCAAGGAGGTCTGTTCTGGCAATATTATGAAGACCTTGATAAAATAAAATCTTCGGAAAGTTATATCTCGATTTCTAAGGAATTGTACAAAAAAGTGAAGACTGAAAATGGCGAACAATTAATTAAAATCAATGAAAATTCGACTTTAAAAGTTGGAGATAAAGTGACTGTACGAATGATTCTTAATACAGACAGAAATATGGAGTTCATTCATCTGAAAGATATGCGAGCAGCCGGATTCGAACCTTTGGATGTTATTTCAGGTTATCAGTGGAAGAATAATCTGGGATACTATCAATCCACAAAAGATGCTTCAACTAATTTTTACATCGAATATATGCCAAAAGGAAAATATGTTTTCGAATATGATTATGTTGCCAATGCTAGTGGAAAATTCAGTAATGGAATTACAACTTTGCAGAATTATTATGCGCCGCAAATGAGTGCACATACACAGGGAACAAAAGTCAAAATAAACGAATAACAATTATTCCCGAATGTTAAAAAAGCAATCAGATAGCATTATTTGATTGCTTTTTTTTATTTTTACCCAGCTATTAATATTAAAGAGTTTAAAATTATTTAATATTCTTCAAGAAAAAAGAAATTCAATTATAGTAATACAATTAATTATGATCAAACATTTATTAACGGCAACCGGTATCATGGCTTCCATGCTATTGAGTGCACAAAAAAACTTCTGGACTCCTGTACAAAATTTAAGCGTTGCAGGAAAATCAGGACTAAAAGACAGAAAAACCCTTCCTACTGAATACAAAATTTTCAGTTTGAATGTTGATGGAATAAAATCAGAATTAGACAAAGCCCCAAACCGTGGAACTCAGAATGAGAGTCTTGTTTTAAAATTCCCTAACGCTTCAGGAAAACTTGTTGATTATGTGATACAGGAAGCGGCAGTTATGGAAAAAGAATTATCTGACAAATATCCCGGCATCAAATCTTATTTGGGATATCAGAAAGATAATAACAACAACACGATCAGGTTCAGCATCTCTCCTTTTGATGGGATGAATGTGATGTATTTTGATAATTGGGAAGTAAGCTATATGGATTCTTATTCTAACGATCTATCCAATTATATTGTTTACAAAAGGACAAGCTTACCTGCTGATCCGGAACGCTTCAACTGTGATTTTGAAAAAGTAAATATCCAAACACCGCCTACTGCTGAACCTATTAAGCTAAAAGCAGCGATTGTAAAAGATGGGCTTCTGAGAAAATACCGTTTGGCACTTTCCTCAACAGTAGAATATTCTAATTATCATATCAACAGAGCCGGCCTTTCCGGAGGAACAACAGATCAGAAAAAAGCAGCTGTACTTGCGGCGATGAATACAACGATGACAAGAGTAAACGGAGTTTATGAAAAAACAGTTTCTCTTACAATGGTTATGATTGCTAATAATGATCTTTTACTTTCTATAGGAACTGATGCTTATGGCCCGGGATTTACAAACAATGACGGATCAGCTTTATTAAGCGAAAACCAAGCTTTTACGGATCAGACTGTTGGTACAGCAGCATATGATATCGGTCACATCTTCAGTACTGGTGGGGGCGGTATTGCGTCATTACAGTCACCTTGTAACTCTTCCAGAAAAGCAATGGGAGTTACAGGTTCTAGTGCTCCAAGAGCCGATGCGTATGACATTGATTATGTAGCTCACGAAATGGGACATCAGTTTGGAGGAAACCATACCTTCCGAGCAAATACATCAGACGCAGGATCTTGTTATGGTAATTCTAATACAGCAACTTCTGTGGAACCGGGAAGCGGATCAACAATTATGGCTTATGCCGGCATCTGTGGCTCAACATATAATTTACAGGCACATAGTGACCCGTACTTTCATTCGGTAAGTGTTAATGAAATGTATAATTTTATTACTAGAACAACAGATTGTTCTGCAAAAACGGCTAACAATAATGGAGTACCAACAGCTGATGCAGGACCGGATTACACTATTCCTTACGGAACCGCATTTGTATTAACAGGTGCAGGCACAGATCCTGATGGTGATGCTTTAACTTACCTTTGGGAACAAACAGATTATGCTTCTCTTTCAGCGACTAATCCTCAACCTCCAGTAGCTACTGCAACCGGTGGAACAGTTTTCAGATCTTACAACCCGACAACATCTAATCAAAGATATTTCCCGGCAATGGCTTCTGTTGCGGCAAATACATTAACTCCAAAGTGGGAAGTTATACCAAACGTAGCAAGAACACTTAATTTTTCATTATTGGTTAATGATAACAAAGCAACAGGAAATCAATCCGCAAGAGATCTAATGAAGGTGACAGTTGCTAATACCGGGCCTTTCAAAGTTACATCTCAAACCGTAGCTGCTAATTATACCGGTGGTTCTCAGATAACCGTAACATGGGATGTAGCCGGGACTAATGCTGCTCCAATCAATACCCAAGATGTTCAGATTTTATTATCATCTGATAATGGACTTACATTTAATACGGTATTAGCTGATGCTCCTAATACAGGTAGCGCAGTTGTTACTCTTCCAAATGAAAGCAATGGGAATGCAAGAATCATGGTAAAAGCGGTCAATAACATCTATTTTGCGGTCAATTCTGCCAGATTTAATATTAATAAAAACCTTGCTGTCGATGAATCTGCTTTTAACAAAGGATTCGCAATCTATCCAAACCCAGCAAAAGGGGAAGTTAACATTTCTTTGAATAGCATAACAAAAGGTGCTACTTATCAGATCGTTGATCTTTCGGGAAGATTAATTTCCAACGGATCTTTAGAAAATGAGAAAACAAAGGTTAATATTTCTAATTTGAAACCAGGAACTTATAAGATTGTAATTTCCAACAACGGAGAAACTACAAGTAAAAATCTTATTGTTAAGTAATTTATCTAACAAAAATAATATCAACAATAAGCCCCAACTTATTTGTTGGGGCTTATATTTTTTAGAATCCGTATTGAAAGCCTATTTGCAATCCATTATTTCTTAATTGCTTGTCATCATTATTCCAGCTTGTAGAGCCGGATTTTTTAATGTCGGTAAAGCCAAACAGATATCTCGCACCAACTGACATATTATTAAATCTAAATCCCAAACCTAAGCCTGCGCTCAAATCGAGCTGATTATAAGCATCTTTATCCTTCTCAATAATTGTCTTATTGCTGCTCTCATATTTGTTTTTATTTCCAACCAGATAAGAAAACTGCGGACCAGCTTCAAAATATAATCTTGGGATTGGCTCAAACTGAAACATAACAGGCATCGCAAGATAATTCAGGTTCAGAGTATGAATTGTATTTGCATTTTCATATTTCACACCCATATTATTATAAATCAGTTCCGGCTGAATACTCAAAATATTATTTACAGAAGCATGCATGTAAACGCCTGCAAAATATCCGATCTTGGCATTCGTATCATTCCAGCCATTATCTTTGCTGATAGTCGATACATTCAAACCTCCTTTTACACCAAACGATTGTGAGTATGCTAACGACATCATTGTTAGTCCAAACAATCCAAAAATTTTCTTCATATATAATCGTTTATGAGTGACAAAAATAAAAATTATACAATAAAAAAGACCGAATTAATCGGTCTTTTAAAATATTTAATATTTAACTTCTTAGAATTTATATGACAACCCAACCTGGAAAGTATTGTTTCTGTTTTTTCCACTTTGTTCTAATGTTGTATTACCATCTTCACCATTATTCTTTTTATTGATGTCAGTAAAACCTGCAACATATCTTGCATTGATACCGAAGTTTGGTGTAAAATTGAAGCCTAAACCAAGACCAGCTCCCATATTAAATGAGCTGATTCCATCTTTAATATCGGTAGTACCCGATGTTGTACTAGTTGAAGTAGTTCCTCCAGTAGTAGTTGTTGTGGTCAAATCACCTTTATCCTTTGCACTTACTAAAAACCCAAATTCCGGACCAGCTTCTAAGTAAAAATTTGGAGTTGCGTGAAATTGAAACATTACAGGTACTGTAATATAATCTAAATTACGACTTTGAGAAGACTCGTATTTTCTAGTAGTTCCAAGAGCTTCAGTTGTATAACTTTGAGTAACTTTTGCTCCATATTGGCTATACAAAACCTCTGGTTGAATACTGAATTGCTCTGACAATGGTGCATTCATAAAAACACCTCCGTAGAAACCTGCTTTAGCTTTAGAGTCTTCGTACCCGTCATCTGAGATTGATGAAACGTTAAGACCTGCTTTTAAACCGAACGACGGACTAGTTTGTGCAAATGCAAATGTTCCTGCTACTAAACCTAATCCTAAAAATAACTTTTTCATAATTTCAAATTTTAAATTTTGTTTTACGAGTTGGGTAATTCCAAAATCTTTGCCAAAATTTAAAAATTTGATATTTATAAAGACTTATCAATTAACAAAAATCAAAATAAGACATTTATTATCAGCGAATTAAAAACATTATTCATTAAATAATAACATCTAATTTTTTTTTAGATCTTTATAGAAATTTAAAGTCAAAATTATTTGTTCAGCACTTAGTTTTTGATCATAAAGGCAGGATCCGATCCCATTAATCAATGAAAAATTGATATTTCCATCCTGATTTTTCTTATCATTAAACATCAGATCCATGATAGCGCCGTTTTTGAATTCGGAGATATCTATATAAGGAAATAATCTTTGGATCTTACTGATGATCACAGATGAAACCTCTACATCTATCAATCCGCAGAGAAATGCCAGATGCGTTTCACAGATCATTCCCAGAGCAACCGCTTCTCCGTGAGGAATCAGATTCCCTTTTTTAAGGAACAGGCTTTCTACGGCATGACCAATCGTATGTCCAAAGTTGAGCGTTTTTCTCACATTCTCTTCCTTGAAATCTTTGGAAACCACTTCATTTTTAATTGCCATACTTCTATTGATAAAAGGTGTAATAGATTCCGGAGTTATTTTATGCAATGAACTCAAATCATTCCAATGAGCTGCATCAGCAATCAGACCGTGTTTCAGCATCTCTGCAAAGCCACTTCTCAGTTCTTCGAACTTTAATGTTTCAAGAAATCCCGGATAAAAGAAAATAGCCTCCGGCAAAGCAAAAGTTCCAATGATATTTTTAAGATACTGATGATCAATTCCCGTTTTCCCGCCAATCGAAGCATCACACATCGATAATAATGTGGTCGGAATATTAATAAATTTAAAACCTCTTTTATAGGTTGATGCCACAAAACCGCCTAAGTCGGTAATAACGCCGCCGCCAAGATTAATCAAAAGAGATTTTCTGTCAGCTTCCATTTCCGAAAAAATCTCCCAAAGCTGCGTTGCTGTTTCGATATTCTTATGTTCTTCGCCTGCTTCTATTTCTATAACTTCAAAAGGAGCATCAGTTTCCAGATTCGGGAGCAAAACCGGTAAGCAGTGATTATGTGTGTTCTCATCAACCAGAATGAAAATTTTGCTTGGTTTGATTTGATCTATATATTCGTTAAGGCTTGTAAAATCCTTATCCAGTTCCTTGATCATAACTAATGTTTTAACAAAAGTAAGAACAAAATAGGAATATTCGGTTTTAATTAGATAATGTTTGTATCACTCAAATTGATGTGCCAGCTATTCAATTAAATAAAAAAGAGAAACTCAATCAATGGCTTCTCTTAATTTTTTATAATCTTGATATATAATCCCGCAATTCCTGGGCTGAACTTTGAAATTGAAACGAAGGATAGACCACAAAATAATTATTTGGATCTGCACATCGGGAATAAGCATATTTTGCGACATCTAACCTGTCTTTATCATAGTTTAAGGTTTCTATAAGTATTTTAATCTGTTCAGAAGTCACCATTGTGTTTCTTAATTGTTGCTTGATAACAGATACCTTATCACTGTCGAAGTTTGTTTTCCTGACAACCTGTAAAAAAGAATTAAACATCGTACTGTTCATGACATTTCCATAATTTCCCTGGTTATTATTGTTTCCGTAAGAACCATTCTGCGTACCATAAAAAGGATCCCATTGTCCCGGATTGCCATTATTATATGGCGAATTCCACATATCGTTCCAGATATCACCATAATTGCCATAAGCCTGGTTTTGAAGCTGGTAAGTTCCTAAAAGATATAATCCACGATTACTGAAGAAGTCCAAAACCAATCTGGAATTATTCCGAACATTAATTCTTGTTCTGTAAAGCAAATACCCGTTTGCATAAACAGAAATGGGAACTAGACCGGGAATGATGTCAAAGAACCTGTATTTTCCTGATGAATTGGCAGACATCTGATCACCAACTTCTACTGTGTAAAAACCTCGTTCAGGAATTCTTAAAAATATCTCTGCATAACCGTAACCATAATTCTGATTCCAGTTATAACCCGAATTGTTACTCCCTCTGTTGTTGCTGTTTTGATTATTCCTGTATCCCGAATTGTCGAGCGTCCCTTCTTTTTTGCTGCTGTTTCCGTTTCTTTGGGACATTTCGCTTTTGGAAGCTTCATTTTTCAGTAGTTCACCAGCTTTTCCTGCCTCTTGCCCGAAAGAAATAATACTGAAAACTAATAAACAAGTAGTAAAAATATTTTTCATAAATAATAGTTTAATAATATTCTAATCAAATCTACTATTATGCCAAAATAAAAATCAATTAAAATAATATTTAAAAAAAAATACATTTAATAATTTAAATAGATTTATATTTTTAATTTCATTTAATATAGCAATTTTAGATTTAGAAAAGATGAAAAAGTTAAATTAGCCTTGTTTTTTTACATTGATAAAGGTCAAAAAAAAGAGAAGCTTGCGCTTCTCTTTTTATATAATCTCCATAATCTATTACATATGAATAGAACGCTTGTCCGTTGCATCCAAAGCAGCTTCTTTTACGGCTTCTGCATAAGTCGGGTGTGCGTGAGACATTCTTGAGATATCTTCTGCACTTGCACGGAATTCCATGGCTGTAACACCTTCTGCAACCAAATCTGCAGCTCTTGCCCCGATCATATGAAATCCTAAAACTTCGTCAGTCTTTGCATCAGCTAAGATTTTTACAAATCCGTCCGTGTCACCACTTGCACGGCTTCTTCCCAAAGCTCTCATTGGGAAATTCCCTACTTTGTAATCTATACCTTCTGCTTTCAGTTGTTCTTCTGTTTTACCAACACCTGCAACTTCCGGCCAAGTGTAAACAACGCCCGGAATCAGGTTATAATTGATATGTGGCTTTTGTCCTGCCAAAGTCTCGGCAACAAAAGTTCCTTCCTCTTCTGCCTTGTGAGCCAGCATTGCACCTGCAACAACGTCTCCGATTGCATAGATATTGGAAACGTTAGTCTGAAGGTGGTCATTGGTTTTCACTCGTCCTCTCTCGTCCAGTTCCACACCGGCTTTTTCCAATCCAAGGCCGTCTGTATAAGGTCTACGTCCTACGGAAACAAGAACATAATCTCCGTCAAAAGTTACATCTTCTCCCTTTTTATTTTTTGCAGTTACTTTCACAGAATCTCCATTTCTCTCCACTGCAGAAACGGCTGTAGAAAGCTCGAATTTCATCCCTTGTTTTCTAAGGACTTTTTGCAATTCTTTTGACAGACTTCCGTCCATTCCCGGGATAATCTTATCCATAAATTCCACAACAGTCACCTGAGAACCTAATCTCAAATAAACAGAACCTAATTCAAGTCCGATAACACCGCCACCTATAACCACTAAATGCTTAGGAATTTCTTTCAAATTCAAAGCTTCTGTGGAAGTGATGACTCTTTCTTTATCTAAAGTGATGAATGGCAAACTGGATGGTTTTGAACCGGTTGCGATAATAGTGTATTTTGAATCGATGGTTTCTGAAGAACCGTCGTTTTTCGTCACTTTGATTTGTGTTGCAGACTCAAAGCTTCCAACACCTTCAAAAACAGTGATCTTGTTTTTGTCCATCAGGAAGTTGATTCCTTTTGTCGTTTGTTCTACAACACCGTTTTTACGCTCAATCATTTTTGCCAGATCCACTTTCGGCTCGTTGATAATAATTCCGTAATCCGCAAATTCGTGTTTTGCCTTTTCAAAATGTTCAGAACTATCCAACAACGCTTTTGAAGGGATACAGCCTACGTTAAGGCATGTTCCGCCCAAAGTAGGATATTTTTCAATAATTGCTGTTTTGAAACCCAATTGCGCAGCTCTGATTGCTGCAACATATCCGCCAGGACCGGAACCGATAACGGTTACATCAAATTGACTCATATTTTTTGTGATTATTATTCGAAAAAAATTTCCTCAAATTTACGAATTTTAGAGCAATTTTAGAATATAATTTTAACACAAGGAGTACGAAGTTGTTGTCAAAAAGAACACCATTTAATCGATTTCATTTTTGTGTTCTTTATGAAAGCTTTGAGACTTTGTGGTTAATAAACTATTTTTGCATCAGATTTTTCAAAATTGATTTACAATGTCGCTCGAGCAAAATTATCAGAACATCCTTTCTCAGCTTCCGCAAAATGTAAAGCTGGTTGCAGTTTCCAAAACCAATCCTGCTTTTAAGATCAAAGAACTTTATGATTTGGGACAAAAAGCTTTTGGAGAGAACAAAGTTCAGGAATTACTGGAAAAACAACCCGTTCTTCCCAACGATATTGAGTGGCATCTGATTGGTCATCTACAAACCAACAAAGTGAAATATATCGCCGGTTTTATCACAATGATAGAAAGTATCGACAGCGAAAAACTATTGAAAGAAGTTGATAAAGAGGCTGCAAAAAACAATAGAAAAATCAATATTTTACTCCAGGTCAAAATCGCTAAGGAAGACACAAAATTTGGCTTAACAACAAACGAAGCCAAAGACATTTTCAGCCAATATCTAGCAGGAAATTTCCCTAATGTTGAAATCAAAGGGTTAATGGGAATGGCAAGTTTTGTGGATGATGAGGCTCAGATCCGTGAAGAATTTTCTATTCTGAAAAACCTTTTTGACGAATTGTCTCAATTGAAACCATTAGAGACCCTATCAATGGGAATGAGCGGTGATTTTCCGATTGCAATAGAATCGGGGTCTAATTCGGTAAGAGTTGGTTCAGCAATTTTTGGGGAACGGAATTATGTTTAAACACAAAGTTCACCAAGCATTAACACGATGTTCACTAAGAAACTTGTGCGCTTTGTGAATCGTTGTGTCTTTATGGTTTTTATAAACCTTCATAAACTTTCATCAAATCTTTTGCAATCACATCATCATTGAATTTCTGTGCAAACTGCAACCCCTTTTCCACACGGCGTTTTCTTTCAGATTCGTTGTCCCAGAGGAACAGGATTTTAGCTTTGATATCATCTACATTGTCAGGATTGACATAGACAGAATCCGGGCCGCCGGCTTCTGGCAGACAGCTTGTATTACTTGTAATTACAACAGTTTCTGAAAACAAAGCTTCTATGACAGGAATCCCAAAACCTTCAAAAAAACTTGGATAAATAAAAATATCCGCCAACCTGTAAACCGAAGCTAATTCTTCCATAGAAACATCTTGAAGAAAATAAACTTCTACTCCGTTTTTTCTGATTTCAGACTCTATTTTTTTTACATATTTTTTTTTCTTTCTGCTTCCCACAACTACTAATGGAATACCAGAATCCTTAAGAGCTTTTACAACATTCAAAAGGTTTTTTCTTTCTTCGATAGTTCCGACATTCAGGACAAACCTATCAGGAAGATCGAATTTTTCTTTAACCTGTTCTAAAAATTCGTCAGTTGGCTTTTCTTTGAAACCGGCATGACAGCCTTGGTAAACGACATCAATTTTATTTTCTTTGATTTTCAGAAAATGGATAATATCTTCTTTAGTCTGCTGAGAGATTGCAATAATTCTATCCGCTGTATTAGCTGCTTTTCTGAATTTCCAAAAATGGATTTTTCTATCAAACCAAGTGTAATATTGGGGAAATCTTACAAAAATCAAATCATGGATCGTCACCACTTTTTTGATTGGCTTTTTGTTCCATTTCAAAGGCAATTCACCGGATAACCCGTGAAAAATATCCGCACCTACATTTTGTGCATCTTTTCCCATTTTGAATTGTCTGGACATTGTCCCATCGGAAGTTTTCACAAAAGAAACATTGGGCAAGTCCAAGATATCTCTACCTAGTTCCGACTTGTTCTTGTTAAGAAGAATATATTGATTTTGTGGATAAAACTCAGCAAGAATCCTAACCAGGTCACGAGAATAGTTTCCTAAACCAGATGTGTTATGAAAAAAACGTTTGGCATCGTAAGCAATCTTCATCAATTCTTATTTTTTTGAGTCCAATTTTCTAAAAAATCCCTGGTTGTAGAAAACTGATAATTATTTTTTTTTGCCCATTTGATAAAATCATCAAACCGCTTTATCATTACTTCATTCGTATTTTTGAAAGTAAAAGCCGGTAGTTTATATTTTGGATCCGATATATCCGCAAATTCCCAGGGATGAAAATAGATGTTCAAAAATCCTGTGGAACTTAATGATAATCGAGACAACAATTTATAAATCCAAAGTGGAAAGTTATGAAAACTTAACCAAAATAGAGGAATCCTGAATATTGTAGAAACCGAAGCAGGAAATTGTAAGACCTTTTTTTGCCAGAATGGTTTTCTGCTGACGCTGAAGTTGTTATATCTCCCAGGCAGATAAGTCGGGTTAATGGAAGAATTATAAAAATAGCCTGCATTAGAAACAGCATCTTCCGACACGGGACTCATTCTCGGCATCCTTAGCCCTACTACTTTTGTATCGAATAATTGTTCTAATTCCTTTCTGGACTCTGACAGATGCTTTTCCACAAAATCAGAATGAAACCAAGTGTGAGAAGCCAGCTCGTGGCCTTCGGAAAGTAATTGCTGAATCAAATCTTTATTATTTTCCGCAAAAACAACTGTGGAAAAAAAAGTAGCTTTGATGTGATTCTCATTCAAAATCCTGAGAATATTTTGCAATCCTTTCCTGGAAACAGCCAATTGCTCTTCCAAAGCAATTTCGCCATTATATTCCAAAGGCATATCAAACTCTTCGATATCGAAACTTAATAGAATCATTTATAAATTTTTTGAACGAATGATGTAATTAGGCCTTTCTTTTACCTGCTTGAAAATTTTACCCAGATAAATTCCGAAAATCCCCAGGATAATCAATTGTAATCCGCCAAAAAAAACAATCGTCATAATGAGTGATGCCCAGCCGGATATTTCCGTTCCGGAAACAAAAGATTCGATGACATAAATTCCATAGCCGACAACAGAAAGCACAGAAAACATAAATCCCAGATAAGCAGCAAGATAAAGTGGTTTTACACTGAAGGCTGTAATTCCTGTAAATGCAAACTTCATCATTTTCTTGATATTATAACTGCTTTCGCCAGCGTTCCTCTCACCAGCTAAAAAGTTGACCGATGCCTGCCTGAAGCCCATCCAGCTTGTTAAGCCTCTTAAAAACAAATCATCTTCGTTAAATTTTTTGAAGACCTCTACCACACTTGCATCCATCAATCGAAAGTCAGAACCTCCGCCTTTTTTCAAATCGACATCAGAAATCCTGGACAGAAATCTGTAAAAAATCTCCGATGTTTTTTTCTTGAAATAGGAAATCTCCTTGGGATATTTTCTGCTGGTCAAAACCACATCAAAACCTTCCTCCCATTTCCGGATCATTTCGGGAATAAGTTCCGGTGGATGTTGCAAGTCGGCATCCATAGAAATCACGGCATTCCCGTCTGCAAAGTCCATCCCGGCTTTAACAGCCGGCTGATGTCCAAAATTTCGTGAGAACTCTATAAACTTAATTTCGCTGTGATTTGTAGCAAGTTCCTCTAAAATCAGTTGTGTTCTATCCCTGCTACCGTCATTAACAAAAATGATTTCGAAATAATAATCTTCAAGCTGCGAAAAAACAGTCTTTATTCTCTGATAAATCAGAGAAATATTGCCTTCTTCGTTATGAGCGGGAATTACAACCGAAATTTTTTTCATTGGAGCATGTCTTTAATCTAATTTATAATCCTTTTCAAAATCCCGGGTTAACAATTCGTATATAACCCTGAACCAAACCAAAATGCATGGAATTGCTTTTGTAGAATATTTAACAAAAACATTTTCTTTTATAGATTTTGGAAATAAATCTGAAAATGCGAAACAAGTAAAAATCATTACAAAAATCAATAATCCTATATCCAATTTTGAAAATCTCTTTTGCATCAGAAACCAAAGCATAACACCAGCAATTGCAATGATATAGGTCGGACTTTCTGAACCCGAGCTGAAAAGAACAACAAACAATAATGTTGACGCTAAAATCATCAGTTGAAATGGCAAATGTTTGTACTGTTTGATCCTGAGATAAGGCAGCATAAAAATGATAGCTCCCGGAATCAGAAAAACCAGATTTGAAATGCTTGCATTCTGTAAAATCCTTCTCACAACGCCCATTAACGAATAATCCTGACGTGTTCCCAAGGCTTGATTTTCAAGATTTTTTCCTGACAAAGAAGTATACCAATCGAGGTATGATTGAATTCCAAATTTTGGACTGGAAATCAGCATTGGTAAAACAAAGAACAGGATTGCGAGGATTATAAAACTCAGAATAAACCGAAGTTTGTTTTTAATAAAAAAGAATGCGGAAAGTCCTACAATGCCATAAACTTTCACAAAAGTTCCGATGAGAATTGAAAAGGCAGATTGGGTTTCTTTTCTTTCGTAAATATAAATTGCAGATAACATCAGCAATCCTGTCAAGATAATATTGAACTGGAAATAGGTTGCAGCCGTAATGAATTCCTGCAGGCAAAGCCACGCAAAAAAAGATTTCTTTTTATCCGAAAACGGAAGTTTATAAACTGCATAAAGAAAAACTGATGTGATTGCCACATTCCAGAGAACACAGCCTAGCCAATCCGGCATCATTGCAAAAGGTGCAATCAGAAGGCTGAAAAAAACACCATAGTGATTGCTGTCAAAAAATAGATCCGGATATTGCAGGAATATGTTTTTCTCTTGCAAAGTGTTATAAAACACACCTTTGAAAATCAGGTAATTATTATAACCGCCAGTTCCTCTCTTGTATTTGCTGTAAGCAGTAATGCCTGCTACAATAATATAGATTACGAAAATGATTCTGTAATCTGAGATAAATTTTAAGAATTTTTGTTTCACAAAATTGGCTATTAGCATTAGATAACTGCCTATCAGATTTGACAGGCAGCTTTTATTTTTCTAAATCCTAAACCGCAACATTATTTTCCCTCAGCGCATCATTCAAGGATGTTTTCTTATCTGTAGATTCTTTTCTTTTACCGATGATCAAAGCACAAGGCACCTGATATTCTCCGGAAGGAAATTGTTTGGTATAACTTCCCGGAATCACAACAGAACGCTCTGGCACATAACCTTTCATTTCAATAGGTTTGTCACCAGTTACATCAATAATTTTGGTAGACATTGTCAAACATACATTTGCGCCCAAAACTGCTTCTTTGCCAACACGAACGCCTTCTACCACAATACAACGCGAACCGATGAATGCATCATCTTCAATAATAACCGGAGCCGCTTGCAATGGTTCTAAAACGCCTCCAATTCCTACACCTCCACTCAGGTGAACATTTTTACCAATCTGAGCGCAGCTTCCTACAGTTGCCCACGTATCAACCATTGTCCCGGAATCCACATAAGCTCCAATGTTAACATAAGAAGGCATCATAATCACCCCGCTTGCAACAAAACTTCCGTGTCTTGCAATCGCATGCGGAACTACTCTTACGCCTTTTTCAGCATAGTTTTTCTTCAAAGGAATTTTATCATGGAATTCGAAAGGACCAACTTCTATGGTTTCCATTGTTTGGATCGGGAAATACATTACCACACCTTTCTTTACCCATTCGTTAATTTGCCACCCGTTTTCCGTTGGCTCAGCTGTTCTCAGCTCTCCTGAATCCAGCTTTGCAACTACTTCTCTTACAGCATTCTGATATTCTTCTTCTTTCAATAGTTCGCGGTTATCCCAAGCTTTTTCGATTTTTTCCTGTAAAGACATTTTTATTTTTTTAATTAAATTTTATTCTAATGATGAGATTAATAACAACGAATTGCACGCAGCCCGACCTGAGTGGAGCTCTTTTTCTTTTTTTACAAAAAAAAGAAAAAAAGCGGGAACGGAGGGCGGATAAAGCTGCCATAAAATTTATCACCCAGCACTCCAACAAAAAAGTCCAATAAAAAATTATTGAACCTCATCATTACATATCTCCCGACAAAAATAATAAATTATAGAACACTTCTTGCAAAAAGAAAAGCTTTATTCCAATAAGCTTCGTTAAGGGACGAAATTATAACGCCTTTGGTAGTAGAAGAATGGATGAATGTCACCTCGCCAGTATTCATCACGTCATGAACAATACCGACATGGGTAACTGCTGAACCGCCTGCTGTTGCAAAAAATAACAGATCTCCGGGTTTGACTTTTGAGATATCTATGGAAACGCCTGCTTTTCCCTGATCCTGAGAACGTCTCGGCATTTTCATATCGTTCTCGTCAAAAACTTTGCAAACCAAACCGGAACAATCAAAACCGGCTTTTGTATTACCGGCATACTTGTAAGGTGTTCCCAAATAGTTTTCCGCATCACTGATAACAGAGGCTCTTTTGCCGGAAACTGAGCCAGAATAAGTGGAATTTAGTTTTTTAAGATTGCTGGTCTTGGTTGTGGTTGTTGGCCTTTTGTAGGCGTATTTTTTTACAGGCTTTGAAGCACCGCAAGAAACCAGAATAATTGAAAATATAATTACCAGTACAGATTGTTTCATCTAATCAAATTTAAATAGTAATTGTTTCTCAATAAGAATTTTCTCTGTTATCTACACAAAAATAGCTTAGATTATTTTTCTAAACAAGCATTTAAGCTAAAAAACACAGAATTTTCACAAAGAAAAAGAGAAGCTTATAAAAACTTCTCAGGCTAAATTATCAATTTGACTAATTATTTCAAAAATTAAGAGGGCAACGAGTGCCCCCTTTAATCAATAATCAGGTTCTATGAACTTGATTATCTTATGTTTTACACATCAAATTTTTTGCCAAAATAAAAAAATCAATCTCCTGAAAGTCAGAAGATTGATTGAACATATTGCTTGTGGAGAATACGGGGATCGAACCCGTCACCTTTAGACTGCCAGTCTAACGCTCTAGCCAGATGAGCTAATTCCCCAATTGGTATTGCAATGATAAGGATTTTGTCTGAACATTTTCTAAAAAAATTTAATAAAAATAAAAAATCGGGCTCAAATAAATTGGACCCGATTTCTGTAAAACGTAAAATTTAAAAATATGAAATCAATTTTGGTTTGATTTTAAATATTCATCGATGATGTCAAAGGATTTTTTTTCATCCCTGATATCAACTTTAATAAAAGTATTGGTTGCAGTGGGAGTCGAAAGAAAACTAAGATAAGAATTCTCAACATCACATTTTATTCCTGCATCTTCCAGCTTAGATTTGATGAGCTGGATCTCCTGTGGGCTGCTACTTTCATACACAGCGACTCTTGTTGTTGCATCCATAGATTTTCAGATTTTGATTTTTTAAGCAAAGCAATTTACGAAAAAAATATCATAATCCGAAATTCTTTATATTAAATCCTCAAATATTGAATTTATTTTATCTAAAATAACCTGAATTTCTTCTTTTGTTACATTAAGATGTGGGCGAAACCTAAGTGACTGATCTCCACAGGTTAAGATGATAATCCCTTCGTCGTAAAGTTTGCTTCTTAACCATTCCCTGCTTTCACCGTCTTTAAGATCAAATGCACACATCAATCCCTTTCCTCTTGCAGCAGAGATGTGATCCGGAAACTTTTGTTCCAATTTCTTTAATCCGTTCAAAAGGAATTCTCCCACAACTCTGGAATTCTCAACCAGATTTTCATTTTCAATGATTTCCAAAACCAATTGGAAACGTAGCATATCGATAAAATTACCTCCAAAAGTAGAATTGATTCTTGAACTTTCCTTGAAAACGTGATGTTCTAATTCGTCCAGTTTTTCTTTATTTGCCAGGATTCCGCAAACTTGTGCTTTTTTACCAAAAGTGATCACATCCGGAATAATATCCAAGTGTTGGAACGCCCACATTTTTCCAGTCATTCCTATTCCTGTTTGTACTTCGTCCAGGATCAAAAGGATTTCATTTTCATCACAGATACGTCTCAGTTCTGTAAAGAATTCGTTTCTGAAATGGTTGTCGCCGCCTTCAGCCTGGATCGGCTCGATAATCACACAGGCCACCTCATCCGGATGAGATAAGATCGCTTCCTGAATATGCAACAAAGCTAACTGTTCGTGTTTGATAGTTTCTTCCAGATTTTCCTCCGTAATTGGGAAGTTCAGTTTTGGATTGGTGATTCTTGGCCAATTGAACTTTGGAAAATATTGATACTTTCTTGGATCGGAAGTATTGGTTAAAGACAAGGTATAACCGCTTCTTCCATGAAAGGATTGTTTAAAATGAATCGCAATTCCCGCTTCTTTATCTATATCTTTTTGCCAATTTTTTCTGGTTTTCCAGTCAAAAGCTGTTTTCAAAGCATTTTCAACTGCCAAAGCACCGCCTTCTATGAAAAAGCAATAAGGCAGTTCTTTCGGAATTGCAACTCTGGAAAAAACTTCCATAAAGTCTGCATATTCCTGAAGATAAACATCACTTAAAGTCGGTTTATAAATTGCCATTTTTCCAAGCCAATTGGCCTTTTCTGCAATATAAGGATGATTGTATCCGACAGATGCTGATGCGAACATGGAGAACATATCAAGATATTTTTTTCCTGTCAGCTTGTCAACAATGTAAGAGCCCTGAGATGCTTCATAATCCATTACGAAATCAAAACCATCTGCAAGAATATGTTTACCTAATGTTTCTTTTACTTTATTTTCTGTAGTTGTTATCATATTGTTTTTTATAAGTCAAACTTAATCCCTTGAGCTAAAGGTAAATTAGTTGTGTAATTGATTGTGTTTGTTTGTCTTCTCATATAATATTTCCAGACATCCGAACCAGATTCCCGTCCGCCCCCAGTTTCTTTTTCGCCACCAAACGCACCGCCAATTTCAGCTCCGGAAGTTCCGATATTAACATTAGCTATTCCACAGTCAGAACCAGCGTGAGAAAGGAATAATTCCGCTTCTCGTAGGTTTTGGGTCATAATTGCAGAACTCAGACCTTGCGGAACATCATTCTGGATCGCAATGGCTTCATCCAACGTTTTATACTTGATCAAGTAAAGAATTGGCGCAAATGTCTCGTGCTGAACAATTTCGTAGCTATTCTCAACCTCAGCAATACAAGGCTTTACATAACAGCCAGAGTTGTAATTATCACCTTCCAAAACACCACCCTCAACGATGAAATTTCCGCCTTCTGCTTTGCATTTTTCGATAGAATCCTGGTATTGTTTTACCGCAGCTTTGTCAATCAGCGGACCAACATGATTAGTTTCGTCCAATGGATTCCCGATTTTCAACTGTCCGTAAGCTTTAACCAATCGGTTTTTAACCTCATCATAAACAGATTCGTGGATGATAAGACGTCTTGTAGAAGTACATCTTTGGCCCGCTGTTCCAACAGCTCCGAAAACGGCACCGATAATCGACATATTGATGTCTGCATTTTCTGTAATAATAATAGCGTTGTTTCCACCTAATTCCAAAATCGATTTTCCAAACCGTTCAGCAACATTTTTCCCAACAATTCTTCCAACTCTTGTGGAACCGGTAAAGGATACCAATGCGATTTTTTTATCATTAACTAATTGATCTCCAATCTCATGATCAGCAATTACTAAGTTTGAAATTCCTTCGGGAAGATCATTTTCTTTTGCTACTTCATTAAAGATATTCTGACAAGCGATTGCGCAAAGCGGTGTTTTTTCTGATGGTTTCCAAATCACTACATTTCCGCAAATCCAAGCCAGAGCAGCATTCCAGCTCCAGACTGCAACAGGAAAGTTGAAAGCCGAGATCACCCCAACAATTCCCAGTGGATGGTATTGCTCATACATCCTGTGTCCGGGCCTTTCGGAATGCATCGTGTAACCATGAAGCTGTCGGGACAAACCAACTGCGAAATCGCAAATATCGATCATCTCCTGAACTTCTCCCAGACCTTCCTGAAGAGATTTTCCCATCTCATAGGAAACCAATTTTCCAAGATCCTCTTTGTATTCTCTAAGCTTATTACCAAATTGGCGAACCAGATCTCCTCTTTTTGGTGCAGGAATTTTTCTGAATTCCAAATAAGCCTGTTCTGCTTTTGCTACAACTTTCTCGTAGTCTTGTTTATCTGATGTTTTTACCGAAGCGATAAGATTACCGTCTACCGGTGAATAACTTTCTATTGCTTTACCGGAAGAAAAGAAATCCAAACCTGTAGAAGTTCCGTTATTTTCTGTCGAAATTCCCAGTCTTTTCAGGTTTTCTGATATTGAAATTGAGGACATAAAGTTTTTTATTTTTAAAGTGTCTAAAGATAAAAATATATTTTGACCAGCAAAATCAAAAACTAACAATCGTTAGTAAATAAATAAAAAATACTGAAAATCATTGGCTTGAATAATTTTGGCGCTTTAATTGTTATCCAAAAAACTTATCAATTTACTTTTATGTTTGAAAACGAAATAGAGAACACTTCTAATTATTGGCGATTGAAATATTGTTAATTATTTATAAAATGCAGTTTTACTTATTTTGAATAAATCTAAATTGCACAATTTTTCTTATTTTTGAAAAAATAAATCGGGATGGAAAATAATGAGACCACTCAAAAATCTGAAAATAAATCATCCAAGTGGAAAAGCCTGGTGAAAAAATTTGGTATCGGTGGTATTATTTTTTTTACTGTAAAAGGGATTATCACTTCTACTTTGATCTATTTTCTGGGAAAAAACTTTTGGATCATTATTAAAGATTATATCGCCCAATGGTTTGATTAAACCATGTTTTTACAACATATCGAAATAAAAAAATCCTTTATAATAAAGGATTTTATCTGTAACCGAAATTCTTAAGATCTCTGTCATTTTTTCGCCAGTCTTTTTTGACTTTTACAAAGAGATTAAGGTGTATTTTTTTGTTGAAGAATTTCTCCAGGTCAACACGTGCTTCTGTTCCCACCTTTTTAATGGCTTCACCTTTGTGTCCAATGATAATACCTTTTTGGGTATCGCGTTCCACGTAGATTATGGAATCAATAAAAATAATTCCTTCTTTTTCCTTGAACATCTCTGTAACAACTTCTACAGAATAAGGAATTTCTTTCTCATAATTCAAAAGAATTTTTTCACGAATAGCTTCGTTGACAAAGAAACGTTCCGGTTTGTCCGTAAACTGATCTTTATCGTAATATGGAGGATTTTCCGGCAACAAAGATTTCAGTTTCGGAAGAATAATATCCGTATTAAAGGCATTGAGAGCAGAAATTGGTAAAATTTCGGCTTTCGGAATTCTGTTATGCCATTCGTCCACCAGCTTTTCCAAACCTTCCTGATTGGTCTGATCTACTTTATTCAGAAGTAATAATACCGGAACCGGGATCTTGTTAAGTTTATCTATTAAAAATTCCGACGGTTCTTCTTTGTCGGTCACATCTACAATGAATAAAAAAACATCAGCATCCTGTAAAGAATCTTTTACAAAATCCATCATTTTTTCCTGCAGATTATATTTCGGATCCAAAACCCCGGGTGTATCGGAAAAAACAATCTGCAAATCTTCCTCATTGTATATCCCGAAAATCCTGTGACGTGTTGTTTGTGCTTTTTGGGTCACAATTGCCAGCTTCTCTCCCATCAATTGATTGAGAAGTGTAGATTTTCCTGCATTGGGTTTACCGACAATGTTTACGAATCCTGCTGTATGCATTATTTTTTTGAATATATTGAATAATGTACAAAGGTACGGAAATTTTGAAGTAAGAGTTTAAGAATTTACAACATGGAATATATCAATACTTTACAAAAAAAAATATCAGGAATTTTTTTATAACTTTAAATCCTAATTATAAACTTATAACGTATGAAAAAACTCTACATTTTATTTCTTGGTATTTTAGGAATTTTAAGTTCTGCCCAAAATTCTTTACTGTTCAATAAAAATTGGAAAATTGAACAAGTGAATGTCAATGGATCAAACAAAGACATTTCTAATGATCAATATGCTTATTTTATAACTTTTCATTCGGATTTTTTATTTAATTACATCAGTACGATATGTTCGGAGAATCTTGGAAAGGTTAATTTCAGCAGTAGTTCGAATGATTTTGTTATTACGGAAGCTAAAACATCTTCTTCGAATTGTCAATCTAATGAATTGAATGACAATTATTCTTTATTCTTTACAAAAAATGCTTCGGCAAATAACAAAATCAGTTATAATATAGAAACAGTTTCTTACGGTTATAAGCTTAAACTGACCAATATCTCCGGGGATTATATCTCATACAGCTTTTATACACCTCCAACAGACCTTACAAATACTGTATGGAATATTTCTTCTCTCAAAATTGCATCAGTTAATTATTATAAGCCGACACACTGGGCAGGAAATAATACGACAATTTTCTCAAATGGAGATATCATAACTAGTTATTTCAACGCTGGTAGCGGAAGCGTTGGGTTTTATTCTGATAATAGATTTCGCGTATTGAACCTGGCTATAACTCTTGCTGACAGTTTTGATCAGGAAATCAATAACTTTGATGGATTATATTTTGGTAATTTTTTCAGCGGAACAGATGGCAGAATCAATCCCTATTCTTATGCTATATCCAATGGAAATGAGACATTAGTAATTACAAAGTATAACGGCGACACAGCAACATATACTAAAAAAGCATTAGCAACTTCCGAAGCTGCAAAATCAAAGATTTCAGTTTATCCGAATCCATCATCTGATGTTATAAAAATTGAAAAATTGAAACCCAATTCATCATTAGAATTGACAGACAGTTCAGGAAAATTGATTAGAACAATTTCTAATATTAAATCGGATAAAACTGAGATTAATATCAAAAATTTAGCGTCCGGAATATATTATTTAAAAGTCGACGGGCAATCTGTACAGAAGATTATCAAAAAATAATTTTAAAAAAATCAAAAAATCGGTTCAAAATTGAATCGATTTTTTTTGACCAATATATCCATGTGAAACTTTGGTTTTAATTTCATTATCTTTGAAACTTTATTCTCAAAAAGACATTAATGTTTACAGCCAAAGAAATCTCAGAAATCAACAATCTTCTTATCCCGAAAAACAACGTCGTCATCGTAACTCATCAAAATCCTGACGGCGATGCGATCGGCTCTTCTTTGGGACTTAAACATTATCTGAAAACAAAAGGGATTGAAGCGATCGTGATCACACCCAACGATTTTCCGAAATTCCTGAAATGGATGCCGGAAGCAAAAAAAATTATTATCGGGGAATATAAAAGAAAAGTAGCTGGTGAAGCCATCTATAATGCTGACGTTATTTTTTGTCTGGATTTTAACTCACCCTCCAGAATTGGGATTCTTGGCGATTGGGTTACAAAATCACGTGCTAAAAAAATACTGATTGACCATCATCAGATGCCGGAACAGTTTGATTACGTTTATTCTGACACCACAGTTCCTGCAACATGCCAAATGGTTTATCATTTTATCCAGGCCAATCAAGATGAAAAATTGGTGAATGTTGATATCGCACAGTGTCTTTATACTGGGATAATGACCGATACGGGAGGCTTCAGATTCCGTTCCACAAGCGCCACAACACACAGAATCGTTGCTGATCTTATAGAAAAGGGTGCTGATCCCGCTATCATCACTTCCAATACTTGGGACACTAATACCATTTCCAGGTTACATCTTCTTTCTTTGGTTCTTGGCAGAATAGAATTGGTAAAAGATGGAAAAGTCGCTATTCTTTGGCTAAAGCGTTCAGAACTGAAAGAATTTGGTTTTGATAAAGGCGATACGGAAGGTTTCGTAAACTATGGGCTGAGTCTTGCCGGAACCAAAATGGCCGTTTTTTTTATGGAAGACCTTTATGAAGATTTTATCAAAATCTCTTTCCGCTCCAAAGACAATGTTGATACGAATCAGTTTGCAAGAAAATATTTCAATGGTGGCGGACACATCAATGCCTCTGGCGGAAAATATTTCAAAGCTATCGAAGATACTATTGAAGATTTCAAAGAAAGAGTTGAAGAAGAGGATTTCTAATATTAATCACAAAGTCCTAAAAGAAATCGACTTCCATTAAGTCTGAAAAACGAATTTTATTTGAAATAATAATCTTTGTAACTTTTGTGGCAACCTATCTCAACAAAACGAAAAGCAATGCAATAATCGCGGGCAACGCCTGCACAAAAAATATCTTCTTCGAAGCGGATAATGCGCCGTAAATTCCTGCCGCAATAATACAGCCTAAAAAGAAAATTGCAACATTTTTCGCCCAGATCGAATCACAAATAAAGAAACTCCAGATGAGCCCTGCCGAAAGAAATCCGTTATACAGACCTTGGTTGGCTGCAAGTTTTTTTGTCGGTTTAAACATCTCGTCCGGCAACGACCCTTTGAATGTTTTTTTACCTAATGTTTCCCATGCGAACATTTCCATATAAAGAATGTAAAGATGCTCCAGAGCAACGATTGCAACAAGGATTTTTGATATAATTTCCATTTTAAAAAACAAGATTTTTGGGTAAATGATGCAGTAATTCCGTATTGATAACAGAAGCACAAATCTCAGGCTTTTCCCAATGTCCATTGTGTCCGCAATCCAGAACGTAAGATTTGATATTGGTTCTTTCAGGGAGATTCTTAATGGTTTTTTCCGAATTGACCGCAGAATCATGCTTGCCTGACAAAACCAGAATTTTCCCTTCAAATTGTTCTAAAACCGAGGTTCTGCCGGCACGTTCTATCATGCCTTTCTGTGATGCCAAAACACCGTCAACAGATGATGTGTAAGCAATTTCTTTTGCCAGTTTGATTTTAGATTCCAAAACATCGTGCTCATTGGGATTGAAAAGATTGGGAACGCCGGCATTGACAAAAGCCCGAAGATTTTCTTTGATGATTCTCAAACCCTTCCTACGGGTTTCTTTTTTGGTCTCGTCATCGGCAAAATAAGTAGAAAAAAACAAAGTGAATGATTTCAGTAATTCCGGATATTTTTCTGCAAAAGCTAAAGAAATATAACCGCCCATCGAATGTCCAAGCAAATGGAATTCTGTCAAACCTAACTTATCCGTTACTTTTTTGACTTCGTCCGCCATTATCTCGGAAGTTTGGACTTCTGCAACAACTTCTGACTTTCCAAATCCCGGCAAATCAATTTTTACCAGCCTGAATCTGTCAGACAAAAACGGAATCATGCTGTCCCAAATCGACAGATTCTCCATAAATCCATGAAGAAGAACAAGATTTTCATTACCGTCACCTTCTATTTCGTAGTTGAGCATCATTTACATTTTAATAATTATTTTGTCAGCAAATCCAGCATTATTGACGGATTCATAAAGCTTAAACGTTTTCCCGCCGTCTTTTGTTGAGAAATTTTTCTTGCCTTTTCTTATATCCAATTTCCCCTCATCATAGTCTGAAATACTTTGCGTAATGGTTCCGTCGAATTTAAGATTTTTTGGTGAAGTCATTCTTGCAGTTCCTTCAATTTTCAGAAAATCGCTGCCTCTTTTATTTTCACCTGATATTTTATATTCATCCTGGCCTGTTTTTGTAAAACTTATTTTACCATTGCCGGAAATCATATCGTGTGTGAGAATATGCGTGCCTTCCAGATTTTTGTAACCGCGACTGATTCTAATACTGTCATTGATTTTCGTTCTCACCGCATTGATTGAATCGATGATTTTCGCGCTGTCAACTTTCCGATCTGTAATTTCTTCGGATTTTTTACAGGAAATGACAGACAGTACAACAATAACCGGAATCAGTTTTCTCATAGTTTTTATTTTCCTTACGAAAATAATTAAATTAAATGAAAAACCTTTCTAAAAATTGATTCAGAAAGGTTATAAGTCACTCCTACGGACTTTGATTTGAATTTCTGTAAACAAACATTTCGCTCCTACGGAGCTTGCCCGGTTACTGCACTTTCTTTTCGTACAATTCTTTTTCTTTATCATTCATTTCAGCAATGCCGTACTTTTCAGATTTTGTAATGGTCATTTCGTCCAACATATCCACCATTGTTTTGTACTGCGAATCGTCAGCGGGTTTTATAATAATCGTAAAATTTTCTTTTTTAGGAGCGTTCGCTTTTGCTGCTTCGATGGTTTTCGCCACCTGAGCTTTATCAAATGAAACCTCTGTAAGACTATTGTCATTCAAATCATTTTTCTCTGCCTGATAGTAGAAAACCCTTCCATCTCTACCAAGAATAAATGTTATTGAATTTCTAATATCAACGTGTGTTTCTATATGCGTTGGATTTTTTGGAGGATTGGAAAAATTAATAGCATTTGGTTTTGAAAAATTGGTTGTGAACATAAAAAATGTGATCAATAAAAATCCTAAATCCACCATTGGCGTCATATCCACACGAATTGGTTTCTTGTTCTGAGTTTTCTTTCCGTTAGATTGCTCTTTAATTTGTACTTCTGCCATAGCTTCAATTTTAATAGTTAGTAATAAAAAAATAAAAATCCATAACGATTTATCATCATTATGGATTTCCAAATACAAATTATGTACCTAATTTTTAATTTTAATACAAAAATACTATTTATCAAATTACAAATTCTGCCAATTCTCAGAAGTCATCTGGAATTTGATTTCTTTTCCGTGTGTTCCGATTTCCTCCCAACCTGAAAACCGATAAAATTGTGCGGCTCTTGTACCAGGTGCTGTTCCAAGCCATACAGGATTTTTGGTTTGTTTAAAATACCAATTCAGCATCTGGTTATGCAATTGTTTTCCAATACCCTGATCTTCAAATTCTGGTTTTACAAATAATGCCCAAACGTTATTTTCAACCAAATCTACGATGGCAAATCCGACAATTTCATTTTCAATTTCACAAACCCAGCCTTTTCCGTTGTCTGTTAAATAGATTTCATAATCTTTATCTTTGACAACATCCGGACTTGATAATTGATTTTCCTTCACAGAATTGCGGACAATCTGCATTTGTGAAATATCGCTGATATTAGCTTCTCTGAAAACCACAATTATTTATTCTTAAAATAATCAATTCCACATTTCAGGAATTTTTTGAAATCCTCTTTTGGCATATATCCTGAAACCGGAGAATTAATCACCTTTTGGTCTGGTGTTACCAATACATAATGCGGTTGAGAATTATTATTGAAATTAACTTGTTGAAACAAACTCCATTTATCGCCAATCGTCTTTACTTTCTTCATTTGACCTTCGCCCATATCGATTTTGATTTGCTCATTTTCCGGCAATTCTTCTTTATCATCCACATAAACAGAAGCCAGAATCACATCATTTTGGATCATTGGTAAAATATCTTCCTGGCTCCAAACAAACTCTTCCATTTTACGGCAGTTTTCGCAACCATAACCTGTGAAATCTATTAAAACGGGTTTGTTCTCTTTTTTCGCCACTTCTATGGCTTCGAAGTAATTGTGATAAGGCTTCAAACCAAGAATTCCATCTTCTTCTTTATGAAAATAACTAACATTCAACGGCGGTAAAATCCCACTTAGCAATTGTAATTTTGGTTTTTCCGAAGGAATCAATCCCTGAATCAAATATGCGATGAATACAATCCCGAAACCTCCAAGAATTCTTCTTCCTAAACTGATTTTCGGATTCTTATCATCGTGCGGAAATCTGATCTTCCCGAATAAATAAACAACTAATCCAATAGCAATGATTATCCAAAGTGCTATGAATAATTCTCTTTTCAGCAAGAAAGTTTTGGAAACCAAATCTGCTTTGGATAAGAATTTCAACGCCAAAGCCAATTCGACAAATCCAAGAACAACTTTCACCGTATTCATCCAACCGCCTGATTTTGGTAAACTTTGAAGTGCTTGCGGGAACAGTGCCAACAATCCGAAAACCAATGCCCAAGCCAATCCGAAACCAGCCAAAGCGAACGTCAACAATGTTGGAACATTGGTCGCTCCAGCTACAACACCACCTAATAAGCTCCCTAAAATCGGACCTGTACAAGAGAATGAAACGATCACTAAAGTCAATGCCATAAAGAAAATCCCAATGATTCCGCCCGCTTCTTCAGCTTTGGAAGATTTATTGGCAATCCAGCTTGGCAAAACGATTTCATAATAGCCGAAAAAGCTAAGAGCAAAAAATAAAAATATAGCGAAGAAGAATAAATTCAGCCAGATATTGGTCGAAATTTGATTGAAAATATTCCCCGAAATTCCATCAATAATATGAAATGGAATACTCAATAAAACGAAAATCAACAAAATGAAAAATCCGTAAATAAAGGCATCACGCTTTCCTTTTGCTTTGTCTTTGTTTCCTTTTGTGAAAAATGAAACCGTCAACGGAATCATTGGGAAAACACACGGCGTAAGCAATGCAATCAGTCCGCCTAAAAATCCTAATCCGAGAACGAGCCAATTATCGTTAGCCGGTTTTTGCTGAGCAGTTCCACAATTGGTCAAAGGGTTTTTGAAATCCAAAGAATTGACCTTCAAACCGTCTTGTTTTGCAACAGTAGGCGTTGCAACATTTGTCGGTTTCAGAACTGTTCCGACTTTTCCGGACGGAGCAACCTCATAAACAGTGTCTTTTGTTTTACCAACATTTTCGTCAGAAGCAACGGTTGTTTTACTGCCTTCAATTTGTTTTTCAAATTCTAATGTATTTGGCGCCAAACAAACACGGTCATTACAAGTCTGATACATTATTTCAGCGGTAATTGTCGCCGGTTTTGCGGCATCTTTTGGTTTGAATTTTTGCTTGAAAACGACTTTGTTTGAATAATAAACAATCTGAGCACCAAAAGCTTCCGAAAATTCATCATGTTTTTTTCCTATTTCCTGAACTTTACCAATCAGTTGGATTCCTTGTTTTGAAGTGATTTTAAATTCCGTTGGGATTCCGGAATCAGGTGGCAAATCCTGAGAATAAACGTGCCAGTTATCTTCAATTGTTCCTGTCAAAACAGCTTCATATTCGTCTTTCCCAACAGCATTAATATCGAACTTGAACTTAACCGGATTTTTTATCTGTGCATTGAATAGGGTTATTATTAATAGAAAAAGTGTGGATAACACTAATTTTAAATCTTTCATTTTTTGATATTAAATTTTATTTTTCTCACCACAAAGTTCACAAAGTTTTTTCACAAGAAACTCAATTTGTGAACTTTGCGAAATCTTCGCAGTCTTTGCGGTTAAATTTCAAGTTCAAGATAATCGGATTTTTGAGATGAAAATCTTCTGTCCTGACGAAAAGGTAAAACACCTAAAACTTGGTCATTCTTATCACAAAGAAGCCAGATTTTTTGCTTCGCTAAAATAGACAATTTTTCATCCTTAAAAAACTTCGAAATTTTCTTTTTGCCAATCATTCCGATAGGAAAAAACAAATCGCCTTCATGTTTTCTTCGTAATTTCAAAGGCTTTTTAACTGTCTTATTATCAATTTTCCAAAAACAATGACCAAATTCCTGGATTTCATTTTTAATATTTTCAGGAATAATGATTTTGTTATCAATAATTTCAAGCTTTATTTCTTCTAATTTCTCATTTCCAACTTCTAAATTCTTATTAAAAATCAACTCATTCCTATTAACTACCAATTGAAATTCAGAATTGAAAAAAGAACTTCCGGTTTGAGATGTCAGAAACTTTTGCATTTCGTTTTCGTCATTAAAACTGAATCTTTTTAAAATCTCGTATCGAATCAACTCAGATTCTTCTGAGAATTTTTGTTTATCAATAATTATTTGATCTTCAGCAGAATTTAACTTTAATTTTTCAATTTTTTCATCAATTGATTGATCAATGAAACTCTTAGCTTGATTAATATAATTGATACTTCTTGAAAAATTGGTCAGAAAATCCGGATTGACTTTCTCCAATTCAGTAACGATATTGTGACGGATTTTATTTCTCAGATAATCCATTTTTTGATTGGACTTGTCTTCACGGTATTTGATTTGATTCTTTTTTGCAAAATCATAAATTTCATCCTTAGAAAAATCAAGAAGAGGACGAATGATTCCGTTTTCATTTTGCGGAATACCGCTCAAACCACGGATTCCCGATGCTTTGGAAAGGTTGATGATAAAAGTTTCCAACTGGTCATTCAGATGATGCGCTGTAACTAAAAATTCCAAATTTTCTTTTTTCTGAATTTCTCTGAAAAATCGGTATCGAATTTCTCTCGCCCAATTTTGGATCGAGTTTTCCGGCTGAATATCCTTTTGAGAAATTTCATATAAATGAAAAGGAATTTTATGTTTTTCACAAAAATAGGAAACCAACTGTTGATCCAGGTTAGAATCCTCATTACGGAGATGATAGTTGATATGTGCAACATGAAAATCAAAACCCGAAACCTGAAATAAATCAGCCAAAACCATAGAGTCCACTCCTCCACTTACCGCTAAAAGGTATGTTTTTTGTTGCGAGTTTGGAAGTAATCGCTCAATAGCGTTTTGAAATTTTAAGAGACTTAACACAAATTTATAACGAAATATTAAGTTATAACCACAAATATACAGTTATTAATTCTTACTTTTGAAACGATTAAAATCATTATACTATGAAATTATTTAAGATTTTGACCATCACAGCACTGGGGCTTTCCCTTGCGTCTTGCGTCAGCAAAAAACAGTTCGATGCCCTTAATCTCAATTACAAACAATGTGTTGAAGATGCTGGTGAAAGAATGCGCCAGATCCAGGATCTAAAAGGTGAAAACTCATCACTAAAAGGTCAGAACGATTTACTTTTAGGACAAAACAATGCATTAAAATCCAGCTTGGATGCCTGTCTATCCAATGCAGGAAAAGGTTCTGCAAATATTGATAAACTGGTTGGAGAAATCAACGCTTCTAATGCTTACATCAAGCAATTAATTTCCGGGAAAAGTAGAAATGACAGTTTGAACATTGCTTTATCTAATAAATTGAAACGTTCCCTTGATAACGTCGCAGACCAGGATGTAGATGTAAAAGTTCTGAAGGGTGTAGTATTGATTTCATTATCGGATAAGATGCTTTATCAGGTTGGAAAATATGATATTCAGCCAGCCGCTGCGGATGTTCTTGCTAAAGTGGCTAAAGTTATCAACGATTACGATACTTACAGTGTGTTGATCGAAGGTAACACGGATAATACGCCATTGAACAGTGCTAATGCGCCAAGAGACAACTGGGATCTTTCTGCTCTTAGAGCGACTGCCGTTGCAAAAGTTCTACAAAATCAGTTTGGTGTGAATCCTAACAGAATAACTGCAGGAGGTAGATCAGAATATAATCCTAAGACAACTAACGCATCAGTTTCCGGAAGATCTGAAAACCGAAGAACAGAGATTATCATTATGCCGAAACTGGATGAGTTCATGAAGCTCATGGACATTGCTCCAGTTAAGAAATAATACAATTCTTAGAAATATAAAATAAACCTTGTCAGATTTTGGCAAGGTTTTTTTGTTTACTAAATTTGAACCTTAATCCTTGATCAATGAGTTATTTTGAAGAATTGGACAAAGAGATGGATCGATATCTGGAAGACAACGCTTCCGAAGAGCCTGTCATTTTAAAAAAATTAAGAAAGGAAACTTATCAGAAAACCACTCAGCCACATATGATCTCCGGTTATCTGCAAGGCCGTTTGTTAAGCATTTTATCACATATTCTCCAGCCAAAATATGTTTTGGAAATCGGAACATTTACCGGCTATGCAGCTCTGAGTATTGCAGAAGGATTACCAAAAGACGGGAAAATCTACACGATTGATAAAAATGAAGATCTGGCTTACATTCCTCAAAAATATTTTACAGAAAGTGATTATAAAAACCAAATCGAATTCATCATCGGTGATGCGAAAGAAGAAATCAAAAAACTGGATAAAGTTTGGGATTTGATTTTCATTGATGCAGACAAGGAAAGCTATTTGGAATATTTAATGCTCATCAAACCTAATCTCCGTTCCGGAAGTATCATTCTTATTGATAATGTTCTTTGGTACGGAAAAGTGCTCGAAAATAATCCGAAAGACAAGCAAACCGAACAAATCAAACTCGTGAATAAAATCATTACCGAAGATCCTGATTTCGAAAATCTAATCTTACCTTTGCGGGACGGATTACACTTGATAAGAAAGAAATAATTCGTATTTTTAAATTCATAATTGATTGAAAATGAATAAAGGCATTTGCAATGTTTCCATCGCTCCGCTGAGAGCAGACAGTTCCGACAAAAGCGAAATTGTATCACAACTTCTTTATGGTGAATCTGCTGATATTTTGGAAGTAAAAGACAACTGGACCAAAATCAAAACCCATTACGACAATTATGAAGCGTGGATGGACACAAAACAAATTTCACCGGTTTCTGACGAATTTTTAGCATCAAGAAAAACAAACCTTGTGAAAGAATCTTTCCAATCTACAATGACAGAAAGTGGAAAAGCGCTTTTATCAATGGGTTCTGAAGTCAATTTTGAAACCACTTCGCCAACACGTGGCCACGATCTCAGCGAAAGCATTGTCAACTGCGCCAAGGAATTCCTGAATGTTCCCTATCTCTGGGGCGGCAAAAGCTTTTTCGGAATCGATTGCAGTGGTTTTACGCAAATTGTTTACAAAATCCACGGTATCAAAATCCCGAGAGATACTTATCAGCAGGCCGAGCTAGGAGATGTTTTGACTTTCATAGAAGAAGCAAAGCCTGGCGATTTGGCATTTTTTGAAAATTCGGAAGGAAGGATTATTCACGTTGGTTTTATCCTAGCAGACCAGAAAATCATCCACGCGCACGGAAAGGTAAGAATTGACAGCTTGGATTCATCAGGTATTTTCAACAAAGACCAAAACAGACACACACACAAACTGAGATTCATCAGATCTTATTTTTAAAAATAAAAAGCTTCCAATTTTTGGAAGCTTTTATTTATTATTAAGAAGAATTACTTTATCAGATTTCTTGATTTAGCTTCTTCTTTTACTTTTCCATGGCTCATAATATTGGCAATCAAAACCGGTAAAAATGCCAAAGGTAAAAATGTAAACACTCCAAAACCCTGAGTAATGCTGATATAAACGCAGGTTATAATCATAATGAAAAAGATGACAGAAAAAGATATCAAAACTGTTCTTGCGATTTTCAGATTCTTCAACACTTGCTCATTGCTTAATTCTGAAAGGTTTTCTGATCTTTTCATAGGATTTGATTTTGATAATTACAGTTTGAAATTCACTGAAACGTTAAAGAATCTCCCTGTCAATCTTACCGGAACCGGATAATAGACGTGCGGAGAAGAATTAACATCACTGATCCATTGATTGGCAATCGTGTTATTGATATTAAATGCGTTGAAAATCTGAACGCCTAAAGTTAGCTCTTTAAAATTTCTCCAGAAAGTTCCGCTGGCTTTATTATCTTTTTGATCAATGAAAACTTTTGTCAAACCGATATCCACTCTCTTATAAGCCGGCAACGTTTTCTGATAACGATAAGCCGCCAGATAATCCGGCAAACCATTAGAATCAAATAAAACAGGTGTTCCTGACGGTAATCCGCTTGCATAGGTCAAAGTCAGGTTAACTCTCATACTTGGGAACTTTGGCATATAATCCTGGTAGAACATAGAGAATTTGAAACGTTGGTCAGTTGGTCTTGGAATATATCCCATCCCTTCGATATTCTCATAAACTCTTGCATAACTCGCAGAAACCCAGGAATCAATACCCGGAACAAATTGCCCGAATAATCTTGCATCAACACCATAAGCATAACCTTCGGAATTATTTTTTCCGGAATATCTAACTCTCACGTTATCTAAATAATACGGAATTAAATTTTCCATCTTTTTGTAATACGCTTCTGAAGTCAGCTTAAATTTCCTATCCTTAATTTGGAATTCGTAATCATTGGATAAAATAACCTGATAAGATTTCTGAGCTGTAATATCTGAATTAAAAGCACCCGTCAGATCTTTAATTTCTTTATAAAATGGCGCCTGATAATAAACTCCGCCCGCAAGCTTGAACAACATATCCATATCCCAGTTTGGCTTGACCGCAATCTGCGCTCTCGGACTGAATAATGTTTCTTTGTTAAAGCTCCAGTTCTGGATTCTCGCACCTCCGTTTACAAAAACTCTGTTATTTCCCCAATAGAATTTTTTCGAAAACTGAGCATAAGCTGAAATCCTTGTTGGTCTGATGTTATTTTGCCCGGCAATATGGTAGTTAAGATTAAGATCAGATATATCCAATTGTCCTGGAAGAACAAAATCTCTTGGATTACTGTAACCAATAGAATCTACAAATTGCCATTCATTAGTAAAATCCTTTATCATTTCTCTCTCGAATTTTGCCCCAATTTCGATATCCGTATTGATGTCCGGGGAAAACTTAGTTCTGAACTGGGATCCAACCACTCTAACTAATAAGTCATTTCTGGCGTGATCGATCTGTCCGCCAGCATCATAGCCAGCAACAGGATTTCCATCCTCATCAAAAGCTTCTAAAATATATCCCGAAGCTATGGAATAATATTCTCTCTCTCTGTTTTGATAAGCAAAATTATCAAGTGTAAACTGCCATTTTTTGCTTGGCTTAAAATTCACACTTACAGTTCCCATCATATTTTTATATTGGTCATCTTCTTGCCCATTATAGAAAACCGTCAATTTCAATGGCTGTAAAAGACTTCCAAAATCTACTTCTTTTTTCTTAGGATACATCTCATAATCGTTCTTTGCAAAATATCCTAAAAACGATAAAGACCACTTGTCATTAAACTGATAATTAAGATAAGACTGCAAATCAAAATATCTTGGATTGAAATCCGTATCTTCATTCAAAGTATTAAGAACCAAATTAGTATTTCTATATCTCCCGGAAATGATCCCTGAGAATTTTTTATCTTTTGAAGCAAATCCTGTTGATAATCTCCCACCAATTAAACTCGCTTCCCCGGAAAGTTCAAATTTTTCCGGTTGTCTGTAATAGATATTGAGAGCAGACGACATTTTATCACCATATCTTGGTTCAAAGCCACCAGCAGAGAAATTAATTGTGGAAACCATATCGGGATTAATGATACTCATCCCTTCCTGTAAAGAATTACGAACCAAAAATGGTCTGTAAAGTTCAATATCATTAATATAAATCAAATTTTCATCATAGTTCCCTCCTCTTACCATATATTGGGAGCTCAGCTCCGCATTGGAGTTTACAGAAGGTAAACTTTTGATAAGGCTTTCCACGCCGCCGCCTAACGAAATTACAGTCTGAGCTTCTTTTGCAGAAATCTCTATGGATGTCAGGTCATTGGTTTTATTTTTAGCTCTTTTCTGGAAAACAACTTCCTGAATCTCATTCTCCTTAACCGCCGGCAGGAAAAGGACATTGATCGATTGTGATCTTGGCGATGTTTTGATGAGCTTGGAAAAACCTTTGAAGTTTTCCTTTTGAACCTTTAATTCCTGTTCAGAATCTGCTAATGGAATCCTGATGAATCCGTTTTTATCGGTCTGGTAAGTTTGATTATTATAAGTGACTTCTGCTTCAGAAACGGTTTTTCCATCTTCGTCCAGGACTTTTAGATTGATTTGAGAAAAAGCCAGTACCGGCAGAAAGAAAAGAATTAAAAGGATATAATTTTTCAAAGCTGTAGTTTTTTATCTAAATTTATTTTTAACGCATTCTTGAATCAACAAAAATAGCAATTAATACAAAGAACGAAAGAATATTTGTAAATCTTATACGAAAAACTGAAATTAATAAAAAAGTCCGGCAATTCCGGACTTTATTTTTATAGTATCGCTTCTCTGATTCTTGTTAATTTTCCGAGTAAACTGTCCAATAAATCCAATTTCAACATATTCGCACCATCAGATTTTGCAACTGCAGGATTAGGGTGCGTTTCGATGAACAAGCCGTCTGCACCTACTGCAATTCCTGCTTTGGCAATGGTTTCAATCAACGCTGGTCTTCCGCCCGTAACACCGGAATTCTGATTCGGTTGCTGAAGCGAGTGCGTTACGTCCAATATCACCGGAGAATATTCTCTCATGGTTGGGATTCCACGGAAATCTACTACAAGATCTGTGTAACCAAAAGAATTACCTCTTTCAATGATGGCCGTCTTATCGTTTCCGGAATCCTTTACTTTCTGAACTGCAAACTTCATTGACTCTGGCGAAAGAAATTGTCCTTTTTTAAGTGTCACTGCTTTTCCTGTTTCTGCTGCTGCAATCAACAAATCGGTTTGTCTAACCAGGAAAGCAGGGATTTGTAAAACATCCACATATTCCGCAGCCAAAGCCGCGTGACCATTTTCATGAATATCTGTTGTTGTAGGAATATTGAAGGTCTCTCCTACTTTTCTAAGAATCTTTAAAGCTTTCTCATCACCAATTCCTGTGAAAGAATCGACACGACTTCTGTTGGCCTTTCTGAAAGAACCTTTGAAGATATAAGGAATATTGTATTTGTCAGAAAGCTTCACGATATGTTCTGCAATCTGCAAAGCCATTGTTTCATCTTCGATCGCGCAAGGTCCTGCAATCAGGAAAAAGTTCCTGGAATCTTTGTGATGAATGTTATCTAAATATTGTATCATTTTTTTGATTTTAAATTATAAACTTCAGATTGTTTTCTGTCTGAAAATCGAATACAAATATACGGAATTAATGCAGGAAAACCTTTTCCAACCCAAACTATCGAAAGGGTTGAAATTATCTATTTATTGAATTTCTTGATAATCTTTTCAAACGTATTGACATTCCTGCTCGTCATTTTATCTTTCAGACTTTTCTTGCCAAGAACCTTTCCAAAATTGGAATCCAAAGTTTGTCCTTTCTGAACCTGCCAATAGAATATATTGTTAACGATTTTACCCTTTTCGTTCTCTGCTTTATTTGATTTCTCAAATTCTTCTAACAAAGTTTCTTCTACCTTTTCCGAACCGAGGAAAATGTAATTATGAAAATTTTCAATCGGTGGAAATGGATCATTTTTCAAGATTTCTTTGATTTCTTTTTCATTTTTGATGAAGAGAAAAGCTTCGTAATTAAAGTGTTCTGACATTGCTTTTTCCAGAATTTCCTTCAGTTCTGCCGAATCTTTATCTGATTGAAACAATATATTACCGCTTGCCAAAACCGAAGATACATTTTGGACACCTGCATCTGAAAAAACTTTGCAGACGTCTGCCATTTTCATATTGGTTCCTTTTACATTCACACCACGGAGAAAAGCACAGAAGTTGTTCATAGTTGATGGTTGATGGTTGATGGTAAAATTAATTAAATTAGAAGATAAAAAAAGCGTTTCAAGATTTTGAAACGCTTTTTTTATTATTGAGTTACTTTCATCAACTTCTTCGTGATCTCATCCATCTTTTCGGATTCGTAAGTTGTATCGTAATCCTTCATAATATCAAAAAGATACGAGTAGAACGATGTCACTTTCTGGACATCATCTGCTTTTTTGAAAGCTTTTTCTTTGCCCATCTCCTGCAGATCTTTGATGAATGTATTGAATCTCTTATCAATTACATTCAGAGAGTTGACAAGGTATTGATAGCCTTTATCTTTCTGTCCAATCTTGTTGTAAGCATCAGAAACTGCACCAACTACAAGAGAATATTCCATCGGTTTGGTTTTCATCTGTCTTGCTGCATAAACCTGAAACTTAGGCGATAATCTGGTATAATAATCATACTCTTCGAAGATTCCTTTCTTGAGGTCATCTGCTAGTTTCAAACCTTTTTGCTCTTGTCCGGCTACGATGTAGGCGTAAACAATAGAACTCAAAGACCTCGGATCATTATATTTTGAAACCGGAATTTCTCTGCTTGCCAAATCCAGAACCTCAATCGCTCTTTTTTTATCGCCTTTCAGAACCAAAGCTTCAGCAGCTCTACTCGCAGATGACCTGTAGCTTACAATATTCTGTGTGCAAGTTTCATCGAAATGAACCTTCAGATCTTTGAAATTACCCCATCTGTAATTTTTCACAATGTTATAAAGCTCGTCCGCATTTACCATTCCCAATTCGCCATCTGCAGACTCTTCGGTCTTGATTGGAACCAATCTGTAGCTGAATCCGTCAAACTTAAGATAATTGGACAAGAAGAATAAATTACTTCCGTCGTATATTCCGCCGCTTGAGAAGTTGATTGGACGTTTCCAATCGAAGTTGGCCAGGATATCCAACATCAGCATATTATTCTTGAACATACTAGAACCCTTATAATCGATAACGATTTGCTTTTCTGCTTTCTGCGCTTCGGCTGGTGTGATGATTCCAGATTTCACAGCATTATTCACATTCACTGGCAGTACAAATTTGGAAACCGGAAGGAAGTTGAATTTCTGATAACGTTCTTCTCCGAAAATCATTTTCACGATTTCGTCTTTTTCAGGCGATTTCATTTTCAGGAAGCTAACAGCTTCTTTCATCGTAATCGAATCCTGCGTCAGATATTTTCTGAAGGCTGCAAATTCTGTATCCGGTGCGCCCTGGTCTTTCAGATTCGCAAAAATATTAGACCAATCGTCTTTCGTCATCATATAAACCTGGTCGTTGGAACCTTCGCGGTAATCTTCGTGCTCCAAAGTTGACGGAACAGGCATAGAGTTGTAAGTTCTTCTCTTAACCTGGTCAATATTCCAAGGTGTAGATAACAATGTGAAATTCACCACTTTTACATCCGGACGGAATTCCTCAGTCTCCTGAATGGCCCAAACCGGATAGGTATCATTATCACCATAAACGAACATTATTCCGTCTTTCGGCAGTGATTTCAAACTTGAATAAGCGTAATCGTAAGCTGTGTAACGTCCGCTTCTATCATGAACATTATAATTCTGGAATCCCATCATAAAAGGAATTCCTAATAAAACAACACCTACGATAATCTGAGCCGATTTGCTTTTTACTTTTTTCTGAAGCAGCCAATAGATTGATGCAACACCTAATCCAATCCAAATCGCAAACGCATAGAAAGAGCCAACCATCGCATAATCTCTTTCACGAGGCTCGAATGGTTTCATCCCTGTGTAGAATACAATCCCGACACTAGTTAAAATGAATAAAGATAATATCGCATAGAATCTTCCGAAATCCCTATTCAGTTGGAAAAAGAATCCAAGCAATCCTAATATCAAAGGCAGCATAAAGAACTTCACAGTGCTTTCATTCTGGAATTTAGCAGGCATTTCGCTCTGGTCTCCCCAAATATTATTATCGATGAAAGGAATACCTGTAATGAAGTTTCCATTGGTATTTTCCATATGACCTTCGACATCATTCTGGCGACCAGCAAAATTCCACAGAAGATATCTTCCGAAATAATAGTAATTCTGGAACGTAATGAAATAATCCAGATTCTGAGCTAAAGTAGGTTTCTGAACATTGATGATTCCGAATTGTTTCGCCTTCAGATAATCATCCATTTTGATGGTTCCGTTCTCATATTTCTGACGAAGTTCATCAAAGAATTGTTTAGCTTCCGGACTTTCAGAGACTTGCTCATTACCATAATTGAAGGTAAAATCTGGCGCACCATACATCGAGATATAATTCGGCATTACCGATTTATCTTCGCTAAACATTCTTGGTAAGAAACCAACGTGTTCTTTGCTGTAAACATAATTGAATTTCTCTCCTACTTTACGGTATTGTCCTGTAGTAGCGTCTTTTTCGTAAGTATCACCAGTTTTTTCAGTTTTATAGCTTCCGTCTTCGTTTTTCTCAATCCCATTCGGGTCAAGATAAGCAGTATAATTTTGTCCATACAAAGTCGGCCAATCACCGTATTGTTCACGGTTGTAGTAATCCAACATACCCAAAGCGTTGTCCGGGTCATTAAGGTTCATTGGAGGATTTGCAATCGCACGGATTGGAATGACCAACCAGCAAGAGAATCCAATCATCATATAAACAATTGATAAAGCAATCGTCTGATACAATGATTTCCCGGTTTTTCTTGTATAAGTAATGAATAAATAACAAAGAACAGACAAAATAATAAATGCGAAAACTGTCCCTGAGTGGAAAGGCAGGCCTAATCCGTTTACAAAGAATATTTCGGATTTTCCGAACAATGTCATTATCACAGGGAAGATAATTTTGAAGACAATCGCTAGGATTATCAAAGTAATTCCATTTGCCCAAAGGAAAGATTTCCAAGTGAATTTATAATTTCTGGTATAATAAATCAGACAAACCGCAGGCAAAGCCAGCATACACATCATATGTACACCTACAGACAAACCGATGACGAAAAACAAAAGGATAATCCATCTTTCGTTATCTTTCTCTAGATATTCGTTTTCCCATTTTGTAATGAGCCAGACAATCAATGCAATAAACATACTTGCCATTGCATAAACCTCGCCTTCTACCGCTGAAAACCAAAATGTATCCGAAAATGTAAAACATAAAGCACCAACTGCTCCTGCAAATAAGGTTGCAATTTCTTCGGCAATTGTAATATTTTCGAATTCTTTATTGAGTAATCTTCTTACAAGATGGGTAATCGTCCAGAATAAAAACAGAATTGTAAATGCGCTGAACAAGGCCGACATCGCATTAATCACCAAAGAATAATGCTGACCGTCACCAAAAGCAAATAATGCAACAACGGCTCCAACCAATTGGAAAAGTGCAGCTCCCGGTGCGTGTGTAACCTCCAATTTAACAGCGGAAGAAATGTATTCTCCACAATCCCAAAAACTGAAGTTGGGTTCTATGGTTGATAAATATGTGATAAATGCAATTACAAAAACTACCCATCCCAGAATAGTGTTCCATCTTTTAAAAGTCCAATTCTTCATACGGAAAATGAAATATCGGCGAATTTAACGTTTTTGATTCAGTTATTTAAGTTTTTAACAAAAATTAAAATTTTGGTGCGCTTTTTGAAAATTGCAGGAAATCAGTTGAATTATTAATAATATTTTCAATGCAAAATCAGATTCACAGCTCAAAAATAAAAACATTGCAATTTTTTTTTTATTTTTGCAGACAGTTTTTGAGAGAAAAAATGATATAAAATGACGAATGTATACGATAATATTCTTGGTTTGATTGGCAACTCACCGTTAGTCAAGTTAAATCAGGTTACCAAGGACATTCCTGCGACAGTATACGCTAAGTTGGAATCTTATAACCCAGGGCATTCTACAAAAGATAGAATTGCACTTCATATTATAGAAAATGCAGAAAGACAGGGAATCCTGAAATCAGATTCTGTAATCGTAGAAACCACTTCCGGAAACACCGGTTTTTCTATTGCAATGGTTTGTATCGTCAAAGGTTACAAATGCATTCTTGCAGTTAGCGATAAAACAAAGGCTGAAAAAATCGCTTATTTAAAGGCACTTGGCGCAACAGTTTATGTTTGCCCGGCTTCTGTTCCTGCAGATGACCCAAGATCTTATTATGAAGTAGCTAAAAGAATTGCTGCGGAAACTCCTAATTCGGTTTACATCAATCAGTATTTCAACGAATTGAATATTGATGCACATTACCAAACCACAGGCCCTGAGATTTGGAAACAGACGGAAGGCAAAATAACTCACCTTTTTGCCTGCACAGGAACTGGCGGAACGCTTTCCGGCTCCGCAAAATATCTGAAAGAACAAAATCCTGACATCAAAGTGATTGGTGTAGATGCGGATGGCTCTATTCTAAAAACTTACCACGAAACAGGAAAAATCAATAAAACAGAAATTCATCCTTATCAGATTGAAGGTCTTGGAAAAAATTTGATTCCGGGTGCGCTTTTATTTGATACGATTGATGAATATGTACGAGTTAATGACGAGATGTCAGCTTACAGAACCCGAGAGATTGCTTTGAAGGAAGCAATAATGGGGGGTTACACAACTGGAGCAGTAACTCAGGCTTTGATTCAGTATGCCAATTCCCATGAGTTCAAAGAAGATGACTTGATAGTATTAATTTTTCCAGACCATGGTTCCCGCTATATCACTAAAGTATACAGCGACAAATGGATGGAAGAACAAGGCTTTATCAACAACTGTTTTCACAACTATGATGAAGTTTTCAAAACAGAAATCATCAAATAAAATTTAAACACAAAATTCATAACCTTTTGTCATACAAAAGGTTTTTTCAATCAATAAAAATATCAGTTAGAAAAAATGGACATTTTTGAAAGAATAAAACAAAATCCAGGTCCGCTGGGACAATTTGCAGATTATGGTGAAGGATACTATATTTTCCCAAGATTAGAAGGACCAATTGGACCGAGAATGAAGTTTCAGGGGAAAGAGGTTATTTTTTGGAGTGCTAATGATTATTTGGGTATGTGTAATCATCCCGAAGTTTTGGAAGCTGATGCCAAAGCCGCTGCAGAGTTTGGAATGTTTTATCCGATGGGAGCCAGAGCAATGTCCGGAGAAACTGAACAGCATTTGCAACTGGAAAGAGAATTGGCGGATTTCGTTAAGAAAGATTCTGCTTATCTTTTGAATTTCGGTTACCAGGGAATGGTTTCTACGATTGACGCTTTGGTCTCAAGAAATGACGTGATTGTTTATGATGTAGATTCTCACGCTTGTATCGTGGACGGTGTCAGACTGCACGCTGGAAAACGTTTCACTTACAGACATAATGATATCGAAAGTTTTGAAAAGAACTTAATCAGAGCTCAAAAGGTCACTGAAGAAACAGGCGGCGGAATTTTAGCAATTACCGAAGGTGTTTTCGGAATGCGAGGACAACAAGGTAAACTGAAAGAGATCTGCGCGCTTAAAGACAAATATAAATTCAGAATCTTGGTTGACGATGCTCACGGATTTGGAACATTGGGAGAAACCGGAGCAGGAGCTGGTGAAGAGCAAGGTTGCCAGGATCAGATTGATGTTTATTTCTCTACGTTTGCTAAGTCTATGGCTGGTTTCGGGGCATTCTTAGCTGGAGACAAAGAGATTATCCGTTATTTGAAATTCAACCTGAGATCTCAGATTTTTGCTAAATCTCTGACAATGCCAATGGTAATCGGAGGTTTGAAAAGATTGGAACTGTTGAGAACAAGACCGGAAATCAAGGCTAAGCTTTGGGAAAATGTTGAAAAACTTCAAGGTGGATTGAAAAAAATCGGATATAATCTTGGTGACACCAACACTTGTGTAACGCCGGTTTTCATCCAGGGAACACCTGTTGAAGCGACTTTATTAGTTAAAGAATTAAGAGAAGATTACGGAATTTTCACATCTGTTGTAGTTTATCCGGTAATTCCAAAAGGAATGATTCTTCTTAGATTAATTCCAACCGCTTCTCATACCGATGCTGAAATCAACGAAACCCTTGCAGCTTTCGAATCGATTTACAACAAATTAGCAAGCGGTTATTACAAAGAAGCTGAAGCTAAATTATTGAAAGAGCAAAACTTAGAATTTAAGCCAATTTAATGTGGTTTGAATTCTTATTAAATAAAACGCCTAAACAAAATTGTTTAGGCGTTTTTATTTTATCAAATCAACTTTTCTAATTAATCTTCTTCAAATCCAAATCCTCAAAATCAAAACTAAAATCCGTCACATCAGAAATCGGTTTCATTTTCGCAGAAACCGCTTTTCCGTTTTCATCAAAATTCAAAATAAAAAACGCATCCGCATCGTAACTTCTGTCATCCCATTTCGCCACAAAAGAATTCGCAGAATAGGGAATCAAATCACCTTTAAGTCTTGGAGAAGATTTAGAAATAATTCTATAACCTTTGCCTTGTTTGGAAACCTCAACAATCCCGAACCAATCATCTTTGTACCAGCCGATGAATTGGTCGTCCTTCAAATCTGATTTGAACTTCGAAGCCTTATCATAAACATCTTTCTTCTGCTTGGCAAAAGTCTCTTCATTTTTTTTATTTCTATCACCGTAAAGCTTCAGCCAATCACGGTTTTCAACACCCAGATAAGCATCTTTCACAGAATTGGTAATCGTAGAAAATGCCGCACCAGATTGTTGATTCGTCAAGACCACAATCCCCAATTTCAAATCCGGAATCAATGTAAAATGGGTTACAGTCCCTATCAAACCTCCGGAATGCTGAACCTGCAAATGACCTTTAACATCGCTCAAAAACCAGCCCAATCCATAACCATAAAAATGCGTATCATAAGGCGAAGTCAATCCAACTTTATCCGGAATTTGAAGACTCCATAATTCGTGAGCGTTTTTCTCAGAAACCAGACGTTTCCCGTCTTTGGTCACAAATCCATTCAGAAGAAAATTGGCCCAAGTCGTCATATCCTGAATATTGCTCATTATACCGCCTGCAGCGTTCGCCGTCTCGTTCCAGTCGTGTGGAACAGCAATCGCTTTCCCATCAACCGGAGCGTGTGCATCGATAATATTCTGAGAATTTTTCGCTCTATTATAAGAACCGAAACTCGCCGTCATCCCGACAGGTTTCATAATTCTTTGCTCGATAAAATCTGCCCATTGCAAACCGGAAACTCTATGAATCACTTCTCCGGCAACAATGAACATGATATTATTATAATCCAAAGTTGTTCTGAAAGGATTTTCCGGCTTGAGGAATCTTACATTATGAACAATATCATTCACTGTCAAATTACCACCTTCCGGAAAAAACATTAGATCACCTTGTCCCAATCCCAATCCTGCTCTATGCGTAATCAAATCTTTTATCGTTACATTTTGAGAAACGTAAGGGTCAGCCATCTGGAATTCCGGTATGTATTTGGTCACTTTATCATCCCAATTGAGTTTGCCTTCGTCTGCTAAAATGGCAAGAGCTGTACAGGTAAAACCTTTACTGTTAGAAGCAATACCAACCAGGGTATTGGCATCCATCGGCTGATTATTGTTGAGCGAGCGAACACCAAAACCTTTCGCATAAATTAGTTTTCCATCTTTCACAACGCCAACAGACATTCCCGGAACATCAAAAGTTTTAAGAGAATTTTGAATAAGTTCATCCAGTTTTTTTTCCTCAATCTGAGCATTGATAAAGACAAAAGAGAAAAGTAAAAAGAAAAAAGATATTGATTTATACATTTTAAAAAAGCTTTGCACGAAGATAAGAAATTGTTAATTCTAATCCTTAATCATATTCACAGCTTATTAAACAATATTTCAAACCAGATATCATTGTTAAATTTTAAACTTTGACTGATAATCTACTTAAGACCTTTGATTATCTACTTATTACCTTTGACTGTCTACTGAACTCGTCTGAATGCTCACTAAAGACCCCTGACTATCTACTCAAGTCTTCTGACTACTTACTTAACTCTTCTGAATGCTTATTCAAGACCTCTGACTGTCTACTCAACTCTTTCTTTTGTTTACTTTACTCTTCCTTTTACCTATTTTAGGGAAATTTTAATAACCGGTAAAAAAAATTACCTTTACATTCAATTTTAAAAATATAAGATGTCATACTGCCAAGCCATAGAAACAATGCAGCCCGAAGACCGGAAAGCGTTGCACAAAAACTACCACGATAATCATTATGGTTTTCCGATTCACAATGATGATGAATTGTTTGGAAGACTCATAATGGAAATCAATCAGGCTGGATTGAGTTGGGAAACGATTCTCAAAAAGGAAGATTCTTTCCGAAAAGCCTACAGCAATTTCAGTATCGAGAAAATTGCCGCTTACACAGAAAAAGACCGGGAGAGATTATTGGCTGATCCGGGAATCATCAGAAACAAACTCAAAGTCAATGCAGCCATAGAAAACGCCAAAACCATTTTGGAACTCAAAAAGGAATTTGGCTCATTCGAAAAATGGTTGGAACATCATCATCTGAAAACAAAGGAAGAATGGGTAAAACTGTTCAAAAAAACCTTTAGATTCACAGGCGGCGAAATCGTCGGTGAGTTTCTGATGAGTATTGGTTTTCTGAAAGGCGCACATTCCGACGATTGCAAAATCAATGAAAGGATTTTTGCTGCGAATCCGAAGTGGAAAGAATAAACCACAAAAGTCACAAAAGAAAGTGGTGAAAAATTCAATGAAATATTTTGAGCATTTAGTTTGTCATTCCGTAGGAATCTAAGCAAACTCTGTAGGGATTCCTACGGAATGACAAAATTGTGTTTTTGATTTTCAAACTTTTGTGCCTTTGTGGTTAATAAAAATTAGCCTTAAATTTGTCGAAATCTAAAGAAAGTCAATGGAAAGTAAAAAAGAATTCTTCCTCGAGTGTTATAAACTCGGGATTATCAAGTTTGGGCGTTTTACACTGAAAAGCGGAATAGAAAGTCCGTTTTATGTGGATTTGCGGCCACTCGCTTCTGATCCGAAAATCCTGAAAAAACTAGCTAATTATCTCTTGGAAATGTTGCCGCTGGATAATTTTGATATCATCTGTGGCGTTCCTTACGCAGCGCTTCCAATGGCGACAGCAATGTCGCTGGAAAGTTATCTCCCATTAATTATTAAGAGAAAAGAAGCCAAAGCTTACGGAACAAAAAAACTGATTGAGGGAATCTACGAGAAAGGACAAAACTGTCTATTGGTAGAAGATGTCATCACCTCCGGAAAATCTTTGGTAGAAACCATTGATGAGGTTGAAAATGAAGGCATCAAGGTTTCTGACATTGTTGTAGTTCTTGATAGACAGCAAGGCGGAAAAGAAAAACTAGAAGCTAAAGGTTACAAAGTTCATTCGCTTTTCAATATCTCTGAGGTTGTGGAAATCCTGAGAGAAGTTAATTACATCGATGATGAGGAAGTATCGAGAATCAGAGATTTTGTGAACGGAAATCAAGTGGTTTTTGAAGAGAAAAAACGTCTGTCTTATGAACAAAAACTGGAAGTAGCGGAACATTCTTTTGCTAAGAAAATCCTTGAAATCGCTATTGAAAAAAGATCAAACTTAATTGCATCGGCAGATTTTATTACCACAAAAGAATTATTGGATTTCGCTGACATTGTTGGTCCTCACATTGTGGCTCTTAAAACTCATATCGATATTCTGAACGATTTTGATGCTGATGAAACCATTCTTCCGCTCAAAGATATAGCAACGAAACATAATTTCCTTTTGATGGAAGACCGGAAATTTGCTGACATCGGGAACACTCAGGAACTGCAGTTTTCTTACGGAACTTACAAGATTTCCAACTGGGCAGATTTGATAACTTCCCACGTTATTGGAGGAAGCAAAAGCTTAGATTGCTTTATGAATGTTGGTGTGGTCGCGATTTTAGGAATGTCTTCTGAAGGAACTTTAACAGATTCTCATTATCGTGAAGAAGCTTTGAAAATCATAGAGAATCATCCAAGTATAATCGGTTGTGTAGCACAAAATCAAGTTTCTGACCAAATCTTATTGTTTACACCAGGTGTGAATTTGGGTACAAGTGGCGATGACAAAGGCCAGCAATACAATTCTCCGGAACATGTGATTAAAAATTACGGTACCGATTTCATCATCGTTGGACGCGGCATCTATAAAGCAGACGAGCCGGAACAAGAAGCTTTACGTTACAAAAACGAAGGCTGGAAAGCTTATCAGGATTCTTTGTAATTTTAACAATATAACATCTCGCTTCATCAGAAAAAAAGTAGTAGTTTTAATTACTTATATTTTTTGATGAAGCGATTTCTTTTATGTTTGGTCTTATTTCTTCCTTTTTTCTGGGCAAAGTCTCAGCAAGACAGCATTTTGTTGAATGTAAAACTGAATGATGATCAAAAATCGATTTCTGTAGAACAGACTTTGATTTATCATAATCCGCATCAGAAATCCATCAATCAAATCAAGCTGCTGAATTGGGTTTCGGCTTACCAAAATCGCAAAACACCACTTCTCAAAAGAAAAGTTGAAGACAGAAAAAAGGATTTGTATTTTGCTAAAGATGATAAACTGGGGAAATTAGAAAATCTCCAATATTCTTACGGGAATATCTCCTCAGAAATCCTTAATAAAACTCAGGAAAACATTTTTATTCCGCTTGGGCAGCCTTTGGAATCTGGAAAGAGTATTAGACTTAATCTGAAATATCAAATTCAGTTGCCTGACGCCCGTTTTACAGGTTATGGTGTGGACGCCAATCGCATTCTTTTAAAATATTTTTTCCTGGTTCCGGAAACTTATGAAAATGAAAATCAAAGTAACGTTTCATATAGAGATACGGAAGAAACTGCCAACGCCGGCTCATTTTGGAATGTGAATTTTGAAATTCCAAACAGTTGGAAAATTTATTCTAACCTTAATCAAAAATCAGATTCCAAATTTGAAGGAACTTCGATCAATGACCCGGAATTTCAATTCTCCCGAGAGATTTATCCCGAATTTTTATTAGATGTTGACGGTCAGAAAATCAATATCCAACTAGGTTATCAGATCACTGAATATCAAAGACAGGTTTTAAGTTTTCTTTTGCCGACACAACTCAAATTCATAAAGGCAAGAGTTGGAAATCTTCCTGACAAATTGTTCATTACTCAAAAATTCCTGAATAAGGAAGAATTTATCGGTATTGATGACATCAAATTCTGGAAATTCAAATTCCAGATGTTTACGGATTATGAAAAGACGGATCTAGATTACTTCAGTGCCGTCTCAAAGAAAATAATGGACGAATATTTCATTACTAATAAAACGGAAGAACACTGGCTGAAAAACGGCTTGAAATCCTACCTCGAAATTCAATATCTGAAAAATTTCTACCCCAATCATAAGCTTCTTGGGAATCTTCCCGATAATGCAAAGATTTTCGGAATCAAACCTTTGAAATTATTTCATGCTTCCAAGCTGAAGCTTTCCGAGCGTTACGGACTGGCTTATCATTATATCTACACGCAGAATCTCGACCAGAAAATAACAACGCCATATTATTTGTTGAGCAATTTTAATACAACTGCAATCAGTCAATTTGAAATGGGAAGTCTTTTGAATTATATTTCGGAATACCAAGGGCAGAATTCGTTTGATTTTTTCCTGAAAAATTATCTGTCTTCTAATTATAAAACCAAAACAACAGGTAAAGATTTCCTCAATAATATTGAAAAATTCACTTCCGGAAAATCAGTCTTTCTGAGTCCGATGATGGATGAGAAGCACAGGATTAATTTTAATTTGAAAAATATTAAAGAACAAAACGATCATTATCAGGTAAATATCAAAAATAAAAATGCTTCCAATATCCCTTTAAAAATTGAATCGGAAAATAAGAATGATGAGAAAACAACTTATTGGAAAGATGGCAGCTCCAAAGCAAAAGACTCGATTCTGATTCCAAAAGAAAATGTGGCAAAAATTGTTTTAAATGATAATTACATTTTTCCTGAATCCAATTACAGAGACAATTATATCTATACAAAAGGCTTATTTTCCAACACAAAAAAAATAAAATTCAAGCTGATTAAAGACATTCAAAACCCTGAATACAATGAAATCTTTTTAACACCGAGATTAACATTCAATGCTTACGATAAGATTTTGGTTGGTCTCAATTTTAAGAATCAGGGGATCTTTGACCAGAAATTTGATTATTCGTTCACACCGTATTACAGTACAGGAACAGGGAAATTGACGGGTTCGGGTGCACTTGGCTATTCGATTCTTCCACCGAACAGCTTTTTCAGGAGCTGGAATTTTGCAGTTTCAGGTTCCTATTTTCATTATAATACGGATTTGGCTTATAAAAAATTTGGAGCAGCAACAGCTCTCAATTTCAACAAAAATCCCAGAAGTGCCATCGGAAGAAGTTTATATTTCTCATATAACTATTATGAGCGGGAATTGACACCATTGATGATTGAGAATAACTTGTATTCCAAATATAACCTTTGGAATCTTGGTTATTCCTATTCCGATAACCGATTGATTCACGAAAAATACATCTCGGGCAATTTGCAATGGATGGAAGATTTTCAGAAAATTTCTGCTGAAGCGTTTTACCGCTGGGAATTTGCTAAAGACAAAAAAATCAGCTTCCGTTGGTTTGCAGGCTATTTTTTGAGGAACGACACGAAGAATGCTTTGTTCAATTATGGGATATCCCGTGTTTCCAACTATTCTTTTTCTTATGGATTATTGGGGCAGAGTGCCACCTCGGGAATCCTATCTCAGCAGTTTATTCTGGCAGAGGGCGGTTTCAAATCGATGTTTAATACATCTGTGAATCAATTCATCACCAGTATTAATGTTGATTCTCATCTTTGGAAATGGTTCAACCTGTATGCTGATGCAGGGATTTATACAAATAAGAGCAGAAGCACCGAATTCATTTGGGATTCCGGCGTAAAGGTAAAAGTGGTGCCGGATTTTTTGGAAATCTATTTTCCTGTAGCGTCCAGTTTAGGATTTGAGCCCTCATTTAAAGACTATGGTTACAGGATACGATATACCTTGGTTCTGAATCTTGGTGCTCTGATTAATAATCTTAGACGAGGAGTTTATTAATAAAAAAAGATCCTTCGACAAACTCAGGATGACATTGTAAATACTAGCAGAAATGATTATGAACCCCGAAAACACATATAAAATAAAAAAAGGCCTCCAAAATTTGGAAGCCTTTTGCTTTTTAAGAAAAACTATAATTAGTTTTTGATAACTTTTCTGCTGATTTTGTTAGCACCATTATCAACAGTTACGATGTAAGCACCTTTAACTAAAGACTGAGTGCTTACAGAACCTCCGTTCTCAACTCTGTTAGAAGAGATTAATTTACCTTCTGCAGAGTAGATATTTACAGTTGATTTAACTGGTAATTTGAAAGTAATCTGATCTTTTACGATTGTATTAAACTGAACTTGTTTATCAAAATCTTTGATATCTGTAACAGCCATTGAACCTTTTACATAGAACATAATATCGTCAAACAATATTACTCCTCCTCCTGCGTTGTTTTCAGGATATACTCTTAAACCCGGTCTTGCAACTGTTGCACCAGCATTAGGTTGTGCTTCTGCTGTGAAAAATTGCCAAGATGGGGAATCTGTCGAATAATCTGCAGCTTGCATATTATTAGCACCTGTATCCGCTGTATTTCTGAATTGATTCCAATACTTAAATCTTGCAGTAGTAGAGTTATCAAGATACCAACCTGAAAAAACATATGTTGTTCCAGCAGTTACCGGAGTATCTGTTGTTGGGCTTACAGTACTGTTACCAGAAGCCGGCGAAGTTAATGATAATGAAGAGCTACCACTGTGTGCTGTAGAAGATTGAGCAATAGTTGCAGCAGTCGGTATAAACCAACCATCTGGCTTTCCTGAAGTCCAAGTTTCAAAACCATTATTTGGAATCAAATTTTGAGCAGAAACTAAAGATACAGCCGCAATACTTAAAATTGTAAAGATTTTTTTCATTTTATTAAAGTTTAAAAATTGTTTTTATTTTTAATTATTGTAAAGGGATGCTAAGTTAACAAAAAAATGCATTCAGCAAAATTTAATTTATTTTTTAACATTTTTATATTGATAAACATCATTACAGTCAATGTTTCTGAATTTCTTACTGGCAAAAATTAACATTCTGTAAGCCCAGCAATTCCCCCTTTTCCCTTCCGCAAATGTAAACATATTAATGTGATGAAATGTTAAGCCTGCTTTAAATCATATATAATAAACATTAAACTCAATAGCTTTTAAACAAAAAAACATTGCCAGGATTGGCAACGTTCATTTATAGATTTAGTGTAAAATTATTTTTTGATAATTTTCTGAGATACTGCCTGTCCATTAACAAGACCTGTTACCATGTAATTACCTTTTGGCAAAGCAGAAATATCCAATCTTCCATTTTCTGTAACATCAGCAGCTTTTACCATTTGTCCCGCGGTATTATATACAGATACTTTTGAAGAAACACCAAAAAACAATTCATCTGTTGCAATGGTATTTTTAACCAGATTGGTTTTTGCTTTGATAACATCTGCAACAGCCATTGTTGGAGCTGTGACTTTTATATCATCAATAAAAAATCTGCCGTTTGCAGTTGCATTACCTTCAAAAGCAATAACCAGATTTCCGGTTGCATTGGTTATATTAACGGTATAAGTTGTGTAACTGGCTTTCACAAGGGTCACCGTAGCCAAGCTCAAAGTTCCTCCTGTAGCAGAAATTTTCAAAGTAGTTTGCTCATTATTTCCGTTCCAGGCTGCCGCTCTGAAAGTAAGTGTTCCGTTACCTGTCAAAGTAATGCCTGGTGTTTTTAATACTCCCAAAACACTTGCAGTTCCCATTTTCAGACAACCTCCACCTTTATAAGCTCTCGTCAAATCCCAGCTGCCTCCTGTTGTATAACTTGCAAGCGCATTACTTGCAACACTGGAAGACCAGTTACCATCACTGCCTCCTGTTCCATCCACATCATCAAAAGTGGCATTGAAAACTGTTGTTTGTCCATACATTGTTGCTGTCAAAACAACTGCTGCGAAGAAAGAATAGATCTTTTTCATAATTAGATTATTTAGATTTTATTTGTGTCAAATCTATCACGATTCATCTTACTTTAGATTACCAAAGCATTAATAAAACAATAACAATCAGAAACTTACAGTTAAAAATTTGTTATATTCTAAATAATATTCAGTTAATAAAAAAAGCGCTGTCAAAACTGACAGCACTCATATATAAAATAGAAATATTTTAAATTACTTCTTGATAATTTTTTGAGAAACAGCTTGTCCGTTAACAAGACCTGTCACAACATAAGTTCCTTTAACCAAGCCAGAAACATCTAATTTTGAATTTTCAGAAACTTCAGCAGTCTTCACAATCTGACCAGCAGCGTTATAAACTGAAACTTTTGCAGAAGCACCGAAGATCAATTCATTGGTTACGATTGTATTTTTAACCAGATTAGCTTTCCCTTTAGAAGAATCTATTACTGCCATTGTCGGATCTTCATAAACGATAGTAATAGAGGTAAAGTATGCAGCATTAGCACCTCTTTTGATTGCAAAAAATGTGTAGTTTGTACCTGTTAAATCTGTGGAAGTCCAGCCTGTTGTAGAAGCAGATCCAACCTGAGTTCCAGCTGTAGTGTAATCTGCTGCTGTACTTGTTACCAAACGGCTTGTACCACCGAATAATGATGATTGTCTTGCTGTACCACCTTGGTTAAGGGTTACACTAACAACTCTCCCAGGTAATGCTACCGTGTTGTAGATAACACCATTGTTAGCTTGTGCCTGAACGTAAGTTCCTGCAACGTCACCGCTGGCAGGGCTGTTGGCTGTATTGGTAGTAATTGCCTTACCCCCTAAAGAAATACCTCCGGTTGACCAAGTTTTTTCAGCTCCGCTGTTATAATTATTACTTCCCAAAACTGCCGTACCACCAATGTTTGCAACATCTATAGTAATTGTTTTTGTCTGAGCAACCACGTTTGCAGTAATCGCTACTGCAGCTAATAAAGAATAAAATTTTTTCATAATATAAAGTTTAAAATTGTTCAGTTTTTATGCTCGGCAAATATAAAATTTTAATGCTAAGTATAATTTTACGCACCCTGTTTCCGTTTTAAATAATTGTTAATTCGTTATAAAGCCTATTATTACTACATTTACACATCACAAGAAAAAGGGTGTCGAAGATAAATAAAATTTTCCTAATAATCTGTATTTTTTTTGCAATAATCAAGATTAATGCACAGATATTCAATTGGAAAAATCCAAATATTCCACAAGATTCCCTTAAAAAAGACAGTGTTATTATTTCTAAAATCAATCAGGACTTTTACACCAAAGACACGCTTGACTTTATCAAAAAACAGAATCGCGTCATTTATGACGAAGAAGTCCTTGTAAAAAACGACAAGAAAAGAATCCTCGGCGAACTCAATTCCAAAGGTTCCATTATCAGAGGTATTACTTTTGGAAATAACCAGGGCTCATCTGTGCAGAGTTCTATGGATATGCAGATTTCCGGAAAGCTAAGTCCTGATGTTTCGATTTTGGCTTCCATTTCGGACCATAATCTTCCTGTTCAGGCTGATGGATACACTCAGACCTTGCAGGAATTTGACAAAATCTATCTTCAGCTTAATATCAAAAACCATAGTATCATCCGGGCAGGACATCTCGACCTGAATGATGAAACGACTTATTTCGGACGATATCAAAGACGAAGTATGGGTTTGCAATTTCTCACGAGTTGGGAAAAGAATGGTAATAAAACTTCCGTTGACGTTTCCGGTGGCGTTGCAAGAAGTGAATTCTTCAGAATGCGATTCCAAGGAATTGAAGGCAATCAAGGACCTTATCGATTGACTGGGAAAAATGGAGAATTGTTTATTACGATTATTTCAGGTTCGGAACAGGTTTACATCGACGGAATATTGATGAAACGTGGCGAAAATCAAGATTATATTATTAATTATAATACGGGCGAAATCACATTCACCAGTTTTCGGCCAATTTATAAACAGAATTTCATCAACGTATCTTATAATTACACCAATCGGAATTATACAAGATTTTTGATTACAGGAAACATCAGGCATCAAAGAGAAAAACTGAAAGCCGGATTCAGCTGGTTTATGGAGAATGACAATAAAAATGCGCCTTTATCTTTGAATCTTAGCGATGAAGACAAGCAAACACTGGTTAATGCAGGAAACAATCAGGATTCTATGTATTCGCCGTCTGGTGTGGAAACGGAATATGACGTTAATAAAATTCTCTACAAAAAAGTATTCACTACCGATCCTTTCCACTATGAGTTTTCTACCGACCAGACTCAGGTGCTCTACCAGGTGTCTTTCACTTATTTCGGAAGTGGAAAAGGCGATTACCAACTGCAGCAATCCACCAACAACGGCCGCGTTTTCCAATATGTAGGAACTGGTTTGGGAGATTATATGGCAGTAAGAAAACTCCCCGCTCCGGAAAAATCACAGGTTTATTCTGCTAACGTTGAATATGCATTAAATGAAGGTGTTATTGGAACTGATGTTTCGATGAGCAATTACGATCTCAACCTTTATTCATCAAAAGATAATAAGCAGAATATCGGATATGCGGCAAGAATCTATGCTAATAAAACCTTCCGAAAAAATACTTGGACAGGAACACCAATGGTCGAATATCAGGTCATACAGAAGAATTTTCACATTCTGGACAGAATTAACAATGTTGATTTCTGGAGAGACTTTAACCTAACCAATGAATTTAGTCAGATTACGCAGAATCGATTTATCTTTTCTTTTCTGAATGACTTTAATAAAAAATCATCTGTTAATTATAAAATCAATTATCTCGAAGAAACCAACACTTACAAAGGAATCAAAAATGATTTGGATGCCACCTGGAGAATCGGGAAATTCACCAACCTCGGAGCTATTTCTTATTTGGATACCAAATCCACAGACCTTAACACCACTTTTATCAGAGGAGCGGTTTCAACCGAATTAGCTGGTAAAAAAGGAAGCTGGATGTTGGGCGCTTCTATGGAACATAACGAGAAAAAATATAACGCCACGCAATTGTTGGATGTGACCAGTTTCAGTTGGAAAGAGGTTTTCATTCAGAAAAAAATTGCAGATTCTGTAAGAACCAAATTACTGGCAAAAATTTATTTCCGAGGCAATGACTCTGTTCTGGATAATCGCTTACAAAAGATGAATAATATTCTCGGGATTCAGGCGGAAAGTCAAATCATCAAAACCGAGACTACTCTATTATCGACTTTGATTCATTATAGAAAATTCTTTTATGAGAATCAGACTTTTGCAAACGATCAGAATCAGGATTTTGTTGTAGGAAATATCCTTTACAATCAGCAGTTATTCAAAAACGGAATGCGTCTGCAGCTTTTCTACGAACTAGGGAATGGACAGGAAGCGCAACGTGAATTTCAATATATCAAAGTAACCGACGGACAAGGTGTTTACAAATGGACGGATTATAACAACGACGGCATTCAGCAATTAGACGAATTTGAAGTGGCAGAATACGCAGATTTGGCGCAATACATTAGAGTTTACACCAACAGCGTCAATTATCTTGCTTCTAATAAAAATAAGCTTCAGGTCGCATTATTCGTCAATCCTTCTGTCATTATCAGTTCGGAAAATGTTTTCCTTAAACGATGGAACTTTAACCTATCCTTACTTTCTCAAAATTCTTATCTTAAAGGCAGCAAAGTCCTGGTTTGGAATCCTTTCGAAAAACAAGCTGACCAATTACTGAGAACTCAGAATATTCTGGCTTCAGCTTTATTTAATTCTAATGAAAAATCTGGATGGAACGGAAGTTACCGATATACAGATAATGATAATTTGGTGAACGCTAATTTCAGCAATGAGGAACATTCTCAGAAATCTCATTTTATGAATCTCGGTTATTCCTTTACAAAAACTTTTCGTGCAGATTGGGAAAACACGCTCCAGAATGTGACCAATAGCTCACAAGTTTACAATACAAGAAACTACCTTCTTCAAAACTGGGAAACCAAACCGAAAGCTACATACAAATTAACCGAAACTCTGCAAACAGAATTATTTGGAGCATTGCGCCAGAAAAAAAGAACCGACGGCGAAGAACTTTTAAAAACCTACGAAATATCAGGAACACTTCAGTGGGAAAAAGCGAAGACGTCCATTAGAGCTAACTTTTCCTTTATCAACAACGACTTCACGGGCAACAGCTACAGCATTGTCGGAAATCAAATGCTGGAAGGCCTGAAAGCCGGGAAAAACCAGGTCTGGACTTTATATATCCAGCAAGCCATTAATTCCTTCATTCAATTGAATGTCAACTATGAAGGTCGAAACTCCGGTGACAGAACTATCCATATCGGAAGTATGCAAATCCGAGCCAGTTTTTAAATAATTATCAATGCTTAATTATCAATGATAACAATTAACAATTGACAATTAAACTTCATTTCTACTCCACTCGCTCCAGCTTCCAACATACAAATTGGGGATTTCAAAGCCTGCATAATGCAATGCTAACAAAGAATGACAAGCCGTTACACCGCTTCCGCAATGGAACGCGATTTTGCTCTTGTCATAATTCTCAAATAATTCGGAATAGATGTTCCTGAGAGCTTCTGGAGATTTGAACAAACCGTTTTCATCCAGGTTATCAATAAAAGGAAAATTCTGGGCATTCGGGATATGCCCTGCGGCCAAATCAATCGGCTCTGTGATACCATTGTAACGCGGAGACTCTCTTACATCCACAATCACAGCATCAGAATCTTGTATTGTTTTTTTCACATCATCTATCCAAACCTGTGGCAATTGCCAATCGTTGAATTCAGAAATATATTCAGTTTCAGAATAAGAATATTCACCAGAACTTAAAGGGTAATTTTGATTTTCCGCAAATTGTAATCCGCCATTAAGAACCTGAACATTGGTGTGACCAACCGCACGCAACATCCACCAAAGTCTTGCAGCAGCATTAGCACCATTTTTATCATCGTAAATCACAACGTGAAAATCTTTATCAATTCCTAATTTGCCTAAAGTCTTGACAAAATTTTCAAATTTCGGAAGCGGATGTCGACCTCCATTTTTTGGATTATCAATTTCTGCCAAATCAGAATTCAAATCAACAAAAACTGAATTCTTGAGATGTTTTTTAAGATATTCTTCTTTGGCAACAGGACCAGTTCTGACATCAAAAATTCTGAGATTCGGATTTTCAGATATCTTAATTAATTCATCAACTTCTATTATGGGTGACTGATTTTGCATATTATCATATTTTAAAAATTTATTGGAATTCTTTTTGATTCTCAATCCCAAATTTAATTAGATTTGCGAATCAGGAAAAGTAAAAATGAAACTATGACAGAAAAAATTCTCATCACCGGCGCACTAGGGCAAATCGGAACAGAACTAACCTTAAGATTATCAGAAATTTATGGTAAAGAAAATGTGATTGCTTCTGGTCTCGATAAGTGGAAAGAGGGCATTACGGAAGCAGGTTATTATGAAAGATTAGATGTTACTAATTTTCAAGCCGTTACAGACATCATCAAAGAACATAAGATTACTACTGTTTATCATCTAGCATCGCTCTTATCCGGAACTTCGGAAAAGCAACCACTTTTTGCGTGGAAACTCAACCTTGACCCATTGATTCATCTTTGCGAATTGGCAAAAGAAGGTATGATTAAAAAAATATTCTGGCCGAGTTCCATTGCAGTTTTCGGAAAAGGAATTCCTAAAGAAAATGTGGGACAGGAAGTTGTACTTAATCCGACAACCGTTTACGGAATCTCGAAAATGGCAGGTGAAAAATGGTGCGAATATTACTTCGAAAAATACGGCGTTGATATCAGAAGCATCCGTTATCCCGGTTTGATTTCCTGGAAAGCACCAGCCGGTGGAGGCACTACAGATTATGCCGTTGAGATATTTTATGAAGCTGTAGAAAATGGAAAATACACGAGCTTCATCAGCGAAAATACAGCGATGCCAATGTTATATATGGACGATGCAATTGACGCAACAATCAAGCTGATGACTGCTCAGAAAGAACAGGTGAAAATCCGTTATTCTTATAACTTGGGAGGAATGAGTTTTACACCAAAAGAACTTGCTGAAGAGATCAAAAAAACAATGCCGGATTTTGAGATAAAATATGAGCCGGATTTCCGTCAGGCGATTGCAGATTCCTGGCCGGCAAGCATTGATGATTCTGCCGCAAAACAAGATTGGGGATTGGATTATAAGTTTGACATTTCATCAATGTCAATAGATATGATAAATAATCTTAAAAAGAAATTAGGAAAACAATATAATCTGAATAATTAATTCAATTAAAATATATTTTAACATCTGATTTTAAATTATTTACAAATAATATATAAATTTTAATTTAAGTGATTTTATTAACTTTTAACATATCGGTTTCTGAAAACAAAATATTAAATCAAAAATATATTTCAGAAAAAGAATTGATAAAAGCTATCGAAGAAAAGACAGAAATTATTCTGCTTTTATTAGAACTTCACGAATTCAAAGCTACTTTTTTCGTAGAAATTCCTCTTGTGGAAAAGCTCCAAAAGTTAATTAAAGCTATCTCTTTTTCAGGCCACGAAATTGCATTTTATAATGTCAATTCCACACCAGAAAACATAGAAAAAACTAAGCAGAATTTAGAGCAATTTTTGGAAAAACCGGTTCGTGGTTTAAGACAAAAACATCATCAGATTTCTTACTCAGAAATTAAAAATCTGGACTTCAATTACGTATCCAATATTGAAGAATCCAGACTCAATTTTCTGTGGCGAAAACTGACCGAAAAAACCGAAGTTCATATCCAGAATGATTTGACCATAGTTCCGGAAAGCCAGTCGCCTTATTCGCAACTTCCGTTCAATGATTATGTGCTCCAGGTAACACCAATGAAGTATTATGAAAGCATGCTTCTGGAAAGTTTGAAGAACAATGAACACATTATGATCTATGCCAATGCATGGCAGTTTTTCAATTCCGCTGAGTTACCGTTTGAACTTCCGTTTTATAAAAGGATCAACATTGGTCGCAGATTCGAAGACCGTATTGAGCAGCTGTTTCAGTTCATCGATGAAAATGAAATAGCTGTTTCGAGAATGAAGGATTATTTGTTTTAATAAAAATTAAAGATTTATCAAATAAAAAGATTTATTTTTCAATTATTAATAACAAGATTGAAATAAAACCAAGGTAAAGGAAGTGTACAGCGGATGTACAGAAACCATATAGAAAAGCCTGTTATCGTTGTATTGATAAACAGGCTTTTTTATTATTAAAAAGAGAATTGATAAATTAACTCAATTCAAAAACAGTAATCTCTGGCAACACCCCTACTCTACCAGGATAACCAATCACTCCAAAACCCCGGTTAACATATAGATATTTGCCTTCACTCTCGTAGAGGTCTGCCCATTTCGGGTATTTGTATTTCACAGGTGACCATTTGAAGTTTTTCAAGTCAATACCGAACTGCATCCCGTGTGTATGCCCGGAAAGTGTTAACTGGATGTTTTTAGGATGCTTTTTAACTACCGCATCAAAATGGGAAGGATCGTGTGACATCAGGATTTTAACTGCATCTGTAGGCACATTTTCCGAAGCCTTATCCAGATCTCCAAATTGTGGAAACGGTGGAATCCCCCAGTTTTCGACCCCAAGAATATATAATTTTTCACCATTCCTTTCAATGACACGATGTTCATTCCGCAACATCTCGAAACCAGCTTTTCTTTCATTTTCGATGAGTCTAGGGATGTTATTTTTTCTATCGTCAATGTTTTTCCAAACGCCATATTCACCATAATCGTGGTTTCCGAGAACTGCAAACTTACCATCTTTCCCTTTGATCTGGGAAAACAAATCTATAAACGGGACAAACTCATCCGCATAATTATTCACCATATCACCGGTAAAAAGCACCAAATCCGCATTCTGCTCATTAATCAAATCAATGGCGTGTTGCAGATGTTTTGGATTCTGAAAACTGCCGCTATGCACATCAGAAATCTGAACGATTTTATAACCTCTGAAACTTACCGGAAGATTCTTCAGTTTAATCCTTACTATTCTTGCTCTATGGCGGTATTTTCCGAAGACAATTCCATCCAAAATAATTCCCGCCAAAATAGCTCCTGAACCAAGTCCAACCAAACTTATGAATTTTCGTCTTGACGGATAACCGTGATTCTCTGTTGCGACATAATTGTAACCGAAATTTAGTAGTCTCATTAAATCTTCGATCAAAAGAAATATGGCTACCAAGAGCTTTGGTAATAAAAAAATCAAAATCACAGAAAATACAATCTGAAGATTGAGATACTTGTGCGAAGCTCTGTCAAAAGTGAGAATCGAGTAAAACAAAAAAACATAAACCAGAATCGTTGGGATCCAATAGATTAATCTTGCATTCTGATTAGAATAAAGTGTTTTAAAAGCCTGATAAACATAAATTTCCAGAAGTAAAAATATACCGAGAAGAAATAAGATGGTCTTTTGCATAATATTATAAAAAAACAAAAGGAATAAAAACTATTCCTTTTTGTTATTGACGTTTAAAATATAGATTTACTTTATTGTAATTTAAATTTTCCCTTCCGGAAATTTGTAAACCACACAATTGATATTCATCCCGGCTCCTACAGACGTAAACAAGATATGAGAACCCGGTGTGAATTGCTGACCTTCCATTTTACCTTTTCTGATAAGATCAAACAAAGTCGGAACCGTAGCAACAGAAGAATTCCCTAACTCCTGGATTGTCATAGGAGAAATCGCGTGGTCGTAATCTTTTTGTCCATATAATTTGAACAATCTGCCGATCATTGCATAATCCATCTTTGCATTGGCCTGATGAATTAATATTTTACTAATATCAGAGATATCAAGACCCGCTTTATCAATCGTAGCTTTGATTGCGTCAGGAACATTTTTAAGTGCATATTCGTAGATTTTACGGCCTCTCATTCTGATAAATAACTGACTTTGATCGTGCTCCAGATTCAAAGATGGTCCGTTTTCCAAATAACACAATTCTTCCCCGTTATCGCAAAGTGTATTATCCGCCAAAACACCAACAGTAGAATCTTCGGTAGCAGTCACCACAACAGCTCCGGCACCATCCGCAAAAATCATTTTATTTCTGTCATAAGGGTCGGTAACCCTGCTTAATGTTTCGCCGCCAACAACCAAAACGGTTTTAGCTTTTCCAGCCTTGATCATCGTATCAGCTAAAATCAGAGACTCTACCCAACCCGGACATCCGAAAATCATATCATAATTGATACAATCTCTTCTTTTGATGCCCAATTTACCTTTCAGTCTTGCTGACATTGATGGCATAAAATTCGGAATTCCGTTCACATCCACCTCACCAAAATTGGTAGCGAAAATAATATAATCAATTTCTTCCTTATCAATACCGGCATCTTCAATAGCCTCAAGAGACGCTCTGTGAGCCAAATCTGAGTTAAAATCTTCCGGATTGGCGTACCTTCTTCTTTCTATCTCTGTAATGTCCACAAATTTCTCGATAATCTCCTCTGTTGGTTTTTCGATCAACTGATGGTTATCATCATAAAAGACAGCATCTTTGAAATGAGAACCTTCTATTACGTTTTCCGGAACATAACTTCCGGAGCCAATGATTAATGTATTAGGCATTGATATTAAAAAATTTTAAATGCAAAATTACATAAAAATTAATTGACGGAATTTTATTTTTTCTGATTTTTTGAGACTTACGCAAAAGCGTTGCTATTATTGGCAGGAATGTTTTTTTTTACTTTAGCAAATGGAAAGATTTTAATTTAAGAATTTTCTATTTTTGACAAATGTTTGAATTCCAAACCATAAAAAAGCCAATAGAAGATGCTCTGTTAAAAGAGAAAGGAAGCAAGTTCATTGGATTTGCCTATCCTGTTAACTCTGAAACGGATATCAAAGAACGATTGAATCACCTTTACGAAATCCATCCTAAAGCAACACATCACTGTTACGCCTACAGATTAGGAATCAATGGAGAAAATTACCGGGCCAATGATGACGGTGAACCTTCAGGAAGTGCTGGTTTGCCTATCTACAATCAGCTTCTTGCTCATCAGATCACAAACGTTTTGGTGGTCGTTATCAGATATTATGGTGGGACAAAATTAGGCGTTGGCGGTTTGGTTAAAACTTATAAAGAATCTGCAAAATACACATTGGAACAAGCAGAAATCATTACCAAAGAATTAGAAACCGAATTAGATATTCAGTTCAAATTTTCTCAGCAAAATCAAATCTTCACCCTGCTGAATAAATACGACGCAAAAATCATTGAGTTTGACGCAAAGGAAATCTGTATCATCAAAGCTAATATTAAAACTTCTAAAAAAGAAAACATCTCAAACGAATTGTCTGAGATGCTGTTGGAATTTAATTTTTCATAACTTTTAATCCCGTCTATTTCCCATAAGCATCGAAGCAAAATAAAGAAGCTGAGCCAACGATCCCAATGCTGCAACAACATAAGTTCTGGCAGCCCATTTGAGAGAATCCTCTGCGCCTTCATATTCTTCCGCTGTAACTGTTCCAGTAGATTTCAACCATTTCAATGCACGGTTGCTCGCATCATATTCAACCGGCAATGTTATAAATGCAAATAATGTGGTCACCGCAAAAAGCGCAACACCTATTGCCAAAACAGTTGTATTTCCGTTTGGATTATCAATAGTTCTTGTTCCTACCATAATTGCAATACCAGCGAACAAAACAAATTGTAAAAGTCTGGAACTTATGTTAACAACAGGAACCATTTTTGATCTCAACTGCAACATAGAGTAACCCACGGCGTGCTGGACAGCGTGTCCGCATTCGTGAGCCGCAACTGCCGCCGCCGCTGCATTTCTCTGCATATATACAGCTTCAGAAAGATTCACGGTTTTATTTTCCGGATTATAATGATCTGTTAACTGTCCCGGTACGGAGATTACCTGAACATCATTAATCCCATTATCCCTCAACATTTTTTCTGCCACTTCTTTTCCGGACATCCCGTTTCTGAGATGTACTTTGGAGTAGTGCTCGAACTTCGATTTGAGCCTTGCGGAAACAATCCAGCTAAACAACATCGAAATCCCAATAATTAAATAATAGCCTGTCATTTTTATAAAAAATAATTATGTGATTTTAAGGAAAAATTATGCCAAAACATTGCTTATTTTGCCTTAAAACCTATCTTTGTGTTATTGATAAGCAAGAATATGGAAAATGTTGTTATAAAGCAAGTGATTACGGAGAATGACCTGATGAAGTTCATAAAATTTCCGATGGAATTGTATAAAAACAATCCCAATTATGTCCCGCCATTGATTAACGAAGAAAAGAACATTTGGAAAAAAGAAGAAAACCCGGCTTTGTCATATTCTGTTGCTAAACAATTTCTTGCTTATAAGAACGATAAGATTGTTGGTAGAATTGCCGTAATGATCAATAATAAAGAAGCGCAGGAGCTTGGAGTCAAAAAAGTGAGATTCGGATGGCTGGATTTCATCGACGATCAGGAAGTTTCCAAAGCTTTAATCGACACGGCAATACAATTTGCCAAGGATAATCATACAGACAAGATCGAAGGACCAATGGGTTTTACCAATCTTGATAAAGCCGGAATGCTGACAATGGGATTTGACAAATTGGCAACTATGATCGGTCTTTATAACTTTGAATATTATCCTACACATCTTGAAAATCTTGGCCTTGCCAAAGAAAAGGAATGGGTAGAATTCGAAATTAATTTCCCGGAAGTTTTACCGGAAAAAGTGGTAAAATTCAGTAGTTTGATCGCCGAGAAATACAAACTGAAAGTCATTAACTTCAAGTCAAAACAAGAGATACTTCCTCTCGTTGATCCGATGTTCAAATTACTAGACGAAACTTATAAACATCTCTCGACCTACACGCCAATTTCGGAAGAACAGATCAAAACTTACAAAGAAAAATATTTCCCTTTCATTGATAAGAATTACATTATTTGTGTAGCCGATGAAAATAACGAACTCGTATCTTTTGCGATAACAATGCCTTCCTATTCAAAAGCTTTGCAAAAATCCAAAGGCAAACTTTTTCCTTTTGGCTGGTGGCATTTTCTGCAAGCCGGAAAGAAAAACGACAGAGCTAATTTTTATTTGATCGGCGTTCATCCGGAATATCAAAGACGTGGTGTTACAGCCATTATTTTTAAGGAAATATTTGATCGCTTTACGAAAATGGGAATTAAGTTTGCTGAAACTAATCCGGAACTGGAAGAGAATAAAAACGTACAGCTTCTCTGGCAGGACTACAATCCTGTCAATCACAAGCGGAGAAGAACGTATTCATTAGAAATCAAAAACTAAACAATCGTTTAACGAATTTATTTTTCGAAATTACAGTTCAACCTTTAAAATCAATTTCGATTTGAAAAAGCAATTATACATCTACGCCGTCCTTATCATTCTGTTTGTCCTGTACAACTTTCTGAATCCAATCGAAGACAAAAAAACAGATACAATCATCAACATCCTGTTTGCCAGCGTCTTATTTCTATATATCGCTTACATTGCCTATCTTGTTCTCAAGAGAATCGGTAATAAAGAAAAATAATTCCTTATTTATAATTATTCTAAATTTATAAAAACAGACTTTTCTCTCCTTTTCGTAAGCCGGATAATTTAATATATTAAATCTTTATTTAGTATTTTTGCATAGTTAAATTTAGATCTTATGAATTTACCGGAAAATTATATTCCAATACTAATTCAGGCAGCAGTTGGACTTGGTTTTGTCATTATTTCTTTATTAGGTGCTCATTTCCTTGGGCCAAAACAAAAGAAAGGGAACTCTGTTAAAAACCAGAGCTGGGAATGTGGAGTTGCTGTAGAAGGAAACGCAAGAACGCCATTTTCCATCAAATATTTCCTGACTGCAGTATTGTTTGTACTATTCGATATAGAAATCGTATTTTTTTATCCTTATGCTGTTAACTTCAGAGAATTTGGAATGGAAGGCTTTTTAGCGGTTCTTACATTCGTAGCTATTTTCTTTGTGGCCTTTTTCTATGTTTGGAAAAGAGGTGCTCTGGATTGGGATAAGTAAAATTAATTATTAATGATAAATTTTTCTGGAAATCATTTATCACTAATCATTTATAATTTATAATTAAAAGAAATGTCAGATAAAAAACCAGTAATAAGAACAGATGCACCAGCTCCTGAAGGATTTGAAGGAGAAGGATTTTTCGCAACTAAATTGAGCAATGTTATCGGGATGGCAAGAAAATATTCTCTTTGGCCGTTACCGTTCGCTACTTCTTGTTGCGGTATCGAGTTTATGGCTACATTGAACCCAACATACGATGCATCAAGATTCGGGATGGAAAGAAACTCTTTCTCGCCAAGACAAGCAGATATGTTGATGGTTTGCGGAACTATTTCCAAAAAATTAGGTCCGGTTTTGAAAGAAGTTTACACCCAGATGGCTGAGCCAAAATGGGTTGTTGCTGTTGGAGCTTGTGCTTCCAGCGGCGGTATTTTTGATACTTACTCCGTTCTTCAAGGGATTGACAAAATCATTCCTGTTGACGTTTACGTTCCAGGTTGTCCGCCAAGGCCGGAACAAATTATCGAAGGTGTGATGCAGGTTCAGGCTTTGGCAGAAAGCGAAAGCATCAGAAGAAGAGATACACCGGAATATCAGGCCCTTTTAGACTCTTATAACATTAGTAATTAAAATTCGATTATTGAATTTTAAATTTTGAATTTAATTATGACGAACGAATTTGTATTAGAAGCTATAACTAGGGAATTTCCGGATTCAGTGATATCCAGTTCAGAACCTTACGGGATGCTGACAGTGGAAATCAAGAAAGATGATATTAAAAAAGTAATTCATTACTTAAAGGATTCAACTTTGGAATTCAATTTTCTGACTGATATATGCGGAATCCATTATCCAGAAACTCCTGAAAAAGAAATTGGCGTTGTTTATCATTTGCATAATATGATGGCAAATTTCAGAATCCGTCTGAAAGCTTTTATGTCGAGAGAAAACGCAGAAGTTGATTCTTTGACAGAACTATATGCAGGTGCCAACTGGATGGAAAGAGAAACTTTTGATTTTTACGGAATCAAATTCAAAGGGCATCCGGATTTGAGACCAATCTTGAATATGGAAGACCTGGGATATCATCCGATGCTGAAAGAATATAAGCTGGAAGATAGAACAAGAACGGACAAGAACGATGCAATGTTCGGAAGATAAAAAATATAAATGATTAATGATGATTGATTAATGATCAATTATCGCTTATCAATTATCAATTATATATTATGAAAGATAACTCATTATCTAATATACTTAACCAATACGAAAGCAAGGAACAAATCGACGGGCAATTATACACGTTGAATCTTGGTCCTACTCACCCTGCGACTCACGGGATTTTCCAGAACGTTCTTACCATGGACGGAGAAAGAATTCTTCATGCTGAGCAGACAGTAGGTTATATCCATAGAGCTTTTGAAAAAATTTCTGAAAGAAGAAATTTCTCTCAGATTACCACGCTTACTGATCGTATGAACTATTGTTCTGCACCTATCAATAATCTTGGCTGGCATATGACAGTAGAAAAGCTGATTGGTGTTGAAGTTCCAAAGCGTGTAGATTACATGCGCGTTATTCTGATGGAATTGGCTAGAATTGGTGACCATTTGATTTGTAATGGTGTGACAGGAATGGACTCTGGAGCAATTACCGGCCTTACTTATATGTTCATTGAAAGAGAGCGTATCTACGATATGTATGAGCAGATCTGTGGTGCGAGAATGACAACCAATATGGGAAGAATTGGAGGCTTTGAAAGAGATTTTACACCGAAGTTTCATGAGTTATTGAAAGATTTCCTAAAAACTTTCCCGCCAAGATTCCAAGAGTTCTGTAACCTTTTGGAAAGAAACAGAATCTTTATGGACAGAACCATTGGAGCAGGAGCAATTTCAGCGGAAAGAGCCTTGAGCTATGGTTTCACTGGGCCTAATCTTCGTGCCTGTGGTGTGGATTATGATGTGAGAGTGGCACAGCCTTATTCTTCTTATGAAGATTTTGATTTTATTATTCCTGTAGGAACTGCCGGTGATACTTATGACCGTTTTATGGTTCGTCAGCAGGAAGTTTGGGAGTCTATTAAAATCATCAAACAAGCTTACGAAAACCTTCCTGAAGGACCTTTCCATGAAGATGTTCCGGATTTTTATCTTCCCGAAAAAGCAGATGTTTATCAAAAAATGGAAGCTTTGATTTACCATTTCAAAATCGTCATGGGCGAAACTGATGTGCCTAAAGGTGAAGTTTATCACGCAGTAGAAGGCGGAAACGGAGAATTAGGATTCTATCTGGTAAGTGATGGCGGAAGAACTCCTTACAGACTGCACTTCAGAAGACCTTGCTTCATCTATTATCAGGCATATCCGGAAATGATTACAGGTTCAGTAATCTCTGACGCGATTGTTACAATGTGTAGCATGAATGTAATTGCGGGAGAATTAGACGCGTAATTCAAATTATAAACTTTAGATTATAAATTTTGATTAATCTAAAATACTATTCAAGATAAATGTTAAATGATAAGATTTTTAGACTATGATTTTCATCGTAAAATCTAAAATCTAAAATCTAAAATCTTTAAATATGAGCGAAACAATTGCTTTTAAACCTGAAAGCTTAGCGCAGGTTCATAAAATTATCGCAAGATATCCGGAAGGGAGACAAAAGTCTGCTCTTATTCCTGTTTTGCATTTGGCACAGAAAGAATTTGGTGGCTGGCTGGCTGTTCCGGTAATGGATTATGTTGCAGAATTATTAAATATCACACCAATTGAAGTATATGAAGTTGCGACATTCTATACAATGTTCAATATGAAGCCGGTCGGAAAATATGTTTTGGAAGTTTGCAGAACCGGACCTTGTATGCTGAACGGAAGTGATAATATATTAGACCATATCCGTAAAAAGCTAAACATAAAAGACGGGCAAACTACAGAAGACGGATTGTTCACTCTTAAACCAGCTGAATGCCTTGGAGCATGTGGATATGCACCAATGATGCAGTTGGGCAAATTCTATCACGAAAATTTAACTATAGAAAAAGTTGACGAGATTCTTGACCTTTGTAGACAAGGAGCCATCGCTTTAGATTAATTATTAAGAAAATGAGTAAAAAACTTTTACTTAAGAATGCACATATAGAGGGAATTCGTTATTTCGAGACTTACCGTAAACACGGAGGTTACGAAGCAGCGGAAAAAGCGCTTAAAATGACTACCGATGAAGTTCTGGAAGAAGTTAAAGTTTCCGGACTTAGAGGAAGAGGTGGCGCCGGTTTCCCAACGGGAATGAAGTGGAGTTTCTTGGCCAAGCCGGAAGGTGTTCCAAGACATTTGGTTGTTAATGCCGATGAATCTGAACCCGGAACTTTTAAAGACAGATATCTGATGGAGTTTCTTCCTCATCTTTTGATCGAAGGCATGTTGATTTCATCTTACTGTTTAGGTTCCAACACATCCTATATATATATAAGAGGAGAATATTCCTGGATTCCGGATATTTTGGAAGAAGCCATTGAAGAAGCAAAAGCTGCCGGATTTCTTGGAAAAAATATTCTGGGAACTGGTTACGATTTGGAAATTTATGTTCAGAGAGGTGCTGGTGCTTACATTTGTGGTGAAGAAACTGCTCTGCTTGAATCTCTTGAAGGAAGAAGAGGAAATCCGAGATTGAAGCCACCATTCCCTGCTGTAAAAGGACTTTGGGAAAGACCAACGGTTGTGAACAATGTTGAATCTATTGCAGCAGTTGTTCCAATTATCGAAATCGGTGGTGCAGAATATGCTAAAATAGGTATTGGAAGATCAACAGGAACTAAATTGATTTCAGCTTGTGGTAATATTAATAAGCCAGGCGTTTACGAAATCGATATGACAATTACCGTTGAAGAATTTATCTATTCTGATGAATATTGCGGCGGAATCCCGAATGGTAAAAAGCTGAAAGCTTGTATCCCTGGAGGAAGTTCTGTTCCAATTGTTCCAGCCAATCTTTTACTGAAGACCATCAACGGCGAACCAAGATACATGAATTATGAATCTCTGGCAGACGGTGGTTTTGCTACCGGAACAATGATGGGTTCGGGAGGATTTATTGTTTTGGACGAAGACCAATGTGTGGTTAATCATACGATGACTTTAGCAAGATTCTACAACCACGAGAGTTGTGGACAATGTACACCTTGCCGTGAAGGAACGGGTTGGATGTACAAAATTTTGAAAAAAATTGAGAAAGGAGAAGGAAAAATGGAAGACATCGATTTGCTTTGGGACATCCAGAGAAAAATTGAAGGCAATACCATTTGTCCTTTGGGAGATGCTGCTGCCTGGCCGGTTGCTGCTGCTATCAGACACTTCAGAGATGAGTTTGAGTGGCATGTCAATAATCCTGAGCTATGCCAAACGCAAAATTACGGAATAGCAAACTATGCAGATCCTATTCCAGCTGTTAGTAACAGTTAAATAAAGATTTAAATAGAATTTGTATTTTCAAATTCACTAGAAATAATGAAGAAGTTCTTTGAATTCGTTTTTGTATTTTTTGTTGGGATAACAATTGTATTCGGACAAAATCAAGACACTATTGATAATGATAAATCCACATTAAAAAAAGGAACAATGTTCGTTTTTTGGGGTTGGAACAGGGCTGGATTCAGTAATTCCGATATTCGGTTCAGAGGAAACGGGTATGATTTCACTTTAAGTAATGTTGTAGCGCACGACAGGCCTTCGGAATTAAGTATGGCTTATATCGATCCAACAAGACTTTCAATTCCGCAATTCAATTTTAGATTAGCTTATTTTATTAAGGATAATCTAGCGGTTGTAATTGCGCAGGATCATATGAAGTATGTAATGGATCAGGATCAGATTGCAAAATTCAATGGTCATATTTCTGACCCGGCATATGCAGCAATGGTCCAGAATGGTCAGGTTAATCTGACTGATGAGCAGTTTCTGACTTTTGAACATACGGATGGATTGAATTACATCAATGCAGGTCTGGAAAAGTATAAAAACGTTTTATCAAAAAAAAATTTTGACATCTTTTGGGCTTATGGCGGAGGAATTGGTGCTCTGATGCCTAAAAGTAATGTGAAGTTATTCGGAAACGAAAGAAGCGACAGGTACCATTTAGCAGGATTTGGTTTAGATGCGAGAACTAATATCAATTTTGTTTTTTGGAATCATATAATGGCAAGAGTAGAAGGAAAATTTGGTTACATCAATATGCCGGATATCAAGACTACTCTTAATAATAAACCTGATAAAGCCAGTCAGGATTTTGTATTCTACCAAGTTAATTTTGGGATTGGATACGTATTCAATAGAAAATTAAAATAAAAAATTAAGACTATTGCTGCACGCATATAGCCAAAAGCAGAAGATATGAGCGAAGAAGTCAAAAAATTTAAAGTTACCATAGACGGACAAACTACCGAAGTTTTGCCGGGCACTTCTATTCTGGAAGCAGCTAGACAGATCGGTGGAAAATCTGTACCTCCGGCAATGTGCTACTACAGCAAATTGGAAACCAGTGGTGGTAGATGTAGAACTTGTCTTGTAGAAGTTTCCAAAGGCTCTGAAGCAGACCCAAGACCAATGCCAAAATTGGTTGCAAGCTGTAGAACAGGTGTAATGGACGGAATGGAAGTAAAAAACTTAACTTCTGAAAAAGCACAGGAAGGCAGAAAAGCAGTTACGGAATTCCTTTTGGTAAATCACCCATTGGATTGCCCTGTTTGCGACCAGGCCGGAGAATGTCACCTTCAGGATCTCGGTTACGAGCATGGAAATCTTGAAACGAGAACAGAATTCGAAAGAAATACTTACGATGCAGATGACATCGGTCCATATATCAAATTGAATATGAACCGTTGCATCCTTTGTGCAAGATGTGTATTGGCTGCCAATCAGTTGACAGAAAAAAGAGAGCACGGAATCCTTTACAGGGGTGACCACGCAGAGATATCAACAATGCTGAACAAAGCTTTGGATAATGATTTCATCGGAAACGTGATTGATGTTTGTCCGGTTGGCGCTTTGACAGACAGAACCGCCAGATTTGCAAGCAGAGTTTGGTTTACTAAGCCTTATAACGCAACTTGTAGTTGTACAAAATGCAGCGGAAAAGCGGTACTTTGGATGAAAGGTGATGAAGTGGTAAGAGTAACGGCCAGAAAAGACCAATACGGTGAAGTTGAAGATTGGATCTGTAATGAGTGTCGTTTTGAGAAAAAAGATACTGCACTTTGGAATATCGAAGGACCGAGACATATCGACAGACACTCTGTAATTTCTCTCAACCATTATGAGAAAAAAACAGACAGTTATAATGTTTTGGAAAACCCTGAGGCTAAAGAAATTGGCTTGAAAGACGAAAAAGAAATTGAAAAATTAGATAACGAGATCATTTAAGTTCTTCAATCTAATCAAATTTCAAATAAAAACTTATGGAATTAATTACATTCAAATTGATATTGGTACTTGCCCTGTTCTTGTTAGCATTAACAATTGCTGCATATTCTACCTGGGCAGAAAGAAAAGTTGCTGCAGTAATGCAAGATAGAATCGGACCTAGCAAAGCCGGACCATTCGGATTACTGCAACCGCTTGCCGATGGTGGAAAGTTTTTCTTTAAAGAAGATTTTACACCGGCCAATGCAGAGCGATTTCTTTTTATATTAGGACCTTCATTAGTCATGTTCATCTCTCTGATTACCGGAGCAGTAATTCCTTGGGGAAAAAGTCTGAACATTGGCGGAACGTCTTTCGATCTTCAGGTTGCCAATATAGACGTAGGTGTTCTTTACATCATTGGTATGGCTTCAATCGGAGTTTATGGAATTATGATCGGAGGCTGGGCTTCTAATAATAAATATTCTTTGATTGGTGCAATCCGTGCTTCTTCTCAGATGATCTCTTACGAATTGGCAATGGGACTAGCGCTTCTTTCTATCATTATGATGACAGGAAGTCTTGATCTTAAAGTCATTTCTGAATCTCAGGCTACAGGAAAACTTTGGGGATTATTCGAATTAGACGGAATGAACTGGAATATTTTCTATCAGCCATTAGCATTTTTAGTTTTTATTATTGCAGCTTTGGCAGAAACCAACAGACATCCTTTTGACTTGCCGGAATGTGAATCAGAATTAGTAACAGGATATTCTACAGAATATTCTTCTATGAAACTGGGATTGTATATGTTTGGAGAATATGTGAATATGTTCATTTCCAATGCATTTATGGTTGCTCTTTTCTTCGGAGGTTACAATTTCCCTGGAATCGAATGGGTTACTCAGAACTGGGGAGAAAATGCAGCAGGAATTCTAAGTATCGTAGCATTCCTTACAAAAACAATCATCGGAATTTTGATCTTTATGTGGATCAGATGGACACTTCCAAGATTCAGATATGACCAGTTGATGCACCTTGGGTGGAAAACTTTAATCCCATTGGCTTTGATAAACCTGATGATAACTGGTGCCGTAATTTTGGCATTCGGAAATTAATATTGAATATAAAATTAAGATAACAGACAAGATTAGTCTAGATCTAATGTCTAACATCTAACATCTATAATTAAATGAAACTTACTAACAGATCAAAAGTTGTTTCGAACAAGGAAATGACCCTTGCAGAAAAAATCTACCTTCCGGCGATATTCAAAGGAATGGGGATTACATTGAAGCACGCTGTCAGAAATATTGTAAAAGGTCCGCCAATCTATCCTTATCCGGAGGTTGACAAACCGAGAGCGGAAATATGGAGAGGACAACATGTTCTTAAAAGAGATGAAGAAGGAAGAGAAAGATGTACTGCTTGTGGGCTATGCGCAGTAGCTTGCCCCGCTGAAGCGATCACCATGACGGCAGCTGAAAGAACCAAAGACGAAAAAGATCTTTACAGAGAAGAAAAATATGCCTCAATCTATGAAATCAATATGTTGAGATGTATCTTCTGCGGTATGTGTGAAGAAGCATGCCCAAAATCTGCAATCTATCTTACCGACAGGCTGGTAGATGTGGAAACCAACAGAGGTTCTTTTATCTATGGTAAGGACAAACTGGTAGAAAAAATAAATGAAAGGATTGACATTACCACAAGACAATCTGAGAAACAAAAAAATGCAGTAAAATAATGGATCAGTTTTTATTTTTCTTAGTAGCATTTTTAGCTATTGCAAGTGCTGTTTATTTTGTATTCGCAAGAAATCCTTTGTATGCAATCCTGTCACTTATTGTCACAATGTTCTCTATCGCGGGAATGTATATTCTTCTTAATGCACAATTTTTGGGAATTGTTCAGATCATTGTCTATGCAGGAGCGATTATGGTATTGTTTCTTTATATCCTGATGATGCTGAACTTGAATAAAGAAGATGAAAGCAAAAAAGCAAATCTTCCGAAATTCATCGGTATTTTTTCTGTTTGCATTTTATTCGTAGGAATGTTAGGTGCTTACAAAGGTCTTACCGGAAAAACAACCGCTGCTGAAAGTATTGATAACTCGGTAGGTTTGACGAAAAACCTGGGAAGATTATTGTTTAATGAATATGTATTACCATTCGAATTGGCATCGATTCTGATTTTAGCAGGAATCGTTGGCGCTGTTCTTATCGGTAAAAAAGATTTATAAGATTATGGGAGACGTGAATACATTTATACAACAGGTGCCTTTGGAATATTTCATCATTCTGAGTACCGTTTTATTTTGCCTTGGTGTTTTGGGAGTTTTGCTTCGTAAAAATGCTATCGTGATTTTGGGATGTGTAGAATTGATGCTTAACTCCGTAAATCTTTTATTAGCAGCTTTCTCTGCTTACAAAGGTGATGGTAACGGACAGCTTTTGGTTTTTTTCATCATGGTAGTTGCTGCAGCAGAAGTAGCTGTAGGTTTGGCAATTATCGCAATGATGTACAGAAATACCAGATCTGTAGACGTCAGTATTTTTAATAAATTAAGAGGATAAGAAAGGAATGGAAAATTTAGTTTACGCAATTGTACTTTTACCTTTAGCCGGATTCCTGATTAACGGGCTTTTTGGGAAAAACCTTCCGAAAGCGTTTGTTGGAGGATTGGCAACTTTGGTGGTTTTCGCTTCGTTTGTTATCACAACAAGTATATTTTTAGGATTCAAAAGTGACAGCGCACCGGTTGTTGTTAAAGCTTTTGAATGGTTCCGGGTGAATGGTATTCAGGTTAATTTTGGATTCCAGATTGATCAGTTATCATTAATGATGGTCATGATTATTACAGGAATCGGATCATTGATCCACCTCTACTCCATTGGCTATATGAGCCACGACAAAGGATTTTATAAGTTTTTCACTTACCTTAATCTGTTTATTTTCTCGATGTTGCTTTTGGTTCTAGGAAGCAACTATCTGATCTTATTTATTGGTTGGGAAGGTGTAGGACTTTGTTCATACCTATTGATTGGATTCTGGTATACCAACGAAGATTATGGAAAAGCTGCAAGAAAGGCTTTCATCATGAACCGTATCGGTGACCTAGGATTATTAATCGGTATTTTTGCAATCGCTGCACAAGTTAACGCTATCGATTATCTGAGTGTTGCTGAAAATTCATCAAAATTCGCTTTAGACAGCAGTGCGATCATTTTCATCACAGTAAGTTTATTTATCGGAGCTGTTGGTAAATCAGCACAGATCCCGTTATTCACTTGGTTACCGGATGCGATGGCAGGTCCAACACCGGTTTCCGCTTTGATCCACGCTGCAACAATGGTAACAGCGGGTGTATATTTGGTAGTAAGAAGTAATTTCTTATTCTCATTAGCACCTTCAACATTAAATTTAATTTTATTCATAGGAATTGCTACATCTTTGGTTGCTGCTTTTATTGGACTGAGACAAAACGATATCAAAAAAGTATTGGCGTATTCTACTGTTTCTCAGTTAGGATTTATGTTCATTGCTTTAGGCGCAGGAGCTTACACAACAGGAATGTTTCATGTAATGACACACGCCTTCTTTAAAGCATTGTTATTCTTAGGGGCCGGCTCTGTGATCCACGCTATGAGTGGCGAACAGGATATGCGCTTCATGGGAGGACTGAGAAAAAAAATCCCTGTAACTTATTGGACTTTCCTTATCGGAACATTAGCAATTACAGGTATTCCACCCTTGTCTGGTATGGTTTCTAAAGACGAAATCTTAACGCACATCTATGCAAAAAGCCCGCTTCTTTGGGGATTAACATTATTCAGTGCTGCATTGACGGCTATCTATATGTTCAGATTGTTGTTTCTGACTTTCTTTGGAGAGTTCAGAGGAACCGAAGAACAAAAGCATCATTTGCACGAGAGTCCGGCTGTAATGACAATTCCGTTGATTGTTTTGGCAATTCTTTCCGTTGTAGGTGGATTTATCAATCTTCCGCACTTTATCGGACATGGACATTTCCAGAAACTAGCACATTGGCTGGAGCCGATCTATGTTTATGATATCGAAACACCGGAAATTCCTTTTGCAACAGAAATGATACTGCTGGCCGTAACCGTAATTATGGTTTTGGTAATTTTCTTCGCAGTAAAAGCAATTTATGTTACCAAAAAGAAAAATGCTCTACCTGAAGAAAGCTACACCGGCTGGGAAAAATTGTCTGCAAGAAAATTATTTATCGATGAGATTTATAATGCGATGATTGTAAGGCCTTTTGAAGAAGCCGGAAAAGCGGCAGCAATGTTTGATAAAGCGGTTCTTGACCCAATTGTGAATTTCATTGGATTGGGAGCACAGGATTCCGGAAGGGCTGCAAAAAGACTTCAGAACGGAAACGTAGAAAACTATGTGTTGATTATGTCATTGGCCATAGGAATTGTATTGATTGTTAACTTTTTATTGAAATAATAATGTCCTGTTTACTATTTACATTATTACTTTTACCTCTCGTAGGTTCGGGTTTACTATTTTTCTGGAAAAATAATTCCAGCAAATATATTGCATTGGCTTTTGCTTTTGCAGAGATGTTTATCGCATTTTATATGTTGGGGAATTTCGATTTCCATCCAACTGTAGATGCGCCATTACAATATGAAATCGCCTATCCGTGGTCTAGCTATATAAAAAGCAGCTTCAATTTTGGAATTGATGGAATGAGTATGTTAATGGTTATCCTGACTAATGTTCTTGTTCCTTTAATTATTTTATCGTCTTTCAATGAAAAGAAAGCTTATCCTAATTCCTTCTACGCATTGATCTTATTAATGCAATTTGGTTTGTTAGGCGTATTCACTTCATTAGACGGATTATTATTCTACATCTTCTGGGAAGTAACTTTGATCCCTATCTGGTTCATCGCCGGACTTTGGGGGCAGGAAGACAAGAGAATCAAATTCACTACAAAATTCTTTGTATATACATTCGTAGGATCATTGTTCATGCTGATTGGCTTAATCTACGTTTACAATCAATCAGCATCTTTTGCACTGACGGATCTTTATAATGCAACTTTGAACACCAATGAGCAAACGGTTATCTTCTGGTTTATTTTCTTTGCTTTTGCAGTGAAATTACCGGTGTTCCCTTTCCATACATGGCAGCCTGACACTTATACTTATTCTCCGACACAAGGATCAATGTTGTTATCGGGGATTATGTTGAAAATGGCGGTTTACGGTGTTTTAAGATATTTGTTGCCAATCACACCTTTAGCCATTGCCGGAATCTCGGGCGAAATTGTAATTATCCTTTCTGTCATCGGTATTATCTATGGTGCACTGATCGCAATGATTTCTACCGATAGTAAGAGACTGATTGCTTTTTCATCTCTTTCACACGTTGGTTTGATTGTAGCAGGGATTTTTGCTTCTGCAGTTGTCACAATGAGAACAGGATTGACTTTCGAAGGCGGACAAGGTGCAATGGTACAGAGTTTTGCTCACGGGATCAACGTAGTTGGATTGTTCTACTGTGCAGACATTCTTTATAAAAGATTCAAAACAAGAGATATCCGTAAAATGGGTGGTTTGTCAAAAGTAGCACCTAAATTCGCTATCTTGTTTATGATTATCTTGTTGGGAGCAACCGGAGTTCCACTAACAAACGGATTTATCGGGGAATTCATCTTATTGAAATCTGTTTTTGCCTACAACTACATTATGGCAGTTCTTGCCGGATTAACATTGATTCTCTGCGCAGCTTACATGTTAAGATTCTACGGAAAAGCAATGTTCGGAAAAGGCGATGAAGCGGTTTTAGCAACAACCAAAGATATCAGCTCCGTTGAGTTTTCGGTATTAGCTAGTTTAGCTGTATTTGTAATTGCATTGGGAGTTTATCCGCAACCTATTATAGAAATGGTAAGTAATTCATTGGTTTTCATCTACAAATCAATGTTATAATAAATTGATATTTTAAGAAATGAGTGTTTTAATAGTTTTATTCCTTACGGCAGTTCTTGTATTATTTTCGGGCGTTTTCGAGAAAGGAAAATATGCAAGATATATAGGGATTTTAGGATTAATCGTTGGTTTATATTTCAGCTTTCTTCCGGATTGTGAGTTTTTTGCTCAGTATAAAGCAATGTATGAATACGGATACAATGCTGCTTTGTTTACAAAAATATCAATTGTTGTTACTTTATTTTTATTCTTTTTAGGAGGATTTGCATTCAGTAATCACAGAAGTCATCAGTCAGAATTATATTCCTTAATGTTATTCGCACTTTGCGGAGGTATTGTATTATTCGGATATCAGAATTTAGTAACATTATTTATCGGAATCGAGATATTATCCATTCCTTTATACGTAATGGCCGGCGCCAACAAAACCGACCTCAGATCCACAGAAGCCTCTATGAAATATTTCCTAATGGGAGCATTTGCAACAGGATTTCTTTTATTTGGAGTAGCTTTGGTTTACGGCAGCGTAGGAAGCTTTGATCTTTATGCTATTCATGATTTTGCAATCAACAATCCCAAAAATCTGATGTTGATCATGGGCTCTATTTTGATGTTGTCAGCATTGGCATTCAAAGTATCATTAGCGCCTTTCCATATGTGGAGTCCAGATGTATATCAAGGTTCACCGTCACTGATTACCGCTTTTATGGCATCTGTCGTAAAGATTTCCGGATTCTTTGCCTTGTTCAAATTGATGACCATCGGTTTTAACGGAATCGCAGGCGACTGGATTAATATATTAGGTGTCTTCATTATTCTGACTTTACTCTTGGCAAACGTAATGGGATTGGTTCAGACCAACGCCAAAAGAATGTTGGCCTACTCATCTGTTTCACATGCAGGATATATCGCTTTGATCTTTTTCGGACTGAACAATTTTTCGACTTACATCTTAGGCTTTTACCTTTTCGCTTATTCATTAGCAACAGTTGGGGTTTTCATCAGTCTGATCTGGGTAGAGAAAATTAAAAAAGAAACATCGTTTGCAGCATTCAATGGTTTAGGTAAAAGAGAACCGTTGTTAGCAGTCGTTTCAACAATCTCGATGCTATCGATGGCAGGTATTCCTTTGACAGCAGGTTTCATCGGAAAATTAGGAATCTTCAACCAGGCGATTGCAGGCGGCTCAAGTTTCCTTGTACTGATTGCAGTTCTGGGTTCGGCATTAAGTATCGCCTACTACTTGAGATTGATTATCGCAATGTTTTTCTACAAAGAAGATAACTTTCATAATACAGAAAGAGCGAGCATTACTTACAACATTGTTTCCATAGTTATTATTCTCGCTTTGGTTTCGATGGGAATCGTCCCTGATCTGTTCGCCAAACTTTTCGGATTATAGAAAATTAAAATATAAAAAACCTGATTCAACTGAGTCAGGTTTTTATTTTTTATTCATTCTTAAATACTTCTACTCTCTTCTCTCAAATTCATTTGGGCGCCTTTGTCCGCGCTCCACTCCCGCTTTTTTGTTTATTGCGGAGAAAATAGTATTTCAATAGAAACATTCAGCAACCGCAATAACAAAAAGAGCTCCGTTCAGCTCGGGGCGCGCTTCGCACAAAAGAAGTTTATAGTTTCAAATCGAACTTTTGTCTATATTTCTAACATCAAGTTTCATTAAAAAAACTTAATTTTATTCAAAATTATTTATCAATGAAGAGATTATTAATGTTTTTCTGTTTTATGGTCGTCGGATGGAGTTTGGCGCAAACATCTTCCGTTGAACAAAATTTTACCAAAAAAGAAGTTTATATCCCTATGCGCGATGGTACAAAGCTGTTCACAATCATTTATATCCCAAAGGATATTTCCAAAAGCAACAAATATCCGATCATTATGAACAGGACTTGTTACAGTGTTGCACCGTACGGCGAAACTAATTTCAGAAAAAAGTTGAGTCCTAATCCTTTCATCGAAAAAGAAAAATACATCTTCGTTTTTCAGGACGTTCGCGGACGATATATGAGCGAGGGCACTTTTACCAATATGACGCCGCAAGTTGATCACAAAACCAAAAAAGATGTGGACGAAAGCACTGATACTTATGACACTGTGGATTGGCTGGTAAAAAATGTTCAAAATAATAACGGAAAAGTCGGGCAATATGGAACTTCCTATCCTGGATTTTATACAGCTGTAGGAACTTTAGCCAACCATCCTGCTTTAGTAGCATCTTCACCACAGGCACCTATTTCAGATTTTTGGTTTGATGATTTTCACCACAACGGCGCTTTTCTGATGAGCTATTTCAAAACTTTCCCTGTATTTGGTGTACAGAAAACAAAACCTGAGAAAGAATCTTGGTTTGCTGATAAAATGATAAAACCAACTTCTGATGACGGCTATCTTTTCTATAAAAATATGGGAACGTTGAAAGAAGGTGTTGATAAATATTACAAAGACAACTTCTTTATGCAGGAAGTTGTCAATCACCCAAACTATGATGACTTCTGGAAAAAAAGAGATCTTTTACCTCACCTCAGGAACATCAGTCATGCTGTAATGACAGTTGGTGGTTGGTTTGACGCAGAAGATCTTCGCGGACCATTGGAAATTTATAAAACTATTGAAAAAAATAATCCAAAAGCTAAAAACACAATTGTTATGGGACCGTTTTCACATGGCGGCTGGAATGTAGAAGCCGGAAAACATTTTCATAACGACATCTATTTTGGAGATAGTTTAGCAACTTTTTACCAAAAAAATATAGAGCAGCCATTTTTTCATCATTATCTGAAAGAAGACTCCAGGACAGCAGCTAAACTGCCGGAAGCTTATATGTTTGATACCGGGAAAAAAGAATGGAAACAGTTTGATGACTGGCCACCAAAGCAAACTGAAAAACGAACTTATTACATGAATTCAACGGGAAATCTTTCTGTAAAAGGAGATAACCCGAAAACATTTTCCGTTTATGTTTCCGATCCCAACAGGCCTGTTTTAAGTAGTGAAAACTATAAGGATATGAACAATTTCACTCCCAAAAATTATATGAGCGAGGATCAGCGCTTTGCAAGTTACAGATCGGACGTCGTGACCTATACAACAGAAGTTTTGGAGAATGACATGACATTAGCCGGGGAAATTCTGACAAAATTAAAAATCGCTTCTTCATCCACTGATGCAGATTTTATTGTAAAATTAATCGATGTTTATCCTGCTGATGAAAAAGCTAATCCTGATAAGCCCGTTGTGGTCTATGCCAATTATCATCAATTGGTAAGAAGTGAAATAATGCCGGCAAGATTCCGCAACAGTTTTGAAAAACCGGAACCTCTTATACCAAATAAAGGGGTAACTATTGATGTTAAATTGCAGGATGTTCTTCATACCTTCAAAAAAGGACATAAAATACAAATCCAGGTTCAGAGCACCTGGTTTCCGCTAATGGCAATTAATCCTCAGAAGTTTTTGGAAAATCCTTATCTGGCTACAAAAGATGATTATGAAAGAGCAGAAATCAAGGTTTCAAGCGGAAGTACTATAGAATTTGAAGTTTTAAAATAAAACAAAAAATCACAAACCTAGGTTTGTGATTTTTTTATAGTTTTTTTAAAACTTCTGAAGCAATTTCGTAAGATCTCATTTTTTTTTCAAAGTCATAGATATTACCCGAAACGATAATCTCATCGGGGCGATAATCTTTGGCAAATTTCCCTAATTTTTCTTTTAGAGTTTCTGCATCGCCTACAAAAGTTTTAGCGGCCATTCTGTTAAGATGCACTGCAACTTCATCTGAGATGTCTGCTAATTCGGTTTCTTCCGGAGGTAAAAGCGGTTGTCTCTGATCTGTCAGAATATTAACAAATGCCTGGAAATGTGATGTGGACAAATAATGTGCTTCATCGACAGTTTCTCCTGCAATAATATTGATACAAACCATTATATAAGGCTCATCCAGAAATTCAGAAGGCTGAAAATGTTCTCTGTAAATTTCCAAGGCAACTTCCAGCTGAGAAGGCGCGAAATGAGCTGCAAATGCATAGGGCATTCCTAGTTTCGCAGCCAGAAAAGCCGAATCTGTAGAGCTTCCAAGAATATAAATCGGAACATCTGCTCCCTCTCCGGGAATTGCTCTGACTTTGGATCCCGAATTTTCTTCTGACATATACTTCTGAAGTTCTCTGATATGGAACTCGAAATTATAATTCGGAGTAAAATTGTTACCTCGCAAAGCTGTTGCAGTCAGCATATCTGTTCCGGGCGCTCTTCCAAGTCCCAAATCTATTCTGCCGGGAAATAATCCGTCCAAAGTTCCAAACTGTTCTGCAACGGACAGAGTGGAATGATTCGGAAGCATTATTCCACCAGAACCTACTCTTATTGACTGAGTTTGTGATGCAATATGTCCAATCAGGATAGAAGTTGATGCGCTTGCTACGTTAGGAAAGTTGTGATGTTCTGAAAACCAATATCGGGTAAAACCTAATTTCTCTGCTAGCTGTGCCGACTTAACAGATTTTTCAAAAGTTGTATTGATATCATCTCCTTTGACAATCGTTGCCAAATCCAGAATTGAATATTTTATGGCCATAATTCAAAAATTTATACAATTGTTTAACTCAAAAAACAAACCAATAACAGAATTGTAAAAATAATTGGAAATTTTGTCAGCCTATATTTATTTACTGGATTTTTCACAATCAATTGAAAAAATCGTTAGATTTGTTTTAATAAACTATTAAAAACAATAAACAAATGGTATCAACTACTTCAAAATTTGTTGCCGAAATGATCGGTACAATGGTTCTAGTATTAATGGGTTGCGGAAGCGCGGTAATTGCAGGTGCGGACGGCACAACCGGCGTCGGACTTCTGGGGATTTCCTTTGCATTTGGTTTAAGCGTCGTCGCAATGGCGTATGCTATCGGGCATATTTCCGGATGTCATATCAATCCTGCGATTTCTCTGGCAATGGTTGCCGCTGGCAGAATGAAATTAGGAGAAGCTTTGTATTACATTGTTGCTCAGATCATCGGAGCAATTATTGGTGCAGGAATCCTTTATGTCATTTTCAACAATCATCCTGGCGCTGAATTAGGCCCTTGGGCTTTGGGTTCTAATGGTTGGGGAACAGGTTATCTGGATGAATATACAACTGTAGCAGCTTTGGTTGCTGAGTTTGTTTTTACGTTTATCTTTTTAATGGTAATCCTCGGTTCTACCTCTACAAAAAATATCCACGGTGGTTTTGCTGGCCTGGCAATTGGGCTTTCTCTGGTTCTGATTCATATTGTTGGAATTAAAATCACAGGTGTTTCTGTGAATCCTGCAAGAAGTATTGGCCCTGCTATTTTCGCTGGTGGAGAAGCACTTTCACAACTTTGGCTGTTTATTGTAGCGCCAGTTTTAGGTGGAGTTTTTGCTGCTTTCACTTATAATTTATTGATCGAAAAACCAGAAAAGGTTTAAAAAATAGAAATTTAACTTCAATAGATCCTGTCAACATTGGCAGGATTTATTTTTTGTTTTGAATACCGAAAGGAGTTTTAAAAATTAATTCTTCCTTTTTTCCTTTCAGCTCAAATTTTTTGATGAGAAGACTTCTAGCCATATTCCTCATAAATTGATCTTTGTCACAAAGTTTCCAATAAGAATCTTCGTGAATCATTTTTGATTCCCGAATTTTATAAAAAGTAGTTTCCCAATTATCTTCGTCGTGGTAAAACTCAATAATGCCACAATGTTCCGGAATATCTTTATGATCAATCATTCCCATTGGCAGCAAAAAACTGAATGAATTACAGATATAATCGCCGCAACCAATCTTATCGTGCTTTAGAAACTTTTCACCTGATTTTTGATTGGTATAGAATTTTTTGAAATCGTTTTTAAAATCAGACTTTGACAATTTGATTTCAATCTCGTGACTAAAGCCCGAATTATTAATCAATAAAATATCGGCTTCCCAATCGGAATGAAAAAAATTAGTCAATACAATTTCCTTATCAAAATCACAATTAGCAGTAACGAAGGCGTGAACCAGTTCTTCTATTTTCAACATCAATCCAAACTTTAATAATTACGAACTGTAACGTGATAACAGCTTTGTTGCTTCTCTTTGATATAAAAGATTTTTCCAAGATTTTTATATTCTTCCAAGACTTTTTCCAATTCTTTTTCCAATTTTGGATTGACTTTCAATTTGTGATCAAAACGGACATATGAGATATCAAACGCTGCTCCATAATTATGAGAACTGATTCCCAGAGATGCATTGGAATTCACTTTTCTTAATCTGCATTGATCTTCCAAAGTCCTTGTGACAGATGAAACAACGAAGAAACTTTTGGTATCTGTAGCAAATTTGTTTGCCATTTTTTCCAAAGTAGTTCTTGCCTTCTTAACCAAATATGGACGACTATATTCTAGGGCTTGCAATCTGTAACCTCTTGATTTTTTTTTTACTTTAACAAATTTGCCTTTAGCAATATATTTATCAACTGATTTGGTATCTTCCAGAATATTGATACCGAAATTTTGAGAAGCCAACAAATGTGGTTTATATAATTCCGTAGGTTCTACCTTCAGAACGGTTTTCAGATCATAACATTTCTGTGATTTGAAAAAAGAAAAACACAATAATAATATCAACGATAAAAATCTCATTAAAAATGATATTTAGATTAGTCAAAAATTGTGTTTTTAAAAATTAAATTTAAATAAAATTTAGGAAACCAAAAGGCTGCATCCACGAATGTCGGAATGATCGATTCTACCAAGCACCTGAAATGTCCCATTCTTAACATTTCCCAAATCCTGGGTAGCAATGAAGGAACAGGAATGTCGGTTTGCCAAATCAATAATGTTAATAGCTCCGGTTTTTCCATCATCAACATAAGAAAAAGGATCTTCCGTATTTCTTATAAGAATTCGCATCCAATTTGAACTTTTATAAATGTTGTCACCTAAGGAATAAGCCTGAGATAACAATTCCGTCATAGAATATTCTGAATAAATATTTTCTGTGTTAAATCCATTTTGAAAAATTTTCAGCAGTTCGTCCTTCGTCATTTCTTCTTTTCGTCCTTTCATACCGCCCGTTTCTATGACAGTTACAGAGTTTGAAAATTGGAGTGTTTTAGAGTTTGAGTTGCAATAATCTAAGAAATCCAGTAATGCAAAAGATACTCCGAAAAGAATGATTTTTTTATCCGTTAAAGTTTGAAGCAAATCAAACAATTCCTGGTGATTGTAAAGAAAATAACCATTTTCTGGTTGATTGGATTTTTTCATCAGATAATCCACCATATAGATCAAAGACGAATGTGGATTCTCGGAATAGTTAGGAAGCAATCCTAAGAAAATGTAATCTTCCGGCTTGCCAATAAATTGTTCAAAACTTTTATAGATGCTCTCTTCGTAAAGAGAAAAATCAGCAATATAATGTTTGGAACGATTCATCTGTGTTGTTCCGGAACTTTGAAAATAACTCTCAGCTCCAAAATTTTTATCCAAAACCAAATGATTTTTAAACATCTCAATTGGGAGAAACGGAATATCAGAAACTTGATTAATCGACAAAGGATTGATGTTCAGATAGTCCACAAACTTTTTGTAAACTTCTACATTGTCGTATTGGTATAAAAAGGTTTCCAGGCAAGCTAGCCGGAAATCTTCTTCTGTTTGGATTTCAAAAATAGTCTGCTTCATTTTTTTCAATTCAACTTTTGAATTAATCTTCAAATTTTTTCAGATCAAATTGTTCGCCATCAAAAACGCCATAAGTGAAATAGGAAATCCAGTCGCCAAGATTGATATATTTGGCCTCATTTTCCAGATCCAAAACCATAGGCAAGTGGCGATGACCGTAAACAAAGTAGTCTATTTTTTCAGTTTTCAGTTTTTCTTTGGAATAAAGAATCAAAAACTCTTTATCCTCACCTAAAAAAGCTTTGTCTTCGTCACCTGAAATCAATTTGTTTTTCTGAGACATATAATTTGCTATTCTCATCGCAATATCAGGGTGAAGCCAGCGAAATGCCCATTGAGCAGCAGGATTAGTAAAGACTTTTTTCATCCTTTTGTAACCCTTGTCACCTGGGCCGAGCCCGTCGCCGTGAGCTAAAAGTAATTTTTTTCCGTTGACTTCGTAATATCTTTTTTCAAAAAAAACAGGAACGCCTAATTCTTCTTCGAAATAGTTCTTCATCCAAAGATCATGATTTCCTACAAAAAAATAAATATCAATCCCAGAATCCTTCAGTTCAGCAATTTTCCCTAAAACCCGGATATAGCCTTTCGGAACAACGTGTTTCCACTCGTGCCAGAAATCAAAAAGGTCACCCATCAAAAATAGAACCTGCGCATCTTTTTTGACGGAATCCATCCAACGAATAAATTTATCCTCACGTTTTTTACTCTCAACAGCATTGGGAATCCCAAAATGCTGATCAGACGCGAAGTAAATCTTCTTTCCGGGATTGAGATCAATTTTCATAAAATCTGGATTAAATTGATTAATCAAAATCAGGATGATTGTTGTTTTTATCTCGTTTGTAAAACCACATCCCTATTGCCAAACCTATCACTGCTGCAAATGCCGTCATAAGTGCTCTGGATAATTTGTCCGGCGCATCGTTTCCCAAATAATTCATAAGGAATATTATAATGAAGGTGATAAGTCCGAAAACAATATATTTTGGTTTAAAATTCATAATCTTAAAGTTTATATGAAATCATAATCCCTCCTTTGAAGGGAACAATTTCTCCGCTTTTATCCCAGTTTTCTACTCTGTCATATCTATTTTCCTGAGTCTCTGGAAGATATTCTACATAACCTTTGTAAAAACCTTGCTGAGAACCAATCCCTAAGAAAATATCCATGTTCCAACGGTTTCCAATTTGAAATTGGTAACCTGTTGTGAGTCCAAACATATAAGAAAAACCTTTCTGGTAAAGCTCATTATGTTTATATGGCGTTATTTCTCCTTCTTTTGTGAAATATATATCTTCTTTCCAATAATTCCATTTTTGGATATTGAAAATACCAAAACCTACACTTGCTCCCAAATACCAATGTTTAAAAGCCTGATCAAAATAATATCGCCCTTCTATAGTTGCAATACCAAATAAGGCCTGATGTCCAGCAAAGGATTTCCAGGGAGAAATAAATAAATCAGCCTGACCTGTTATATGTTCCGAGAAACCGCGTTCCAAACCTACATTTAGCATTCCTACAGGGAGAAACAAGGCATTGGCTTTGATATAAGTTTCATTTTTTTGAGCAAAACTAAAAGTTGCGATGCTTACTAAACCAAGCAGAAAAAGTTTTTTCATCATTATTTTTTGTTCAGAATTTCATTCATTTTTGTAGCATCCTTGTTTTCTTCTTTTGCGAAGTTAGCTGCCATTCCTGCGAACATTTTAGCTTCTTCTTTTTTCCCTAATTTGTCATATAATGTTGCCAAAATACTTGTAGAATCATAACTTTCCTGCGACATTACCACTTTTTCTGCCCAGCGAGCAGCTGTTTGCAATGCAATTCTATCTGTCGATTTTTCAGCGAGTGTACTAGCGGCACCTAACAATTCATTGTTATTGAATTCATCCGGATTCTTGTAATATTCCAATGCTGTTTTCTCGTAAGCAGGGAAATTCTCGTGTGCTGAGTAATAATTTAATTTATAGATATTCAGACTTTTTATCAACTCATCTTTTGGAAATAATCCTTCACCATCTTTCAGAACTTTGGAATCATCGATTGTTTTCGTTTTTTCGTTAGTTGCAGAAGTGACGAGTTTCATCAACTTGAGATAATTATCAAACTGTTTATAATTATTTTCAGGAAGCAGTTCTGTAATCGCAGCCTTATTTGCCACGAAAACTTTATAATTAGCGTCATCAACAGATTGTGTAAAATTCAGAAGCGCATTAACTTCTTCACCGGAAAATGATTTATCTTTTTTATTTGAAAAATATTTTTCTGACGCTTGTTTTGCAAGAACAGGGTCTTTGCTTGCATAAAGACTGATGAAATTAAGTAAGCCGGCCGGGTCTAATTTTCCTTTCAGGAATTCGTCTTTCAGGTTGGTATTGACCAACTGCGGATTGTTGTTTTTCTTTCCCAGTTCCAGGAATTCTTCTGACTTTATATAGCCTAATTCCTTACCAACAATCTCGCCTTCAGCGTTAAGGAACAAAAAAGTCGGGTAACTTCTGACACCGTATTTCATGGCCAGTTCCTTTCCTTCGCCTTTTTCCATATCGATTCTTACATTGATGAAATTTTTGTTGTAAAAATCAGCAACATTCTCATCTGTGAAAACATTTTTCTCCATCAGCTTGCACGGTCCGCACCAGGACGCATAAGCATCCATAAAAACAAGTTTCTTTTCAGTCTTGGCTTTGGCTAGAATTGATGCAAAGTTGGATTCTTCAAATTTGATGGACTTCTGAGAAAAAACCAGCTGGAAAACGAATAATATAAAGAAAAATGATATTTTGTTCATCCTGAAAATAAATCGAATTATCTTGCGAAGATAACTATAATATAGAAATTGACCGAGATACAAGCCGAAAGTTTTAATTTTTTAACTTTGCAAATCTCTGGGTAGACTTTCAGATAATAGACTGATAGAAATTAGACTTTAAAAGTTGGTGTCTATTGGTATTGCAAAGTTGGTTAGTATGTAGAATGTTTCAACTTTGCGAAGCGCAGCCCGACTTGAGCGGAAATCCTTTTTACGCAACGTAATGGAGTGAAAAGATTGACTACGTCGAACCAATTCGTTAGGTTTGGGAGCGGAAGGCGGAAATAGCTGCCAAAAAAATTTAATTTTATTGATATTAAAATATGAGGAAATTATCCTTGCTTTTTACGAAAGATGGTTTGCAGTGGCAGATTTCTAAATCCAGAAAAGTTCTGGAGGAAAAAATCTTTCTGAAAAATGAAGAAACACCGGAAAATCTGGTTGAAGAAAAACTGAACGAAGTTTTGGCTTCCGAAAAATTTTCTGAAATCTCCGTGATTTCTGCCATCAATCACTTTTCAATTGTTGAAGAAGGTTTTGACCAGCACGATTTGGGTTATGATTTGATTTCCTACAACGCCGACGTAAAGAAAGATTCTGAAGAATTGATGCTTTCTGTGAACAAAAAATTCGGGATTCAGTTTTATTATAGTTTTCCGAAAGATTTTTATCAGAAAATAAAGCAATTGGAAGTTCCGACGCATTTCAATTTTTCTGGTGAAAAGTTCCTGAATTCTCTGAACGTGAAAAACCGAAAAGAAATCCATGTGAATCTTTATCATCAGCAGGCAGAATTTTTCGCTATTGAGAATAAAAAAGTGATTCTTTATAACAATCTGGACGCGGCCTCGGAAGTTGATTTTCTGTATTTCATTATGTTTACGTTAAGTAAAATCAATTTTGGAATTTCTGAAACCTATTTCTACATCTATGGTGAGACAACTGAAAATGAGACTTTTATTTCAGAAATGCAGAAATTTGTATCTAATTTGAAGATTATCTTTGACAATCTTCACAAAAAGAACTTCCTTCTGAATTAAAATGAACTACAGAATTGTTAAGTACAAAGATTCTCACAAGACAGAGATCCTCTCTGTTTGGGAACAATCCGTAAAAGCAACACATCATTTTTTGATGGAATCTGATTTTGAGCAATACAAAAAGATTCTGCAGAATTTCGATTTCAAAGACCTTGATGTTTTTTGTCTGGAAGAAAATGAAAAAGTTGTAGGCTTTATCGGCATCCATTCAGAAAAAATAGAAATGCTTTTCCTTAACCCGGATTATATCGGAAAAGGATTAGGCAGACAGTTAATTGATTTTGCGTTTTCGAATTTTGATATTCGCTATGTTGATGTCAATGAACAAAATCCAAAGGCAACAGAATTCTACCAGAAAATAGGATTCGAAATCTTTGACAGAAGCGAGAAAGACGATTTGGGAAAACCTTATCCAATTCTCAAAATGAAACTTAAAAAATAGAAAAATGTACAGAATCATATCCGGAAAATGGAAAGCTAAGAAAATTGCAGCGCCAAAAAATTTCGATGTAAGACCAACAACCGACTTTGCAAAAGAAGCTTTATTTAGCATCATTGATAACAAATATGACCTTGAGTTTTGCTCAGTTCTAGACTTGTTTGCAGGAATTGGTTCGATAACTTTGGAATTTGCTTCCCGCGATTGTCAGGACATTACTTCTGTTGAACTGAATCCAAAACACGCAGGATTTATCAATTCTACAGCCAACGAATTGGATATGGGATTGCAAGTCAATATCCAAAGAGCAGATGTTTTTGAATGGCTTAAAAAGAAAAGAAATCACGACAAAAAGTACGAAATCATTTTCGCTGATGCACCTTTCGAAACGGAAGAAAAAAAATACAATGAATTAATTGATTTGGTTCTGAATAACGAATTATTGAAACCCAACGGCGTTTTCATTCTGGAACATCAGAGCAGACTAAAATTCTCTCATCCAAACTTGAAAGACACAAGAAAATACGGGAATGTAAGTTTTTCTTTCTTTGAAAGTCAGCCGATTTCTGAATAAAACTACAATGATATGAGGAATTTCAACATCAGATTACTAATGATTTTCGTTCTGTTTTTCAGTTTGAAAATCTCTGCGCAGAATTCTTACATCAACCAATATAAATCATTGGCAACTGAACTTTCTCAGGAATTTGGGATTCCAACAACTGTTATTCTTTCTATTGCATATATGGAAACCGGCGGTGGTACGAGTTCCGCTTGTAAAGTCCTGAACAACCATTTTGGAATGACAGGTAAAAACGACATCAACACTTCCAGATTCAAAAGTTTTAATGATTCCAAAGCTTCTTATCGAGCATTTTGCGAATGGGTTACAAAAAGAAAATTCTATGGAAGATTAAAAGGCTCTCAAAATCATAACGATTGGTTTGTAGCCATCGCCTCTTCCGGATATTCTACAAAACCTGCGGAATGGAAGCAAAAACTCAATTTGGTGATGAAGAAAATCGGATTATAACTAATCCTGAACCAAAATTTTATCACAATCTTTAACGGCTTCATTTCCCCAATCGCAAATCGAACGCAGGACAGGAATCAAAGTTTTTCCAAATTCTGTCAAAGAATATTCTACCATCAGCGGTGGTTTTTGCGTATAAACTTTCCGCCCGATGATTCCGTCATCTTCCAGTTGTTTCAACTGCAGACTCAAGGTTCTTTCCGTGATTGTTGGGATTTCTTTCCTGATTTCATTATAACGTTTCGTTCCCATTGCAAGATGAATGAGAATCACAGCTTTCCATTTTCCCCCGATGAAACGCATTGTAACGCTTGTTCCACAAGGAAATTTTTTATTATCGATTAAAAACATATACTATCATTATTGACCGTTATTGCAAAGTTAAGAAACACTACTTATTTTTGCAACTATAAAATTGATAGTATAAAATTATGGAAACATTTCTTAACAAAATGCAGAAAAGATACACTGTAAAAAAGTATAATTCTGAAGGAAAACTTGATAACGAAATTAAAGAACAATTGAAATCGATTCTACATCTGAGTCCTTCATCAATCAACAGTCAGCCGTGGAAATTCACTTTTGTAGAAGATTCAGACGCGAAGTCAGAGTTTTCTGAAGTTTCTTATTTCAACAAAGAAAAAATCAATGACAGTAAGCTTTTAGTCGTTTTTCAGGTTTTGAAAAATGTTGAAGATTTTGAAAAGCAAATCGAGCGAAATTTACCCGAAGGTTCCATAGAATATTACAACAAAATGATAAAACCGCACGGCGAAGATTACACAAAAAGCTGGATGTCGCATCAGGTTTATCTTGCGTTAGGTGTTTTGTTGAGCGCTTGTGCACAAATGGAAATCGATTCTACACCAATGGAAGGCATTGAAATCGCAAAATACGACGCCATTCTGAATAACGAAAAATACACAACATTGTTCGCCGTCGCAATTGGTGTAAGAGATGAAAATGATTTCAATCAACCGAAACTTAAAGCAAAATCTAGATTGAATTTTGAAGAAATTTTGGATGTGATTTAAATTCATTTTCAAAACCACAAAAGTCACAAAAGACAATGATTTGATAATCAAAGTTTAAATAAGTTGAGTTTTCAAAGCTTATTTGAACTTTATTAAAAACAATCGAAACTTCTGTGACTTTTGTGACTTTTGTGGTTGAGAATCTATTTAAAAATAATTTCTAACTTTGCAGAAATAAAATTCTAAAGATTATAATGTAAAATCCAATTTCTTTTCAGGCAATCTTGTGCAGACCAACTCGTCTGCTATTGTTCATCTTAAAAAAGAAATTATGTTAATTTTACAAGATATATCTTATCAACATCTCAATAAAGATGTTCTTTTTTCGGACATCAACTTTACACTTAATTCTCAGGAAAAAACAGCTTTAATCGGAAATAATGGTTCCGGAAAATCGACTTTGCTCAAAATAATTGCAGGCGAATTACAACCAAAATCAGGAATGATTAAATCTGATTCTAACATGTATTATATTCCGCAAATTTTCGGTCAGTTTAGTCATTTGAGTATTGCTGAAGCTTTAAACATTGATAAAAAACTAAATGCCTTAAAGGAAATTCTAAACGGTTTTGTAACCGAAGACAATATGGAAATTCTGAATGACGATTGGACTATCGAAGACAGAATAAAAGAAGTTTTCACGTATTGGAATCTGCCTGATTTTGATTTGAATCTGAAATTAGAAAATCTGAGTGGCGGACAAAAAACCAAATTATTTCTAGCTGGAATGATGATTCATCAGCCGGATTTGATTCTAATGGATGAACCTACGAATCATCTGGATTCGGCAAGTAGAAATCTGCTTTATGAGTTTATCAAATCAACATCAAAAAGCCTTTTGATTGTAAGTCACGACAGAGTTTTACTCAATCTTTTGACTAAGACCTGCGAACTCAACAAAAACGGAATTTCGGTTTACGGTGGTAACTTTGATTTCTATTCTGAACAGAAAAAAATCGAACAAAATGCTCTTGAGCAGAATATTCAAAACCGAGAAAAGGAACTGAAAAAAGCCAAAGAAAAAGAACGCGAAACGATTGAAAGACAAAACAAATTGGATTCCCGAGGAAAAGGAAAACAGGAAAAATCAGGCGTTTCCAGAATTATGATGAATACGCTTCGCAACAAAGCGGAAAACAGTACATCAAAACTAAAATCTGTTCATTCTGAAAAAATTGATAATATCAGAGAAAATCTTCACAGCTTAAAAGACAATCTTTCCGGAATTGATAAGATGAAAATTAATTTTGACAATTCTCATCTTCATAAAGGGAAAATTTTGGTCAAAGCCGACCAAATCAATTTCAATTATCATCAAGAAAATCTTTGGGAAAACAATCTCGATTTTCAAATTGTGAGTGGAGAAAGAATTACGATAAAAGGCGATAATGGTTCCGGAAAAACAACTTTGATAAAACTGATTTTGGGGGAAATAAAACCAACTTTTGGCGAGATTTATTTATCGGAAAATAAAACGATTTACATCGACCAAGAATATTCTTTGATTAAAAATGAACTTTCGGTTTATGAACAGGCTCAACAATTTAATTTAAAAAATCTTGAAGAACACGAGGTCAAAACCATTTTAGCAAGATTTCTATTCTGGAAAAATGATTGGGACAAAAAGTGTGAATTCCTGAGCGGAGGTGAAAAATTGAAACTTCTACTTTGCTGTCTTTCTATTCAAAATATTTCGCCAGATATGATAATTTTGGACGAGCCAACCAATAATCTGGACATTCAGAATATTGAGATTCTGACATCAGCAATCAACGATTACGAAGGAACTTTGATTGTAGTTTCTCACGATAATCAATTTTTGGAAGATATAAATATTAGTAAGCTTGTCATTCTGAACGAAATGTAATGAAGTGAAGAATCTATAGATATCTCGTTCCTCGGAATAACAAAAATAATCGGAATGACAAAAATAAAAAACGCCTCAATTAATCGAGGCGTTTTATTTATACTAATTTCGCAAGATAAATCTCAGCAGATTTTTCTAATAAATTGGGTGCTTTTTCTACAAACTCTTTGATATAAGACTGTTGATTATGAGCATCCAAACCTTCTTTGCTTTTCCAAATCTCATGAAATATGAAAACAGTTTCGTCTTCCAAACCTTGCTGCAAATCATATTTTTCACAGGCCTCTTCTTTTATCGTATTTATAACCATATGATCAAGAATTGATTTCAAATCCTGAACTGATTCCTTTTTTGCTTTTAAAATAGCTGTTAAATAGATTGACATTTATTTATTTTTTATTTAAATGAACTCCAGAATATCTTTATATACGGGTTTCCAATTCAGTTCTCTCCTAGCTTTATCCGCGTTACAGAAACTATTGGAGGCAAATCCAAAATGTGCTCCCGCTTGTCCGAAATATGCTACAGCTTCATTAATATCAATTGATTCAGCAAGATTCAGATGATATTTTTCAGAAATTTTATTAGCAATATTTTTAATATTGGAGCTGCCGTTTTCTACGTAAAATAAAGAACCAGCTTTTGCATTTTCTATAGCCAGAAAAAACAGCTCTGCTAAGTCCGAAATATGGACATTGGACCATATATTTTCTCCTTTTTCAATATATATTCCTGCATTTTTAGATTTAGAAAACTTTACAAGAGCTGGAATCTGGATACTTTCTTTCTTTAATCCTAAGCCTTGCCCGTAAACCATTGTTGGCACTATTACTATACTTCTAACGTTGTTCTTTGCCGAATTTAAAACTGCATTATTAATATAAACTCTTTGTACCATTTCTAATCTCGGAACTAACGGGATATCTTCTGTAAAACAAAAATCACAAGCTTCTCCCTTTTCCTTATTACCAAAAATTGCCGAGCCGGAAGTAAAAACAAAAGTTTTTCCTGAGTTATCAAGTATTCTCAGAAAAGAATCTGCTGCAAAAGCATCATCAGCGGAATCTGCTGTATGAATTATAATATCTGCTTCGATACAAATTTTTCTCAGTAAATCCTCATCTTGAATATCTCCCAAAACTGCTTTGAAATTAAGATCCTCCACAGGCCTGATAAAGTCTTTGTTCCGAACCAAGCCAATGATTTTGTAGCCTTTATCCGAAAGCAATTTTGCAACAGAGCCACCAATATAACCAGTAATTCCTGTAATAAAAACCGTTTTTGCCATATTAGAGTTAATTTAAAACTTGAGATTCTTTATCTGCAAATACAGCTTTAAGATAATTTTTATATTCGATTTCATAATTATCGATTCGTTCCTGAGTCGCTTGTTTCTCCATATCGTGAAAATGGAAGCTTCCCAAGCTTTTCATCCCGGTGAAAGCATTCATCCTGTGAAAACCAAATAAAACGCCTTCATCAACAGAATGCTGATTGAAAAATTCGCCTTCCAAAGTGAAAGCCGTTTCCGGTGCATTCCAGCTTGTAGTTACGAAATAATGTTTTCCGTGCATCAAACCGCCAGTTCCGTAATTGATGGCTGGGTTAACTCTGGAACGTCCGTCGCTTTTATAAATGCCGTTGTTATGACCGGCCGTGAAAACTTCATCGATATAAAATTTCAGACGATTAGGAACCTGAAACCACCAAACCGGGAAATGATAAATGACAACATCTGCCCATTTAAAATTTTCTGCTTCATCGACCGGATTAAAATCGTCATTAATATTAGTTATTTTGATTTCAAAACCCTGTTCATAAAGTGTTTCCTTTGTCCATTTTGTAATGGTATTATTAAAACTGCCGCCGGAATGTGCAAATTTCTGCCCACCATTAATTATGAATATTTTTTTCATTTTTCTGACTTGATAATTTAACAATGCAAAGTTCCAACAGAAAAATGAATTATAAAAATAATATAAATTATATATTTGCATTATAATTATAATACAAAATGATCAATCTGGAATGGCTTAGAACCTTTAAAAGTGTTTATGAAACTCAGTCTTATACCAAAGCAGCGAAGGAATTGTATATTTCTCAACCCGGCGTGAGCCTTCATATCAGCTCATTAGAAGCTTATGTTGGCTATTCTTTATTTGAAAGGATTTCTAAAAAATTAATTCCGACAGAGAAAGCGAAGATTCTTTATAATTTTACTTTGGAACCGCTTCTAAAGTTAGAAACTGCCGAACAGACTTTCCATAAAACAACAAAAACCGAGCGTCCAACAGTAAGTGTTGGGATGTGTTTCGAAACTTTTCAATTTACTTTGGAAAAGCATATCCCTACTTTTGATTTTAATGTAATTATCCGATTTGGATTATATGAACAGATGTTTTCGGATCTGGATAACGGATTGTTGGATTTGATTATTACACCAAGAAAAACCAACCTTAAAAATCTGAATTTCGAGGCGTTTTCCAAAGAAAAAATTGTTTTAATCAATGGAACAGGAACCGATACTTCCGAATTCCAAAAATTAATTAAAACCAATAAAATCGAAGAAGCGGAAAACTGGCTGAAACAACAAATCTGGTACAGCACAGCAGCGGATATGGAGCACCTGAATAACTTCTGGAAAGCCAATTTTAACCGGCACCCTGATTTCAAACCAAATTATATCGTTCCAAATATCTGCTCGATTGTCCGTTGTTTAAGTGGGAATTCCGGGTTTTCCATCGTTCCCGATTTTCTATGCAAAAAAGAGATTGCAAATGGCGGAATCGAGATTACTTGGGAAGGCCATAATAAAATCGAGAACACTTTACACTTTGGCGAACGAACAAAAAATATGGTTCAAAACGAGATTGATGAAATTAAAAGTATTTTCAGGAATGAGAATTTTTAATTATTAAACCACAAAAGTCACAAAAGATATAATTTCGTTTAATGAATTTTTATTTACAAAAGGCTTCGAAAACCTCAGCCTGACAATGTAATTTTCAGCATAACTATTACCTATGTTAAGCGAAGCCGAAGGATTTTCATAGAATTACAGAACTTTCAATTCCAAATCTATAGATTTTCCGAAGAATTTTTTCGAGATTTTTTCGAAATTCTTGGTAATATCCGATAAGAAAAATTGATAAGTTGTATTGTGATTTTCTTCGTTCAAAAGATGATGCTTGTCCAGAATCATTTTCAACTGATTGGCAACGATATTAGGAGAATCAATGACGCGAACACGGTTGCCATAGTATTGTTTGATTTCGTCAATCAGAAGCGGATAATGCGTACAGCCGAGAATCAATGTTTCGATATTTTTTAATTTATTATTACTCAAGTAATTATAAATAATCGAATGTGTAATCGGATGATTTTTAAAACCTTCTTCAATTGCAGGAACTAAAAGCGGAGTCGCCAGCTCATCAACCTTGATAAATTTGTTATGCTTGCGGATTGATTTTTTATAAAGTCCGGAATTAACCGTTGCTTTAGTCGCAATCACACCAACATTATTGTGGATTTCATAAGATACTTTTTCTGCAACGGGATTAATCACATCAATCACAGGAACTCTATCTGCAACCAATGCCTGAACTTCCTGCAAAGCGTTTGCTGTAGCAGTGTTACAAGCAATTACAATCGCTTTACAATTTTGCTCAAGCAAAAAATTGGTAATCTTTGTAGAATAACCGACGATAGCTTCACGGGATTTTTCACCATAAGGAAGATGTTTCGTATCACCAAAATAAATCAAATCTTCATTGGGCAACAGTCTTTTGATTTCTTTCGCCACCGTTAATCCACCAACTCCGGAATCAAAGATCCCTATTGGCTGATTGGCTGAAAGATGCGTGTAGTCGGCTTTTTTCTTTTTCAAGAGATGATATTTATCTATTATTTTGAACGCAAAGTCCGCAAAGTTTTTTTGACAAATGCAATGTTTTTAAGTTCGCAAAGGCGTAAAACTCAGCAAAGATTTAGCTTTACAAAAATAAGGAAATTAACATTTAAAATCATAATTTTTGTCATTCCGTAGGAATCTTAGAGGTTTTAGATTGACTTCGTCGAACCACTTCATTAGGTTTCCTACGGAATGACAAACGCAAAGTTTTATTAGAATAAAAAACTTAAACAATAAATAAATCACTTGCAATTCCGTCTGCCAGGAACCAATGCTGTTCAGGAATTTTGAGATAATTATCTTTTATTTTCAGAATACCGGATTCTAATTTTGGTTTGATTCCCTGATTGAGATAATCAATGATTTCAGAAGAAAAATTTTGATTGATTTTATTCAAATCTACACCCCAGATTGTTCTGAGTCCGATCATCATCATTTCATTGAACCGGTCTTTCTCGGAAAGGATTTCGGTTTCTTTTGGAAGAATATTTTGGTTCAGATTTTTGATATAGACTGGATTATTGGCAATATTCCAGCTTCTTTCCAAACTGCCGTTATAAGAATGTGCCGAAGGACCAATCCCTAAATACGGTTCGGATTTCCAATACGCCGAATTATGTTTGGAGTAAAATCCGGGTTTTCCAAAATTCGAAATCTCATAATGGTCAAAGCCATTATCTTTCAAGAAGTCTTTCATATAATAGAATTCCTGATTCTGTTCCGCTTCTTCTGGAGAGTTTACTTTTCCATTTTCGATCCATTTTTCCAAAGCCGTTTTGGGCTCAACCGTCAAAGCGTATGAAGAAACGTGCGGAACTTGTAATTCTACTGTTTTGTTAAGGTTTTCTTTCCAGATATCGAAATTGGAAGTGGGCGAGCCGTAGATCAAATCGATGCTGATATTTTCCAATCCAAAATCCTGCGCTCTTTTAATCGAACTTTCTGCTTCGGAAGCATTGTGTGCTCGATTCATCAATTTCAAATCCTCATCAAAAAAACTCTGCGTTCCAATTGATAAACGATTAATTTCTGTCTGAGATAATTCTTTGAGAAAGTTTTTATTCAAGTCATCAGGATTAGATTCTAAAGTAATTTCGATATTTTCATCAAAACTGAAATACTTTTGAATCTCGTCAATCAAAGATTTGATTTCATCAACACTCAAGACAGAAGGTGTTCCTCCACCAAAATAAAGGGATTTCAGCGATTTATCTTCGAGCTCATTATGTCTGAGTTGGATTTCTTTTTTTATAGCCGACAGCATCTCGCCTTTCAAATTAAAAGAAGTTGAAAAATGAAAATTACAATAGCTGCATTTTTGCTTACAAAAAGGGATGTGGAGGTAAATCAAGCTGAATTATAAATGATTAATTATGAATTGTTAGTTATAAATTGAAAATCATTAACAATTTACCATCGACAATTTAATAAAACTATCTATAACGGAAACCTCTAGTATTGATAAAGTTTTCGATATTAAATCCTATTGACAACATAAAACTGTTTCCGAAATTTTCAGTCAGTTCCGAAACACCAAAGTTGTAGACTGCACCAAAAGTGAAATTTCCTACTCTTCCTTTGATAATTGGTGACATTCCCAGATTCTGACTTCCAACAGCGCTTTTTGCGCTTCTAAAACTAATCCCGGCAGAAACATTGTTCTTTTCTCCAAAAACGGTTGCCATTAAGTTATAATCAAAAATTCTTGAAGAATTGGTATTAAGATTCATCATCAAAGACGGTGTCAAATACATCCCGTCTATGAAATGCCAGTCATATCCAGCATTGAAATAAAATTTAGTTGGTGATGGTTCTATTCCGTTATCAATTGGTAGTGTATTGCTGATCGGAATGTCCACAACAGAAACTCCTGCAAAAAAATGTCTGTATTTAACAGCTGTTCCAATATTGACGTACGCCAGAAAAATATCGTTGGTATTTTCACCTAGCACCTGGTCGCCCTGCTGTTGGGCATTCAGCTGGGTATAATCAATATTCATGTTATAAAGATTAGTACCGATCCCGAAAGAAAATTGATCCTGACGATCTTCCTCATCCGTAATTGGGATAAAATAAGATGCACCCAGCATCAGTCCATTGGAAGAAATCGGTCCATTCTGATCCCTAAAAAAGGAAATACCTGCTCCGACTCTGTCAAAAACATTAGCATGCAGTCCAATTGACTGTACATTTGGGGATTCACTTAACTGTGAAAACTGTTTCTGATAATTCAGATTCAGAACTACATCATCAGTCTTTCCCAACAATGCAGGGTTGAACAAAAAGTCTCCATCAACAAGATATTGCTGATAAAACGGTAAAGTTTCCTGCGCTTTGGTTTCAACAAAAAAACTGGTAATTAACAGTAATAATATTTTATAGAATCGGTAATTTTTCTTCACAATACAAATATATAAAACTCTAGTTATTATCTAAATATTTTCTCCAACGTTCTGCCGCATCCTGCATATCCTTTGGCATTGGACTTTCAAAATACATTTCTTTTTTTGTCACAGGATGGATAAAGCCAAGTGTATGTGCATGTAATGCATGTCTTGGCAAAACCTCGAACACATTTTGTACAAACTGCTTATATTTTGGCAAATTAACGCCTCTCATTATTATATTGCCTTCATATCTTTCATCATTGAACAATGTATGACCGATATGTTTCATGTGTGCACGGATCTGGTGAGTTCTTCCCGTTTCCAACTTACATTCTACCCAGGTCATATAACGAAAACGTTCCAAAACTTTGTAATGCGTAACAGCATGTTTGCCCTGACTCCCATCAACATAGGTGTACATCTGCATTCTGTTTTTTGGATGCCTGCCAATATGTCCTGTTATTGTTCCTTCATCATCCTGAACATTACCCCAAACAAATGCCCAATACAAACGTCTTGTTTTCCTGTCAAAAAATTGTTTTGCAAGATGACTCAGCGCATATTCATTTTTTGCAATAACTAACAATCCGGAAGTATCCTTATCAATTCTATGGACCAATCCTACTCTATCCAGGTCTGAATTATAACTTGGATCTTTTGAAAAATGGAATGCCAGTGCATTTACCAAGGTTCCGTCCCAATTTCCAAATCCGGGATGGACAACCATTCCGGCATCTTTGTCAACGACCACAATGTCATCATCTTCATAAACGATATTAATTGGAACATCTTGTGGAATGATGACATTTTCTCTTGGCGGATGTGCCAATAAAACACTGATTTCGTCTCCCGGTTTAACTCTGTAATTTTGTTTTACAGGGTTACCATTAACAACAACATTACCAGCCCGGCAAGTCTGCGATATCTTATTGCGGGAAGAGTTCTGACGATGAATCAGCAAAAATTTGTCAATACGAAGCGGTTCCTGATTTTTATCGACTTTGATGTTAAGATGCTCAAACAGGCCACTGCTTTCTTCATCAGCAGAAATACTATCGGTTAAGTCTTCTTCTAAAAAATCTTCGTTTTCGTCCAGCATATTCTAATTTTAAAAAGGCTTCAACTAATTGTTGAAGCCTTAATTTTCTTTATTCTATTACCACTTTTTTAGGCTTAGGCTTATCTACCGGTTTTGTGGTAGATGGTTGTGAAGCCGTTGTATTTTGTTTGACAGCAGGTGACGTTGTGACCGATGCTTTTGTCTGTTGATTATTTGTAACTGCCTTAGGTTTTGGTGCCGCAGTCGTTGCAGTATTTGCAGGCTGATTGTTTGAAGCAGCAGGTTTCTGTTCAATAGTTGGCACTTCTTTATATTCTATCGGAGCCAGTGTTGTATCAATTTTCGGACGATACATATCATCCAGCTGTTTGATTTTATTCTGCAGTTCTGCTGGTGTCTTCTTACTTGCCCAAAGATCGATCTGCATCCCCTGATCCCTGAGAGATCCAAATTCAGGATCCTGATAATAAACAATATCGGAATCATCTTTTCCTCCGTCTTCGTGTTCCACAATTCCAACTTCGAATAAAGCCTGTGCAATGATTTTTTTCGCCTCCTGAACTGTTCTTCCAACTACATTAGGGATAGAAACATTTCTAAGAGGTCCGGAGCCAATTACTAAATCAACTGCAGAAAACCTAGGAATCTGAGTTCCCGGTTTCACACTTGTTCCATTATATATAATTCTAAGAACCGCATCCCGCTGAATACTCGGTTCATAGAGTGTATCTCCAACTTTCAACCCAACAAGATTCAGCTGATTAAAAGCCAATCCTTTATATCTGTCAATAATATCAGGGATTGCCACTTTTGCCCAGGTTCTCGGATTAACTTTAAGTGTAATGATTCTTCCGTTTTTCACATTAGCTCCGGGATTCGGATTAACAGCTAAAACCTGAAACGGGCGAAACTTAGGATCATATTTAAAACTGTCCACTTCATATTCCAGCCCAGAATCATCAAGAATCTTAATGGCTTCGTGGACGGTCATATTCATAACATTAGGTACGGGAACTTCTTCACCATGACTGGTATGATACTCCAGCCAACGGAATGTTAACCAGACCAAACCGGCAAAAAGTGCCATTGCCAAAACTATATTAAGTAATACTTTCCAATGGAAAAGTGATTTGAACATAATGATTCTTTTTCAGAAATAGTAACGCAAATATAGATAATTAAATTGTATTACTGATTTGTGAACATGGCAAAAAAGAAAATCGATCAATTGTTATAAAAACCTTATTTTTGTGCTTTGAAATATATATGGAGTCTATACAAATTCACGATAAAAGTTTCGTACCTTACCTGAAACATGATGAGATTCAGGAAATTATAAAACAATTAGCCCTTAGAGTTTACGAAGATTACAAAGATGAAACTCCTATTTTTGTAGGCGTTTTGAATGGTGTAATTATGTTCTTCTCAGATTTTTTAAAATATTATCCAGGAAAATGTGAAATTGCTTTTTTGCAGGTAAGTTCTTATTCCGGAACACAATCCACCGGTATTGTTTATAAAAAAATGGATCTTACGAAAGATGTTGTGGATCGCCATATCATTTTGATGGAAGACATTGTAGATACTGGGAATACTTTAGAAAACCTTTTTGAATATTTCAAAAGCACGCAACGTCCAAAATCATTAAAAGTGGCATCTCTTCTGCTGAAACCCGATGTTTTCCAGAAAGATTTTACTATTGATTATGTTGCGAAAGAAATCCCCAACAAATTTGTCTTAGGTTACGGATTGGATTATGATGAGCTAGGCAGAAACCTACCGGATCTTTATCAGTTAGAGGAAGGCAGAATCAATCATTAATCACTCAAGAAAAAGAAATAAATCATCAATAAATTAAAGAAATTATGATCAACATTGTTCTCTTTGGCCCTCCAGGAAGCGGAAAAGGAACCCAAGCCCAACATCTTATTGAAAAATTCAATCTGAAACAGATTTCTACAGGAGATCTTTTCCGTTACAATATGAAAAACAATACAGAACTGGGCAAATTAGCAAAATCATATATCGATAAAGGAGAACTTGTTCCAGACAAGGTAACAATAGATATGTTAATTGATGAGTTGAGAAAACCAACAGAAACCAACGGGTTTATTTTTGATGGTTTTCCCAGAACGGCAAATCAGACAGAAGCTTTGGAAACCATCGTGAAGGACGAGCTGGGAGCTGAGATCAGCATTTGTCTTTCTTTGGTTGTTGAAGATGAAGTTCTGGTACAAAGACTTCTTAAAAGAGGAGAAACCAGCGGAAGAACAGATGATTCTAACGAAGATATTATCCGAAACAGAATCAAAGAATATTACACCAAAACTGCAGAAGTTGCAGAATTATACAAAAAACAAGGTAAATATGTAGAAGTTAACGGGATTGGTGAAATCTCCGAGATCTCTGAAAAATTATTTGCTGAAGTAGAAAAGATTAAATAGAACTTGTTGATGGTTCTCATTTGATGGTCTCGAAACAATCACTATCAACTGGCAACTGGCAACTGACAACTAATAGATTATGTCCAATTTCGTAGATTACGTAAAAATTCATTGTAAAAGTGGTCACGGTGGTGCTGGATCAGCCCATCTCCGCAGAGAAAAATACATCCCAAAAGGCGGTCCCGATGGTGGTGATGGCGGACGTGGCGGCCATGTTATTATGAGAGGTAATGCCAACGAATGGACACTTCTATCCCTTCGCTACACACGTCACGTAAAAGCAGAGCGTGGAGAAAACGGTGGAAAAAATCAATTAACCGGCGCTTATGGAGCAGATGTTTATATCAATGTACCATTAGGAACCATTGCTAAGAATGAAGACGGTGAAATCATCGGCGAAATCTTAGAAGATGGCCAGGAAATCATTTTGATGGAAGGCGGAAAAGGAGGACTTGGAAATGAGCACTTCAAATCGTCTACCAATCAAACGCCAAGATATGCGCAGCCAGGAATGGAAGGACAGGAAGGTTATGTTATTTTTGAATTAAAAATCTTAGCAGACGTTGGTCTGGTCGGATTTCCGAATGCCGGTAAATCGACTTTGTTATCTGCAGTTTCTGCTGCAAAACCAAAAATTGCAGATTACGCTTTCACCACTTTAACGCCTAACCTTGGGATCGTGGAATGGAGGAATTACAAATCTTTTGTAATGGCTGATATTCCCGGGATTATAGAAGGTGCGGCTGAAGGAAAAGGTCTTGGCCACCGGTTTCTTAGGCATATAGAGAGAAATTCGATTTTATTATTTCTCATTCCTGCAGATTCCGAGGATCATTTTCAGGAGTTCAAGATTTTGGAAAATGAGTTGAAAGAATATAATCCTGAATTGGTAGATAAGGATTTTATTTTATCTGTGTCCAAAGCTGACTTGCTTGATGATGAACTGAAAAAAGAAATCGCAGCAGAATTTCCGGAAAACAGACAACCCTTATTTTTCTCAGGTGTTACAGGTGAAGGTCTTCAGGAACTGAAGGACGCTATCTGGAAAAAATTACACGGATAAAAATAAAACTTATAACTCATGAAAAAAATCTCCTTGCTATTATTAATGGCAGTATCCTCTTTATCATTTGCACAAACTCATTTTGGTGTAAAAGCCGGATATATTAATTCATCTTTAAAATGGAAATCCTCTCCTGACACGTTCTGGGAAGACTTTTCTGACTTCGATTCTAAATCATATTTTTATGTTGGAGGTTTTGCAGAATATTTTCTAACTCATAAGTTTGCATTGCAGGGAGAACTTATTTACACAGAACTGGGTGGTAAAACGGCTGTTGATTTGTATGACTTTATAGGAAATGAAATCATACAAGGCGGAACAATGGAATTGAAATATAAATATTCACAGATTCAAGTTCCGATTTCGGCTAAGTATTATATAATCGACCAATTTTCTGTTTTTAGGAGGATTTAATTTGGGATTCAATGTGGATTCTAAAATTAAAAGCGATTTTATGATCAATGGAAATTCTTCTAACAAACTGGAAAATGTAAAATCTATTAATGTATTTCCTTTTATAGGAACCGAATTTCATTTTAATAAAAATATTTTTGCTGACGCCAGATATAATTTTGGAGTCTCCAATATCAACAAAGAAGGAATTGATACAAGAGTAAGTTTCTTCCAAATTGGGCTGGGATACCGTTTTAAATAAAATTCAGTTTATTAAATAATTAACAAATGTCTTGTTTTTAGGTAAAAAAAATATCATTTTTACTTAGTAATAACCATTTCCAAATTATTTATATAAAATGAAGAGAGTTTTATTTTATTGTTTATCTTTATTTCTTAATTACTGTTATTCACAATGCAATAGTTATTCCGGTTGTAATCCCAATACTGGTCTTTATTCTAATAATGATCCAGAGAATATAGACTATGATAATATCATTACTGCTTTTCATACAAGTGTTATTAAAGATGCATTTAATAATTACAAGATATGGGGAGCATATGCAAATGCGAATGGAGTAGATCCAGTATTATTTCCACAATACATTAATGCAACTAATTATCCTGGATTAACAGGAGATGTAATGAAAGTAGCACTAGGTTCAAGTGGCGCTCCACAATTAATTGTACTCACTAGTGATGGATTATTTGTCTCCGGATATCCTGGAATGGTTATTCCTATAAGTATCAAGTCTACTAATAACTTTGAAAAAATTAGTGTTAATGGAAAATCTAATGGTCTTCCAACCGGTGTAATGCCTGCTGATGTTAAAATGATGTTCGCCACTGCCAGCTCTCTTACAATAACTACTTGTTCGGGTATAGTTTATGTTCTAAGTGAATTGCCGCTTGCGCGTGGCAATGGACAAACAGGAAATGATCGCGAGTGGGCTACAGTCATGGAAAATCCTACCACTCCATTATCAGGTATAATAGTTGCTAGAGGGCAAAAAAACATGGGTTTTGCGCTAAAAAAAGACGGAACATTATGGACGTGGGGAGAAAATGTCTTTTCTGGTAAAAGTACCGACGGACGTAATGAAATTTACGATTTTGCAACAAAAATGATTTTACCTTCAACTATTCATGGGATTAAAATGATACAAGTTGCAGCGCAAGGCAATAGTAATTATCATACATACTATTTGCTCGATACAAATAATACTTTATACTGCTTAGGTTATAATACAAATGGTGCATTTGGGTTTAGAACATACCCAATTGTAAAAACGTGGACACCTTCGCAATATCCAGACGGGAAAATAACAGATGATATCAAATGGATTACCTCTAATGAACATGATAATTTTTTTACAAACCTGGGAATTATTAATAAAAATGGAACAGTTTATACTGCAGGAGACAATTCTGGTGGTATGATAGGCCATGACAATTCCGGTATAAATTATTTTAAAATACCTAACGGCATATCTTCTAACGATGTTATTACATCACTTGAGGTTGGAGGACATTGCACAGCTGCTATAAAAAAAGGTACATCGCGCTATGGATATGTTGGGCATCGTATTCAGGGATCTATGGGAGACGGTGTTCCTGATATTGATTCTATTGGTATTTATGAAGACACATTTGATTTTGTTACAACACCAATCATTAATGTATGTGGTGTTAGCTGTACAGAACCAATTATAGAAAACAACTCACCACTTTGCTTTAATGACAATGCCAATTTCACAATAAGAAGCACTCCAAATGACAAGATAACATATTCTCTTAATAACGATGCTGAACAAACAGTAACAATTGATAATACAGGTATTTATACAATAAATATTCCTAAAGCAGATAAAAAACAAACGTTAAAAATTATAAAGTTTTCGAATGCTGTCTGTGACCAGAATGTTAGTATCATATCTGAAGACCAAATTATAAACAATTCTAATATCCGGATTGAAGAAACTGGAAAAAACTCGATCAATATCATTGTAGTTGGAGGTACCCCAAAATACGAATATCAGCTTTTAGATGAGGACGGAAACATTACTTTTCCTTGGCAAACAAGTAGTAGTTTTTATAACTTATCTACTCATTTTTATCAAATCCAAGTCAGAACAGAAAATACAGATTGTATTTCTAACTATGATTTTATATTTCTTGATTTACCTAACGTTATCACTCCAAATGGTGATGGGAAAAATGATGTTCTGGATTTATCATTCTTAAAAAAGGCAGCCAACTCTACATTAGAAATTTTTGACAGATATGGAAGAAAAGTACTAAGCCTCAATAATAATTCTTCCCATCAGGATTATAAAAATTTCTTTACAGGTACATATTGGTACATATTTACAAATGAAATCGGTGCAAAAAAATCGGGTTGGATTGTTGTAAAAAATCGCTGACCTTAATAATAGGAATACTTTTTGTTAACAATCGATCTAATAATTTTATTATGAAATACATCTTAAGCCTTGTAGTTTTTTTGGGATTAATGTCTTGCACAACTTCTCAGACTACAAAATACTCTAAAATAGAATACGAAGTCGGTCCTTGTTTTGGATTTTGTCCGATTTATAAAATCACAATTGATTCTGACAGAACGGCAATTCTGGAAGCAGAACATTTTAACTTCTCTCAAGGCGAAGGTCGTGGAGATCTTGATAAACCAAGGGAGGGAACTTTTAAATCAACTGTCAGCAAAGATGATTATGATAAATTGATTGCTTTGACTGACGAAGCCAACATCAAATCTTTAAAAGACAAATACGAGGACAAACAAATTATGGATGCTTCCAGAACTCATTTGAGAGTTTATTTCTCTGACGGAGGCAAAAAGGACATCGCAATATCTGCAGGCGAAAAACCGGAAAAACTTACAAAACTTTACACCTACATTTCTGAATTAAAACAAAAACAGAAATGGGAAAAGATAAAATAATATTAATTATTTTTCAACTACCTTTGCAAAATACAATTCCTTCTGATTATGGAAGGAATTTTCTTTTAATTAAAAACATTTCAATTGAATTTTGAACAATTAGGTTTAATCAAACCAATATTAGACGCACTTAAAACCCAAGGTTACGAACAGCCGACACCCATCCAGGAAAAAGCAATTCCACCTATTTTACAAGGCAAAGATCTTTTAGGAAGCGCACAAACAGGAACAGGAAAAACCGCTGCATTTGCGATTCCTATTTTGCAAAATCTTTCCGACAAGCAACAATTTAGAAATCAAATCAAAGTTCTGATTCTGACTCCTACAAGAGAATTAGCCATACAAATCGATGAAAACTTCAAAGCATACAGCAAAAACCTAAAACTAAAATCTCTGGTGATTTTTGGTGGCGTAAAGCAGCATCAGCAGGAACAGGATCTTAAAAAAGGTGTTGACATTCTGATCGCTACGCCAGGAAGATTATTGGATTTTATTTCTCAGGGCATTATCAAGCTTCATCACCTGGAAATATTTGTTTTGGACGAAGCTGATAGAATGCTGGATATGGGATTTGTTCACGATGTAAAAAGAATCCTGAAACTGCTTCCTGCCAAAAGACAGAACCTTTTCTTCTCCGCAACCATGCCGAAAGAAATCGCAAAATTGGCTTCTGAAATCTTAATAAATCCGGTAAAAGCAGAAGTTGCACCGGTTTCTTCTACAGCAGACACCATTCAACAAAGTATTTATTTCGTAGAAAAAGATAATAAAAATGACTTGCTGATTCATCTATTACAAGATGAAAAACTGGATCAGGTTTTAGTCTTTTCCAGAACCAAATATGGTGCTGACAAGATCGTAAAAAAGTTGGTTAAATCAGGAATTTCGGCTCAGGCAATCCATGGAGATAAATCCCAGAATGCAAGACAAAATGCACTGAACAATTTCAAGGAGAAAAAAACCAGAGTTTTAGTCGCAACTGATATTGCTGCAAGAGGAATTGATATCGATGAACTAAAATATGTTGTCAATTATGAATTATCTGACGTTTCCGAAACTTATGTTCACAGGATTGGAAGAACCGGAAGAGCAGGTTCAGAAGGCACTTCTTTTTCGTTTGTTGACGGTTTGGATTTAGCTAATCTCAGAAACACGGAAAAACTGATCGGGAAGAAAATCCCGGTGGTTAAAGATCACCCTTTTCATACTGATGATTTGGTTGAACAGAAAAGAGATAGCAATAACAAACCTTTTACACCAAAGCCCAAACCACAGCAGAAAAGTGAAATTGGATTTAAAAAGCCTAAAAATAAAGGATTTTTTAGAAAGAAATAAAAAAGAAAACCGGAAACAACTTCCGGTTTTTTATATTTTAAATAGTTTTAAAGCATTATCTGTCGTGACTCTGTCAATCTCCGTAAAATTAGTTTTATAAATATCTACCAGTTTTCCGGCAACTAATTCTAAGTAAGCGCTTTCATTTCTTTTTCCACGATAAGGCACTGGTGCAAGATAAGGCGAATCGGTTTCCAGAACAATTTTATCTAACGGAATTTCGTTCAGGAATTGATCTATCTTACCATTCTTGAAGGTCACTACTCCACCGATTCCCAGTATAAAATTAAGATCAATTGCATGATTCGCTTGTTCCAGATTTCCCGAGAAGCAATGGAAAATCCCGCGTAGTTTCGGATGTTTTTTTCTTTCCAATACTTCAAAAGTCTCATCAAAACTTTCTCTGGTGTGGATGACTATTGGAAGATCTTTTTCTATCGCCCAATCGATCTGTTGTTCAAAAGCCTTGACCTGAATATCCAGAGTCGACTTGTCCCAATATAAATCAATACCGATTTCTCCAATAGCTACAAAATCTCTTTGATCCAGGTAATTACGAACCAGTTGTAATTCTTTTTCCCATGATTCCGGTTGGACAGAACAAGGATGCAATCCCATCATTGAAAAAATTGTTCCTGGATATTCGGTTTCCAGAAGCAACATTTTCTGATGTGTTTCCGAATCTATTGCCGGCAGGAAAAATTTTCCAACACCTTTATCCAAAGCCCTTTGAATCATTTCTGCACGGTCTTCGTCAAATTGATCAGAATATAAATGGGTGTGAGTGTCAATCATATTAATGATGAGTGATAAATGATGATTCAAAATGTAAAAATTTATAATTCATCATTTATAATTACTAAAATATTTTATGTTTTACTTTATTTTGTTGTTCCTTGATTTTAAGGTTGATTTTATCCAGGAACTCCAGATATTTTGGATTTTTATCATCCGCAGTTTTATGGTTCAGGGCTGTGATGATCTTATTATTTTCGTTAATAAAAACTTTGGTCTCATCTGAAAAATAAGCATTCCCGAATTTTTCCCAAATGTATTGCACTGCCTGTGAATTAGGGTGAATCAAATCGCCTTTGTAAAAACGGTAATCCCGCAGATCATCCATCAATATCTCATAAACAGGAAGATAATGGCAGTTTTCTTTTCCAGGAATCGTCTCGTGAATAGCTGTTATTAATTTTGATTTACTTAGTTGATTTTCAACAATTCCATCCTTTGTATGACGAACCGGCGAAACTGTAAATAAAATCTGGACATCATCCTTGCAGATATCTTTCAGAATGTCAATCGTTTGAGTGATTGATTCAGTTAGTTCCTGATGTGTCAAAAATCGTTTCTCAAAAAACTTTTGTGGAATCTTGTGACAATTGGCTGCTAATTTCTTTTTTGGAAGAAATTCATAGATGTAGGATGTTCCAAAAGTGATGATTACAAAACTCGTATTTTGTAAAAACTGATTGGCTTCTTCTATATTCTGATTGATTTTCTCAAGAGATTTATGTGCATATCTGGAATCAAAAGACGAATGATGATCCAGACTGATGTAATTATCATTGGCCAAGATCAAATCATTTTCCTGATATTCTTTGGCATCGTAAACTTGCTGAATCGCCTGAAAAACCGAATATGGATTGAAAATAGTTCCGAAAGGATTATTCAGAGTCTGAATCTGACCTTCAGAAAATTTCTCTTGCATCTCCGTTGCAAAGCAAGAACCAATCGAAAAGATACAGTCCTCGATTCCTATTTTTTTCCCACTTTCATTAATCTCTACTTCTGTCCTGAATTTCATTTTGCTAATTCATTGATTTGTTGATTTGGCAATGTGATGGATTAATTTTCAAATCATCGCATTATCAAATTATGATATTAACTCTCTCTTCTCAAAAGATAATTAGCCAATTCCCGGAATGGTAATTTCTTTTCGTCAGAAAGATTAATTTTATCAAGGTAACTTTGTCCTATCTCGTTATGTTTCTGAATTAATCTCAGAACTTTATCATCTACTTTGGTTCTACGAAAGATTTTCTCTACACTGTAAACTTTGTCAACATTATCTGTTTTTTTAGAATACCAGTAATTCAGTTCAGATAATTCTTCTTCGTTGGCGTGTTCAAGCGCTAAGAGATAAAGAATTGTTTTTTTATTTTCGTAGATATCACCTGCATGTTTTTTTCCAAATTGTTCCTGATTTCCGAATACATCCAGATAATCATCCATAATCTGGAACGCAATCCCGATATGTTTCCCGAAGTTATACATCGCTTCTGCATCTTCTTCCGAAGCTCCTGCAATCAATGCACCGATCTGGAATGATGAAGCACTTAAAACACCTGTTTTGAAGGTAATCATCTGGATATAATCATCGTAAGTCACATTCGACATATTTTCAAAATTGATATCGAATTGTTGACCTTCACAAAGCACAGCTCCGGTCTCAGAAAATATTTTGATGCATTTTTTGAATAATTCCGGTTCCAGATCCTCAAAAAACTGATAAGCTTTAATTAGCAAGGCGTCTCCGGAAAGAATACCAACATTGATCCCGTGAAGCGTGTGGATTGTTGGTTTGTTTCTTCTCAATGGTGCTTCATCCATAATATCATCATGGATCAATGTGAAATTGTGGAAGAATTCTATTGCCAAAGAAGGCTTCAAAGCTTTTTCCAGATCACCCTTAAACAGATCGCAAGCCATCAGAACCATAATCGGACGAAGTCTTTTTCCACCATGTGAGATGATGTAGTTCATTGGACTATACAACTCGTCCGGCTTGTTGGTGAAAGTATGTTTCTCTATAGCGTCCGCTACAATTTTCTGATACTGATCTAGAAATTCCATTTAAAAAAACTTGTTTACGGCAAAAATACGATTTTTAAATACTTTTCAAATAAAATACTCCGACAAACTGCCAGAGTATTTTGTTTAGAGATGACTTCGATATTTTAACTAATAATTATCAATTCCTTATCTGAATTTTTCTTGAAACCGAGTTTTGATTTTGTTTCAAATTAATAATATATAACCCGGATTTAAAACCTTCATTCTCTAATGAAACGAAATGCATTCCTTTTTTATCCGCGATTTTTTTTTCTTTTTTGATTTTTCTGCCTTGCATATCCCATATTGTAAGATATGTTTCTCCATTTTCTGAGAGACAAAAATTAATCCCCGGACGATTTCCGCTTATCGTTTTCATATTTTTCAGTTGGCAGGTTTCAGAATTATCAGAAACAGATAAATTTTCCTGATTATAGATCTCCGTTTTTTTCAAATATTGCTGCTCAAATCCTCCGGAACAAATCAATTTCCAATTGCCATCCAGAAAAACTGAAGCTGCATTTCCCGTATTCCAAGCTGTGGGTTTATTCGTTAATTGCGACCATGTATTATTTTCAACATCAAAAAAATAATTTTCATTGGTATAAGTATCAAATGTATTATCGGTTGTTCCTCCTATGAGAATCAGTCCATTGTTCCAAGGCTGAAGTTCAAAAAAGGTTCTTGTCTGGCCGGGAAAAGAAGTTCCTTGTGTCCAATTGATAACCGAACGATTATTCTGATCTATCTCTCCAATCCAAACGTTGTTCCAATAAGTTGTAGAGAAAGTACCATTAGAACCGCCAACATAAACCAATTTGTTACCCGAAATAGAAACTGCACCATAAGAAAGTGAAGCTCCCGGAGAGGGAACTGCGTTACATTCCCGCCATTTGTTTTTGTTGATATTATAGACAAAGGTTTTTTCCGAGTTATAACTTCCCACCACATAGATTAAACTGTCCTGGTAAGGGACCGCATCACCATCTGTAAAGGACCTTGGAAAATCTGCCGCATTATTCCACAAATCATTTTCTATATTATACTTATAAACTTTTCTAGTAACAGTTCCCGGTGTTGTGACCATTCCTCCGATGATGAAAATATTGTCTCCTATTCTTGCGCTTGCTGCGCCTAAAATCGGTGTTGGAACATTTTGTTTTGCATCCCAAACATTGGTTTTGATATTGTAACGGTAGGTTTTGTTGGAAATAATTCCCTGATCATTCCTGCCACCAATAATATACATATAGGCATTATCATTCGGATCAGTGTAAGAAATTGTATTTCCTGCTCTGATTCCTTCCGGCATATCTGCTCCTATTGTCCATTGTCCAAAGAAAACCCCGCAAAAGACAAACAATAAAATAAATGGTAATAATTTTTTCATTTTTTTATTAAAATTAATTAGTAAAAAGATTGAAAAAACCGAGTTGCAGTACAAAACCTAAAGAGATTCATATACACCATTTTTTAATCTTTTTATAACATCCAGGCTGTTGATTTGAAAAATGCAGCCGTTGGTATATTCAAAAGTGTAATTGGTTAGAATTATTAACATCTGAAAGTTAAAAGACGTAGTTTTACCTTATGAAAAAACGGTTTGTCAGACATTTCATATTTTGGTTATTCTATTTGGTATTAGAAGTTTACACAGAATATTACTGGATGGAAATCCAGTACAAGCAATCTGTATATTCAACATTTGTTCACGCATTATTAGAGGAATTTTTGACAATATTAATCATCAAAATGCCGATGGGATATCTAATGCTGAATTTAATTTCAAGATTCAGGAATAAGAAAAATAACCTCAGATTGATTATTTTATTATCATTGATATTAATTGCTTTTTCGGTTTTGGGTTATCTGTTTTTAGTTTACTTTATTGTGCCTTACATTTATCCGCATCTCAAGATTGTAGGAATATACGGTTACGGTGGAATGCTGAATTCTTTTATGGATAAGATTTTCCTGGCGTGTGTGATGATTGCTCTTTATGAATATTCAGCCGGTCAAAAAATGAAACAGCGCGAGTTAATATTAATAAAAGAAAAAACCGAAGCAGAACTGAGCTTTCTAAAATCTCAAATCAATCCGCACTTTTTGTTTAATACTTTGAATAATATTTATGCTCTAGCAAGAGAAAAATCAGATAAAACGGCTGATATTATTTTAAAATTATCCGGTCTTCTGCGGTTTATGCTATATGAAACCAAGGAAAAATTTGTTCCTATTTCCAAAGAGATTCAGTTCATCAATACTTATCTGCAAATACAGAAAATCCGTTTTGATGACCGATTGAAAATCGAATTTGAAAATCTTATAGACAATAAAGAAAAATTGGTTTTACCTTTGATACTAATTCCGTTTTTGGAGAATGCTTTCAAACACGGTGCAAGCGAAAGTACAGATAAAAAGTTTATAAACATCAATCTCGAACTCAAAGGTAATATACTGAACTACAGCATCATTAATTCTTTTGAAAATAATGAGATTGAAAAAAATACAGGTATTGGTCTGATTAATTTTGAAAGACAGCTGAAACTGGTTTACAATGATTTTCGTTTGCAAACCGGAGCAGAAAATAATATATTCACAGCATCACTCTATATTAACCTGAATTCTTATGAACCTTAAATGTATAATAATTGAAGATGAACCACTAGCTGTGAATGTAATGAAAGATTACATCCAGCAGATTCCTTTTCTGGAACTCATAGCCGTCTGCAATGATGCAATAAGTGCAATGCAGAAGCTGAGTGAGCATCAAATCGATCTGATGTTTCTTGATTTGCATCTGCCGAAAGTCAAAGGCCTTGATTTCTTAGCTGCCATCAAAAATCCGCCAAAAGTGATTATTACGACAGCCTATCACGAATTTGCCGTAGAGAGTTATAAATATCAGGTTTTGGATTATCTTTTGAAACCCATTGAATTTGAAAGATTTGTGACTTCTGTTCTGAAAGCTTTACCCGTGGACTCAAAATCAGATAATCAAAAAACAAATGAACCTGAATTTCTTTTCTTTACGGTTAATAAGAAAAGAACAAAAATTCAGGTTAGTGAGATTCTTTATATAGAAAGTCAAAAAGAGAACATCAAGATTGTTCTAAGAGAAAAGACAATCATTACCCGGCACTCTATTAGCGAACTTGAAAAAACTCTGCCTTCGGATTTTATTCGTATCCATAGGTCTTTTATTATTTCAAAAAATAAAATAGATACCTTTGATTCCCAATCTGTAGAAATTCAAAACAAATCAATTCCTATAGGAAGAAACTATAAAAACTATATTAAAGATTTATTAGAATATTAAAAAAACAACACTACAATCAGATAAGTAATCCCTGCGATAATTGCACTAATTGGAATTGTAAGTACCCAAGCCCAAAGTAAACTAACGGTAACACCCCATCTTACAGCTGATACTCTTTTTGTTAATCCAACACCAATGATTGATCCTGTAATGGTATGAGTTGTAGAAACCGGGATTCCCAAATGATCTGTAATAAATAATGTCACAGCACCTGCCGTTTCAGCGCTTACGCCTTCCAAAGGTGTTACTTTTGTAATTCTTGTCCCCATTGTTTTAATGATTTTCCAACCACCACTCATTGTTCCAAGACCTATTGCTAAGAATGACACAAACGGTACCCAAAGGTAATGCTGTGCAAAATAGGCAAATCTCTCGGCTTCAGGAATGCTAAGATATTGTGGGTCGTGTATCATATTAACATGAAAATAGATCATTGCTGCGCCAATAATTCCCATTACCTTCTGTGCATCATTGGTTCCGTGACCAAGACTGAATAATGCTGATGAAACCAACTGCAGCTTTTTAAATGCACGTTCTGCCTTGTGAGGATTTGATCTCTTGCAGATGTTTACAATAATCAATGTGATGATAATGGAAACAAACATTCCGATAAAAGGCGCCAGGAATATGAAAAGGAAAATCGGAATTACAACTTTATACTTAACGATATTTTGTGAGAACAGCTGTTTGAAAGACTGTGTCACAGTTTCAAAAAATGAATATTCCGGGTGCGTCTGTGTGATCACATGGTAATCTGTAATCAAAGCATGCATCAAAGCAGCTCCGATAAAGCCACCAATTAATGTATGTGATGATGATGACGGAATCCCGAACCACCAGGTAAACAGATTCCAGGCAATGGCTGCTACTAATCCAGCGAATATTACTTCCAATGTGATGAAGTTTTCATCCACGGTTTTGGCAATCGTATTACCAATTTTGAACTCGCCAACGACATAAGCGGCGATAAAAAAAGCAGCAAAGTTCCAGAGTGCTGCCCAAAGAACTGCCTGAAAAGGCGTCAAAACTTTTGTAGAAACAATGGTTGCGATAGAGTTAGCCGCATCGTGGAAACCATTGATAAAGTCAAATATTAACGCTAATGCGATAATAATAATTAGTAGAATTGGAAACTCCATCCGTTTTATTTTTTGATCTCGCTCTTATGCGTATTTGATAACTATGCTTTCCATTGTGTTGGCAACATCTTCTGCTTTATCAGTAACGATCTCCAGATAATCCAGAATAGATTTTTGCTTAATGATCAAGATAGCATCATTAGTCTCAAACAGTTTTACAATAGCCTGGCTCAAAACGTCATCTGCGATATTCTCGTATGAATTGATCTTGATACAAGATTCTCTCACCTCATCAGGATTTTTGAAATCTTTTAGATTTTCCAAAGCTTTCTTAATTTCGAGGCAAGATTTGTGGATCAGTAATGAAAACTCCGAGTAAACCTTATTGTCCGGACTTTTATATAAATAAATATATTTTGCAGAAGCATAGATATAATCTGCGATATCATCTAAACCAGAAGCTAGATAATTGATATCTTCTCTGTCAAACGGTGTGATGAAATTTTCTCCCAATTGTACAAAAATCTCATGCGTAAGATCATCCAATTTGTGTTCGTAATCACTCATCTGATTCAACAGCGTTTCGTCATTGATATCAAACTCTAATAAACCTTCATGAAAAGTTTTTGACATCTCTACCAGGTTATCCGCTACGCGAAGAAACAAATCAAAAAAGATTTTATCTTTTGGCTGGAATGCTCTGAAAATATTACCTATTCCCATTTTTTAATGTTAATTTCTGCAAATATGATAAAAAACAAAAGGCGATGAAAATTTTTATGTTAAATAATTATTAAGATTAAAAACAAGAAAAACCTGTTGATTAACAGGTTTTTACATAATAATTTTCTAATTATAAACAAATATTGTTCATTAATTTGCAACTTCTGCACGCATTTCTTTTCCCCGAAATTTCATACTAGTTAATCCATCCAAAACTTCATTCTTGAATGACTTTTCGATTTCAAAGAAACTGAACTTGTCCAAGATTTCGATATCACCAATGTCAGCTCTCTTTTTGGATTTGGAAGTTGCCTTGTTGATGATCTCCAACATATCCATTTTTTTCAGTTGGTCTCTTTTTCCAAGATTGAAGAAGAATCTTACCATATCCTCATTCTTTCTTCTCGGTTTTCCACCTCTGTCATTTCTATCATTTCGGTCTCTTCTTTCTCTTTTTTCACCATTTCTTTCACGCTCTCTTCCTCTTTCTCTTCTGCTACCTCTATCGTCTCCTCTAGTATTGAATTCTTGCTGTTGGATATCGTTTCTGTCTTTATAATAAGTCGCAAGATCTTTCAGTTGGAATTGTAGTAACTGATGAACCAATTCTTCTTTAGTAAAGCTGGAAAGATCAGGAATCAAAGAATCATCAAACTCGAATATGTCTTCGTGTTCTGTCAATAATTTTTCGAAAACACCGCCAACCTGAGCTTTGATAATATCTTTTCCTGTAGGGATTTTCTTCTCCTCGATTTCGATTTTAGTTTCAGATTTGATTTGCTTCAATTTTCTGCTTTCTTCCGGCTTGATTAATGCCATAGAAATCCCGTCTTTTCCTGCACGTCCTGTTCTACCACTTCTGTGAACGAAAACCTCTGGATCATCCGGTAAAGAAAAATGGACAACGTGCGTCAAAGAATCCACATCCAAACCTCTAGCCGCAACGTCTGTCGCAACCAGGATATCAATGTTTTTCAATCTGAATTTCTTCATCACCGTATCTCTCTGTGCTTGCGAAAGATCACCGTGAAGAGCATCTGCAGCATAACCGTTTTGCATCAGGAAGTCTGCAACTTCCTGAGTTTCCATCCTGGTTCTGCAAAAGATAATTGAGTATTGGTTCGGATTAGCATCAATCAATCGCTTCAAAGCCTCTTTTTTCTGCCTGTAACCAACCACATAATATTCGTGCTTGATATTTTTCTTAACCGCATTGATAGACCCAACAGAAATTCTGTGAGGATTCGTCAAATAATTTTTAGAGATACGTTCTACTTCTTTGTTCATCGTTGCAGAGAATAAAAAAGTCTGTTTTGTATCCGGAGTTTCGCTAAGAATTGTTTCCAAATCATCTTTGAACCCCATTGATAACATTTCGTCAGCTTCATCCAAAACTACCCATTGTACTTCAGAAAAATCTAAAGCTTTTCTGCCGATCATGTCGATCACACGACCCGGAGTTCCCACAATAATCTGCGGTTTGTCTCTCAAAGATCGGATCTGATCCATAATACTGCTACCACCATAAACTGCTGTAGTTTTGATGTTTTTCAGGTATTTTGTATAATTTTTGATGTCTTTGGTAATCTGAAGGCAAAGTTCACGAGTAGGGCAAAGCACCAATAATTGGATTTTACGACTGTTGTCGTCTATCATATCCAAAATCGGAAGCGAAAATGCTGCTGTTTTGCCTGTTCCTGTTGCCGCAAGTGCGATGAGATCGCGAGTATCTGTAGAGATAAAAGGAATAGTCTGTTTTTGGATTTCTGTCGGCTCTACGAAGCCGAGGTCGCCAATCGCCTGAAGAACTTCAGCGCTAAGATTGGATTCCGTAAATAAATTCATTTAAAGATCGTCTAATTTGGTGCAAAGGTACGATTTTTATTTTTGCTAACAAAACGACTTCTTTTTTAACGATTCTTTATTACAGAAAATTAATATTGGAAAGTTAAATAATTACTGAATATAAAAAGTATTAATCCATTTAACATTCTGCAACATTCACAGCAACAGCTAAGCCACCTTCGGAAGTTTCTTTGTATTTAGAATTCATATCCAATGCTGTTTCCCACATCGATTTGATAACACTATCCAAAGACACTTTCGCTTTGGTTGGGTCGCCATCCAAGGCTAATGATGCTGCGGTAATCGCTTTCATTGCGCCCATAGAATTTCGTTCGATGCAAGGGATTTGAACCAATCCGCCAATCGGATCACAGGTTAATCCAAGATGATGTTCCATTGCGATTTCTGCCGCCATCAGAACTTGTCCCGGTGTTCCTCCAGAAATCTCAGTTAGTCCAGCGGCTGCCATTGCTGAAGAAACGCCAACTTCTGCCTGACAACCACCCATTGCTGCGGAGATAGTCGCGTTCTTTTTAAATAAAGTTCCGATTTCTCCCGCAACCAAAAGAAATCTGATAATGTCTTCTTCAGAATTGAATTCTGTAAAAGTCTGGGCATACATCAAAACTGCAGGAATCACACCACTTGCGCCATTAGTTGGAGCTGTAATGATCCTTCCGAAAGATGCGTTCTCTTCATTCACAGCAAGAGCAAAACAGGAAACCCACTTGGTAACTGAGCTGAAAGTTTTTTGCTCGTTCTTTACCATTTCGAACCACTCGTTCTTATTTTTGTAGATCTGAGTTCCAAGCAATTTCTCATTCATTTCGGAAGCTCGTCTTGTGACATTCAAGCCGCCGGGAAGAATTCCTTTCTTGTTGATGCTCTTGTAAACACAATCTTTGATGTTATCCCAAATCTCTAGAGCTTTCTGACGGGTTTCTTCCTGAGTTCTCCAAGATTCCTCATTTAACAAAACCAAATCAGAAATTTTATTGAGATTCAGTTTTTCACAGTACTTCAGTATGTCGCTACCGTGATGACATGGATACAATGTCCTCACGCATCTGTCTTCCATAGAATTATCTTCTTTGGTTGCGACAAATCCACCTCCAACGGAATAATAATCCTGACTAAATTCTTTACCGTTTTGGAAAATAACTTTGAAAATCATTCCGTTGGGATGAAAATCTAGGGATCTTTCTTTGTTAAGGATCAAATGATATCCGTAGATAAACGGCAACCAGGCTTCTCCTCCAAGATTGATTTTTTGTTCCGATTTTATTTTTTCAATTTTCTCATCAATCTTATTTGTATCGATTGTTCGGAAATTTTCTCCACTGAGACCAAGCATTCCTGCAATGTCAGTTCCGTGCCCAACACCGGTTTTTGCCAGAGAGCCAAAAAATTCTACAAAAACTTCTTTCACATCTTGTAAAGAATGATTTCGTCTGACTAAATCCAGAAACATTTTCGCTGCGTTCCAAGGTCCCATTGTGTGGGAAGAAGATGGTCCAATCCCGATTTTTATGATATCAAAAACACTGATAGATTCCATTCAATTGTAAAAAATTATCGTTTGTAAATGTAATTGATTTTTGAAACCGATACAACTTTATATTGTTATTGTTGCTGAACGCAAAGAGCGCAAAGTTTTTTGAAATTATTGAAAATATTTTTAAGGTTCACAAAAGTGTAAAGCTCAACGAAGAAAAACCATCCAACTTTGTCATTTTGTAGGAATCTCTACGCAAATTGATAGCTTAGATTCCATGCTTTACTCCGTTTCGCTCTGAATGACAAAATGCTATTGATTTGTACTATTAATTTTAACAGTGAATGTCACACGCAGCCCAGCTTGAGCGAAAATCCTTTTACGCAGCGAAGGAAAGTGAAAAGATTGACTAAGTTGAACGACTACGTTGGGTTTGGGAGCGGAAGACGGAAATAGCTGCCAAAAAAATTATACAAAAATAGCTTTGAGAATCTCGGAAACTTGTTTTGCTTTGGTTAATGGGAAAAGATGTGTTGCATTTTTGACGATAAAATCCGGTCGAGAATTTTTGATTGGGAAGACGATGTCTTTGTCAGCCAAAATCTGAATCACATCGGGCAGTTTTTCGAATTTCCACTTCGCAACTTTATCCATAGACCATTTCAGATAATGTGGATCTTTAATTGTCAGATATTGATTAAGATTGCTGTTTTTGGAATCGAATATTCTTTTTAGAAACGCATATAAAATCGAACTACTGTTACCAAAAAATTTTAACGGTATATATTTAACAGCATTAATTTTACCGCCTGCTTTGATGAAAATCGACTTTTCCTGATCTGAACGAATGCTTCCCAAGATGACAATTTTTTTTGCAGGTTTCAGCTTATGAATCTCCTGTACCATTATCCCTCCGAATGAATATCCCATTAAATAAAAATCTTCTGAATCATCTATTACAGCAGACATCCTATTAACATAATGATAAAAATCCTCATTTTTTTCAGGGATTAGCCAAGGAATGTGAACTACCTCAACTTCCGGATTGAAAGTCAGTTTTTCCAGAACTTTTTCATCTGCACCAAGACCACTTATGATGTATAATTTCATTTGGTAAAATTCTTTTGTGTTTTGGTCAAATTTAACAACAAAAAAAGAGCAGAAAAAATTCTGCTCCCGAAAAATCATATATTTTTCCGAAATTATTTCACACTCACTTTTACTTTCAAGTCTACATCATCCTTTACTAGAACGTCCTGCATCGTAGATTTGTAAGCTACATCAAATTTTTGTCTGTCAAAAGAAAATTTATCCGATTCCAAAGTTACAACACCTTTGTTCGATGTGATTTTTGCTGGAAAAGACACCGGGTTTGTTTTACCTTTTACAGTCAGGTTTCCGTTAACTACAAAATTGTAATCTTTGTTTGAGTTTTTCTTTACAGAAGTAATTTTATACGTTGCAGTCGGGAACTTTTCAACCTCGAAGAAATCACCATTTTTCAAGTGACCATTCAATTTTCCTTGATATTCTCCTGATAAATCTGTAGAATTAATAGTTGTCATATCTAATACAAATTCTCCGCCTACAACAGCTCCGTTTTTAAGAACAAGGTTACCCGATTTTACATTTACAGTTCCATCATGAGAAGATGCTTCTGTTTTTGCAATTTTATAACCCCACCAGTGTACATCGGAACTCGTTAATTTCTTTGTCTGTCCAAACGCTAACCCACTTGCTAAAACTGCTAGTAATAATACTTTTTTCATTTTTTAATAATTTAATGATGCAAATCTAATTAGAATCATTCAAAATTGAAATTGATGTATGATAAGTTTTAAAAAAAAATTAACGCCTCCAAATTAATGAAGACGTTAATTATGTGTCATAGTTTGATTAATATTTTTAGATTTTCTTAGAAAACCGAAAAATTCTGATTATTTACCCAAAGGAATGTTGTAAGCAAAACCTACACCAATTGCACCGGCATTATATTTCTGATCAGCAATCTGCCCTTTATCTCCGGTAAATGTTTTGTTATACTGTACAAAAAAGTTCCAATCACGGTTGTGATATCCAATTTCCGGTCTGATGTAAAAACCTCCGTCTGGTCTGTCAACATTGACGTTACTCGCTACTTTATCATCTCCAACGATAAATCCATAACCTAAATCTGTTCCAAAATAAAATCCGGTTTGCTGCGGATAGAATCTGAAAAGTGCCGCAACAGGAATTACACCGAAGTCATTGTTATCAACATCTACTCCGCTAATTGTTCTGTTTTTTCCGAAGTAATGATTATAACCTGTAGCGATACCGAGACCAAAACCCGGAGTTATTAAATTCTGATAAGATAAATCCACTCCAAGATTTGCGGCAGTATTACCTCCGGTTGATATACCAGTGTTAAGGCCTACTTTGAACATATTGGTCATATCAGCACTCTGAGCTGAAACTAATCCTCCAGCCAAAATCCCCAGACCTAATACCAACTGCTTTAAAGTTTTCATATTTTTAAATTTTAAATTTTACAAAGGTCATACTTGTAAATTCCGTGCCAAAATAGATTTTTTGTTTGACAACTCTAACAATACAACCACCAACAAACTAATTTTCAATTATTTAAAAATAATTAAATATTAAAATTTATTCACAAACTGATATTTTCATCAATTTTGATTTAACAATTGGGTGATTACTCACTCCAACTGATAAATTATCACTTATGAATAATTTCCTGAAAAATAAGCATTTGATTTCCAGAGCAGGCTTTGGAATTCATCATAACGATATCGAAAAGTATAAAAATCTGAGTCCGAAAAAGCTTTATCAGGAATTAAAAAACAACTCAGAGTATAAAGTTTTACTGACAGATTTTCCAACTGTCACGCCTGAGCAATACCTGGAAATGTCAAAAGCGCAGGATAGAAAACCCCTGAATCAGTTTAATAATTTATACAATAAGAACTTCAGAAAATCATGGCATTCTCAAATGATAAATTCACCGTATCAGCTTCGGGAAAAAATGGCATTTTTCTGGCATGGGCATTTTGCAACAAGAATTCAACATGCGCTTTTTAATAAAGAGATTATAGAAATCTTTAGAAAAAATGCTTTGGGAAGTTTTCGCGACCTGGTTTTCGATGTATCAAAATCATCTGCAATGCTCAATTTTCTTAATAATCAACAAAACAAAAAAGCGAAACCCAACGAAAATTTTTCTAGAGAGTTAATGGAATTATTCACACTAGGAAGAGGAAATCTCTACACAGAAAAGGATATCAAAGAATCTGCAAGAGCTTTTACTGGTTGGAGCTATAATGAATTAGGTGAATTTACAGACAATAAAAAACAGCATGATGCGGGAGAAAAAGTATTTCTTGGAAGAAATGGAAACTTTGATGGAACAGACATTATTAATATTATTCTTGAGCAACCAGAATGTGCAGAATTCATTACCAAAAAGATTTATCAATTTTTTGTGAACGACATAGCTGATGAAAAAATTGTCAAATCTCTCAGTCAGAAATTTTACAAATCAAATTATGATATACTTACGCTAATGGATGAAATTTTTCTTTCAGATTGGTTTTATTCTGATGAAAACATTGGCTCAAAAATAAAGTCACCTGTTGAATTAATTGTTGGAATCCGCCGGATAATGCCGATGGATTTGCAAAATAAAGATACCATTTACAACTTTGAAAAAATACTTGGACAAGAGCTTTTACAACCACCGAATGTTGCAGGCTGGCCTACCGGACTAGCATGGATTGACAGCTCTACTCTACTTATAAGAATGAAAATACCTTCTGTAATGGCTGGTTATAAAACCCTGGATATTGAACCAAAGCCAAATGACGATGTCAATATGGGAAAAGAAGAAAACAAAGTAATTGTAAATCAAAATCAAAATACAATTACAATCCATTGGGACAGCATCAATAACATTCTTAATCAAGACTTATTCAGTATTTTATTGCCAAAATCCAATGAAAAATTACAAAATACAATTTTGCAATTTAATTCTGATAAAAGTAGGAAACATCTTATGATAAGTATTATGTCAACACCAGAATATCAACTTTGCTAAAAAATGATGTTATGATTATTAATAGAAGAAACTTTATAAAAAGCAGCAGTCTAGCTGCAGCATCTTTCTTTTTCCCAAACTTCTTAGAAGCTTTAACTTTACCTGAAGCTATTGAAATGAACGGTAAAATACTAATTATTTTACAATTAACTGGTGGAAATGATGGTCTCAATACGATTATTCCTGTCAAGAATGATATTTATTTTAAACTAAGAAATAAGATTTCTATTAAAGAAGAAAATGCACTATTATTAACAGATGAAGCCGGAATCAATCCTGATTTGAAATTTCTTAAACAATTATATGATAATGGTGAATTAGCTGTGCTGAATAATGTAGGTTATCCTGATCCCAATAAGTCTCATTTCCGAAGTATGGACATCTGGCAGTCTGCAAGCGGAAGTAATGAATTCATCAATTCTGGTTGGTTGGGAAGATATCTGGATGAAGCGTGTCATAGTTGCCAAAATCCGACGCAGGCAATAGAAGTAGATGACCTTCTAAGTCTTGCAATGAAAGGAAATAATAATAAAGCGATTGCTTTTAAGGATCCTAAAAAACTCTACGATTATAGTGTGGAGAATTTTTACAAAAAGATTATTACGGATGGCCACGACCATGATTTGGCTAGCTATATGTACAACACTCTAGGAAGTACAATTAACAACTCCGAATATATATTTGAAGAAAGCAAATCTAAGTCAACAGATAAAGTTTACCCAACAACTCAAATAGGAAAAGACTTCAAAACAATTGCATCACTTATTAAATCTGACATCAATACACAGGTTTATTATCTTTCTATCGGGAGTTTTGATACCCATTATAATCAAAACAAAAGTCAATCAAACTTGTTCAAAATGATAGATCAAGCGGTCAAAGTTTTTGTTAAAGACATGAAGGAAAATGGAAAATTCAATGATATTATGATCATGACTTTCTCCGAATTTGGTAGACGTGTTGCTCAGAATGCTAGTAACGGAACCGATCACGGAACGGCCAATCAAATGTTCTTCATCAGCGGCGGACTTAAGAAAAAAGGATTATTGAATCCACTTCCAGACTTGACCAATCTTAAAGACGGTGATTTGATTTACACCGAAGATTTCAGAAAAGTCTATGCGACGGTTCTTAAAAGATGGCTCAATTCCGATGATAATAAAATCCTTGGAAAGGATAATGGTTATTATGATTTTATCTAAAATTTAGATATAAAGAAGACATTTTATAGTTTCCATCAATAAACGGTTTTGATGAAAACTTTAATTTATATTTTGCACAATATAATTTTACGCAATAAATTTGCTCCATCAAAATAATTTAAATCATAAAAAATGAAAACATTGTACAGTATTGGCGCAACAGCCAAAGGAGGAAGAAATGGACACGTTAAAAGTGACAACGGAGTTTTGGATCTGGAAGTGAGAATGCCAAAAGGTTTAGGAGGCGCTAATGATGATTACGCAAATCCGGAAATGCTTTTTGCTGCAGGATATTCAGCTTGTTTTGACAGCGCATTGAACCTCGTTATCAAACAAAGTAAAATCGAAACCGGCGAAACAACCGTAACAGCAAAAGTAGGCATCGGCCAAATTGAAAATGGCGGATTTGGATTAGAAGCAGAATTGCACGCTAATATTCCGGGAGTGTCTTTGCAGCAAGCTCAGGAATTGATTGAGAAAGCGCATCAGATCTGTCCTTACTCTAACGCAACAAGAGGAAATATCGAAGTTAAGTTGACCGTAAGCAACGATTAATAAAAACTAATTCTTTTATCTTTGACGAATTATTGAATTGTTATTAAGAAACTCAATATGGAAGATTTATTAAAATTGGACAAGCAACTTTGCTTCTCTGTTTATGTTTTACACCGCGAAATCATGCAGTGTTACCGTCCTATTCTGAAAAATATTGGGTTGACTTATCCGCAATATATCACAATGATGACGCTCTGGGAAAAGGATGATTTGACAGTGAATCAAGTAGGGGAAATTTTACAATTGGACAACGGAACTTTGACGCCGCTTTTGAAAAGGCTGGAATCTAAAGGCTATCTGGAAAGAAAACGCAGCAAAGATGACGAGCGTGTTGTAAAAATTCACTTAACGGAAAAAGGCACAAAACTCAGGGAAAAAGCCACTTGCATCCCGATGGAGCTAGCAAAAGCAACGAATCTAAGCATCGATGAAATAATGGAATTGAAATCACTGTCTGATAAAGTTGTTCAAAAAATTAACCAATAAAAAAAGAGCTATTCGTTTTTGAATAGCTCTTTTCTATTTTAAATTAATTTGGATTAATACTCAAACAAAACACTTCCCCAAGTAAAACCACTTCCGAAAGCCGACATACAAACCAAATCGCCACGTTTCATTCTGCCTTCCTGAATCGCTTCGCTCAAAGCAATTGGAATGGAAGCCGCCGTTGTATTGCCATATTTCTGGATATTAACGAAGACTTTTTCGTCCGGTAATTTCAACAATTGCTGAACATATTGCGCGATTCTGATATTCGCTTGGTGAGGAATTAATAAATCCAAATCTTCAATCGATTTTCCTGCTTTTTCAAGCGCTTCCAAAATGGTTTCCGGAAATCTTGTTACAGCGTGTTTGAAAACGAAATTTCCGTTCATCACAGGATAGATATCTTCTGCTGTCAAAGAATCTGGATTTTTAAGAAGATTGTCACTCCAGCCTAATTTAGTTCCAGGAAATTTTACAGCTAACTCTTCCGCATATTTTCCTTCAGAATGCATATTCACAGACAAGATACCTTTCGCATCCTCGTCCTCACTTGCAGATAAAACCACTGCGCCAGCCCCATCACCGAAAATCACGGAAACACCACGTCCGGCATCTGAAAAATCCAATCCAAAAGAATGAATCTCTGCTCCTACAACCAAAACATTTTTATATAGACCAGATTTGATAAATGCATTGGCAACGCTCATCGCATAAACAAAACCTGAACATTGATTACGAACATCTAAGGCGCCGATTGTATCACAACCCAGCATCTCTTGCAACAGCACACCTGAACCCGGGAAATAATAATCCGGAGACAAGGTTGCAAATACAATATAATCGATATCTTTGGCGGTAAGGTTGGCATTTTTGAGGGCAATTTCTGATGCTTTCAAACCATAGAAAGATGTTGTCTCTTCAGAATCCACACGGTTTTTGCGATGTCTTCTTTCTTTGATTCCAGTTCTTTCCGTAATCCACTCATCATTAGTGGTCATTAGCTTAGAAAGGTCATCGTTGGTCACTACATTTTCCGGAACGTAATGTCCCACACCTGATATTACACTTTTAAACATTCTTTTGATTCAAAAATTTCGACAAAAGTAAATATTTTATTTATTACATAAGTTCCGGAACGACAGATTTTTTCTATTGGATTTTGAACCTGCTTTAGGGGCATCATATCTTAATTATTATTTTTTTTGGCGCCTATATCCGTCTCCAGCTCCCGCTCTTTTCACTCCACTGCGTTGCGTAAAAAGGAGCTCCGCTTACGCCGGGGCGTGCTGCGCAAAAGATAAAAAATTCCTATCCAAACCAAATTCTTCAAAAATTTGAATTGATATAGAGATTTTATTTAGTTTTGTTATATGCCTATAGAACAGAAATATAAAACCGCCAACTGGGAATGGATTGATGTAACCGCACCAACGGAAGAAGACCTCCGGTTTTTGCACGAGCGTTATCATATCAATTATCTTTTGCTGGAAGATACCATAGATCCTAACCATCTTCCAAAATACGAAGAAGTTGGCGATGTCAAATTTTTTCTGGCCCGGGAATCAACAGATTTGGAACGTCGAACTTTGAATAACATTAGTGATATAAGCAGCAAACTTGGAATCTTTCTGCTTCCGAAACTGATCATCACAACACACAGGACGAAGAGCAAAAGCATCCATGAGGTGTGCGAGGAACTGAAAAAAGAAAATCCGGACAATGTCACCAGAGATCATCTCGCGCTTAAACTGGCATTAAGAATCATCAAGACTTTTGATGATGAGAGCCGCAATCTACTCGAAGTAATGGATGCTATGGAAAACGAGATTTTCCTGAAAACGACCAATCATACCAACCAGATCAGACGTCTTTACAAGCTGAAAAGAAAATCCGGTCTCAATACTAGAATCCTGAACATATCAGGTGAATGGATCACCAAATTCAAAACGCTGGATCTGGAAGAAGTGGAAGTAATGGATTTACTGGACAAACAAAAGGATGTGATTGCAGATTTTGACCACGTCAATGCGCAGACTGTTAACCTTATTTCCATGTTTTTAGCACTTTCCGATCAAAAAGCCAATCAGGTAATGAAACTTTTAGCTATCTATTCGGTTTATTTTTTACCAATTACATTTATTGCGGGCATCTACGGAATGAACTTCGATAATATGCCGGAACTGCACCATAAGCATGGTTATTATTTTACTTTGGGATTGATGGCTTTGGTGGTAATTATTACCTTCATCTATATGCGAAGAAAAAAATGGCAAGGCTAGATGGATATAGAATTGCTGACTTTTTACAACGTAGAAAATTTTTATCCGTCCGATCAGGATTCTGTCGGAACTTATCATTCCGGTTTATATAACTGGGATGATTATAAATACCGTCTGAAAGTCAGAAAAATCTCCAATATTTTTCAATCTATTGAAGAAGATTATGAACAGTTGCCTTCTATAATTGGATTGGCTGAGATTGGTGCAAAGTCAGTTCTGGAAGATCTAACCAACGAAAATTCCCCAATAAACGATTACGAAATCATCTATCAATCTTCCAAAGACTCGCGTAATCTGAGTGTGGCCTTACTTTTTGATAGAAAGAAATTCACTTTACTGAAATATCAAACTTTACAGTTCCAATTAGACAAGGAGAAAAAGTTTGATACCCGTGATATTTTGCAAACAGAATTTTTATACCAAGAAAAAAAGCTTCATATTTTTGTTATTCATCTGCCTTCCAAAAGAAATCAGGATGCTAAAAAAGATCAACGGAATTTTATTATTGAAAAGCTTAAAGAAACATTTCAGGAATTATTTGATAAAGGAGAAGCTATTGTTTTGATGGGCGATTTCAATGAAAACCCAGATAATGAAGCTGTACAAGAATTACTTTTGGATAAAAATGGTAAGCAAGTTCTGAATAATCCTTTTGAAAGCCTATTCAATGCAAATCAATTTTCAACTTATCACGGTAAAAAAGGCGTTTGCTTTGACCAGATCATTTATCCGGAAAAACAGCTTATTGAGCAATTCAGTCTTCGGTCTATAAAAGCTGAAATCTATAATTCGCCACGACTGAGAAACAAAAACAATAAAAATAATAATTATCCTTTCAGAACATACTCCGGTTCCCGATATGTGGGCGGTTACAGCGATCATTTTCCTGTCATTTTAAAATTAATAGGAAAATCCCTGTCATAAATTTTTATTGATTCGAAAATGAAAGGCATAGATTATGCTTATAGGTTATTAAATCACTAAAAAATTTAATGTTATGAGAAATCTATTATGGTTAGTCGCAGTCATTTGTATTATTGTATGGCTTTTAGGAATGTTGGGCGTAGTCCCGGGAATGAGTACCGGATATCTGGTTCATGTATTATTAGTAATTGCCATTGTTGTGGTGTTATTTAATATTATCTCAGGAAGAAAGCCTTTGGATTAAATATTTTACCACTTAAACTAAAATTATTGTCTGATTAAATTTCCACGAATTTATTCAGACATTTTTATTTTATGACAAGAATTAAGCAAATTTTAATCTGTTATAAAATTGCGTTAATCAAAGGGAAAATACATTTTAGACCATATAACATTTGTATTTTTATTTTATGAAGAAATCATACACATAATGCTATATTTTTCCAAAAGATTTGTTTGCAAAAGTATTTTTGCATTTTTTCTGTTTCTCTCGCTATCTGGTTTTTCACAGGATAAAGCCGAGCAAGCCATTCAAAATATGGATAAAAACTTTCCACAGGAAAAAGTGTATCTGATGTTTGATAAGAATAGCTATGCTGCAGGAGATAATATTTGGTTCAAAGCTTTTGTATTTGACGGTTACAGCAAGTCCAATGTTTCCACAACACTTTTTGTAGAGCTGTATGACAGCAGCAAAAAACTGATTGATAAAAAAATGCTTCCACTTTATAATAGTGAAGGAAATGGTAATTTTCAATTAGCAGACAATCTGAAAGAAAATATCTATTATGTAAGAGCTTACACAATCTGGATGACGAATTTTAGTGAAGACTTTCAGTTTATGAAATCGTTTGCTGTTTATAACCCCAATTCTCCCGAGAAATTAATCAAAAATGATAATGCAGATTGGTCAGTTTCTGTCTTTCCGGAAAGTGGAACTTTTGTTGCCGGTATTGATACTAAAATTGCTGTTCGTTTACAATCCGGGGGAACTTTACCAAAAAACTGGAACGGTTATATAATTGATAAAGATAAACCCAATGCTCATCTTGCTGATTTTGAAAGCTTTGATCAGAATGTAGGATCATTCTTTATGACGCCACAGAAAGATAAACAATATCAGGTAGTTATTACAGATAATAATGGAAAAAATCAAAAGATAGATTTGCCACAAGTTGCTGAAAGTGGAATTAATCTCCAAGTGAAAAGCTTAGCTGACAAAATCGAATATCAAATTAAATCTAACAACATTGCTGATGAATCCGGTTATTATAAAATTATCGCAACTATCGGTAACCGTTTCGTTTACAAAGCCCGCATCAGGAAAAATTCCAATGATGAAGTTTTCTCGATTCCGGCTAATCAATTAATTAACGGCATTCTTCAGTTTACTTTGTTCGATGAAAAGGAAAATGTGGTTGCTCAAAGACTTTGTTTTATTCAGCCTCAAAAACTGAATTTTTTAAAACCAGTAGTGCAATCGATTTCAAAGAATTTAAATCCTAAAAGTTTAAACTCATTTGATATAAAATCAGACAGCAATATTTATGATGTATCGGTTGCAGTTTATGACCAATCAAAATTTAATCAAAAAGAAAATATCTTAAGCGCATTCTGGCTCACAGGAGATTTCACGGATACGATTGAACAGCCGGTTCAATATTTTTCCGATAACAGGAATACGGATGCACTGGATGCATTATTGATTTCTGAAAAGTGGAAGCGTTTCAATTGGAAGGATATTATCTCCGGTAAATTTCCAGTCATCAAAAATCAACCTGAAAAATATATTTCATATAATGTCAGAATCACTTCCAATGGCGCTCCTGTAAAAAATACCAATATCAATCTGATGTTTGAAGGTGATAAATCGGGTTCAAAATTATTGACTGTTATAACAGATAACAATGGTGACCTTAGCCTGAAAAATATGGCTTTTTATGAACCTCAGAAGATTTATTATCAATTAAATGCTGATAATCCGGATGCTGTTATTATTCCGAAAGTTTCATTTGTTCCTTTGAAAAAAGAATTACCGCAAAGTGATTTTATTCTAGTAAAACGAAATCCAAATGATGCTCTTACTTCCGAAGCTTCACTTGCCATAGAAAACAGTCAGTTTCAAAAAAAACTGAATGAAAAAGTAACCGATATAGAAGAAGTAAAACTGATTGCAAAAAAACAATCACCAACAGAAAAACTGAATGACGAACTCAGTAGTCCGATGTTTCAAAGTGCATCAGAAACCATTTTTGACTTTGTGAACGATAAGTCTTTAGCAACTGGTTCTCCCGATATTCTATTGTGGCTGGAAGGTCGGGTTGCCGGACTTCAGATTCAAAGGGATGGCGCAGATGTAGATGTTCTGATGAGAAATAAAAAAGTGGATATCTATCTGGATGAAGTCAAAACGGAATTGGAGATCCTAAGAGGTTTTAATATTTCGAATATTGCAATGATCAAGGTTGTGAAAGATGATTTCTTTGGTGGATTTGGTAATTCGAATGGCGCCATTTTAATTTATACTAAAAATGGAAACACAGGTTCCGGCGAAGTTATGAAATCGATGACTGGACTTAAATTTTTCATATTGAAAGGCTATGACAAGCCAGACTTTTACAAAAACATTTTTTACAGTAATGATTCTCTGAAAAACCTGATTGATAACCGAATTAATCTGTATTGGAATCCGAAATTACCTTTAGACCAATCAGCAAAAGTAGAATTTTACAATAATGATTCTGCAAAGCAAAACAGAGTCATTATTACCGGATTCGATGATGAAAAACAGCTTCCTGTTTTTTCTGATTCAATATTGAATTAAGTCACCAAATCTATATTTTTTACAAAATCCGTATTTCTACCTAAAACCGAATGACTAAATCATTTTAGCTTTGGCTAAATATTCAATTATGTCAACGCTAACTATTTTTGGTTCATTCGGATTAGAATTATTTGGACCGATCATTTTAATCGCAATGCTTTTCATCACTTTATTAAGAGAAAAGAAAAAACGTAGAAAATAATATTGCTTCCTGATTTATTTAATTTTCGATTATTAACAGCTAAAAAACACTATTTTCGCTGTTCAAAATCAAGAAATGAAGGCTTCAGACTTTATACAAAAGCAACTAAATATCCCTACCAAAAAGATAGACAGTACGCTTCAGCTTTTCTCCGAAGATTGTACCATCCCTTTCATTGCACGTTACAGAAAAGATAAAACAGGCAATCTGGACGAGGTCGCAATTGAAAATATTTTCAAGCTGAATAAGCAGTTTGAAGACGTCATCAAAAGAAAAGAAAGTATCCTGAAATCCATCGATGAACAAAATGCTTTGACGCCTGAATTGAAGCAAAAGATAGAACAAAGTTTTGACCTTCAGGAACTGGAAGATTTTTATCTGCCCTACAAAAAAAGGAAAAAGACAAAAGCCGATACAGCAAGAGAAAAAGGACTGGAACCTTTGGCCAAGATTATTATGAGTCAACGTTCTGATGACATCGATTTTATCGCTTCAAAATATGTTAATCAAAATGTTGCCGATGAAGATGAAGCTTTGCAAGGTGCAAGAGATATTATTGCGGAATGGATTAATGAAAATCTTTATGTTCGTAAAAATCTTCGAAGATTATTCCAGAGAAAAGCCGTTATTTCTTCTAAGGTGGTCAAAGCAAAAAAAGATGAGGAAACAGCTCAGAAATTCTCACAGTATTTCGAATGGCAGGAAGCTTTGAACAGGATTCCATCGCACCGTCTGCTGGCAATGCTCCGTGCAGAGAATGAGGGTTTTGTAAAAACGTCTGTTGATATTGAAAAAGATGAAGCGCTTGACCTGATAGGAAATGCTATTATCAAAAGTAATAATTCATCTTCAAAACAAATAGAATTAGCAATAGCCGATTCTTACAAACGATTGTTAGAGCCGGCTCTTTCCAATGAAGCGCTTCAGGAAGCCAAAGAAAAAGCAGATATCAAAGCGATTGAGGTTTTCTCTGAGAATCTTCAACAATTACTTCTCGCCTCGCCTTTGGGAGAAAAAAGGATTTTAGCCATTGATCCCGGTTACAGAACCGGTTGCAAAGTCGTTTGCCTTGATGAAAAAGGTGATCTTTTGCACAACGAGAATATCTATCCGCACGCTCCGCAAAACGAAACTGGAATGGCGATGAAAAAAATTCGTTCTATGGTTAATGCTTATAATATTGAAGCCATCTCTATCGGAAATGGGACAGCCAGCCGGGAAACCGAATTCTTCATCAAGAAAATTGCATTTGATAAGCCGATTCAGGTGTTTGTGGTTTCAGAAGCAGGTGCATCGGTCTATTCAGCCAGTAAAATCGCGCGGGATGAATTTCCAAATTATGATGTGACCGTTCGTGGTGCTGTGTCCATTGGAAGACGATTGGCCGATCCTTTGGCAGAATTAGTAAAAATCGATCCTAAATCTATTGGCGTCGGACAATACCAACATGATGTGGATCAAACCAAACTAAAAGAAGAGCTGGACAATACTGTAATTCGTTCCGTCAATTCGGTTGGAATTAATCTGAATACAGCTAGTAAATCATTATTAAGTTACGTTTCCGGAATCGGAGAAAAAATGGCGGAGAATATTGTTAATTTCCGAACAGAAAATGGCGCTTTCACCGAAAGAAAAGATCTGAAGAAAGTTCCAAGACTTGGAGAAAAGGCTTATCAGCAAGCCGCTGCTTTTGTTAGAATCAAGAATGCGAAAAATCCTTTGGATAATTCAGCCGTTCATCCGGAAGCTTACAAAACGGTTGAAAAAATGGCAAAAGATCTCGGCTTAAAAACTGAAGATTTAATTTCGAATAAAGAGAAAATAGCTTCCATCAATCCTGAAAAATATGTAACTAATGATATCGGAATTCTTGGAATCAAAGACATTCTGAAAGAATTAGAAAAACCGGGATTAGACCCAAGAAAAGGAGCGAAAGTTTTTGAATTCGACCCCAATGTAAAATCCATCAAAGATGTAAAACCCGGGATGATCCTACCGGGAATTGTCAATAATATTACTGCTTTCGGATGTTTTGTGGATTTGGGAATCAAGGAAAGTGGCTTGGTTCATATTTCTCAATTGAAAGATGGCTTTGTATCCGATGTAAATGAAGTGGTAAAGCTGCATCAGCACGTCCAGGTTAAGGTTACAGAAGTAGACGAAGCAAGAAAAAGGATCCAGCTGAGTATGATTTTATAATTGCTCTTAACACAATCATTATAAACAGTAAAATATTTATTAATAATTTAAAAGCTTGTAGATATTTATCGTAATATTAAATTAATATTTAAATATATTCTATTTTTGCATCGAATACTTAATAACAAATGATTTGAAAAACAAAATATATTTAAACAATATTATGCTGATTCGACATGGTATTATATTATTTTGTACCTTATTCTTCTATCCATTTTTGTCGGCCCAGAACCATTATACACCAAAACAAATAGACTCTCTCATTACAACTAATGAAAAACCAAATGATTGGAGTCTGGAAAAAAATATAAGTTTTCTCAGTAATTTATATAAAGAATCAGAAAAGATTCATTTCGAAAAAGGGATGTATAGGTCTTTGATGCAAATAACCAATTGGTGTATGCTGAAAGGACAGTACAAAAGAGCTTTCCCTTACTTTGAAAAGACAGAAAATCTGCCGCTAAGAAATCCGGAAAATATCAAATATAAAATTAAAGCCCTTCAGAGTAAATCTCTAGCTTTTTCAAGTTTAGGTTTGTATGATGATGCGCAGGTGGCAATTGGTAAATCAATGCATATGGCAGAAAAGCTAAAAGATAATGATTCGAAATTTCGGTTTTTGGGGCAGGGTTTTCAAATTAAATATGCACTCTGTATAGAGATGAAAAAACCCGAGGATTCTGCACGATTTTACCTTAAAAAGTCAATACCCGAATTTAAAAAAATTAAAAACGAAACTGATAGAAATCTTTTCCTGGGAAGCACTTATATTAATATAAGCACCAGTTTTTTTGAAGCAAAAAAACTGGATTCCGCTAAATATTATTCTTTTAAAGCATTAGCAATAAAAAATATAACTGATGAATCAAAAGCTTACCTGTTCCAGACCATAGGGCAGATACATCGTGAAAAAAAGAATCAGGATAGTGCTTTTTATTATTATAACAATGCGGAAAAATTATCATCTAAGTTTGGCGACCCTGCGGCTTTGAAAGCTTTATATCAGACACTTTCTGATATGTATAGTGAGTCGGGGGATAAAGATAAGGCTTTGCTTTATGCTAAAAAATTATCTCTTTTGTCTGACAGCATCAATGTTGTCAATAAAGAAAGTGCGGCGTTAGCTAATAAAAATATTAAGGAAGATCTAAAAAAGCAATCCGAATCAGATAAAAAACGCCTGTACTGGATTATAGGAGGTATTATTATCATTTTACTTTTTATTTCCTGGTATCTTGTAAAAAAATACAATAAGGAAAAGAAAGCACAATTAGAAAAAAAAGAGATCATCCAACAAAAAGATTTCGAGCTTAATGATTTGAAATCCAAAGTAAATGATTCTTTCGAGGAGGTAGCTTTGCTTGCAAAAAATAACGATTCTGCTTTTTTGGGACGTTTCAAAGAGGTTTACCCGGATTTTTGTAATAAGCTTCAGCAGATATGTCCGGACATTCTCAATTCAGAGTTAATCTTTTGCGCTTACCTCAAGCTCAATTTCTCTACCAAAGATATTGCTACCTATACATTTGTAACACCTAAAGCTGTTTATAACAGGAAGAACAGGATTAGAAAAAGACTGGATATTCCTTCGGATGAAGACATCTATTTATGGATGAATAAGATTTAAAAATGAAAGAGCCGGGATATTATTTCGGCTCTTTTATTTTTAAGCTTTTGCGTATAGATTAAATTGGAAAAAACAAAAACCCGGGTAATTTTTTCAGGCAAAATTTTGTACTGGAAGTTCTGTTTATTAATATTAAAAACAAAGGTAACACATCCCAAAAATTAAATTATCCTGTCGATTTTTTTTAAGATTTATTTTTTCCAATTTTTTTTGTTTTAAAACACAATCCAATGATTATCAATTAATTAAAATCGTGTGGTAACTATGTGGTAAGGTGTTTTTTCGGAAATTAGTAATGTTTTTATTCATTTGCAGCATAAACACAAAAACACACAGGTGATCGGAATTAGATTTTGTAATCAAGTATAGTATTGAGCAATTGAATTACTAATTTTTCATAATTCAATTGTATACTTGATTTTTCTTTCACCTCTGTTTTTATAACAGTGCTACATTGAAATTTTTTAAGAAACTTATCTGCTCCAATTATCTTCCGAAATATTCCGGGAGAATAGCGCTGTTGTTTCTGTTTAACATTAGTAGCTTATTCTATAGCCAGGTTGTTGTTTCCGGGATGGAGAATATCACAGTCTCAGCCGGGGCAAAAATATATATACAAGATCCGCAGGAAGCTGAAATTACAGCCGAACATGAGATAACAATACCTGACACACCTGAAAACCCCAAAAAGAAAATTGCCGTACAAGCTAAGATTCTGAAAAAGCAGGCAGGTAAAAAGAATCCAAAAACAGAAGTCAGGAAAATACCTGCATCACAAGACACAGTCTTCAAAACCGGGAATCAGGACAATAATTTTGTTTTTGAGATGTCCGGCTATAGGGATTTTGGTATTTCATTCAACAGGCAGGAATACACATCACAAAAAGCTCTGGTTGCTAAGAATGCATTTGCCGGCTTTTTCCTCACTTTAGTCTATTCCGGACATACTTTTAGTACGGAAAACCATCACAGGTACAACATAACCCATTCTGCATTTAGTTCCCGTCCACCGCCTGCTCTGCAAGCATAAAAGATTATTAACACAGGTTTTACGTATTTCAGTCGCAACAATAATTTTATTGCGGAAAGGAAACTTTTGTACCTATCCTTTTATATTATACTAATGTTAGCAGATTGACACATGCAAAAATCAGGATAAGGCAGATGATAATTTTTTAATGCTAATATAGACCCATTTCTTCTGCCTGTCTTACCGGGGCTCTTCGGATACTCGGCAGGCTTTAAAATCACAGCTTATAGATTCATTTAAACTCCTTTAAATCATTGGTTATTTAATACTTACAGAAGAGTTTGAAAAAAATTATCAACACATAAAAATACGATATTTTATGCCATTTTTAAATTTTGAGAGCCGCCATTTTTCTCAGGCGGAAGAAGCCGACATCAAAGCAGCAATGCAAACATTACAAACCTTATTATCCGGTAAGCTCGCCACCCTTACTGCAGAAGAACGTCAACAGTATGGCAGCATCAACGAGCAGAATAAGCTGATGGTCAACAAGATAAAAGATTACCGCGATGCGCAGCCTCAGCTCAGCAGCCCGGAAATAGACTGGCAGGAGTTCGAAAAGGATTACAGCAGCCGCAGCTTTCTCCAAAACCTAAGCGAGCAGCTCAATGAGCTTGTGCGCGGTTTGGACAATGCCAAGATCCTCCACGACTGGGACAATTATCAGGTATCTCTTACTGACTACCAGTACGCCCGATACCGAAATGATGCAGGCAGCACAGGTTTTCATACCAAGCAGCAGGAGATCGGTCAGTTCTTTTCCCGTACAGGAAGCGGAAGCAATGGTACGGAAAATCCTGCTATGCCAGAAGAATAAGGTTTATTTGACGTTCCCCACTCCATCGTTGGGGTGGCAAGACCCCAAATTTGAGGTTTGTAACGTCAAAAATGAGCTTATAAATATCAAAAATGAGGTTCAAAACCTGAAAAAAGAGGGTCTATGATCTAAAATTTGAGGCTGAGAACCGCAACGTTCAGGTAAAAGATCACAAAAAAGGATCTCCGGACGTCAAAAATAAGGCTCTGGGGTAGAATCTGCACCGGAAAAGCCTGAAAAACTATCAAAATACAAACTTAACACAAGAACCTGGCAGTTTTTTTAAAGACTGTTCAGGTTCAAAATCAATTTTTTAAAAACAGATGAAAAAACATGTTATTCTTTTAGGAGCATTATTAGTTTCCGGCATTGCCTATTCACAAGTAGGTATTAATACCGACACACCAAAAGCTACATTAGATGTTGTGGCAACTCCCGCAGATGTAACTAAAACAGACGGATTTATTGCGCCAAGGCTGAAAGGCTCTGAGCTGAAAGCCAAAGATGCTCTTTACAGCACACCACAAACCGGCGCTATCGTTTATGTTACCGAAGCATTATTGCCGGCAGCCACTACTACAAAAACAGTAAATGTTACTGCTGTAGGCTATTTCTATTTCGACGGGACGGTATGGCAAAAGGTGAGCAGCGGAGCAGCAGCTGCACAAACAGACGACTGGCATACCACCGGAAACGCAGGAACCACACCTGGAACCAACTTCATTGGAACTACGGATAACCAAGACATCATATTTAAAAGAAACAAGGATATGTCAGGTTTATTAAGTACCCAAAATACCGCTTTCGGGGTACAGGCATTTTGGAGTGGTGCTGGTAGTAGTAATTCTGCTTTTGGAACAGGTACACTTATGGTGAATGCCGCAAATGAGAACTCTGCTTTTGGAGCAAATGCGCTTAGATCCAATACATCCGGATTTTCCAACAATGCCTTTGGTAGTGGGGCTTTGTCAGGCAATACGACTGGTGGCAATAACTCTGCTTTTGGAGGAAATGCTCTTAGTGGCAATACTACAGGTAATGCTAATTCTGCCTTTGGTTATAATGCGCTTCTCAAGAATACCACAAGTATAGGTAACTCTGCATTTGGGCACTTTGCACTTATGAACAATACCACAGACAGCAACTCCGCTTTTGGCTTTAAAGCCCTTACTGCCAATACAACAGGTAGCTACAATTCTGCTTTCGGTTATCAGGCACTTATTGCCAATTCAATGGGTGGCAATAACTCTGCTTTCGGTTATAATGCGCTTGCTGCTAATACGACAGGTGATGATAACTCCGCTTTTGGTAAAAACGCATTGGCTATCAATACAACAGGAGAAGAGAATACAGCGGTAGGTCACTGGACTCTTCCTGCTAATACAACTGGAAGTTATAATACAAGTGTTGGAAGAAGCTCACTTTGGAGCAATACAACAGGTAATGATAATACTGCTGTAGGTACTTCTGCACTTGGCTATAACACAACCGGAAATAATAATACGGCTTTAGGACAGGGAGCAGGAAATTCTTCTAAAACAGCCGATAATAATACAATGCTGGGCTATCAGACGATGTATCAATCCTCCACAAGTTTTGGAAGCAACAACGTTGCCGTAGGTGCCAATGCTTATAGCGGAACTTTGTCAATTGCAGTAGGAGCAGGGGCTAACAACACCATTGTCGGGGCAGATGCAGGACGCCTGGTAACCGGCAACAAAAACACCTTTTTTGGCAACAGTGCAGGCTTCAAAAGTGTGCAGGAGACCTTATCCGGTGATAACAATACGCTTATAGGTGCAGATACTTATCTTCCAAATATTACGGCAAGTAATCAGCTCAATATCAGCAATGCCATCTTCGGGACGGGGCTTAGTGGTTCTACCACAGCACCGGCAGGCAACATCGGGATCAAAACCACTACACCCACAGAAACATTGGATGTAGCCGGTAATACAAGGCTTAGAAATCTTCCCGCAAATGGTACTGCTAACGCCATCTATACCACATCGGGCGGCACCGCTTCGGCAACGCAAAACCAGACCTTTACTGCTACCAAAACCGTGGTTGCTGATGCCAACGGGGTGTTGGGAACGCTGGCTTATGTACCTTCTCTGCCTGTCGTAATTGCTGGTACAGACGGCGCGGATGCCATTACTGCAACACAAACCATCAGGCAAAGGAACAGTACAGGCGGTAATGGGGTAAGTGTTAACCTGCTAACCAAAACATTTACACTCAGCAAAAAATCCCTTGTTACCATTTCCTATGATGTAAGTGTGGGTAACATTACGGATTATAACGGTAATTATTTATCAGACGATGCCTCCAAAAAGCTGGAAGCCTGGGTAAGCCTGGATGGTTCAAATCTATCAGCGACCGGTATGAGCTATTCAAATGGAAATACCACTTATACTGCAACGGGAAATTTTAACCTTGGGAAGAGCAGGACGGTTTTGATGAATACAGGTTCCCATACCGTAGTGCTTGGTGCACAAGTATATGTGTATAATACTGATGGCATCGGGGTGCAAGCGACTTTTGGACTAGGTGGTCTTGACCAACTGGATATCGTAGCTGTTCCGGTAGAATAATATGCAACATCCGCTTGTATTTTTATTTGTCGGGGTTCTTCGGAGCTTCAGCAAGGTTTAATCACAATCTAAAACACAAGAATTAAAATAAACATAGACCTTTGGCCGGGCATTGCATTTACATAGCTTTTTTTCACCATCATTTTTTTGTTTTTGCTGCCCGGCTTTTTTTTAATAATTGAGACAAAAAGCGAACTTACAATGTGTAAACAATAGTACAATGTGTCACAGCTTTTTGATTTAAAATTGGGTACAGCGATATTAGATATAAGAATTAAAATATAAATATGTGGCCGGGCGGTACCGTTCTTAGGCTTTTTCTTCATTATTCATGTGTGTTTTTGCCGCCCGGTTTTCATCCCAATGAAATATAAAAAATGATCGATCATCCATAGATATTAAACAGCACAACCGGATTAAAAAATACGTGCTTCTCTCGTCCGGTTGTTTTTAATCAAACTCAATGAGAAGACCAATCATGTTATGAAAAAAATATTATTTGTTACAGCACTGGTATGTGCCACGTTACAGCTTAATGCGCAAACGACAATTTTTGAGGAAGATTTTGAATCTACACCCAGCTTTCAGTTACCCCCAGACTGGCAAACTATAAGTACGGGAGGTTCATTCAATACCTGGTTTACTATTAATTATTCATTCACCGACAGTTACGGATTTTCCGGAAACATACTCCAAGTGGGAGTTAATAATACGGCCGGCAATTATGGAGGAACTTTAAAAACGGAGACAATTTCAATACCGGCAGGTCAATTCTCATATACGCTGACCTACCTGATAGGAAAAAGTTCTTTTACCGCTACGGATGTTAATTACGCTGTCTATGTATTACCGGCAGATGAGTTGTTTACAGGCACAGGTACCCAAATTCCTGTCTTCTTGGATACATTTTCAATAAATGCGACGGCTTTTCAAAAAACAATTGACTTGTCGGCTTATGCAGGGCAGGATATCAGGCTGTACTTCCAGACCAGACAGAGTAACCAGGCAAATATCTTTTTTGATAGTGTAAAAATCATACAGAAACCTCTGCTTGCCACATCTGATATTGCAAAAACTGATAATGTGAAGATCTATCCAAACCCGGTATCTGACATTCTGTACATCCAGCCCGTATCCGGAATTACTCAAGCTGAAATCTTTGATATAACCGGCAAAAAGGTGAATTCAAAACTGAATAACAATAAAATTGATGTAAAAAACCTGCAATCGGGCATTTACATCCTTTCTACTGAAGCCGGAGGTAAAAAATCGAGCCAAAAGTTTATTAAGAAATAGCTGTTTCATGTCCCATAGTCGGTAAAACCTATGCTGTTCCGGGGTTATGCACCTTATAAACAGTCCTGAAAAATAGTTTTTGGCCGGGCAATTTTAAGGAAAGTACAAACCAGACCTCATCATATATTATTTTCTTCTGCCCGGCTTTTTTTAATCATCTTATCATCATATTGATTAATCATCAAAAACTGTTGGTTTATAACTTAGGCATGATGTAATCATAAAGGCATACATACCCTGTGTGTTTTTTGCCGGGCAGTTTTCAACCATCATCATAATTATATAATCTGCACGGCTTTTCCATTCTCATGAATGTTATAACCTGAACTGCAACATAAATTATTAATATGGACGCACAATTAAAGAAAATAGATGCATTGGTTAGGAAATATCTTCATCGGTCAAAAATAGCATTAATGGTATTGTATGGCGTTCCAAACACAACCTGGGATGACGATATATGGATCTACAAGCAGACTAAAAATTATATTTTTAAGACTGAAATCGTTTTTATTTTTAAGAATAACAGGGTAAAGGATATCATAATTTTTGAGTATATACTTGGTATCCTGTGGAGTGAGGTATTTTATAATGCCAATCATTCTCCTAGATATGAAGTGGTCAATCATTATCAAAGGTTTAGAAATATATAAAAAAGGTTAGCGTGTGCTAACCTTTTTTAATTATCCTATTGATTTACTAGAAAACAAACCATTTCCCGTTATAAATCAAAGTCATGCCTATTGAGTTTGCAACATTAGCATTTGTAGCGTTAATAGTACTATCTTTACCGAACTCATATATTTTTGAAGCTCCATAGTCATTTGCACCCTGCCGGAACTTCTTGCCGTTAGGATCAATTGTAGTATTCTTATTTTCTGAAAAGATATAGAGTGTCAGCCCATTACTTGGGTTTGCTGGAAGCGTAACCGTATAATTACCTGTGATATAGACCATTTGATTGTTATTAGTCAAAGTAATATTACTACTTACAGTTGTTACTGATAAACTGCCTCCTCCGCCGCCACTCGGTGTTGCCCATTGTCCGTCACCTCTTAGAAATGTAGTGGAATCAGCAGTTCCTGTTGCGCTTATTTTTGCCATGGTAACGGCGCCGTTATTAATTTTTGCAGTCTTAACCGCATTGTCAGCAAGTGAAGTTGCAGCACTGCTGCTTATTGTCACATCACCTGTCATGGTCTGTGGCACTTGTGGAGCATATGGTGACGAAGATGATGTAAGATAAACCTGCCCGCCTGTAGAACCATTTGCAAACCCGTTACCCGCAGGACCGGTAGCTCCTGTTGCTCCTGTTGCACCTGTTGCTCCCACCGGACCAACTGCTCCCTGAGGTCCTTGAGGCCCAACTGGTCCTGTTGCACCCTGAGGTCCTTGAGCACCTGTTGCTCCAGCTGGTCCTGTTGCCCCTGTGTCACCTTTTGGTCCCGTTGCGCCTGCTACTCCTTGAGGTCCTGTTGCACCTGTGTCACCCTTTGGTCCCTGCGCTCCTGTTGCGCCCTGAGGTCCTTGAGCACCTGTTGCTCCAGCTGGTCCTGTTGCACCGGTATCACCTTTTGGACCCTGCGCTCCTGTTGCACCTTGAGGTCCTTGAGCACCTGTTGCTCCAGTTGGTCCTGTTGCCCCTGTATCACCCTTTGGTCCCTGTGCACCTGCTACTCCTTGAGGTCCTGTTGCACCTGTATCACCTTTTGGACCTTGTGGCCCGATTGCTCCAGCAGGTCCCGTTGCTCCTGTATCACCTTTTGGACCCTGAGGGCCAGGAATTGAGCTCCCCGAATTTTTTGCATACAATGCATAGGGCACGCTTAATAACTGGGATGTTCCGGATATGGTATAATTATTAGATCCAGTGGGATCCGTTTCTGTTTTGATAAAATAAGTATCAGCTCCCCAATCAATGTTAGAATAGGAACCGCTCACCAAAGTTCCAGCTCCAATCTTCGCTGTCACAAGGCCATTGTTATTGGCTGGCAGAGATTGTGTTTCCGAATAAACGACAGTACCCGAAGCGGAGCCCTTGATGATGGAAAATCTCATGCCCACATTCTGATTCTTGATCAGATCATTATTAGAGTTTCTGATAATGGCCTGATAACTCATGGCATCCTGCGTTTGTGAAAGCGCCATGGCAGACACGCAGAAAACGGCTAAAAAAGAGAGTTTTTTCATATTGTTATTATTTTTAAATTATTTGTCTGATTTGATGACTTTAAATATTTTGATCAACTTTCCATTCTTCGTAACCTTAAGAAGGTAAACTCCCGCTGCATAAGAACCCATCGAGAATGAAACCGTTGACGAACCCACAGGCTTGATCATCAATGATCTCCCCGAATTATCCAAAAGCTCAAAACTATACTTTCTAAAATCTTTGAAATCGATATTCAGATAGAGAATATCCGGTGTAGGGTTAGGATAGATCTTCAAATTAAGCCCTATTTCCCTAACATCCATACCCAAAGTTTCCAAAATCTCGTAAGCGTGTTCAACGCCGGGATGCACACTACCCGATGGTGATCCAAAAGGTTCGTAGAAAACTTGTCCAATTGCGGATGCTACATTGCCACTGCCGCCGGATGCGTACATACCTGATGAATTGATAGATGATTGTGCAAACCCTTGAAATGAGACGCCCAAGAGAAATAGACAAATTATTGTTTTCATAGGTTTTAATTTTTATGATTATAAAATAATCAGGTTTTTAGCAAATATAAAAATAAATCCGTTTTAGTAATTAAATAAATTTATATTAAAATCAATCTAGTGAATCTTTGATGTATTACTATTTGAAATGGTATAAAAAAAGCGACAAAAATGCCGCTTTCAATATCCGATTAATAGTCTTTACTACTTCTTTTCGGCTCTCTCACTTCCGGCCATTTGGTTACAGCACCTTTATCATCATTCGGCATCATGCGCTTTTCACGGCTGGTGAATTCCGGATCTTCTGAAGCCATATAGGCTAAAGTTGCGGTCAGAATCACATTATTCTTCAATTCGTCAAAAACGATTTTGTCATACGTATCTTTGGTCGTGTGCCAAGTGTAACCGAAATAACCCCAGTTAAGCGAACTCAAAGAAAAACCTGGAACGCCCGCTGCTACGAAAGAAGCATGGTCAGAACCTCCACCACCAGGCATTCCCGGGAAAGTCGATTTGATTTGGTCTTTTACTTTTTTAGGAGCAGCATCCAGCCATCTTCCGATGTAGGCATAAGAATCTTTGAAACCTTGTCCGCTGATGTCCACTACTCTTCCAGTTCCGTTATCCTGATTGAAAACCGCCTGCACACCTTTGATAATTTCAGGATTGTCAGCTACAAAACCTCTTGAACCGTTCAGACCTTGTTCTTCACTTCCCCAAAGTCCAACAATGATAGTTCTCTTAGGGTTAGGATAATATTTTTTAAGGATTCTCATAGTTTCCAGCATCGTCAAAGTTCCCGTTCCGTTATCAGTCGCACCTTGTGCGCCGTCCCAAGAATCGAGGTGAGCGGAAAGAATCACATATTCGTTAGGCTTTTCTGAACCTTTTATCATTCCGATGGTGTTGAAAGATTTAGCTTCCGGCAAAACTTTGGATTGTGTATCCACTTTGATTCTCGGTTTTGCACCTTTTTCCGCCATTCTGTACAACATTCCGTAATCTTCCAGATCGATGTCGAACATTGGAATTGTTTTCGTTTTAGCGCCGAAAATACGATTGGTGCTATGGATTCCTGTCCAGTTGGAAATGGCGATTCCTGCCGCTCCGGCTTTCTCTAAAGCTTCTGGCAAGGTTGTATTATCATACCCTATATTCTTGATATAATCTGCGAAATCTTTTTTAGCCTGTTCTTTTTCAGCTTTCAGTTTGTCATATAATTCGGGGGTTGCAAATTCTTTGATTTGCTCATCTGAACGTCCGATTTTCTGATATTGCGCCATCAAAACAATTTTACCTTTTGCAGAAGGCAACCATTTATCAAACTCGGTTTTGGAAGATACTTTCGGAAGAATCACCACTTCTGCTTCTACCGCTTTTTTAGTTGCCGGACTCCACGCTAATTGGGTTGCAGATAAGGTTTTGGTTCTTGGATAAACCAAATCTACGTGTGTTGTTCCGCGTTGCCAGCCTTTCCACGTTCCGAATTGCTGAAGATTAGCTTCGATTCCCCAAGATTTTAATTTATCGGCTGTGTAATTGTTAGCGGCTAACATTTCAGGTGTTCCAACCAATCTCGGTCCGATTTCGTCTAAAAGTTCATAAGCCATATCTTCCAGCTGAGAATTGTTATTGGCTTCGTTGACAAAACTTTGAACGATTGGATTGAGTTTTTCTTCGGATTTGGTTTGAGCAGTGACTAGAGTGATTTGCGCTGCAAAGAAAATTGCAGACATTGTGACAAATGAGTTTCTCTTCATATCTTTTATTTGATTCCGATAAAGATAAGGATTATGTCACGGAATAAAAAAACGCCTCAATATTGAGACGTTATATTTTACCATAGAATGCATGCAGCCCGACTTGAGCGGAGCTCCTTTTTACGCAACGTAGTGTAGTGAAAAGAGCGGGAGCCCTTCGACAAGTTCAGGATAAACTACAGGCGGATTAAGCTGCCCAAATTATTATTTTATGGATTGGTCGAGAAAATAGATGCGTTGGCAATCATTGCTCTGCGGTTCATTTTCAGGATATCTCTCACCCACTCTGCAAAGTCCTCCGGCTGAAGAACCTTGTCCGGATTACCGTCCGTCAAACCACCATTGATGCTCATATCGGAAGCAATGGTACTCGGTGTCAGCGTAATCACACGGATATTCTGCTTTCTCCATTCTGCCATCATCGATTGCGAAAGAGAAACGACAGCCGCTTTGGAAGCCGCGTATGCCGACATATTCGGCCCGCCTTTCAATCCTGCTGTGGAAGCAACATTCACGATGTCACCTTGTCCTTTTTCTTTCAAAAACGGATAAACCGCTTTGGCTGTGTAATAAACGCCGAAAAGATTGGTTTTAATCACTTGTTCCCAAACATCCGAAGCCATTTCCTCGATGCTTCCAAAGTCACCGATTCCTGCATTGTTGACCAAAATATCGATTCCGCCTAATTCGTTTGCCAGAGATTCGATTCCTGCTTTTACTTCCAATTCGTTATCAACACTGAAAACCGCGTAAGCTACTTTCACGCCGGTTTGTTTCAGTTCGTTAACTGCTATTTTGAGATAATTTTCGTTTCTTCCCGTGATACCAACGTTCACACCTTCATTGGCAAGAATCTGAGCTACAGCTTTTCCAAGCCCTCTTCCACCGCCAGTGATAATGGCATTTTTACCTTTTAAATTCATAATCTGTTTCATTAAATTTCGAGGTGCAAAATTACCAAACACATGTTTAAAATCCGAATAAAGTCTTATGATTTAATACAAGTTTATCATTGAGGAATTCAATTGGTTGTATTGATTTCTCGCAAAGACGCGATTTGAATTAATCTTAAAGGAAATAAAAAGTCGCAAATTTTCCTTTGCGACTTTATAAGATTTGAATTGTAATATTTTTTGCGTCTTTGCGATAAATCATTTGTCTTTCAATTGGTCAGGAATATTAGTCGTAATGAAATTGATTCCTTGATTTTTGAGTTCTTCGTAAATTTTGATATCATTTACAGTCCAGGAATTGGTAATCAAACCAAGCGAATCGGCTTCTGAAATCCAAGTCGGATTTTTCTCGAAAACGCTGTAATGGTAATCCAATCCGTCCAAACCTTCGGCTTTGATTTGCTGAGGCGAGAGATTGCCTTCCAGATACTGAACTTTGGCAGACGGATTCTGTTTCTTGATTTCTTTACAAATATTAAGACTGAATGAGATGTAATCACTTTGGCTATCGAGTCCGAGTTCTTTTATGGTTTTCAGAACTTTGGTAACGATTTCGTTTTCACGTTCTTTGGATTTGGTTGGTTTTATTTCGATAATTAATTTGACGGAAGAATCTTTTTTACCTTGTTTCAGGTAATCTTTGAGGGTTGGAAGTTTTTCTCCGTTGGATAATTTTAGTTTTTTCAAATCGGAAAAATCAGTTTCCGAGATTTCCATTTTCCCGTGATGTTCATCGTGATTGACAACCAATTTTCCATCTTTGGTCATATGAATATCAAATTCGGAACCATAAACTTTCAATTTTTGAGCATTTTCTAAGGATTGAATCGAATTTTCCGAAGTTTTTGGCTGTGTATTCCAGAATCCGCGATGGGCGATAATCTGAGTTTGAGCGTTGATAAACATAGTCGTGATAAGGGTTAAACTACAAAATACTTTCTTCATTTTCATTTTTTTAGGATGACTAATTTAATCAATTATTATTAAGGCTTCGAGAGCCTCAGCCTGACAGCGTTTAGACATTTCGATAGTTCAAGCTCACTACAGGCTTCAATCAATGTGACAACAGCTGTCAGGCTGAGGCTCACGAAGTGTCTAAATTTATAAATTTCTTGGTTGTAAACTTTGATGTTTTGGTTATTTTTGCTTTAAATAAATTTTCCCAATGTCCGAAAACATTCAGCAAAAGATAGAATCCCTGAGAGAAGAACTTCATCAGCATAATTACAGTTATTATATTTTGGATGAACCTTCGATTTCTGATTTTGAATTCGATGCTAAACTCAAAGAACTGCAGGAGCTGGAAACTGCGCATCCTGAATTTTTTGATGCCAACTCTCCTACTTTGCGTGTTGGTGGCGGAATTACAAAGAATTTCCCGACCGTCCAGCATCAGTACAGAATGTATTCTCTCGACAATTCCTATGATTTTGACGACCTAGAAGACTGGGAAAAACGAATCATCAAAACAATTAATGAGCCTGTAGAATTTGTAGCCGAATTGAAATATGACGGTGCTTCGATTTCCATTCTTTACGAAAACGGAAAATTGTCGCAGGCCGTAACACGTGGAGACGGTTTTCAGGGTGATGAAATCACTAATAATGTAAGAACGATTTCTGATGTTCCTCTGACCTTGAAAGGTGATTTTCCTAACAGATTTTTTATCCGCGGCGAAATTTATCTTACCAGAAAAAACTTTGATAAAATCAATAAAGCTCGTGAAGAGGAAGGTTTGGATTTGTTTATGAATCCGAGAAATACCGCTAGTGGAAGTCTGAAAATGCAGGATTCCGGTGAGGTGAGAAAACGTGGATTGTCGGCCGTTTTGTATCAATATATTTCGGATGAATTTCCGGCAGATACCCATTGGGATATCCTTGCTAAAGCCAAAAACTGGGGTTTCCGGGTTTCGGAAGACCAGGCGAAATTGTGTAAAACATTGAATGAAGTAAAAGATTTCATCATATTTTGGGATACGGAAAGACACCAATTACCTTTTGAAATTGATGGCATTGTTTTGAAAGTTAATTCATTAAAACAACAAAGACAATTGGGTTATACAGCCAAATCGCCACGTTGGGCAATGGCTTACAAATTCAAGGCTGAAAAGGTGGAAACTGAACTTTTGAGCGTTTCTTATCAAGTTGGAAGAACCGGCGCTATTACGCCTGTTGCGAATCTGAAGCCTGTTCTGCTGGCTGGAACAACAGTAAAGCGCGCGTCTCTTCACAACGAAGATATTATCAAAAAACTGGATTTGCACGAGCACGATTTTGTTTACGTAGAAAAAGGCGGCGAAATTATCCCCAAGATTGTGGGTGTAAATGTTGAGAAGAGAACGCTTTTGCAAACCCCAATCGAGTATATCAAAAACTGCCCGGAATGTGGAACTGAACTGGTAAAAATCGAAGACCAAGCGATCCATTTTTGTCCGAATGAGCTGCATTGTCCGCCACAAGTAGTGGGAAGAATGATCCATTATGTTTCCAGAAAAGCTTTGAATATCGAGAATCTTGGTGGAGAAACGATTGAGCAGCTTTATCGCGAAAAATTGGTTGAAAATCCCGCTGATTTTTACACATTGACAAAAGAGCAGCTTCTTCCACTTGAAAGAATGGCTGAAAAATCTGCTCAAAATATTCTGGACGGGATTGAAAAATCCAAAGAAGTTCAATTTGAAAAAGTATTATTCGGAATCGGAATCAAACACGTTGGAGAAACGGTGGCGAAGAAACTGGTCAAGAATTTTTCTACGATTGATGAATTGAAAAATGCGACTTTGGAAGAACTTTGCCAGGTTGAAGATATCGGAATGAAAATCGCAGTCAGCATCACTGACTTTTTCCAGAATTCTGAAAACATCTTGATGATTGAGCGTTTGAAATCTTACGGCGTTCAATTGGAAAAAGGCGAAAACACGAATGAAGTTTTATCCAATGTCTTGGAAGGAAAAACTTTTCTATTCACTGGTAAGCTATCGCTTTTCACAAGAGAACAGGCAGAAGAAATGGTGGAAAAACACAATGGAAAAAACATCTCTGCCGTTTCAAAAAACCTCAATTATCTGGTGGTTGGCGAAAAAGCGGGAAGCAAGCTGAAAAAAGCCCAAGATATCGGAACGATTACGATTCTGGATGAACAGCAGTTTTTGGATTTGATTGGATAAGAATATAAATAATTAAACCACAAAAGTCACAAAAGGAATGTTTAAATCTTTTGTTACTTTTGTGGTTTATAACTATTGATTCTTCTTCAGCCATTCCAGTCGTCTCTGGTCCGGCAAATGTTTGACAGAGAAATTTTCAAACGTCGCTTTGAAGCCATTGCCATCCGGACTTGCAGCCATAAAACCGACCTGAACAGGCATATTGTCATGCAGATAAGCATTCCGCATCATTACATAATCTTTGTCATCGAATGAGTAGAAAATTTCCACAGCATCCAATCTTCTGACGGCTTTGATCCAGACAAATGGCGGCGTTTTCTCCAAAACAATTACGCTCCAGTCGCTGGTTTTGTGTGTTACAACTGTACTGAGATTGAATTTCCCATCAACGAACTCAACGCCGGCTTTGATGTAATTCTGTTCATCAATTCTAAGCATCAGTCCCATTTGGTCAAATCGGGCTTTGTAATCGCCGGTGATTTTAACTTTGGCTTCAAACTCACCGCCATAAGTGCTGTAATAAAAAGGCGCATCATCTACCGTGAAACCGTAATGCGAAATCCGCCAGTAATCGCTTTGCGGCGTGACAGTCATTGTGAGTTTTTTGTCTTTGATTTCCCATTGGGAAGGCTCATTGAACCAGGTCATCTTTTCCAGAGATTGTGCTTTTATTTGGAAAAGAGCCAACATCAGAATTGATGCTAATATAATTTTCTTCATTATTAATATAATTTTAAACGCAAAGTTTTTTAGTTTGATTCAATGCAGTAACCGTCACAAAGACGTTTCACTCATCAATGTCAAGTAGTTATATTAAACCACAAAAGACACAAAAGAAATTCAGATGGTTATTAGTTTGGATTATAAGAAAATATGAACTTTTAAATATTTCTGAACTCGTACTTTAATGCCTTTTGTGGTTTTATTTTCATATTTCCCTGATGACTTTACAAGGATTACCGACAGCCAGAACATTGGCAGGAATATCTTTTACAACAACGCTACCTGCGCCAATGACAGCATTATCGCCAATGGTAACACCAGGAAGGATGCTGCAACCTGCGCCAAACCAAACGTTATTGCCGACTGTAATGGGTTTTGCATATTCCAGGCCTGCGTTTCTGGTTTCTACATCCAAGGGATGATTGACCGTGTAGAACCCACAATTGGGCGCAATGAATACATTATCTCCGAAAGTCACTTTGGCACAATCGAGAATCACGACGTTCACATTGGTATAGAAGTTTTCCCCGATTTCTATGTTGTAACCATAATCGCAGTAGAAAGGCTGCTCTATCAGGAACATTTTCCCTGTTTTGCCGAATAGTGTTTTGATAATGCCTTTTCGCTCCTTCATTCTGGACGGCTGAATCTGATTGTAGCGGAAGCACAAATCCTTACCTCGCTGTCTTTCCTCCACCAGTGCTGCATCATTCGCATCGTATAATTCACCGGAGAGCATTTTCTCTTTTTCGTTAAGATTATTCATTGTATTTTTACATATTAGCAAGGCAAATTTAGGCGCTTAACTATCAATAATCAATACTGATAAATAACCATTTTTTGATTTAAAATAAAAAAGACCAAACAAGTAATGAATCCATTCGATAGAATTTTCAATCTTAAAATAAAACTAATCTTCCCAGTTATCATGTTTCTTGTAAATAACTGGTCTTCTGCCCAGACAAAATACCAGAAAGATTTCAATGAATTTTGGACAGATATCAATGATAATTACGCCTATATTGACCAGCAAAATATTGACTGGAAAAAAGTCAAACAAATCTATGAGCCTCAATCTTCCAGGATTTCCAATGATGACGAATTCATTACATTTATGGAAAATGTTTTAAACGAATTGTACAACGGGCATTCATCCTTAAATACCAATCTACCAAATTCCAACAGATTAGTCCCTTCCGGATCGGATTTGTATCTCGAAAAAGTTGGCAATAAATACATTATTAAGGATCTAAGAAAAGGATTTGGGGCTGATTTGGCAGGTTTAAAAATCGGAATGGAAGTTACCGCTTACAATGGAAAATCTATTGATGAGCAACTGAAAAAATTCTTACCAAAATTTACAACCCAACATAACCAAAAGATGTATCAATATGCTATTGATATGCTGTTTGCAGGTACTCACGATATTAAAAGAGAAATTACAGTTGTCGAGAACGGAAAATCGAAAACTTTTTTTCCCATCACCTATGGAAACAGTAATGAATTGCTTTTCAGTAAGGTTCTGAATGATACTACTGCCTATATCAAAATCAATAATTCTTTGGGAAACAACAATCTCATTGCAGAATTTGATAAAACATTTGATAGCTTTTTCCAGTTCAAAAATCTGATTATTGACTTAACTGAAACTCCTAGTGGCGGCAATTCTACTGTTGCAAGGGCAATAATGGGCAGATTCACCAATCAGCTTTTACCTTTTCAGGTGCATGAGTTTGATGAAAAAGATTTTGAAACCAAAAGACATTGGGAAGAATACGTGACACCACGCAAAACAACTTATAATGGTAAAGTTTATATTCTGGTTGGACATTGGACGGGAAGCATGGGCGAAGGGATGGCAATTGGTTTTGACGGAATGAAAAAAGCCAAAATAATCGGAACCAAAATGGCTGGTTTGCTTGGCGCAATCTCTAACTTCCAAATGACCGAAACCAAAATTGGATTCCAGTTTCCGACAGAGAGATTATATCATATCAATGGAACACCAAGAGAAAATTATGTTCCTGAAATCCTGACCAAAAATATCGAGGAAACACTTCAAAAAGCGCGAGAGATTAAATAATTATTGATGAAGAATATCCAGTCTGATTTGAATGAGCAATTGTTGCAACAGGATTTTGTTCCCGAAACAGAGCAGTTGCAGCTGGAGCGATGTCAGATAATGGCTCAGAATTTTGTGGAACTTGAAAACGGCATCGCTATTCTGAGTGACCTCAAGAATAATAAAAGCTATATCTATTCCGGTAAAATGGCAGATGAATTGAATATCTTCAGGAATCAGAATCAGCTTGAAATCGAAAGCATCTGGGAGGATGAACTGTTCACCGTGTTGAATGCTGACGATGTTTTGCATAAACATATCCTGGAACTTCAGTTTTTGCAGTTTATTAAAACGGTTCCTTTTAATCAGCGAAAGGATTTTTCTGTCATTAGCAGATTAAGATTGGCGCAGGGTAAGAAATCGTTGATCCATAAGATGTTTTATTTTTCAGATGTGCATCATAAGAATATTGAACTAGCGCTTTGCCTTTATCATTTTGATTTTCTTCCTTCCTCGGATTATACCGGTATGATTATCAACACGACGGATGGCAGCATTATTCAGCAGACCGAAGTGGAGAACTCTAATTTCCTTTCTGTCCGTGAGAAGGAAATCCTGAACATGATCCAGTTGGGAAAAAAGAGTAAAGAAATAGCGGATATCCTCTTTATCAGCATCAATACCGTGAATCGGCACCGACAAAACATCCTTGAAAAGATGCGGGTTTCCAACACTACAGAAGCCTGCACACTCGCCTCTAAACTGAGGTGGATTTGATCCAGGAAAAAAGTTACTGGCTATTTCGAGGCTGATTAATGGTCTATAACGCTTGTGATAGACTATCTATTACTAGGCTTATAGAATAGCTATCTCGTATGATTATTTATCGCCAGTCATTTCCTTCAGATTCTCATCCTTCATCTTGGCTTCAATCTTTTCGACTTTCAGGCTCTGTCTCAGGTAGCCGAAGAGGCTCATATACCAGTTGGCAATCCAGACCAGTGAGAAGAACGCCAGCAAGTAGCCGCGCCAATCGTCGTAGAGTAACTGAAATCTGGTGATGATTAAAAAAATAATACTGATGTAATGGCTGAAACAATATTCGCAGGTAAAGAGGTAGAAGAATTTTCGCTTAGCAATGGATTGCGTACTGCCACAGATTTTTTGACAATATTCCCTGGGTTCGCGAAAGATCTCCTCGTGCGTGACTGTCCATGCGATGCAGGCAATGGGAATTGCAATCAGGAAAAGATATATTATTTGAGATAAAAGAGGCGTCATAACATTGGTTTGAACTGGATTGTAGTTAACTAACATTAAAATCAATGCCAAAAAAAACTCAGAACCAAATAGAGATTCTGAGTTTCTAACAAATAACTAAAAAATAAACTAATGAACCGAGCTTAGGTCGATTTTTTCGCCTTTGCCTTTTCTTTCCCGCACGAACAAAACGAACGGAATGCATATGAGGAACATCAATCCCAAATAAAGAAAAACGTCCATATAAGATAACACAGTTGCCTGTTTGGTTACCGAGAAATCGAGCATCTGGTAAGCAGCATTCAATGCTTTATCAGGTGTGTAGCCCTTCGCTATGAAACTAGCTTTGAGCGCAGCCACTCTCTGCTGAACATCAAAATCGTTGATATCCAGGTGCGCCACAAGATTGCTCCTGTACAGCTCGCTCTTATTGGCGATAAAAGTTGTAATAGCAGCAATACCGAATGAACCGCCCAGCTGGCGCATCATGCCTGTGAAAGCAGCACCCTGTCCAATCTCCGGACCTTTCAGCGTGCTCAGAGACAATGATGTAATTGGTATGAACAATAGCCCCAGTCCCATTCCCCTTACAATCAGCATCCAGAAGAAGGCATCCTTCCCTGTGTCGGGTGTCAAAATCTTATAGCCCCAGAAACTGTAGATGAAGAATATCAACAAGCCCAATGCCACCAGAATCTGCTGTTTTGCACCTTTGGTCAGCAATTTTCCGATGATCGGCATCATAAAAGCAGTTGTCAAGGCTGCCGGAATCATCAATGCACCTGATTGCAATGCCGTCCAACCCAGAATACTTTGTGTATAAAGCGGGACAATAAATGTAGAACCATATAAACCGAATCCCAGAATGAATGACATCACTGTTCCGATCCTGAGATTTCCGTTTTTAAGAACTCGGAGCTCTACAATCGGGTATTTGAAGGTGAGTTCCCGCCAGATGAACAGGACAAATCCTACAACGGCCGTAATGGTCAATGCAACAATGGCTTTACTCGCAAACCAATCATCCTCGTGTCCTCTCTCCAAAATGTATTGCAAAGAACCTACGAATGCAGCCAGTAATCCAATTCCAATCCAATCGACATCCGAAGCCGAACGTTTCTCGGAATATCTAGGGCTTTTCACAAATTGTAAAGTCAATAATGTGGCAATAATTCCCAAAGGAATATTGATGTAAAAAATATAAGGCCAGCTGTAGTTATCTACAATATAGCCTCCCAACGGCGGACCAAGTGTTGGGCCGATAATAACACCCAACCCATAGATAGCCTGGGCCATACTTCTTTTTTCGATAGGATAAGATTCCGTAATGATGGTTTGTGAAGTTACCAAAAGTGCTCCACCACCAATTCCCTGACACAAACGGAAAAATACCAGCTCCCAAATATTGGTCGCATTACCGCAGAGAAAAGAGAAAACTGTGAATATGATGACAGATGCCGCAAAGTAATTTCTACGCCCAAACTGCTGAGACAGCCAGCTCGTCATCGGAACAATAATCACGTTACCGATAGCATAAGCCGTAATCACCCAGCCTACTTCGGATAATGTTGCTCCAAGGTTACCTTTCATCTCATTCAGCGCCACATTCACAATCGTGGAGTCCACAATTTCCAGAAGTGCGCAAACGATGGCGGTAATAGTAATAATTACCCTGCGAAATCCATATTCTACTAATGAATCGTCTTGCATAATTTTTTAGATTTAGGTTTTAGGGATATGGTCATAGCGAAAAGTATATTAAACCAATATTTAAAACCTTATTACTAATACCTCTATTTTAGAGAAACGACAGTTTGAACATTCATCCCGACACGAAGTTTTTTCATAATATCCGGGTTAAGATTGTCGAAAGTGATTTTAACAGGAAGTCTCTGAACAACTTTCACAAAGTTACCGCTTGCGTTATCCGGTGGAAGCAATGCAAATGCAGAACCTGTTGCGGGAGAAAATGAACTGATGGTTCCTTGGAATTTTTGGTCAGGATAAGCATCGATTTCGATTTCTACTTTCTGCCCTTCCACCATTTTCTCCACCTGAGTTTCTTTGTAATTGGCGACTACCCATTTCTGATTGCTCATCACCAGACTGAACAGCTGTGAACCAGCCTGGATAAACTGCCCAACCTGAACAGGAATTTTAGATACATAACCACTTTCTTTAGCTGTTATCACTGTATAAGAAAGATTCAGTTTTGCATTTTCGACATCCACTTGTCTTTGTTTTAATTGAGAGTTAGCAATTCCGATATTCTGATAAGTGGCATTAGATTGTGAGGTCACCACGCCAGTCTGAACATTCGCCTGGTTTTTCTGGTCCACAAGAACCTGAAGTTGTTTTTGGGCTGACTGATAAGCAGCCAAAGCTTGTTCATACTGTTGTTGCGTAATAGAATGATCCTTTACCAGTTCAGAATATCTTTTCATATCCTGCTCGGTTCTCCAGACATTGACTTTAGCCGCTTCGATTTGAGCATTTGCGGTTTGAACTGCCGCTCTTGAATTTCCGATTCCCGTTTTTGCTGCTTCAGAACCAGCCTGTGCTGATGCCACATTGCTCTGTGCTGTTCCCAAAGCTGCTTCAGCCTGCTCCAATGCCATTGTTTGGTCTCTGTTATCGAGAACGACAAGCGTATCTCCTTTTTTCACAAATTGATTGTCTTTTACCTTTACTTCAGCAATATAGCCTGAGATCTTAGAAATAACCGGACTGATATCTGCCGCGATTTGAGCATCATCTGTTTCCTCATGAGACTGACTGTATTGATATTCTCTCACGCCGAAGAAAGCACCTGCTAAAATTGCAACTATTAATACGATGTAAAAAACAGGGCTTTTTTTCTTTTTTGCAGGAATCTCTCCTTGTTCGAATTTTATATTGTCTTGTGCCATTATTATTTGTTTAAAGTTTTTTGTTCTGAGTTTAAATTTTATTTATTATTGATTACCATTAATGACTCCTGCTGTCTGTAATAGTTTTTTGTGAGCCAGAGCTGCATCCGCTTTAGAAGTCACAACATTGACATTAGCTGTGATTTTTGCCGTATCAGCATCCAGAAGGTTGGTAATAGTTTCCAGGCCGTTGTTATACTTATTAAGTGTGATTCTGTAATTTTCTTCTGCCTGTTCCAAAGCCCTTTGATAAACATCTATTTTTTTGTGGGCATAAAGATCATTCTGATAATCGCGTTTCACTTCCAGCGTCACATTATCATTCAGTAAGTCATTGCTTGCAGCCAATTCCTGTTCTCTAGCTTTGGACTGCATCAGACTCGAATTTTTTTTCCAGATATTGGATAGATTATAAGAAATCCCGACTCCGACATTCACTGCATTAGTAATGGTCAATAGTTTCGGAATATCCGCCGCAACGTAACCGCCTGTAAAAGCTAAAGAAGGAAGATTTTCCGCCTTAGCAGCTTTAGTTCCCAGCGCTGCCGCTTTTCTCTGGTAATCCAAAGCCTGGATATCTTTCCTGTTCTCTCTTGCCAGATTCAGGTAATAATCATCCGGTTTCGCAAGATCATCTGCTCCTATATAATTAGAATCAACCTCAATTTCCGTGTTGTCAGGAAGTCCCAAAAGCAAATCCATATTGATATTGGCAATGCTGAAATTATTCTCAGCTTCCATTAGCTGCAATTCGATATTTGAGGTCTGCAGCTGAGCTTTGAGTCTGTCATTTTTAGCAATCACACCATTGTTTTCCAGCTTGATGAAGGATTGGTCTCTTTTCTGCGATGAAGCCAGATTTTCCTTCAACAATTTCACGACTTCCGATGCCTTGAAAAGATTGTTATAGGCTTGAGAAATATTATAGGCAATCGCATTCTTATCGTTTTCAGAATTCAGCTTCGATGCTTCTACAAGATATTCCGCAGATTGGATTCCGTACCTGATTCTACCGCCAGAATAGATAGGAACAGAAAGGTTGGCTGAACCGTAAAGCACATTGCTAACCTTGGGTCCGCCGCCTGACATTCCGGGAATTTTAAGATCAACATTCGGTTCAAGAGGAAGATACATATAACTTCCGGAAACTTTGAGCTCAGGTAATTGTTTGTTCTTTGCTTCCAAAAGGTTCGCGGTAGACTCTTCTATTTTTGCTTGATCTATCTTTAGATTTTTGCTGTTTTCTATTCCTAATTTCACAGCTTCTTCCAGACTTAACACTCGTTTTTCCTGAGCAGAAACCGAGTAGAAGGTCCCAACAATTAATGCTGTTGTTAAAAATTTATTCACTGTATTATTTATTGTTAAGGTTTGAGTAATGTTATTCTTCTTTGTAGCCGACCATTGCTCTTACAATGGCTTTCACATGACTTCTGACTTCCTGGAAATATTGATTTTCGTAATGTTTCTCGTCAAAATCAGGATTGTGTTTTTTCAGATATTCCTTATACAATTTCATCCCGTGCATGGCATTGAATATTGTTCCGGAAATAGTACACTGCAGAAGATGATAGGAAGGTTTTACTGTGAAAATCCCTTTTTTCAGCCCTTGCTCTATAATCTTTTGGTTGATTTCTATGTAATTGATTTTCGAATCCTTAAGAAAACTCTGGATATTTTTGTTTTGACTAATAACTTGCTGCGTGTGAACCAGTAGAAAGAAATCTCTCAATCTCTGAACACGGTTCACAAAATTGTCAATAAAAGCATCAATTTTCTGGATTTCGTTCAGATCATTATTTTCCAAAATATTCTTGGCGAAATTAAGTCCTTCTTCCATTCTCCACTTGAACAGTTCTTCCATCAGATTTTCCTTAGAACCGAAGTAATACGAAATCATCGATACATTTACTTTTGCTTTCGTTGCAATATCTCTTACAGAAGTTCCATTATAACCATTGGCGGCGAAGAGTTTCTCTGCAACCATCATAATATGTTCTTCTTTTGTTGGCATAATTAATTTTTTGACGACGCAAAGTTAAATCAAAACAATCATTCAATCAAACATTTGTTTGATTAATTTTTTATTAAGAATACATTGAATTTGTCTATAATTTCAAAACCTTGATTAACAGAAGAATTCTTAATAGAACTTCTTTAGAAATGAATGTTTATAGCAATAAAATGGAAATATGGTCAATACTTGAAAAATTACCAAAAGATGATCAATTTTTACAAAATGGCAAAAATCAATTCGCAGATTTATGAATATATCTTGTCAATTTTATTCCCATATCCGTAAGGACAATCTTAGAATTGGCATTTCTGGAAATGTGATAAGACGCATCTGTAATTTCTTCAACAATAGAAACGATATTCGCTCCATGAATGAATTTGGAAAATGAGTTCCAATTGAAATTTCCTTCAATGAGTTTCTTATAAACAAGATTATCATTTCCGTAATTCTGAAGCATGGCCAGACGGAAAATCTCAATGCAATAATTAAGAAATTTCATTTGCTTTTCGCGATTCCAATCGGAGATTTGACGCGCCCATTTCACGATTTCTCTTAGAACTTCGGGTTTCTTTTTGGCCTGAAATGCATTTCGAACCCACTGAATGAACAACGTTTCGAATTCCGAAGCACCTTCATTATTTTCCGAAAGTGATTTAGCAAGATTCCAATCACCTTGTGCCTGATAAGCAATTTCTTTTGCTGATTCATGATTTTGAAGACTTGTTAAAATGTCATCATCACTGATTCTCGGGACATTAACGATCTGACATCTCGATAAAATCGTTGGCAAAATATCATTGGTACTAGGAGCACAAAGAATAATGAATGTATTCTTCGGGGGTTCTTCCAGGAATTTCAGGATTTTGTTAGCAGCGGCATCATTCATTTTGTCGGCTCTCCAGACAATCAGAATTTTACTTCCGCCTTCAAAACTTTTCAGATTGAATCTTTGTCCGATATCTTCCGCTTCGTCCGCTGAAATGAAGAATTGCTTGTTCTCAGATTCCAGAAAACTTGTCCAGTCATCAAAAGAAGAATAAGGATTTTCCAAAACCATTTCTCTGAAATTGTCGAAAAAGCGTTTACTAAGCGAAACATTCTTTTCAGAAAAAACCGGAAAACTGAAATGCAGATCGAGATGATTGAGATTCTCAACCTTATGAACAGATGCAGGGTTTTCCTTTTCAAAAATCTCCCTGGCCATAGCCAAAGCCAAAGGTAAAACACCAAAGCCCTCTTCTCCTACAAAAAGCTGCGCATGCCCTACTCTGGAATCCTGAATACTATCCCGTAAAAGATTTTTGATGGATTGCTGACCAATAATCTGTTCCCATTTCATATGAGCAAAGATAATATTTTCGCCAGAAGTCGGAAGTTGAATATCAGAAGTTTTTTCCGGAAATTACATAAAAAACAAATTATCTTATATCCTATCCAAATTATCGGGAAATAACATCAATCTATCGCAACTACTTAACAAACTTTAACCCAAATATATTTTTGCAATTCATTATTAATTAAGATATTTGCGCATTGAAATTTTAAAGGATGAAGAGAATTTTTGTTTTATCATCATTGGTAGCAGGATATTTCCTAAACGCTCAGAGTATCGGTAACTCGCCATATGGAGCTTATGGAATTGGAGATGTAAAATATGATAACACAGTCGATATTAGCTCTATGGGAGGTATTTCCACAGCTTATATTTGGGATTTTAATAACAATTTTAATTTCCGAAACCCAGCTGCAAACACCAATCTGGAACTCACAACTTTGAAAGTTGAAGGTACAAACGAGAATAATTATTACAAGTCTGACTATAATAATATGAGTAGCAACAAACATTCTACTTATCTCTCAAATATTACCATAGCTTTTCCTATTACCAGAAAAATAAAATTCGGGATGGGTTTCCAGCCTTATAGTTCCAAAACTTATAATATTCTGACATCTAGTACTGTTCCATCGTCTCAACCGGATCAAATCAATGATGTAGTAACTGTGGCACATCATTTCCACGGCGAAGGAACTCTTAATACAGTTCAGGCCGCTTTCTCTTACCAGATCAATCCGGAATTTGCGGTAGGTTTGAGATCTAACTTTTATTTTGGTAAATTATATGACATCGAAGAAGTAGCATTCACCGGTGCAGAATTGACAAGCGGATATTCCAACAGCTACAGGATCGAGTCATTTAACTTCACACTGGGTACAACTTACCAGAAAAAACTGGCTAACGACCACAAGCTAACAGTTGGTGCCACTTATACCTTTGGTAATACGGGAAATATGAAGAGTACTTATACAAACAGTACTTATTATTATCTGCTTGGAGAAACCAAGGCCTATGAAACCATTATTGATCAGCAGGTTAATTACGACAAAAAATTCCTTCCACAAGAAGGTTCTTTGGGTGTAGGTTATGGAAAAGATACCAAATGGTTTGTCGGAACACAGCTGGATTATAAAAAAGGTGAAAACTTCAATTTCCTAGGACAGACATTATCTTATCAGGATTCTTACAGATATTCTGTAGGAGGTTGGTATTTGCCAAACTTCAATGATTTCCGATCTTATTTTTCAAGAGTAATTTATCGTTATGGTGCATATTACGAAAAAGGTAATCTTCAGGTTAACGGATCCAGCATTAACAAATATGCTGTAACTGCAGGTGTAACTTTACCATTTGAAAAAAGTACTATCAACCGTATGAATAGTATCGATCTTGGAGTAGAATTTGGAAAAAGAGGAACACTTAATAATAATCTGATTCGTCAAAATTTCATAAATTTGAGAGTTGGAATCAATTTCGCAGACAAGTGGTTTGGAAAGAGACTCTACAACTAATGCTATAAAAGACCGAATACTGATAATCTAATGAAAGATTATTGCTTCAAAATATTTAACCTAAAAACATCACAACAATTCTTTTTGTTGCTGATGTTTTTTCTTATTCAGTCTTGTGAAGAAGATCTGACTAAAATCAATCAAAACAAGAAAACCAACTTTGCATCCCAGGTTATTTACAACGGCAACATCATTCAACGGGACTCGGGAATTGTCAAAGTTAATTTCAAAGCACCACTCATCGAGAAATATGAACTGATCGATTCTCCTTACATCGAAGCGAAGAAAGGAATCTACCTCGAATTTTTTGATAAAAAATCAAAAGATCCGGGAAAAATCTGGGCAAAGTATGCAAAATATAATGAGAAGAAAGACTTCTATTTTGCAAAAGGAAGAGTGAAAGTCATTACAACAGAAGGTCAGACCTTTGTCATGGAAACCATAAACTGGGATAAAAGGAATAAAAAAATGTATACCAAAGACACCGTTTTTGTGTCTGATAAAGACGGAAACATCCTGGTAGGTTCCCACGGAATGATTGCTAAAGATGACTTTACGGAATATACTTTCTTCAATAATTCCGGAAGTTTCAATTCTACCAACCTGCCAGCTACCAGTAAGTAAATGGAACAACAAATTTTCTATGCAATCGGTCTGATGTCAGGAACAAGTCTTGACGGATTGGATATTTGCTATACAAAATTTACCCGGAAAGAATCGATATGGAATTTCGAAATTCTAAAATGTGCAACACTTCCCTATTCTTCTGAGCTAGAAAATAGTTTGAGAAATGCTATTCATATTTCCAGCGAAGAACTTCTGAAACTCAATTCAGATTACGGATTCTATCTCGGTGAACAAGTTTCCGAATTTATTTCAAAACATAATATTCATGATCTTGACCTGATCGCTTCGCACGGGCACACCATTTTTCATCAGCCTCAGAAATTTTTCACTTTACAGATCGGCGACGGAAGAGCCATCAAATCAAAAACCAATAAAACTGTTATCTATGATTTCCGAAGTCAGGATGTCATTTTGGGTGGGAACGGTGCGCCTTTGGTTCCGGTTGGAGATGAACTATTATTTTCAGGATTTGATGCGTGTCTTAATCTTGGTGGTTTTTCTAATATTTCGTTGAAACGGGATGGAGAAAGAATCGCTTTCGATATTTGTCCTGTTAATATTCTTCTCAATGATTTCGCTCTCCAATTAGGAAAGAAATATGATGAGAATGGCGATCTGGCAAAAGCAGGAATGATTGATGAAAAGCTGTTAGACGAATTAAACCAATTAAGTTTTTATTCTGAAAATCATCCGAAATCTCTCGGGATCGAATGGATTAATGACAACATTCTACCCTTAGTTCAAAATCAAAAAGTTGAAGATTTGCTGGCGACTTTCACAGAACATTCAGCCGTTCAGATTGTAAAAATTCTGAATGAATATCATGTCAGAAGTGTTTTGATAACAGGCGGCGGAGCTTATAACAACTATCTTATAGAAAAGATAAAAGCAAAGACCAAAACCGAAATCCACATTCCCGAAAAGGAAATTATTGAATATAAAGAAGCTTTGATTTTTGCTTTTATGGGAGTTTTGAGATTACTTGATCTCAACAATGTTTTGTCATCAGCAACGGGAAGTTCAAGAGATCATTCTTCCGGTTTGATTTGCTGATTACAATTGTTCAATCTTATCAGTCAAAGAATTGATAAAATTCTGAAGCGGTTTTTCTACCATCATTTTGATAAACGGATTAAATTTTCCTTCGAATAATAGCTGTACTTCAGTTTGATTATCGCTCACAGGATTCATTGTTCCGGTTAAAGCAAAATCAAGACTTGAGCTTGCAGACTTCAGAACAACTTCTTTATCAGAAACATTATCTATTTTAAGTGCAATTTCCGGCATCCCTTTCAGCCCGAATTTGAAACCGTCTTCTCTCGCTTCAAAATTCTGGAGACTGTCCGGCATCAGATCTTTGTAATCCTGAGGATTTTTAAGCATCTCTGCCAATTCTGATGAAGATTTATTTACAATAATTTTTCGTCCTTCTAAATTCATTTTTATATTTTTGTATTAATATTAAAAGCCTTACAAATGTATAAAGTTTTTATCAATGAGAAAAAATTAATTTTGAGTTCTGAGCCTCAAAACAGTCCTAAAACACTGAATTACGATGGAACGCATAGCTTTGATTTCGCCATTGATCTGCTTGAAAATACTGCATCGCAAGGCTTGAATATTTATCATAATGATATTGATCAACTCTGGGCAGATTTTGGTAATTATTTCAAAAAAATCGATGCTGCCGGCGGAATTGTAATGAATCTGGAACACAAGATCCTCTTCATCCACAGACTAGGAAAATGGGATTTGCCAAAAGGTAAAATCGAACCCGGAGAATCCAGAGAAGTGGCTGCTGTAAGGGAAGTTGAGGAAGAATGCGGGATTTTTGATCTGCAGCTCAAAGATTTCATTAATTCCACTTATCATATTTATACAGACAGAGACGGCAAAAAAATCCTGAAAACAACTTATTGGTTCGAGATGTTTTATGCCGGAACGGAGACTCCGATTCCTCAAATAGAAGAAGGCATCAACGAAGTAGGCTGGAAAAACGAAGAAGAAATCGAATCTGAGATTTTGCCATCAACGTTTCAAAATATCAAATTAATCCTGAATGACTTCAAAATTAAAAATCCTCAATAAGTTTGAGGATTTTTTTTATATATAATCAATGATTTTCTCGAGCGCAATTCCGCGTGAAGCTTTCAGAAGAATATTATCTTTTTTAATGGGATTAATTTTCAAAATCTCAATCAATTCCGATGTATTTTCAAAAGCATTGCCGGTTTGATTAACTTTTTTGAAATTTGGTCCAACAGTTATGATTTCGTCAAAGCCACAAGAATTGGCAAAATCCAGAATATTCTGATGCTCTTTTAGACTTTCCTCGCCCAATTCCAGCATATCACCAATGATAATCAGCTTGCTTCCTTCGAAGGTTTTAAAATTTTCCAGAGAAACCTGCATACTGCTTGGATTGGCATTATACGTATCCAAAACCAGAGTTGTATTATCTTTTTTCTGGATCTGAGAACGCATATTGGAAGGAAAGTAATTTTCTATAGCGGCCTTGATTTCATTAATATCCAGACCAAAATAAAGCCCTAAAGCTACAGCTGCAGAAATGTTATCGTAGTTATATTTCCCAGTAAGATTGGAAAAAATGTCTGTTCCATTGTAATTGACGCCAACAAAGTGTTCTTTGAAAACCGGCTCAAAATTATAGTCAGAATCCGGAGTTCCGAACGTTATTTTATCATGATAATCTCCAGTTTTTTCTACCTGGATCTTATCATTATTATTAACCAGGATCTTCTGTCGATTTTCTTTGAGATAGTTATAAAGTTCGGACTTACCTTTGATAACACCTTCAAATCCGCCAAAACCTTCAAGATGAGCTTTACCAAAATTGGTAATATAACCGATGTTTGGCTTTGCGATTTTACAAAGAAATTCGATCTCTTTCTGATGATTGGCGCCCATTTCTATGACAGCAATCTCATGCTCAGATCTTATAGAAAGTAAAGTCAAAGGAACGCCAATATGATTGTTAAGATTCCCAAAAGTATATTGAACTTTGAATTTTTCTGCAAGAACATTGCTGATCAACTCCTTAGTTGTAGTTTTTCCGTTACTTCCAGTCAATCCAATAAATGGAATTACTAATTGATCTCTATGGAAGATTGCGAGATTTTGCAGGAATTCTAAAGTAGAAGCAACATAAAAGATATTATTATCCGGATCAGAATATTTTTCATCTTCAATGATAACGGCCAGCGCACCATTTTCAATGGCTTCTTTTGCTTTTTCTGCAGCATTATAGCTGTCTCCCGAGAAAGCGAAAAACAAACTTCCTTTTTCGATCTTTCTGCTATCTATAACCACATTTTTGCTCTGCAAAAAAACCGGATAAAACTCATTGATATTCATAGATCAAAAATATTAAAATGCTACAATATAAAAACAAAAAAACAGCAGATTTTTCTGCTGTTTTTCAATTTATAATATCCTGATATTATCTTTTTGTTCTTCCGGCTTTGTTATTCTTAGCGTCCTGTGCAACACGGAAACCAATCCAACCATAACCTTTTGTCTGATTTTTGAATCTTCTTTGACCCGGATCTAACCAATATGCTGAATCTAACCAAGAACCCCCTTTTACAACTCTACTGTAATCATTGATCTGAGACGTTGCTTTCTTTTTCTCTTTTTGTAAAACTACGTTACCATTCTTATCAACAATGAATTTTGGTTTTACAGAATTATACATATTGAATTCTGTGCTATCACTAGGAGGAGTTCCGCCTGCATCTAACGAAGACTGATAATCACCATCTCTGTAATTTCTATTATCTTCCAAAGTCTTCCTTTCGAACTCTCCCGGCAGACCTTTGTAAACCAAACGCCCATCAGCCAGCGTATCATATTTGATTTCTGTATTGCCAACTTTTTTGTAGGATCCGTCATCATTTCTAACAGACTGTACAACAACATTACCTCTATAGTAATTGAAATCACTGAACTCTTCATCAATCATTGGTCTGTAGATATCCGCTACCCACTCTGCAACATTACCATACATCCCGTAGATTCCAAGATCGTTAGACGGATATTGCTTAACATCAGCAGTTGTAGGAGCTCCATCATTTTTCCAACCTGCAACTCCGGAGTAATCTCCACGTCCCATTTTGAAGTTTTCGAGATACATTCCTCTGTTTTTACCTTTTTTACCTTTAAGATTTGTAATTTCTGTATTCTTACCAAGGTAATTGTTGTATTCTCTGTTTTTTTGAAGACCAAGTGCAGCAAACTCCCATTCTACCTCTGTCGGAAGCCTGAATTTTTCTACAAGTCCTGAACTAGCATTTCTGTTAGCAGCAGCAATTTTTTCATTCGTAGTTTTGATTCCGCTTCTTTTTTGAAGTTTCTCTTTATCAACATATGAATCAAGTTCAGGATCATTGGACTTGAACTTATCCATGTTGAAAGTAGCACCAGCTGTTGCAGCTTTATCTGCAGAATAGATATCTTTTGATATAACGCCTTGCTTCATAAGAGCTCTTTCATTAGCTCTTTCTGTCAACCAGTCACAATATTTTGTAGCTTGTAACCATGACACACCCACCACAGGATAATAGTCATACTCCGGAGATCTGAAGTAAGTCTCTGCATAATCGTTACGGGATAATTTGTTATTCCAAACCAAAGTATCTGGTAAAGCCCCTGTATAGATGTGCTTAAAGCTAGGATCTGACGAAGGAAAAACAAACTTAAGCCAAGTCGTGTATTCTCTATATTCAGAGTTTGTAATTTCTGTATCTCCGATGAAGAAAGAACTTACCTGCATTCTTCTTGGCGTATTATTCCAATCATGCATAACATTGTCTTCTACTAGTCCCATAGTAAAAGTACCGCCTTCTACATAAACCATTCCTGGCCAAGCTTTTGGTTTTTGCTGCTTACCAGAGAAGAACCACCCGTCTTTTTCATTGGGTTTCCAACCTGTTTTGCTCACAAAACCTTTTGTGCCACCACCTTTTTTGGAGTTACCTCCTCCTCCACAACTTATCAAAAGTAGTGTAGTGCTAAAAGTAATGATCGAAAACAACCTAATTTTTTTCATAATAGATATAGAAATTTTCAGAGTACAAAGAAAAAATAAATTCTTTAATTAATCAAATATTGAATGCTTTTTTTTAACAGAACGCAATTAAATTATTTTTATTATATACCATTTTTTTAAAAAAATCGTTTATTTTGTAATCTTAATAAATAACATTGATGAAATTCAAATTTTATATTATCTCTTTTTGCTTTCTTTCTATTTTGGCTTTTGCTCAAAAAACCACTATCAACTGGGACGGCAGCAAAGAAGTGGATTATGGTCTGGAAAAGCTTATATATCCGTACTTTACAAATTATAATTATCAGGTAGATGCCAATACTATCTATGTTAATCTTAATATCAAAACAGATAATCAGTTGAAATTAGATCAATTCCAATGGCAGGAGATGCCTTCAAAGGATATTAAAGATCTTAAGATTAACTCACTCTCGTCAAATCCCTCAACAAGCGTAAACTATTACTTCAATGAAAACGAAAATGCTCAAAATGCCAATGTAAAAGTTGAGGCCGTAAAGGTTCAGAATAATAAAATTTATAAATTAATTTCTTTTAACATTAATCAGGTAAAAGAAAAAATTTCTGACCTATATAAAGGAAGCAATAAGTATGGAAGCACTGAAAACCCGCTGAAGTCCGGAACTTTTTATAAAATAAAGGTTGACAAATCCGGTATTTTTAAAATTACAAAACAGTTTTTACAACAAAACGGAATCAATCCGGCCAGTGTTAATCCTAAAAACTTTAGAATCTATGGTAATGGTGGGATTATGTTGTCGGAGTATAATCAGGACAAACGCTATGATGCTTTACAGGAAAACGCAATCCAAGTAATCGGCGAAGAAGATGGTGTCTGGAATGATAATGATTACGCACTATTCTACGCACAGGGACCGAATGGTTATAATCTATACGACACCTCCAACGGTAACGGAAAAAAGAGAACGGAATTCAGAAGGCTCGGAACGCCTAATAATTTTATCAATATCTATGAGGACTATTCTTATTACTTTATAAATTTTGATATCGGTGCAGGGAAAAGGGTTCAGACGGTAGATAATAACCTTCCTCAGGATTTGATTACCCGTTATGATGATTATCAGTACATTAATGAAGAAAAATTTAATCTCGTAAAATTAGGAAGAACATGGACTGGTGATGCTATCCCCGGCAATAGAGAAATAACTTTTACAACAAGATCTCCGATCCAGACAGATGATGTCATCCGTTTCAAAACTCAGGTTATAGGTTACAATGCACAATCGGGAAAAATAACTTTCAATGTCAATGGTTCTCAGGACACAAGACCTTTGAACAGCTCAGCGGCTAATTTTGAAAGAATAATGTATGAATCTGCACTATTCAATCAAAGTGGAACAACTATCAAATTTAATTATACAACAGATATAAGTGCTAACCCCAATGCATCTTTTTATTTTGATTTTGCAGAAGTTCAATATAAGGAGAATTTGAGTTTTAACAATACACAAATGAACTTTAGGGATTACGATATTGTAACCGGATCGGGAGATCTGTATGGGTTTTCTGTGGGTAATTCCTCCGGAATAGATCAGATCTGGGATGTTTCCGATATCACCAATGCAAAAAAAGTAACTAATAAAAATTCACAAAACTCGACATTCAATTTTGGATATATTGCTGATAGCGAATTTTTTAACAATGAATTTACTGCTTTTAAAAATTCCGCAGCTTTCGAACCAGGTTTTGTAGGCAGAATTGACAACCAGGATCTTTCCTCTCTTAAGAATGTTGATTATCTGATGATTACCCAACCTTCTTATATAGCTCAGGCTCAGAGATTAGCGGCTTATCACCAAGCGAAAAATGGCTATAATGTTCAGGTTGTTGATGTCAACAAAATATATAATGAGTTCAGTAGTGGCGGAAAAGACATTACTGCAATAAGAGATTTTATAACTAAACTGAATACACCGGCCGGATCACTGAAATATGTGTTTCTACTTGGAGATACATCATATGACTTTAAAAACCGTGTTGCTAATAATACAGATGTAATACCTAGCTATCAAAGCGAAAATAGCGCCGATGTAAAAGGTTCTTTTGTTACAGATGATTATTTTGTAATGACAAGTCCTCAGTCTTCTACGGATCTTTCGCAGATCATTCCTGACATACCAATAGGAAGATTGCCGGCGGACAATGTTCAGGAAGCAAAAGTGATGATTGATAAAACATTAGCTTATTATAATGCTTTACCCGGTCAGTCAAGCCCTTTTGGAGAATGGAGAATGAAGCTGGATTTTGTAGCTGATGATGATTTTGAGGGAAGCGGTCCTAACAACATTCCCGGTCCGTTCCATTACCTTGTAGATTATACCATAAAACAAAACTTTGAGGCCAATACGGATAAGCCTGAATATAATATCAGAAAACTTTATCTGGATGCTTTTCCGGCAGTGACAAGTGCAGGCGGACAGAGATACCCTCAAATTAATCAAGCGATTACGAATGATGTCGGCAATAGTTTATATTTATTTTATTTCGGGCATGGTGGGATCAATGGTTGGGCACAGGAAAGAGTTTTGACCTCAACGGAAGTTCAGGGATTCAATAATTATACTTCTGTATATAGCAGGTTTCCTTTAGTATCTACCATTACATGTGAGTTTACACTTTGGGATGAACCAAGTACGAACTCTGTTGGTGAGCAACTGATCAAGCATACCAGCGGAGGTGCTGCTACAATGATTACATCCAGCCGGGCTATATCAGTAGATTATGGAAGAAAGTTCACACTTCTTTTTACTGATAATTTATTCAAATTGTATAATGATGATTTTATTTCTTTAGGTGCAGCGCATTTGTTAGCCAAAAAGCAATATAAAACCATATACAGTTCTTCCTTTGATCATCTTAGAGTTAATTTTCTAGGCGATCCGGCAATGAAAATGAGCAGACCTAAAAGACTTTTAAAAATTGATAATATTGAAACTCCGGTCCCTAACCAAATACGAGCATTGGATTTTGTTAAGGTTCATGGTCAAGTTACAAAACCAGACGGGACTTTGGATAATACATTTAATGGACGTGTTGCGATCAATATTTTTGATAAAAAGATCACTAAAAAGACACTCAATAACGACAAAGTTTCTGAGCTGAATCAATTAATGACTTATTCAGAAGAACCAAGTGCTATTGTAAAAGCTTCAGGCAAGGTTGAAAATGGTAAATATACAGTAGAGTTCTATGTCCCTAAAGATATTAACTACGAAATAGGTGATGGAAGAATGCTGGCTTATGCAGAAAATTTTGAAAATGCGAAGATTAACGCCTTTGATGTTTTCACCAATCAGGTTCAAAAAGTCGGAGACATCAACCCGAACGGGATCAATGATTCTGAGCCTCCAAAAATAAATCTGTATATGAATAATACCAATTTTGCCAACGGAGGAATTACAGATCAGAACCCGATGCTCCTGGCTTGTGTAAGGGATAATATGGGTATCAATTCAACCGGTGCGGGAATAGGACACGACATTACAGTAGTTCTGGATGGCGATGTAATCAACACAACAGCTTTGAACGACTATTTTGCTTCCGGAGATGGTAATGGCTGTAGTTATGCAGATCTGAATGATTATCAAAAAGGATCTGTAACTTTCCCTTTCAGAAATCTGACGCCGGGTGAACACCAATTGGTTTTCAAAGTTTGGGATATCAACAATAATTCTACTAGCTCTACGTTAAACTTTGTAGTAAAAGATGAATCCGAAAAGAAATTAACCGTTAACAGACTTCTTAACTGGCCAAATCCTTTTACTAATAAAACTTATGTCCAGTTTGAACACAATTGTGATGATATTCTGGATGTCAATGTTCAGATCTATACGATCACGGGAAAAATAGTCCGTACTTTATCTGCAAGTATCTCGGCTGAACCATTTTTAGAAGGTTTCAGAACACCAAGACAAGCAATAGAATGGGATGGAAAAGACGATTTCGGCGACACGGTTGCAAAAGGTACATATATTTTTAAGATATTTGCACGCAGCCAAAACCAGGAAAAATGTTCAGGAAGCGCAACTGCTGTTGAAAAAATGGTATTATTAAAATAAAAACTTGAAAATATTGGTAAATTTTACCTTAAAAGAAAAAAAATGAATTTAACAAAAAGATTATTTTTAGGATTAGGAATTGGTGTGAGCGCCTTTGCCTTTTCTCAAAGCAATGTTCAGCCTGTATTGACAGGAGCTCCGTTTCTAAGAATATCTCCGGATGCAAGAGCAGGCGGTATGGGAGATCAGGGTGTTGTAACATCGACAGATGTTTTTTCACAGTTTTGGAATGCTGCAAAATACCCTTTCGCAAAGGTTTCTTCGGGAGTAGGTGTTAACTATACGCCATATATGAGTAAGCTTACAAATGATGTATTTTTACTTTACGGATCTTTCTATACATTTTTAGGAGATGAAGAACGTTCTACTTTGAGTGCGAGTATCTATTATTTCAATATGGGTGACGTAGACTTAACAGATTTTGTCGGAAACGAGGTTATCCAGGGAGGGACTGCGAAGCCAAATGAGTTTTCAATAGATGTCGCTTATGGTTTGAAATTATCAGACTCCTACTCTATGGCTGTTACCGGTAGATTTATCAGATCCGACATTGGTGGGGGATTCAATTCCAATAGCACTTTAAAGCCGGCTAATACATTTGCAGTAGACGTTTCCGGATATTATATGTCTCCGAAACATGAGAGTCTCAGTGGATATGAAGGCCGTGTAAAAGCAGGTTGGGCTGTCCAGAACTTAGGTCCGAGATTAGATTACACTGGTGACGAAGAATCCAGATCTTATCTTCCGACAATGGCAAGATTAGGTTTGGGATACGATTTATTAATTGATGACATGAACCGTTTCAGCTTGAGTGGCGAAGCTTCAAAAATCCTTGTCCCTGGTCCAGATGCAACAGGAAATGTTCCTAATGTTGGTGTAATGGAAGGTATCGGAAAATCATTCAGCAATAAAAAAAGTATCATGTATAGTGGTGCTGCAGAGTATTCTTATGATGAAACTTTTGCAATCAGAGCTGGTTATTTTACAGAAGCGCCTGAACAGGGTGCGAGACAATACGCAACTGTTGGTGTTGGCTTCAAATATGCTTCATTCGGATTAGATCTGTCTTATCTGATTAATACTTCCAAAATTAATACGGCGCTGGACAACACTTTAAGATTTGGATTGACATGGAATATCGGCAGCGAAACGTATAATGCCACAGATTATTAATATTTTATTTATTAACTATAATTTTAAAATGCCTCTATTCAAAAAAGAGGCATTTTTATTTAAATTTGTAGTATGAACTATAGTTCCGAACTCAAAAAATTTTTAACGAGCCAATACATTTATTCCGGAGCAAGGATTGCTTTGGCGATAGTTGTTCCAAGCATTATTCTGGCACAATTCGGCTTACTCAAGGAATATTTTTTGTTTCCACTCGGGACCAGTTTTGTAGGTTTGACAGATCAGCCTGGCCCATTCATTAGAAGAAGAAATACACTATTGCTTTCCGTGTTTTTCTTTTTCTTCATAGCGCTGTTTGCAAGTCTGGTCAAGGATTTCCCCATAGCAGTTTACCTGGAAATTATTGTGTGTGGTTTTTTCTTTTCGATGATTGGCGTTTACGGATTGCGGCTTGCTACGTTTGGTTCATTAGCGCTAGTTGTGCTCAGCATCTTCATCGACGGGCATCTCACAGGTGATGATATTTTCAAAAGCTCATTCATTTTTTTTCTTGGCTGTCTTTGGTTTTTCATCATTTTTATGATTGTCTCCACATTGCAGCCTTATAAATTAGCCAGTCAGGTTGTCGGAGAAAACTATCTGGAATTAGCAGACTATCTGAGGATCAAAGCCAAATATTATACAAAGAATCCTGATTTTGACTCGTTATTAAATCAATTGATTGCTCAGCAGGTCAAAATCAAAAATCATCAGGAAGATACACGGGAGATTGTATTCAAAACCAGAAAAATTGTTAACGAATCCACTACTCAGAGTCGAATCCTGATGTTGATGTTTCTCAATTCTATCGATCTTTATGATAAGCTATTGACTTCCGAAAACGATTACAAAAGAATGAATCAGGTTTTTGGGGGCACAAAGCTTCTTCAAAGTATTCATGATTATCTTCTGGTCATGGCTGACGAGATTACCAATCTTGGGATTTCTATGCAAAGCGGTTTGGCTTTTAAGCAAATTACCAATTTTGATGAAGAGCTGAAAAAAATCTATGACGAATTTTTCGAACATCGATCCCAAAAATTCTCTTCGCAAACTCTGGAAGATTTTATGATGATTCGTCAGGTTTTGATGAGGATTACCGAGATCACGGATGAAGTCAATACGATCATGAAAGTCAATTCTCAGGATATTAAATTAGCGAAAAGTTTATCCACAGGTCTTGATTATTCTAAATTCCTTCCAAAAGAGGAAAGGTTAAACCACAGGGTTTTTCTGTCTAATTTCTCTCTTAATTCCGGACATTTCCGTCATGCAGTCAGAGTGACAATTGCATTGCTTCTTGGATATATTGTCTCCAGATTCGATATTCTTGGAATCGGGCACTCTTACTGGATCCTGATTACTATTATTGCCATTCTGAAGCCTGCTTATGCCACTACAAAACACAGGAATCTTCTGCGTCTTTTCGGAACCTTGGCAGGAGCCATTCTTGCCTACATTATTTTATATTTTATTGGAGAGCCGACGACACTTTTAATTATACTTTTGGTCAGTATGATTATCTGTTTTAGCCTGTTAAAATCCAATTATTTCTGGGCAGTTCTGTTTATGACGATTTATATTTTCCTGTCATTCAACTTCCTGAGGCCAGGTAATGTTAATCTCATTTTCAAAGACAGGTTGTTGGATACTTTGATTGGCGGAGCGATTACATTTTTGGTGGCTTATTTTATCTTGCCGGTATGGGAACACACTCAGAATCTTGACCTGATGAAAAAATCTTCCAGAAGTAATCTTGATTATTTCCGGTTGGTAATGGATCATTTTTTGAAAAAAGAAGTTGATGATGAAGATTTCCGTCTCAAGAGAAAAAATGCCATCATTGATCTGGCTAATCTTTCCGACAACTTTCAAAGAATGATTTCTGATCCCAAGAACCAGCAAAGAAAATTGGAAACAGTTCACCAGTTTGTTACAACCACACATTTGATAACGGCTTATACCGCTTCTTTATCTCAATATGCAAAATCCGGGCATGAGTTTCCGGAAATCGATTTTCAGAATTGGAAACTTAAAATTTCTGCGGAATTATTGAGAACATCTTCCTTACTTTTCCAAAAAGATCTGGATGAACAGATCAGGTCAGAAAGTCGTATCAAACCGGAAGATCATGTTGCAGATCTATTGGAAAAAAGAAAAGCAGAATTGGAAAACCAGGCGATTTCAAACGAAAGAAAACCGTTCACAGTCAGCCATTTGACCGAAATAAAAAATATCAAAGAATTACTGGAACTGATCTATGATGTCGCAAAAGATCAGCGAAAAATCATTGAAGAATATCTGATCTATCAGTCAACGATAGCTAAGCAGTAATTATCAAAAAAAGAAATTTTGGCTTTGAAAAAATCTTCATTTTCGAGATCATAAACCCTGCTTTTTGCAAAAAACTCCTGCTTCAGTTCAAAAGGTAAAACATCGTAGTGCTTTTTCAAAGACCAGTGTTTGCTGTGATGAATCTTGTAAAGGGCTTCTTTCACGCACCAGATTGCTGTCAGAAAATCTACTTCTTCATTATTATCAATGAAAACATCTTCATGAAGTATGAATTTGTGTCTTATATACTTAATCTTTTCTTTCCTCTTTTCCAGATCGATTCCGACTTTTTTCTTCGAAATTGCCAAAGCTGCCAAAGGAAAGGAATGACTCACAGAGATATGATGATCCTGAGGAAAAAGATAAGGTTCGCCATTTTCTCTATAAAGAATCTTATGGTCCGGAAGAACTCTTTTCAGCATTTTTCTCACCATCAGAACCTCAGCTATTTTATTAGGATGATAGCCCAGAATTTTATTTTGATTTTCCGGCTCCAGCAATTCATCCGGATTAAGTACTTCATTCTCATCATATTCCCAGACCAGAACAGTCGCAACATCATCAGAAAAATCTTTATAAAGCGGCATCAATTATTTTTTTAGTCTCTAAAATTAATAAAAAACAAGGACTTCTGAAATTGCAAATCCAGTTCTCTGAACTTAAAAATGCCTTAAAAATGAGGCTTTAAGATTATTTTAACAATTATCCGATGTAAATTTGCAGTATCAAAATGAAAAAAGCAATTGTATATATTCTGATGTTTATCTTTCTGTTGTTTACCGCAGAGAATAAACAAACACTTGATTTCCAACAAGATTTTGGAATTCAGAATGTATCATTGCATCTTTTTTCCTTTGCAAAAAAACACCATCTTAATCATTCTCTGGAAAAAGCGTCTTTGCAGCAGATCAGCGATTCTTTGGATTCTCCCGAAGAAAGCAATCTGAATTTTTCTAATGCCTATAACTTCATTGCCGTAATCACTGCATTCGGGTTGGGTTATCTTTTGCAATTATATTTCAAGCTTAGATCGAAGACATTCCTGGAACCGGAAATTATATTTTCTTCGGTCAAAAGATTTATTTTGCTGCGTACAATCCGCATTTAAAATTCAACTTTTTCAAAACAATATTGCTCTTGTCATAAAGAGGCAATTATACCTGTCGTTTTGAAAATTCCCATTCAAACTCCTGAATGATCATTAGTAATGATTAAGCATTAACTAATTTTAAAATTAATGCCCGGATTATACTTATGTTACATTCTTTCAATATTCAATTAAAAAAATAAAATTTATTTAAAATGAAACCGAAAAGTTTCGCAAATTCTCCTAAAAAAACAGTAAAAATTATGAAAAAAAGAGTTGCATTCTCTGTTGCTCTCAGCGCATTGCTGATTATCTTCAGTTGTAAGGACAAAAAAGAAGAAAAAGAAGAAGCCGTAATTTATCCTACAACATCGCCGGTAAAAATGGACACCGTTATTACCAAAGAATTTGTATCCCAGATCAGGTCAGAAAAAAACATCGAGATTCGTGCCCAGGAAAAAGGTTTTCTCGAAAAAGTCTATGTAGATGAAGGTCAGCATGTACAGGCAGGACAGGTTTTGTTCAGAATTATGCCTCAAATTTATCAGGCTGATGTTCTGAAAGCCAAAGCAGAAGTGGCGCAGGCTGAAATAGAATTACAAAACTCCAGCACTTTGGCTAATAATAATGTGGTTTCCATTAATGAAAAGAAAATGGCAAAAGCCAAATTGGATGCAGCAAAAGCTGAATTGAACTTAGCTCAAACGCATTTATCATTCACCACGATCAAAGCTCCTTTTTCAGGAATTATCGACAGACTTCCTTTGAAGTTAGGAAGTCTGATTGATGAGGGCGATTTGTTGACAACGCTTTCTGACAATGGAGGAATTTACGCATACTTTAATGTTTCTGAACCGGAATACCTTAACTATCAGATGCATTCGGCCGATCGGGGAAATAATTTAGTTTCTTTAATTATGGCCAACGGTGAGCCATTTCCTGACAAAGGAATCATCCAGACTATTGAAGGCGAATTTGATAATGAGACAGGAAATATCGCTTTCCGAGCCAAATTCCCGAATTTTAAACAAATATTGAGAAATGGTGAAACAGGAAAAATCCAAATGACACTGCCTCTTAAAAATGCTTTGATCATTCCTCAGAAAGCTACTTACGAAATCCAGGATCAGAAATATGTTTTCGTAGTTGGTAAAGATGGCGTTGTAAAGTCTAAGAATATTAAAATTGCTTATGAGCTTCCGGATATCTATGTTGTTTCGGAAGGAATTAATGTGGGTGATAAAATTCTTCTGGAAGGTGTTCAGAAAGTGAAAGACGACCAAAAAGTGGAAACCAAATTCCAGGATCCGAAAAAAGTCTTGAACTCATTAAAATTACAAGCCAACTAAAATTTAAGAATTAATTGTTAGTGATTAGTTATTAATCTGATTCTGAAAAAACATGATGCTTTTACTTAATCATTACCAATTCAATAATTAATAATTAAAAAATTATGTTTAAGAAATTCATACGCAGACCGGTTCTGTCAATCGTAATCTCTTTGATTATCGTATTTATGGGAATCTTGTCTTTAGTTAAACTTCCTGTAACGCAATTTCCATCCATTTCTCCGCCAAAAGTAAACATCACGGCAGAATATCCCGGAGCTAATAACGAATTGCTGATTAAATCTGTTGTAATTCCTTTGGAACGCGGACTCAATGGTGTTCCGGGAATGAAATATATGACCTCTGATGCAGGAAACGACGGTGAAGCATCAATCCAGGTTGTATTCGACCTTGGAACAGACCCGAATGTTGCTGCGGTCAATGTTCAGAACCGTGTATCTTCGGTTGTTAACAAGCTTCCGCCTTTGGTAGTTCGCGAAGGGGTGAAAATCACCCGTGAGGAACCGAATATGCTAATGTATATTAACCTTTACAGTGATAATCCGAAAGCAGACCAGAAATTTCTTTTCAACTATGCAGATATCAACCTTATTTCTGAATTGAAGAGGGTGAGTGGTGTTGGTTTTGCCGACATCCTGGGAACGCGTGAATATGCGATGAGAATCTGGCTGAAGCCCGACAGAATGACCGCTTACGGAATCTCCGCAGATGAAGTGATGGAATCATTAAACGAGCAAAGTTTGGAAGCTTCTCCTGGAAAAACAGGTGAAAGTTCCGGAAAACGTTCTCAGTCATTTGAATATATCCTGAAATATCCTGGACGTTTCAACAACGAGAAAGATTACGGCAATATCATTCTGAAAGCCAATCCAAATGGAGAATTCGTAAGACTTAAAGATGTAGCAGATATCGAATTCGGGTCATCCATGTACGACATCTACTCTACTTTGAACGGAAAACCGTCAGCAGCAATTACTTTGAAACAATCTTACGGTTCCAACGCAAGTGACGTTATCAAGAATGTCAAAGTTCTGATGAAAGATCTGGAAAAAACGTTCCCGAAAGGCATGCATTACGAAATAAGTTATGACGTTTCCAGATTCTTGGATGCATCAATTGAAAAAGTAGTTCATACATTATTTGAAGCTTTCATATTAGTAGCAATCGTTGTTTTCTTATTCTTAGGAGACTGGCGTTCTACTTTGATTCCGACAATTGCCGTTCCGGTTTCTTTGGTAGGAACATTTGCAGTAATGTCCGCCTTTGGAATTACTTTGAACTTGATTTCACTCTTTGCTTTGGTAATGGCCATTGGTATTGTCGTTGATGATGCGATTGTTGTGATAGAGGCCGTCCACGCCAAAATGGAAGAGAAACACCTTTCGCCACTCAAGGCAACGGAAGAAGCAATGCATGAAATCAGCGGAGCAATTATCGCAATTACTTTGGTAATGGCATCGGTTTTCATTCCGGTAGCTTTTATGTCCGGTCCGGTTGGAGTTTTCTACCGTCAGTTTTCGATTACGATGGTTTCGTCCATTATTTTATCCGGAGTTGTCGCTTTGACATTGACACCTGCTTTGTGTGCATTAATCCTAAAAAATAATCATGGAAAAGAGAAAAAGAAAACACCTGTAACAAGATTTTTGGATGGTTTCAATAACCTATTTACAGTTGGAGCAGGGAAATATCACAACTTATTGACCAAAGTTGTTACAAGAAAAATGGTAACACTTCCTTTATTGGTTCTTTTCTGTATTGGGACATTTTTCCTGAGCAATAAACTGCCTACCGGATTTATTCCAAGTGAGGACCAGGGAATGATCTACGCTATTATCCAGACGCCACCGGGTTCAACTTTGGAAAGAACGAACCAAATTGCCCTTGAACTTCAGAAGCAATGTGAAGAGATAGATGGTGTTGCATCTGTTTCATCTTTGGCAGGTTATGAGATTCTGACAGAAGGAACAGGTTCTAACTCCGGAACTTGTTTGATTAATCTTAAAAAATGGGACGAAAGAAAAGAATCAGCTACGGAAATCATAGAGCAATTGGAACAAAAAGCGAAGGAAATTCCCGGAGCCAATATCGAATTTTTCCAACCGCCTTCAATCCCTGGTTATGGAGCAGCCGGTGGTTTTGAATTAAGACTCTTGGATAAAGCCGGAAGTGGAGATTATCACAAAATGGAACAAGTAAGCAATGATTTTGTAAGAGAATTGAAAAAACGTCCTGAATTGGGTTCTGCATTTACTTTCTATTCTGCAAGTTTCCCTCAATATATGCTGAAAGTAGATAATGATCTGGCAGAACAAAAAGGTGTGACGATAGAAAAAGCGATGGATAATCTATCAACCTTAATTGGTTCCAACTACGAAACCAGTTTCATCCGATTCGACAGACCTTACAAAGTAATTGTTCAGGCTGGTCCGCAATATCGTGCTTTGCCAAGTGATTTGTTGAAATTATATGTCAAAAATGATAAAGACCAAATGGTGCCTTATTCGGATTTTATGCATCTTGAAAAGGTGTATGGATTGTCGGAAATCACGAGACATAATATGTACAACTCGTCTGAGGTAAGCGGAACGCCAGCGCCTGGATACAGTTCCGGAGATGCAATTAAAGCGATTCAGGAAGTGGCGGACAAAACGTTGCCAAGAGGTTTCGGAATCGATTGGGCAGGGATTTCCAAAGACGAAGTTTCCAGAGGGAATGAAGCGATTTACATCTTCTTGGTTTGTCTTGGATTCGTTTACCTGATTCTTTCTGCTCAATATGAAAGTTTCATTTTACCATTACCAATCATTTTGTCTTTACCGACGGGAATTTTCGGAGCATTTTTATGCTTATCACTTTTCGGGCTGGAAAATAACATTTATGCGCAGGTGGCGATGGTCATGCTCATCGGATTACTCGGAAAGAACGCTGTTTTGATTGTAGAATTTGCGGTTCAGAAAAAAGCAGAGGAAGGACTTTCCACAAAAGAAGCTGCTTTACAAGGAGCATCTTTGAGATTCCGTCCGATTTTGATGACATCATTTGCATTCATCGCCGGATTGATTCCATTGGCTTTGGCAACAGGACCAGGAGCAGTTGGAAACAGAACGATCGGAACAGCTGCTGCAGGAGGAATGCTCATCGGAACTATTTTCGGATTGATGATTATTCCTGGATTGTACTACATTTTTGCCAACATTGCAGCTAAGTCCAAACTGACTTACTATGAAGAAGAAAATCCTTTAACAGAACAAACTGAACCTTATCAACACGATGGAAAATTTGAAGATAAAAATCCTAACGTGGATAATCGATAATAAATTGAAAAACAAATGATAAAGCCTCAGAGAGGCTAACTGTTAATAGAAAATGAAGTACAATGTAAATTTAAGCTCCGTAGGAGCGAACTAAAACATTAGAAAGACAGGTCGTTCCGATGGAACTTTACGGAAAACCAATAAACGAAATCTATTAATAGTTAGTCTCTACGAGACATTTAAAAAAATAAAATATTATGAATAGTTTTTTTAATAATCATAAAAACAAAATTGCTTTGGCTGCGTTGTCTCTTGCTTTAGCAAGTTGTAAAGCGCCAATGGCAACCAAAATTCAGGACCGGGTAAAAGAAACTTTACCTCAGAATTTTGAAAATCAAGCCGTTTCGGAAAATAATTCCGGAATCACGCCTTGGAAGCAATTTTTCACAGACCCGAATCTTGTGAATCTGATTGATGAAGCTCTGAAAAATAATCAGGAATTAATGATTACACTTCAGCAAATCGAAATCGCAAAAAGCGATGTGATGTACAAAAATGGAAAATTAAGTCCGACTGTTGCAGCAAGATTAGGTGCTGGCATCGAGAAAGTCGGTCGCTACACGAGTACAGGAGCTGGTGATGCATCCACAGATATAACAGACGGAAAAGAAGTCCCGGAAAACCTGACAAACTTCGAAGGTGGATTGGTTGCCAATTGGGAAATTGATATCTGGCATAAGCTAAGAACTGAAAAACAGGCTGCTGTTGCACACTATTTGTCAACCGTTGAAGGAAAGAATTTTGTTCTGTCAAGCCTGATTGCTGAAGTGGCTGATAATTATTATGAATTATTGTCACTTGATAATCAATTGGACATAATCCATCAGTATATCGATTTGCAGAAAAAAGCGCTTGAAGTGGCAAAAATCCAAAAGCAGGCAATGGCTGCAACGGAATTGGCCGTTAAAAAATTCGAGGCAGAGTTAGCGAAATCCAATGCAACTGAATATGATTTGAAACAACAGATCACGGAAAAGGAAAATCAAATCAATGCTTTGCTGGGTCGTTACCCACAACCGATCGTGAGAACCAAAGAAAGCTTTATGTCGATTGTTCCACAGACTGTTTATACAGGAATTCCTTCTCAGTTGTTAGCCAATCGTCCGGACATCAAACAAGCGGAATTGGAACTACAATCTGCAAAATTGGATGTTGAAGCAGCAAGAAAAGAATTCTATCCAAGTCTTGAAATCAATGCTGCGCTTGGTTTAGAAGCTTTCAAACCGTCATATCTTGTCAAAATGCCGGAATCGATTGCTTATAGTCTGGTTGGAGAATTGGCTGGTCCGTTGATTAACAAAAGCGCCATTCAGGCAAATTTCAAATCGGCTGATGCAAAACAAATCCAGGCTTTGTATGAATATGACAAAACCATCTTGAGCGCTTATCTTGATATTACCAATCAAATGTCTGCAATTAAAAATCTCGATAAATATTACGAAATGAAGTCTCAGGAAGTTAAAGCATTAGACCAAGGAATTGACATCGTCAATCAATTATTCAGAAATATGAGAGCAGATTATCTGGAAGTTCTGATGAATCAGCGTGATGCATTGGACGCCAAAATGGAACTCATCGAAGCTAAAGAAAGACAACTCAGCACGGTTGTCAACATCTACAAAAGCTTAGGTGGCGGCTGGAAATAAACTAACACTAACTAACTATACGCTAATGCTTCCGGGATTTTTTTCGGGAGCATTTTTTATTAGCTCAAAATAAATCAAAAAAATATACCAATTGGTATATAATTTATATATCTTTGCAAAGTCAATTCAGATCAAAATGTCAAAAGCAGAAAAAACAAGACAGTTCATCATCGAACAAACCGCAGAGCTCTTCAACAAGAAAGGTTATGCCGGAACGTCCTTGTCCGACATTACTTCTGCAACCGGATTGACGAAGGGCAGCATCTATGGAAATTTCGAAAACAAAGACGAAGTGGCTAAAGAAGTTTACCTCTATAATTCTAAAAGGCTTCAAATCAGTTTTACCAATGAGCTTAATGATGCGATGACAACACGCGAAAAGCTTTTTGCTATCATCGATGTTTACAGAAAAACCTGGGAAACAAATATCTCCCGAGGCGGTTGCCCACACCTCAACACGGCCGTAGAAGCAGATGACACAATGCCATTTCTCAAATCTGAGGTTAACAAGAATTTTGAAAACTGGGCAAATCACTTCACACGAATTCTGGATAAAGGTAAAAACCAAAACGAAATTGTAGGATCAATTGATTCTCAAAAATATGCTTATCAATTCATAGCATTGATAGAAGGCGGAATTCTTCTTTCAAAAACAATGAACAACAAGGCTCATCTTTTCAACGCATTGGAAAGAATAGAAACAATCATCGATAACGAATTAATCAAATAATTTTTTTTACTCAAAAATATACCAATCGGTATTTTAATATCATGACATTATGAAAACAACCAACAACACAGTATTAATTTCCGGAGGTTCAGCCGGAATCGGATTAGAAATCGCAAAACTATTATCCGAAAAAGGCAACAAAGTTATCATCACAGGTAGAAATGAGGTGCGTTTACAACAAGCCGCTTCGCAACTGAAAAACGTTAGCACCATCGTTTCGGACGTCAGCAATGTAGAAGATGTGGAAAATCTCGTCAGCCAAATCAAATCCGAATTTCCGGATTTGAATATGGTTATCAACAACGCCGGTCGCGCACTCGTTTACGACATCACCGAAGAGAATGTCAATGCTTTCGAAAAAGCAGAAGACGAAATGCTGACCAATTATCTCTCCATCATCCGTCTGAACGAAAAACTACTCCCGGTTCTGAAAACTAACGACAATCCAACCATCGTGAACGTGTCTTCCGTCGTAGCCTTCGTTCCTGGCGCTTTGGCAACCTATTCTGCGAGCAAAGCCGCCTTGCATTCTTACACCAGATATTTACGCTTAGCTTTAAAAAATGCTAATGTCAAAGTTTTTGAACTGATGCCACCTTTGGTAGATACCGAATTTTCTGCGCCGATTGGTGGAAAAAACGGCATTCCGGCGTCCTTTGTTGCCGAACAGTTTATCGCCGGATTGGAAGAGGATAACTACGAAATCCGCGTTGGACAAACGGAAGATATCTACAGATTATATTTGTCATCACCCGAAGATGCTTTGCTGGCAATGAATCAAAGAAGAACGCAGGAAGTTGGTGAGTAGATTAAATCTTCTGAAGTTCCCGAAGAATCCGCTCTTGGCAGTTTGCGAAAGTAACACTCTATCAATATAAGTTAATAATATTATGGACAGATTAGCACACCTGCAATCATTAATAGGACAAGAATTCACAGATTCACCGTCGCCGTTTATGCGCTGGCTGAAACCAATTGTAGTATCCGCAGAAAAAGGTCATTTGGAATTCCAGTACACCATTCGTCAGGAATGGCTGAATCCGATCGGGAATCTCCACGGTGGCGTTACAGCAGCGATTATTGATGACGTTTTGGGAGCCACAATGTTTTCTCTGAATGAGCCAACTTTTTACACGACGATTAATAATGTTATCGACTATTTCTCAATCGGGAAAGAAGGTGAAAATATCATTGCCGAAACACACATCACCAAATTGGGGAAACAATTCATCAACGCCACCTGCGAAATCTGGAATGCAGACAAAACCAGACTGATTGCAAAAGGCACATCCAACTTATTCAAAACACAAATTACAAGATAATGAAACGAGTCGTAATTACCGGAATGGGAGCAGTAACGCCTTTGGGAAATGACGTCGAAACCTTCTGGAATAATATTCTAAAAGGTGAAAGTGGCGCTGACACCATTACTCATTTCAAGCCGGAAAAATTCAAAGTTCAGTTTGCCGCCGAGGTTAAAAACTTCTCACCGGAAAAATATCTGGACAGGAACGAAATCAAACGAAGTGACCTTTTCACACAATACGCCATTTATGCAGCCGTTCAGGCGATGGAAGATTCCGGATTGAATTTCAAGGACTTCGATCCTTTTGATATTGGCGTCATTTGGGGAACCGGGCAAGGTGGAATGGAAACCTTTGAAAATGAAGTCACTGACTATGTTTCTGGCGATGGAACACCTAGATTTAGTCCGTTTTTCGTTCCAAAACTGATTGCTAATATGGCTTCCGGAATGATTTCTATGAAATATGGTTTACGAGGGATCAACTATACAACAGTTTCAGCTTGTGCAACTTCTAACACTGCATTTATGGATGCATTCAATTATATCCGCTGGGGAAAAGCAAAAGTTATTGTGAGCGGTGGTTCGGAAGCTCCAATTACGCCGGCTTCATTAGGTGGATTTTCATCAATGAAAGCAATGTCCACGAGAAATGATAATCCAAAAAATGCCAGCCGCCCTTATGATGTGGAACGTGATGGTTTTATAATGGGCGAAGGTGCTGGCGCTTTGATTTTGGAAGAATATGAGCACGCAAAAGCTAGAGGTGCAAAAATCTACGCTGAAATGATTGGAGCTGCAATGACAGCCGATGCGTATCATATGACCGCACCTCATCCGGAAGGAATTGGTGCTGCAAAATCAATGGAATTGGCACTGGAAGATGCCAACATCTCTCCCGATCAAGTCAATTACCTGAATCCTCACGCTACTTCTACTCCATTAGGTGATTTGGCAGAACTGAATGCCATCACAAAAGTTTTCAAAGGAAGCCCGAATCTGGATATCAGTGCTACTAAATCTATGACTGGACATTTGTTGGGTGCTGCCGGCGCTGTGGAAGCAATTATTTGCATCAAAGCCATTCAGGAAAATATTATTCCTGCGACAATCAATGTTTCAAAACTGGATGAGAATATTCCTCAAGGAATTAATATCATTACTGAAAATAAAGAAAAACCAATTAACATCGCAATGAGCAATGCTTTTGGTTTTGGCGGCCATAACTCGACGGTGATTTTTAAAAAGATATAAACAATTAGTTTTCAAATAATTAAACATTTTCTCATTAATTGATTATTGCTGAAGCTCCGCTTTTGTATCTGAATTATTAATTGTAATTTTGCATTTTAAAAATCAGAATATAAATTCATTCATTAGATATGAGTACTACAACACAATACATTCCTTATAAAGTTAAGGATATCTCCCTTGCAGAATGGGGAAGAAAAGAAATTACCCTTGCAGAGGCTGAAATGCCAGGCTTGATGTCAATCCGTGAAGAATACGGACCGTCTCAGCCGTTAAAAGGTGCAAGAATCGCAGGATGTCTTCACATGACGATCCAAACTGCTGTGCTTATCGAGACATTGGTAGCTTTAGGAGCTGAAGTTACTTGGTCTTCTTGTAATATTTTCTCTACACAGGATCACGCTGCTGCTGCAATCGCTGCTGCAGGAATTCCGGTTTATGCTTGGAAAGGAATGAATGCTGAGGAATTCGACTGGTGTATCGAGCAGACTATTTTCTTTGGAGAAGACAGAAAGCCATTGAACATGATCCTGGATGATGGTGGTGATTTAACGAATATGGTTTTTGATAAATTCCCTGAACTTACAGCCGGAATTAAAGGTCTTTCTGAAGAAACTACAACAGGTGTTCACAGATTGTACGAAAGAATGAAGAACGGAACTTTGGTAATGCCTGCCATCAACGTAAACGATTCTGTAACGAAGTCTAAATTCGACAACAAATACGGATGTAAAGAATCTGCAGTAGATGCTGTAAGAAGAGCGACTGACGTAATGCTTGCCGGAAAAAGAGTGGTAGTTTGCGGATACGGAGACGTAGGTAAAGGTACTGCTGCATCTTTCAGAGGAGCTGGTTCTATCGTTACGGTTACTGAGATCGATCCAATTTGTGCGCTTCAAGCTGCAATGGATGGTTACGAAGTAAAAAGACTGGATACTGTGGTTGATAACGCAGATATCGTAATCACTACAACCGGTAACTTTAATATCGTAAGAAAAGAACATTTCTTAAAATTAAAAGATAAAGCGATCGTTTGCAACATCGGTCACTTTGATAACGAAATCGATATGGCTTGGTTAAATGAAAACTATGGTCACACAAAAACTGAAGTAAAACCACAGGTTGACATCTATACGTTGGAAGGAGGTAAAGAAGTTATCATTCTTGCGGAAGGTAGATTGGTAAACTTAGGTTGTGCAACTGGTCACCCAAGTTTTGTAATGTCTAACTCTTTCTCTAACCAGACTTTGGCACAGATCGAGCTTTGGACTAACTCTGAGGCTTACGGAAACGAAGTTTACATGTTACCAAAACATCTGGATGAAAAAGTTGCTGCTCTTCACCTTAAGAAATTAAGCGTAGAATTAGAGACTCTTTCTCCTGAACAGGCTGAATACATCGGTGTTGATGTAAAAGGGCCGTTCAAACCTGAATATTACAGATACTAAGTAGTCGAAAAATTTGAATTTAAGATTAATTATAAAAAACTCCTCTATTATTTTAGAGGAGTTTTTTTTGATTTTTTAGAAATATATTTATATTTATAATATAAAAAATTTATGAAAAAAATATTTTTACTTTTAATATTAATTCCTTTACTCAATTTTTCTCAGAATAAAAAAATTGAACTTGATTATACATTTGGAAATAATGGATTATATACTTCAAATTTAAGTAATTATTTTTCAAAGGTTTTACCCGATGGAAAAATAATATTTGTCACAAAAGAATTCGAAAGGTATATTAATATTAATGACTATGTTATTACAAGACTTTTGGCTAATGGAACAGTTGATAATACATTTGGAAATAATGGACACGTCTATACAAAAAATTTGATTGTAAATGTTTTTGATTTTGAATTTCTTTTTGCTGATGATGGTACAATTTTCATTGCCGCAGCTTTATTTGGAACACAAGAAACTGCCAGTAAGTTTGTTAAACTCAATATAAATGGAGTTTTAGATACGTCTTTTGGAATCGATGGTATTCTCACTATAGATAATATAGATGTTTCTTATGGATTCGGAAACAGCATTGAATTAAGCAATGGGAATATATTGTTTACACTAACTAACACAATCCTATGCATTTCAAAAAACGGTGAAATAATAAATAGTTTTGGGAATAACGGATATCTAGATTATTCTGGAATTATTAAAATTATTAAAGCAACTGATGCCTTTTTATTATTGACAGAGCAATATAATTCCGCAACCAATGAAAGTACCTTTCAAATTAAAAAACACAATAATAATGGAACAATAAATACCCAATTTAACACTATAGCTTATACTTATTCTCAACCAAGGTTTTCAACAAGATTTGTAATTGATAAAAATGAGAATATTTATACTTTACAAAATTTTTTTAATGTTTCTGCTCCATCAATTATAAAAAAATATGATTCCGATGGAGTTCAAAACCCAAATTTTGGAAATAATGGGATTCTTTCTGAAGCGTCACGTCAAATAAAAGGTATTTTTTTTGATTTAGATAATAATCCTATACTGTTTGGAATATATTATAATTTAGATAACTTAAAACCAACAATGATTAGATACACAAAAAATGGAATTTTGGATACAACTTTTAATGGTAATGGATATTATGAAGAGTCTAATAACATCAGTTTAAGAGAATATTACTACGCAGATGTAACTTCTGACAACAAAATTATAGTTTCAGGAAGCATGATCTACAGTCCTTATTCTGCATACGTTGCAAGATATAAAATGACCGACTTGCCATTATCTACAGATATTGTGGAACTTAATAATATACTTTCGATTTATCCAAACCCTGTAATAGATAATTTTAAAATAAAAATTAATCAAGAAAAAATTCAATTAGTAAGAATCTATAGTATCGATGGAAAATTAGTTTATGAATCGAAGACTGAAATCAATAATATTGATGAATTATCTAAGGGAATTTACATTGTCAAAGTGAAGACTGAAAAAAATACATATAGCAAAAAATTAATTAAAGAGTAAAACTTTATAATACATAATAAATACAATTCTATTTTATAACTTATTTGCTCTAGTTCGTTTTGGAAAAACATACGTAACCAACCATCTGTTTACTATACTTTTATTATGAACCTAATCCTACTATCCCGCTCATACTCCTCGCGCCAGTGCTTTTCCCAGCGTCCGCTGTGGGGTAACCGCTACTATCGGGGCTAGGGACCTGCAGATAATATCAATGTTTTAAATAAGTTTGGCCGTAAGTCTTAAACTTTGAAAAAACAAAAGTAATAATCAGCGCCACAAAACATCCGATGCATACACAGATCACACGTTCAATAGGAATCAGCCAATCGTGAGCCTGATTTTCCTCAATCAAAACAATCACCATTGCAGCCAAAGCAGAACGAAGCGTATTATCAAGTTTTAAAGCAATTCCTACTAAAATCGTTAACGCCACTCCAAAACAAATCAATAAAATGTTTGGAATCGGAATCAGAAATAAAATCATTCCAATAGAAGCACCGAGAAGATTGGATTTGATTCTGTCATAAGCTAATTTATTACTGTTGTCTGGTGAGAAAACTATCACCACAGAGATCAATGCCCAATAAACAGGATATTGTGGAAGAAAAATATAAAACAGATAACAGATTGCCGCGCCAATCACACATTTTATCAAGTAAATCCATTCCGAAACAGAAACTCTTAATCTTAAAAATCTGGAAAACTGTTGTATAAAATTTGACATCAATATTTTGCTAGAAATTGAGCTTCAAAATTATAAAACATATAACGAATCTAAGATTCCGGAAATATTATTTATATCATAAAGATTTCATTTTCCTTTCATAATTAGTAAATTGCCGCTTCAAAAAATTTCAAAAAAAATGGAATATTCACAACTGGAACCAAAGGTGATCTGGAAAAACTTCGCAGCACTGAATTCGGTTCCGAGACCATCAAAAAAAGAAGAAAAAGTTATACAATTCATAAAAGAATTCGGGGAAAGATTGGGATTACCAACAACTATTGACGAAGTTGGAAATGTCATCATCACCAAACCTGCAACTCCGGGAATGGAAAACCGAACGCCCATCGTAATGCAATCCCATCTTGATATGGTTTGTCAAAAAAACAACGATGTCGATTTTGATTTTGAAACTCAGGGAATCCAGATGTATGTGGACGGCGACTGGGTAAGAGCGAAAGGGACAACTTTGGGTGCTGACAACGGTTTAGGCGTTGCTACCATTATGTCAATTTTAGAAAGTAATGACATTGCACACCCGGAACTGGAAGCACTTTTCACGATTGATGAAGAAACAGGAATGACAGGTGCATTGGCTTTAAAACCTGGACAATTGAAAGGTCAAATCCTTCTCAATCTTGACACAGAAGAAGATGACGAGATCGATATCGGTTGTGCCGGAGGTGTGGATGTAACCGCTTCTGCAAAATTCGATTTGGAAGAAGCAAAAGGAGAAATTTTCAAGATTGAGATCAAAGGTTTGCAGGGTGGACATTCTGGCATGGATATTCACAAAGGTCTTGGAAACTCAAATAAATTATTGGGAAGATTCTTGTTCTTAGGACTGGAAAATCAAATTCAATTAATATCAATTGACGGCGGAAGTTTGAGAAACGCAATTCCAAGAGAAGCAAAAGCGATTATTTCTGTCAGCAATTCAGAAGATTTTGTAGCAAAATTTGAACAATTGAAATCTGAAATTCTGGAAGAATTCGCTTCACTGGAAAAAGATCTGGTAATTAATATCGAAAAAACTGTTTCTACAGACCAGGCCATATCTGTCGACGATTCCAGAAAAATCATTTATGCCATCAATGCAGCCCACAATGGTGTTTTCCGAATGAGTCCGGATGTAGAAGGTTTGGTAGAAGCATCTAACAACGTTGCAAGAGTTGAATTGAAAAATGGAGAAATTAAAATTTTAAATTTAACACGTTCTTCCGTAGAATCTACAAAATGGGAAGTTGCCAATCAGTTAGAATCTGCTTTTGAGAGCAACGGATTGACAACAGTATTCGGAGGTTCATATCCGGGTTGGAAACCCAAACCTGAAGCAGAAATTATCAAAGTAATGACGGAACTCTATCAAAATAATTTTGGTGAAAAACCATTAGTTGTTGCTTGTCACGCAGGATTAGAATGTGGAATCATCGGTGCCAATTATCCAAAAATGGAAATGGTTTCTTTTGGACCGACTATTAAAGGTGCACATTCTCCTGATGAAAGAGCCAGTTTATCATCCGTTCAGAAATTTTGGACGTATACCCGGGAAATTTTGAAAAACATCCCTATCAATGAATGATGATTCGATTTTAAATCCAGTAAAATTACTGGATTTTTTATTTTTTGGAACAATTAATTAAAATTTTACAATCAACTACTTGATATTTTTAAATTTCCTTAAAAATTTACTAAATTAGCAATATAAAATCTAATATATGAAGAAAGAACTTTTACGAATTGGTATTTTGTGCAGCATTGTCGGATTTACATTCTCTGCAAAAGCACAGGAATACATTGAAAAGAAAATTACCGAAAAAAACGGAAATATCAGTTTAGTAACTTTTAAAAGTACTGCTGATTTGAAGTCGGCATCAAAAACCGATCTATTCAGAGAAATTTTAAAACTTTCAGCTGGCGCTGAATTGAGACTTATGAAATCTGAGAAAGATACAAAAAGTAATTTCTCAGATGAAAAATATCAATTATATTATAATAATGTAAAAGTTGAATTCGGAATATATAACCTGCATTATAAAAATGGCAATCTTACCAGTATGAACGGTGAGATCTTCGATACAAAAAATGCAAATATATCACCGAAAATTTCTTCGCAAAACGCATTAGATAAAGCAATACAAAATGTTGGTGCTGAGAAATATATGTGGGATGATGTAGACAGTAATGTTGACAATTACAAAAAACCCTCGGGAGAACTGGTCCTTTTACCAATCCAGCAAGCTGATGAGAGTTATAAATTATTTTTAGCTTACAAATTTGATGTTTTTGCTTCTCAACCTATGAGCAGAGCTTATATCTATGTGGATGCTGCAACTGGTCAAATCTTATTATCAGATGCAATCATCAAGCATGCGAATGGACATAATCACAACATATTAAAAGGTGACCTTGATACGGAAAAAATCGTATCTGACGTGAAAGATAGCCACCTTAAGGAAACAATCAAAAAACTGGCAACAGGTAATGCTGCAACCAGATATAGTGGAACCCAATCTATTGAGACATCATTAAATACCGCTGGTGACAATTACATCTTGTATGATACAACAAGAGGGAATGGTGTAAGAACTTACAACCTGAAAAAGAGCACCACAATAAGCAACACGGATTTCACCGACGCTGATAATGATTGGACTGCTGCAGAATTTAATAATGCTACCTTTGATAATGCAGCATTGGATGCACACTTCGGAGTAGAAAAAACTTATGATTATTTCAAAGATGTCCATAACAGAAATAGCTATGATAATAATGGCTCAATCTTAAGAAGTTATGTACATTATGGCAACAATATCAATAATGCTTACTGGTCGGGAACTTACATGCTTTATGGAGATGGAGACAGAACAAGCAACTTTAATGTATTAACGGCATTCGATGTCACCGCTCACGAGTTAGGCCACGGTGTCTGTAGTGCTACTGCTGCATTAGCTTACCAAAGAGAATCCGGCGCAATGAACGAAGGACTTTCTGATATTTGGGGAGCCGTCGTTGAGCACACATATTTGCCTAATAATCAAGCGTTTAATATTGGAGAAGACATTACTTTATATTCTCCTTATTATCTAAGATCAATGAGCAATCCGAAATCTGCCGGACAACCTGACACATATCGCGGAACAAACTGGCAACCTGCAACAGCTGCAGAAGGTTGCGTAACACCTGGACAAAATACTAATGATTATTGTGGTGTTCATACCAACAGCGGCGTTCTCAATCATTGGTATTATGTACTTGTACAAGGAAAGACAGGAACTAATGATATCGGCAAATCTTACAGCGTAACAGGAATTGGATTTGAAAAAGCAGCAAAAATTGTTTACCGTTTGGAAACAGCTTATTTATCGTCCGGCTCCACTTATATGAATGCAAGAGACTTCGGAATACAAGCTGCCACAGATTTGTATGGTGCAGGATCTGCAGAAGCTATTGCTACACAAGATGCTTTTTATGCTGTTGGTCTGGGTGCAAAATATAATCCGAATGGTCCGGACACGACTGCTCCAACCACTCCGCTCAATTTACAAGCTTCCTCTACAACCAATGTTTCTACATATCTGACATGGACTGCTTCAACTGATAATTTTGCCTTGGACGGATACAATGTTTACAAAGACAATGTGTTATTAGGTTCAACTTATAATACATCTTATTACGTAACAGGATTAACAGCGTCTACAGCATATAAATTTAAGGTAGAAGCAAAAGACGAAGCAGGTAACAAATCTAACTTCAGTAACGAGGTTACAGTCAATACAGCAGCTACCGGAACAACTTATTGTACTTCACAATCCGGAAGCACCAGCTTCATGAAAATCCAAAATGTAAAGCTTAATACAATTGATAATTCAAGTACAGGAGGCGCGGGTTATGAAGACTTCTCATACCTATCAACAGATGTAACAAAAGGATCAAGTTATACGATTACCATTACCCCAGTTTGGTCTGGTACTGTATATCCTATGAGATATGCCGTATATGCAGATTATAATAATAATGGTGTCTTTACCAATACTGGTGAAACACTTTGGACACAGGCATCAACATCCAACCCTACAGTATCCGGAACATTCACAATTCCTACAACTGCAACAACTGGAAAAGTAAGGTTAAGAGTTGTTATGATCTATTCTTCTGCACCAGCTTCTTGTAACTCTTATTCATATGGACAAACTGAAGATTACACAATTAATATTCAGGATGTTTTAGCTGTATCAGACCTTAATAGTGAAAATAAAGTATCAATTTATCCAAATCCTGTGAAAGATATACTTAATATCAAAACTAAAGAAGCCGGAGAATCAACTTATAAAATTTACAATACAGCAGGACAATCTGTGGCAAATGGTAAATCTGTTGAAAATAAAATAGATGTCAATAGACTTCCTAGTGGAAACTACGTCATAGAGTTAGTGAATAAAAAGGGTGAAAAATCAACTCAGAAATTCATTAAAAAATAGTTTACAAAACTTTTAATTCAATAAAAAAGCTCCCAGATTTGGGAGCTTTTACTTTTATATAATAATTTTCATTAGTGTCCGGAATGACCATCAGGTCCATGTGCATGACCATGCGCTAATTCTTCCTCAGTTGCAGGACGTGCATTAAGAATTTCCACATCAAAGTACAAAGGTCTTCCAGCCATAGGATGATTAAGATCCACCACTACCGCTTCCGGAGTGACTTCCAAAACTACCGCTTGAAAATTATTCCCTTGATTATCAGACAATGGTAAAACAGCTCCAACCGGAGGCAATTCCTGACCTTGGAACATATCAACAGGCAATTGCGTAACAGCTTGTGGATCTCTTTCTCCATAACCTTCGCCTGGCTTGATTTCGAAAGAGGTTTTATCGCCAACACCCAGATTTTTGATTTCTTCCTCAAACTTCGGAATCATCATTCCTACGCCGTAAAGAAAAGTCAAAGGATTTTCTTCAGAAGTTTCTTCTACAAAAACTTTCTCTCCACTCTCATCATTGGTATGCAGAATATATTTTAAAGTTACAACGTGATTTTTGTCTAATGCCATTTTTATTTATTTTTAAGTTATTTACATCATCAATTATGATGTATCGCAAACAAAATTAAGCTTTTGAAATTTAAGAGCTGATGATTTACGATAAAACTTCTTTTTAATATTTTCTTTTCAAAAAAAAATCTGGAACTTAGCAGAATGGCAAAACTCAAAACTCAATATTTCTGTCAGAACTGTGGTGCACAATATTCTCAGTGGCACGGGCAATGTAAAACCTGTGGCGAATGGAATACACTTGTGGAAGAAATTGTAGAAAAATCAACAAAATCAGTTGCTACAAAATCCAAATCTTCCATTATCAACATCATAGAAGTTGAAACCAACGAAGAGCCGAGAATTAAAACCCCTTCGGAAGAACTGGACCGCGTATTGGGTGGCGGAATCGTTTTAGGTTCTGTAACATTAATTGGTGGTGAGCCTGGTATTGGAAAATCAACACTGCTTCTCCAATTGGCTTTGAAGATGAAGAAAAAAATTCTTTACGTTTCCGGTGAAGAGAGTGCCTCGCAAATCAAAATGAGAGCCGACCGTTTAGCTGAAATCAAAAACCCTAATTGTTTCTTATTTACTGAGACTTCTGTCGAAAAAATCCTACACGAAGCCAAAAAACTTCAACCGGATTTTATGATTATCGATTCTATCCAGACGCTGCAATCCCAATTGATTGAAAGCTCGCCGGGAACAGTTTCGCAAATCCGGGAATGTTCCAATGAGATCATCAAATTTGCCAAAGAAAACAACATTCCTGTTTTCCTGGTGGGGCACATCACCAAAGACGGGCAAATAGCCGGGCCAAAAGTTCTGGAACATATGGTTGATGTGGTATTGAATTTCGACGGCGATAGAAATCATCTTTTCCGACTGTTGAGAGCCAACAAAAACCGTTTCGGTTCAACCGCTGAAATAGGAATTTACGAGATGATTTCACAAGGTCTCAAAGAAATCAAGAATCCATCCGAAGTATTAATCACTAAAAAATTCGAAGAACTTTCCGGAAATTCTGTTGCGGTAACTTTGGAAGGCAACAGGCCGATGCTATTAGAGATCCAGGCTTTGGTTTCAACTGCTGTTTATGGAACGCCACAAAGAAGTTCCACCGGTTTTGATTCCAAAAGGTTGAATATGCTTTTGGCTGTTTTGGAAAAAAGAGCAGGTTTTCAACTCGGCGCAAAAGACGTTTTTCTTAATATCACAGGAGGCATTAAAACCGATGATCCTGCGCTGGATCTAGCTGTTGTTGCATCCATTCTATCCAGCAATGAGGATATCGCAATTTCCGAGCAGTATTGCTTTGCCGGTGAAATTGGGTTGAGCGGAGAGATCCGTCCTGTTGCCCAGATCGAACAGAGAATCACCGAAGCAGAAAAATTGGGCTATGAAAAAATATTTGTTTCAAATCTTAATAAAATCCCGAAAAGAAAATTTGGAATCAAGATTGAAGAAATCAGTAAAATCGAAGATTTTGTAGAATTACTTTTTTAATCCATTTCATCTTAATAATTTGTAACTTCATTTAATGAATTATCTTGCCCACTCTATCCTATCATTTACCGACGGACAACTTGTCGGAAATATGATTGCAGATTTTATCAGGAATAATGAGCGGGAAAATTTCCCTTTGGAAATCCAGGAAGGCATAAAACTTCACAGATTTATAGATACATTTACAGATTCTCACCCGGCAGTTTCGGAAGCTAAAAAGATCTTCAGCCCGCTTGTCAGGCTTTATTCAGGTGCTTTTGTAGATGTTGCTTTCGATTATTTTGTTGCCCATCATTATCCGGAAAATGAATTGAAAAATCACTCACAAAAAACCTATAAAATTCTTTGGAATAATGAACAGTGGCTTCCTGAAAATTATAAGCAAATGCTGGTGAGAATGGAAAAGGACGATTGGCTGACTAATTACAGAACAGATCGCGGCATCAGATTCAGTATGCAGAATGTTCTCAACAAAGCTCAATATCTTGAAAAGGATTTACCTGTTTTTGATATTTTCCTGGAAAACAAAAATTTGTTACAAATTTATTTTGATCAATTCTTTCCTGATATTTTGAGAGAATGCAGGCTGAGCTTCGGATGATATAAAAAGGATTACGTATTTCTTACCAATTTACTATCAAAATAAGCTAAAAATACCATTTATACTAAATTATATTTGAATTTTTAATACTTTTGGAGCTTCATTTTGATTGTGAATTCCCTTAATAGATCTATAATAGCTGTACTTATAATTTCGTTTCTACATGAAGCGAAAGGGCAGCAATATACACCTAAAAAAATAGACAGTCTTATTTCCGGCACTTTTCAATTGGCTGACCGGAATGAAGCTCTCAAGATAAGTGATAAAACCTATAAACTTTCCGAAGATATCGGTTACTATCAAGGTAAAGCCAAATCTTTAAAGGCCGACTTAAACTGTTATCTTGGTCTTGGTGAACAAGAAAAAGCTTTGAAAACAGCCAATAAGCTTTACGATCTTGCAAAAAAAGAAAATGATGACTATCATTGCGGGCAAGCCCTTATTGCAAGAGCATTGATCTACGCCTATCTGGGATTTTTTGAAAAAGCGCTGAAAACAAGTAATGAAGCTGAAAAGCTTTGTGAAAATATTTCTGATAATGATGATCGTTATAGCTCTCTGGGACAGATATATGCCGGCAGATCAGAAATTATGAATCTGCAATATCAGGCTCCTCAGAGTACTATAAAATATGATCTAAAAAGTATAGAATATTATAAAAAAATCAAAGATACCAAGAAAAGGAATGGTTGGCTGGCTATACAATATTCGAGTCTTGGTTATACGTATATTGATCTTGATGATTATAAACCGGCAATCTACTATAGCCGAAAAGCTTACGAGCTCTCAAAATTAGAAAATGATTCCATCAATCAGGCTTTTGGCTTGTACGGACTTGCTAATGCTTACCTGGAGATGAACCAAAGCGACAGTTCTATACACTATTATAAAAAAGCGCTCCCTATTTTTGAAAAAGCCAATGATATCTACCGTTTGCAATACATATATGATGATCTCTCCGTGATCTATGAGAAAATGGGTGATGATAAAATATATTCTTATTATTCCAAAAAATCAAAAGAACTGGCTGATATCATCAGAAGAAAAGAGAAAATGGAAACGGATAAAGTTTCTACCAGCATCATTGAGCAGGAGAAACAAACATGGTATCAAAATCTATACATCATTTTAGGAAGTATCATTCTGCTTGCAACCGTATTCTTTTTCTTTACTATAAAATACTTTAAAAGTTATCGAAACGAAAAAGAACAGAAAGAAATCATGGAAGATGATCTTATCGAAAAAGAAGAAGAACTCAATCACCTTGAACTGAAAGTAAATGATGCTTTTGCCGAATTATTGGAATTAGCGAAAAGCAATGACTCTTCGTTTCTAAGCCGTTTCAAAGAAGTTTATCCTTATTTTTACAATAAATTAATTACCAATTATCCGGAACTTACAAACGGGCAATTACAATTCTGCGCGTTACTGAAATTAAATTTTACAACAAAAGAAATTGCGCATTACAACAACATCTCTGTAAGAAGTGTCGAGACAAGAAAAAACAGATTAAGAAAACAGCTTGATATTTCTTCTGATATTGACCTTAATAAGTGGATGATGGATTTTTAATTTCCTTACAGCAACTTTAAAACAAAAATCTAGCAATCAACAACTTAAACCTTTGGCGTAGTTATGTAGTAGATAGTTTTTTGTAGATATTATGCGATATGATAATATTTGTATAGTAAAAACACATACTGATTTTTGATTCTGAAGGCACACAAGATGAACATAGATTTATAATCAGCAGATTTTTCATTTAATTATTTTCAATCAATAGCTGATTATCAAATGTATATCCCGGATCTATCCCGGGTTTTTATTTTAAAATACTCCAACGTGGGATGACAGCGATAAGCCCTATTCCAATATATAAAAACAGAACCGTAATATCAGAGTATAGATAGGTACTCAAAAAATAATTATGCAGCCCAAAATGAAGAAGTACAAAAATAGGAAACGCAATAGTTCCTATCTTTCTGAAAAATAAAATCAATATCCAGCTGATAATTACTAAAAGGTCAACTCCCAGCGTGTAATAAAAAAAACCTGTGGGAATATTGAGTGACTGCCGCTGAGAAAATTCTGCCAGATCTGTATTGACACTCAATAAAAACACCAATAAAATAAGTCCGAAAATAATGTAATAATCTCTATTTCTGCGAAAGCTTTTATCCTCTGAATTCATAGTATAAAAATACAAAAAAGAGCTTAATCAATAAGCTCTTTTCTATAGAAATTTCTATTAACTAACCTATATACTAACCGCATTTATAAGACGGTTTTTATCACTGATGTACTCTTCCATAGAGATCATACTTTCAGTTCTCATTACATCCTGGATGTCATCAATCTGATATATGATTCTTTTAGCATCTTCGGTATTTTTGGCTTTCATTTTACAGAAGATATTATATTTTCCGGAAGTAACACTTGCTTCTACGACATTCGGGATCAAAGCCAATTGCTTCAACACCTCTTGTGTATGATTTGATTTTGTAAGTAAAATACCAATAAAAGCGGTGAAATTGTAATCCAGTTTACCGTAATCAATATTAAGAGAAGAACCCAAAATAATTCCGGCATCTTCCATTTTCTTTACTCTTACGTGGATTGTCCCTGCAGAAACGTCCATTTGTTTAGCAATTTCTGTAAAAGGCATTCTTGTGTTCTCTACCAGAAAATCAAGGATCTTTTTATCGATATCGTCTAATTGATAGTTCATTGTATGATTTTATTATTTATTTAAAATATATCTAATTTTTTTGCAAATTTAAAAAAAATTATTTAAATAAAAACAAATATTAAAAGATTAACAGCTTTTAACAAAATCTTAAATTCACTATGACAATTATCATTTATTTGGCCTGTTTTTTACAGAATCAATTTTATTGGTATTTGCAGAAACAGTATCAGATTTTATCTTTTCTCTCTTTTTAAAGAGATCTCTGAAAGAATTAAAACTTTTGCTGTAAACCACTCCAACTCCGTAACTTTGATTGGCACCGGCTGTCGTTGTCAGCCCGATATTGGATGGCTTGGAATAAGCACGGAACAATCTGCTGCCATTATTATTTTTACTCCAGTCATACTCAACAATTCCTTCTACAGAAAGATAATTGGCATTGGTATTTTCAGTTCGGGAAATTGGAACTCCTAATCCGGTTTTAAATTTAATCCTTGGCGAAAGCGCAAGACTCACATTGGTATTAGCCCTGTCGGAAGTATTAGAGTTTGGATCTCCGCTGATATAATCTAGATTGATCTGGAAAGCACTACTAATAGTATTAAGAACAGATCCCAGCTGCTTGAGGGCAACCCCGACACCCGTATTAAGAGCTGTTTGAGAAACATCAAACTTCAATCCCGAATTGACAACATTAAAATTATTAAGAACCAAAATAGATCCAAACTGAACTATCCTTTCATCATCATTACTCATTTTGCTCGCCAATGTTTCTCTTACCTGAGAAGATCCATCCGGAGCAGCCACTCCAAAAGCAATCTCAGGCTTAGTCAATGTTTCAGTAATCTTTGTAGTGAGAACTACATTAATAGGCTGTGTCAGAGTCATGCCAAGATATTCTCCGGCATTGGTAACGGTTCTTGTATAGTTTGCAGTGATATCCAAAGCTGGCGTCATTGGACTTCCGCTCCATTGGATACTACTGTTTCTGGCGATCTGGAAAGTTCTGTTCAGGATAGATTTTGAAACGAAAGTCCCATTATCAACCGTGTAAGTACCGTCCATTGTAATATTCCCGCTTCTTGCCATTTTGAATTTCAAATGCCGTGCATCTCCTCTTACAGAAATATCGCCGACATTATCGCCAACCAATACATTAACCAATGATCCTTTATCAATCGTTACATCAAAGTCAATCAACATATTAGCCCCGGCTCTTTTCTTTTTTTCAACAGAAATTTTCCCTTCGTCATCACGTTTCAAAAATCGAAGGATCTTGAACTCTTCCACATTAGCCGTTGATGCGCTGTTAAATGTAAATGTACTGTTATTCAGAACTCTGAGACCGTCATTAGGTGTCGAGATTTCCAATCCGGAAACAGGTCCGCTGACATAGACATCACCTTCGGCAGTAACTCTTCCCCAGAAAAGATCATTATCATCTTGCGTAGAATTAAGAACCAACAGGTTATCCGCACGCATAATCAGGTTGACACCCAACGAAGAAAGCGTTTCAAACTGAATAGAACCGGAAATACTGCCTCTCGAATTTTCTCTTCCGTCTCTGATCCCAATGTTGTTCAACAAAGCTAATCCTCTTGAAAGATTGATTACTGTGTCATCAAAAGAATAATCAACACCTGTGAACATCAGTTTCAGTCCAAACCCTTTTAAAGCAATATCACCACTGTAATCTATATCATTGGCAGGTCCGGATATTTTAAGATCTCCTGTTGCTTTTCCACGGAAATTTCCAAAAATTTCTTTTACAAATTGCTGGGCAAAACCAAGATCAAACTCATTCATCTTTGCATCTACATCAAAAATCATTTCAGAACCATTTGTATCTACAGTTCCGGTAACATCTAAAGTATTTTTCCCCAATAAGTCTGATGACAAAGCCTGAACATTAACATCAAAGACATTTGGTTTTTCGCTTTTGGTAATTTTAGCTTCAAGATTTCCCATAGCCTTACCATTCATGAAAATATCATTAACATCCAGATCAACCAATGGCTCCAGATTGTTACCTGATTTTTTAATCTGAATGGTTCCGTTGGCAGTTCCCTTTATATCCAAAGAATTATTATCCTTTCCAAAAGCAAGTAATTTCGAAATATCCAGATTTTTGACTTCCGCATCAGCAGTAAATTCTTTGCCTGATTTGAAATCAGCATTCTTTACAAGAAGCTCACTTTCATCAGAATAAATTCTCAGGTTTTCTACCAGAAAATCTTTTTCCTTTTTCCTGTAAGTGATTGAATGATTGAGCTCTGGACTAGTATCAACTGTCCATGCCACATTATTGAATTTAACCGTAGTCGGTTCAAAACGAAAAACATAATCCTTGGCAGCATTAGTTGTTTGATTGATATTGACCGCATATTCTTTCATCTGTTTTGCAGTCTCATCATCAAGTGTACCTAGCTTAAAAACCGTTCCTATATGCAAAACCTGCATATTCTCATTATTAGCGGTCAATTTTACATCCTGGAGAACGTTATTGCCATATTGCCCTCTTTTGATTGTCGCCAACAGCTGCTGATTAAGATCTGCAGTATTAACTCTCAGACTGAGACTATCAACCATAGCACTATCCTTCACTTTGTTGAGGTCCGGCTGATAAGTGGCATCGGTCTCGGCCAGGAATTTTTCCGCTTCGGTCAATTCCTTTTTGCTGGTCATCACATATTTGATTTGTGCAGCATCGGCATTCAGAATCAAATCATTAGTTTCTCCGGTATAATTTCCTGCAACCTTTGCGCCATTAGGCAGCTCCAGGTCGGGAACAAAAAATGAAATCAGGCCTTGTTTTACATCAAAATCGAAATCAAAATTCTGCCCATTGTAAGTTTTCTTTGGTGGATTGCCAACCAGGATTTTATTGACACTATTCATGACCATATTGCCAATATCTTCAAGATTAAATCTCCCGGAAACTCTTCCGTTAACAGCACCTGGTGCATCAACGGAGACTATCCTGTTTCCATTTTCGAAATAAGCCTGTATTTTGGAATCTGGAATTTGCAATTTCTGAGCGTCTGAATTAAGGGTTAAATGCTTGATATTGGTATCAAGATTGAGATCATTCAGATTGGTCATAGAAACCTTCCCGGATATCAATCCACTTACTGAATTGGTATCACCAGCCGAAATGCCGAAATATTTCAGGTTTACATATTTGACATCCGCTGTAAAATCGGCCAGCAATCTTTTGGTGCTGAAATCTACAACTCCTTTGAAACTTCCCTTTGCATTAGGATCATTTGCCAGAACATTTCCCGTAAAACGTTTTTTATTGAGAACCCCGTCAATAGAAATGTTATTAAGGCTTTTACCCATCAGATCAATATGATTGACATCCGAATTCGTTTTGACATACATCGTATTAACATCAAAACCTTCCCCCTGAACGTTGAATTTTCCTGAGATCAGTCCGACTTGCTTATTCTTTGTCAAAGCTGTCACATTCAGATCTTTGACTTCAAAATAGCCTTTATATTTTGGCCGTTTCGTGCTGTAATCTACAAGATTGAGGTCCTTCATTTTCGCCTGACCGATTCCTGTAATGACGTTTCCTGTAGCAAAAATCTGTTTTGGATTGACTTTTACGGAGCCGTTATATTTCAACCTTCCGAAATCATCCGCAAAATTCCCCAACTTAGACGAAATGAATTTGGGAAGCGATGCTTTCAGGCCTTTGTAAGTAAAATCAGCCGAAACATCTTTACTTTCAATGAAAAACTTTTTGTCCAGAACACTGGAGATTTTCATTTTTTTTGTGTTAAGATTAATGTCCTGTGAGCGGATCACAAATTGATTTAAAGTAAAATCATTCAAAGGTCCGGTCATTGTACCCGAAATATTAATCGGCGTATAATTATCCCAGTCCACAACGAAATAACTCAAATCATAGCCACTGATCTGACTTCCCGGAACCATTTTCAAATCCCAGTTGACTTTGTTACCAAAATCTGCAAACTTTGTTTTTGGATCGAGGTTAAGAATAGCTTCTCCCTGTAATAGAGAATGATCCGTATTGAAAGTCAGATTTCCCAACTTCAAATGTTTTTTTGTCAGTTCAAAATTGGTGGAGAAAGTATCGACAATATGTTCTTTTCCGTAACGCTTGGTAATGAAATTAAAATTTCTGATATCAGCAAAAACATCAGCTCCTTCCACTTTCAGAGAAGTGACATTCAGGTTGACCTTTCTTGCATCAAGCCATCTTCCGGCCTCACCGGGATGATTTTCATTGACAATACTTGCAACTCCATTGATCAGGTCGATTTTCATCCCCATTTTGAAAGGCTTCTTTTTCGGATTTCTTGGTTTCCCATCATCAAAATTATCAACGTATCTGATAAAATTACTGATGCTATCGCCTTTGTAAGTGATAACCCTGATAACAGGATCTATAATTGTAGCCTGATTAAATTTGATGTCCCTTGTATTGAAAGCCAGAGCAAACCAATCAGAACCTACTCTTAATTCTTTTGCCTTAACAAACTCATAATTTTTGTAATCCTTAAGTCTGAGACCTCTGATTGTCACATCTCCGAAAAAATTAACATCTATATCATCTATAGACATACCCATTTTGAGATCTTTATTAAGAAAATCAATTGCTTGGGTTGCGATATAACGCTTTGTTACCGGAAGGTTGATGATAATAAATAACAATGCAACCAGAATAATAATGGCATAAGAAACCGTACTCAGAATCCTTAGAAAAAGTGGACGCTTTTTCTTGATGACAGGTTGGTCAACGTTTGGTTCTTCGTTATTTGTATTTTTATTTTCTAACTTTGCCATCTATTATGAGCAGTTCAATTATTTTAGGTATAGAATCTTCTTGCGACGACACTTCCGCAGCCGTTATCAGGGATAGCAAAATCCTTTCCAATATTGCTGCCAATCAGGAAATCCACAACGAATATGGTGGTGTTGTTCCCGAATTGGCTTCCAGAGCGCATCAGCAAAACATTATTCCTGTCGTAGAAAAAGCTTTCTTAAAAGCAAATATACAACAAAATGAGATTTGTGCGATCGGCTTTACCAGAGGTCCCGGACTTTTGGGGTCGCTTCTGGTTGGAACATCTTTTGCAAAATCTCTGGCCATGAGCCTGGACATCCCTTTGATAGAAGTTAACCATTTGCAGGCTCATATTCTTGCACATTTTATTGATGATGCTAATCCTGCCCCTCCAAGTTTCCCGTTTTTGTGTTTGACAGTCAGCGGCGGACACACGATGATCGTTTTGGTTAAAGATTATTTTGACATGGAAATCATCGGAAAAACCATTGATGATGCTGCAGGCGAAGCTTTTGATAAAATTGGAAAAATCTTCGATCTCGATTATCCAGCAGGCCCAATTGTGGACCGATTAGCAAAAGAAGGAAATCCCAACGCTTTTCAATTCAACAAGCCAAAAATGGAAGGTTACGATTATTCTTTCAGTGGAATTAAAACTTCAGTTTTATATTTTATTCAAAAAGAGGTAAGAAAGAATCCTGATTTCATTAAGGATAATCTGAATGACCTTTGCGCTTCTGTTCAGAAATCAATCATCGAAATTCTTATGGACAAACTGGAAAAAGCAGCGAAAGAACTTAAAATCAATGACATCGCGATTGCAGGAGGTGTTTCTGCTAATTCAGGTTTGCGAAAAGCGATGGAAGACAACCGCGAAAGGCTTGGTTGGAACATATTCATCCCAAAATTCGAATACACAACGGATAATGCTGCGATGATTGCAATGGTTGCCAAACTGAAATATGAACGTGGCGAGTTTACCGATATCAGGACAACGGCAACGGCGAAGTATGATTTATAGATATTATTAAAGTTATCTGGCTTTTCTTTTTTGGCTTTCCAAGTAATTTTCTACATAATTTTCATAGATACTTTTTAAATTCTCGCTCTCACCAGCAAAATATTTAACAGCATTTTCTGTAATACGTATGTGTTTTTTCAACATTACATTATAAATTATGAATTTATATGTCAGATATGCTGACAGACAAAGAGTCAGAATAAAGTTTGATACAATAATTTCCCAATTTATCTCATAAAAGTCCGAACTAAGATAACTCCTAACAGCATTATAAATCAAAAACAATATCGAAAGAACATTAATGGAGGCAATTATATAATTCAATACCTCATTTTTTCTAATTGCTAACAGATCCTTTCTGAACTCAGAAAATTCTTGTTCCCTGGTGTTGATACGTTGGATTTTAAATAGCTTATAATTACGTAATTCTTCGTTAATTTTCTCAGTTTCGGTCATTTGGTTTTTTTTATATTCGAATTAATAAATGTTTAATTCAAATATAAAATAACTTTTTAATTTTTATATATAATTTTCCAGTATCAATATTTTTCGCAGCAACATGATGATATTGTAATTTTTATATCGAATCTTAAGTCATGCGTAATTACATATTGAATTTTGAAGTTTAAAACTTATTTTTGTATCAAAATAAAAAAGTTATGGCTTCAGGATTCTTTGCAATCTTAGACGATATTGGTGCGCTGATGGATGACATTGCCGTTACCAGCAAATTGGCGACTAAAAAAACTGCCGGGATCCTCGGCGACGATCTGGCGGTAAACGCGGAAAAGGCTACCGGATTTTTATCCTCCCGTGAGATTCCTGTTCTTTGGGCCATCACCAAAGGCTCTTTTATCAACAAACTGATTATTCTTCCTGTAGTTTTCCTTCTCAATTTTTTCTTTCCCGTTGCTATTAAAATCCTTTTGGTGATTGGAGGTGTTTATCTGGCATATGAAGGTGTTGAAAAAATTATCGAATTTCTCTTTCACAGGAAAAAAACCAGTGGAGAAGTGATAGAAGAAAGTACTTTGGAAGAAGAAGAGGTTAATTCTGAAAAATCAAAAATCAGTTCGGCTATCAAGACCGACTTTATTCTTTCTTTGGAGATTGTTATCATTGCACTGGGAACTGTTATCGAAAAAGAACATCCGCTTATAGAACAGATTATTGTGGTTACTATTGTAGCATTTCTCGCAACAGTTGGTGTTTACGGCATTGTTGCACTGATTGTAAGAATGGATGATGCAGGTTTTTTCCTGATGAAAAAATCGGGAAACAAAGGCTTTTTCTCCAGCTTAGGACAATTTTTGGTCAAAGCGTTACCCATCGTTATCAAAATTCTAGGTGTTGTAGGAACTATTGCACTTTTGCTGGTTTCCGGCGAAATTTTTCTGCATAACATCGATTATGTCCACCATTTGCTTCCGGAAAATATTCTTTCAAAATTCGGATTGGGAATTGTTTTTGGTCTGGGTGCAGTTTTGGCGATGACAATTTTCAAAAAAATAGTAGATTTAGTAAAACCTGCTAAAAAATAATAATGTAAATTAAAGTCACAAAGCTTACAATTCTTTTGTGACTTTTGTGATTTTAAAATCAATTGATATGAAACTTTTCTTTGGACAGATTTTTCCGGAAATACAGATTGATTCTGATGAGCAACAGCACATCACGAAAGTTCTCAGGATGCGAGAAGGTGAAGAGATTTTCGTAACCGACGGTAATGGAAACATTGCTAATGGAAATCTTGTTTTCGAAGGAAAAAAAGTATCTTTAAACATTTCCGAAATCAAAGAAAATCTGCCCGGTTTTTCCCCGAAGCTTCATATCGCCATTGCGCCGACAAAAAACATTGACCGGATAGAATTCTTTGTAGAAAAGGCTGTAGAAATGGGAATCTCGGAAATCAGTTTGATTCTAACAGAAAAAACCGAACGCAAGAATATCAATATTGATAAACTACGAAAACAGGCAATTGCAGCCTCTAAGCAAAGCCTTCGATTCCATTTTCCGAAAGTCAATGATCTGACCAGATTTTCTGATTTCATTAAAAATCTGGATTCAGGCAACTCGTTTGTTGCGCATTGCAATGAAAATCTGGAAAGAATTAATTTGAATGACATTCCGAATCTTGAAAGTTGCACATTTTTGATCGGTCCGGAAGGCGATTTTTCAGATAAAGAAATCAAATTATTAGCCGACAAAGGCATCAAAGCTGTTTCTCTCGGCAATCAAAGACTGAGAACGGAAACGGCCGGAGTTTTCGTCGCTGCCTGGAATTATAATAAAATGTTTTGATCCTTAAAACAAGTTCACCATCAAGAAAAAACCAAGATTATTCTTGTTGTATTTTTCGGGACCATAAAAATCAAAATTACCTGCCAATCCAAACGTGAACTCTTTAACAGTCAATCCCGCTCTCAGCCAAACATAACTTCTGGAATGAAAATCATAGCCTAAATTGTGACAATACAATCCCTGGATCTTGGTATAAAGATTCAGTTTTTCATTTAATTCCGGTTTATATTCAGCTAAAGCAAACAATTCTGCATTCGGATTTTTTGCAATATCAACTCTTGGATTTGCCAATACGAAAACTTTAGAATTGGCATAAGTGTAAATAAAACCAGCGGAAGGCCGGATTCCGTCCACAGGATTGGCGAAAAATCCGGCTTCTGCGTTAAGCCCCTTTAAAATAGTGTAAGTCAAATGTCCCTGCAACATATAATCGCCGATTTTGGACTCGCCCCAATCTGTTTGGAAATTGACAACTGTATAATATCCTAAGCTCGGTATGCTCTGGAATTTTTTATCTGCAACGAGTTGATACGAGAAACCCCGGCTTCCCACAAGACCTTCCATTATCACAGGTGGATTCTGGATTTTTGACGCTTCCTGAGCCTTAATAAAATTTGAGATAATTAGAAATAAAATTAGAATTGTAGATTTTTTCTTCATAAATATTGCTTCGAAAAAAGGACTGCAATATTAGGCAAAAAAAGTTTTCCTTTTCAGAAAGAATTTGATAGCAGAATATTTTTATTTTTGAGTTTAAAATCAATTCCAAAATGAAAGATTTATTCATCAAGCGATTTTTGTATTATAAAGAATTAGGCGACAAATCGTTTGCCCAGCTTTCTGATGAACAATTATTCTGGCAATACAATGAAGAAAGCAATTCTATTGCAATTATCGTAAATCACATTGCAGGGAATATGCTCTCCCGTTGGACTAATTTTTTGACGGAAGACGGCGAGAAAGATTGGAGAAACCGGGATTCAGAATTCATCAATTCTTTCAAAACAAAAGCCGAAGTTTTAAAATATTGGGAAAAAGGCTGGGATTGTCTATTCGAAGCTTTACAGCAAATTACAGACGACAATATCAATTCTACAATTTATATCAGAGGCGAAGCTCATTCGGTTTTGGATGCAGTTCTTCGTCAGCTGGCACATTATCCTTATCACATCGGTCAGATTGTTTACATCGCCAAAATGATGAAAAATAATGATTGGCGAATACTTTCCATTGCCCGAAACAAATCGGCGGATTTCAATCATGAGATGCATTCAAAATTTGGCTCGGGTCAGGAAAATTCATCCCCGGTTTGCTTTGCAAAAAGTGATGAAGTGAGAGATGATTATAAACCTGAATAACCTATGAAAATCGCCAATCCAAGCATTTGGGAAACCGAAACCTTTTATAGAAAACGTGACATTACCATTATCGGCTCAGGATTTACCGGACTTTGGACAGCAATTTCTATCAAAGAAAAATTTCCTGAAAAATCCGTTTTAATTATCGAACGAAACGCTATCCCAACCGGTGCTTCGACTCGAAATGCCGGCTTTGCTTGCTTTGGAAGTCTGACAGAGATTATTTCTGATTCAGAAAAAATGGGTTGGAAGAAAACTTTGGATCTAGTCAAAATGAGATTCGAAGGTTTGCAGAAAATCCAGAATTATTTTACTCAAGACGATATTGATTTTGAACTTTGTGGTGGTTACGAAATTCTGAATGATGAATCAGCCTTGAACAAACTGGAAGAAGTTAATGAAAGACTAGCTCCCATTACAAAAACTAAACATACTTTTAGAATCGCGAATAAAAAGATTGAAGGATTCGGATTGAGGAAATCTGATTTTTTGGTTGAGAATCTTTGTGAAGGCAGCTTACATTCCGGAAAATTCCTGAACAAACTTTTAGAAAAATGCTACGAACTGAAAGTTGAGTTCTTATTTGGAACCGAAGTAGAATCAGTTTCAGAAAACAATTATGAAATCGAAATTAAAATTAATGACAACCTCATTCTAAAATCTGGAAAAGTCATCTATTGTACAAATGCATTTAGTTCTAAATTTTTGGAATCGGAAGAAATTATTCCTGCACGAGGACAGATTATTCTGACGGAACCAATAGAAAACCTTAAACTCAAAGGAACATTTCATTATGACGAAGGCTACTATTATTTTCGGAATCTGGGAAACAGAATTCTTTTAGGCGGCGCAAGAAATCAGGATTTTGAGGCTGAAAAAACAACCGATTTTGACACAACACATTTTCTACAAAATCATTTGGAGAAATTTCTAAAAGAAGTGATTCTACCTAATCAGGATTTTAAAATCGCAATGCGCTGGTCAGGAATTATGGCAATGGGAACAGAAAAAAACCCGATTGTAAAGAAGATTTCCGAACGACAATTTTGTGCAGTGCGACTTTCTGGAATGGGTGTTGCGCTGGCTCCTAAGATTGGAGAGTTGGTTTGTGAGTTGACAATTGAAAATTAATAACATTTATTCTATCCTTTTTTTGTTCTAATTGGAAGTGTCAAACCAATATTCAAAGTATTAACTGGGAAAAATTCTGTTTTTAATAATCTAAAATTATAACCAATAAATAATCGCCTTCCTAAACCTCCAAGTCCTAAATATGGCATTGCTCTTGGTACAACTTTATTAAAATCCGTTTGAAACTGGATTTCACCTCCCAAGACTAGTGCGCCGCCACTTGTATTAGCTCCTATTTTTGGAGCAACTAAAAATGACTCCTTATAGTTGAAAATTAAATCTGTACCAGTATACCAAGCGGCAGACTCGCCGTGTCTAGTTCCGTGGTCTAGAACTTTACCGTAAGCAATTTCTAATATGTGCATTTTAGAAGATTCCCAAGTTTCGGTATTATCCCGAGCTTCAGGAGAAAATTGATACCCAACAAAAAATGCAGGATACTTTTTACTTTTTGTAATTAATGATTGTGAGGCAGCACTGATTGTAAAGAGCATTAATATAAAACATAAAATTTTCGAAATCATAAATCTGTATTTATATTATTACGAAATACTTTACAAATTATTTTGTTCTCTCAAATACTTTTCCAAAATCATATCACCACTCGGAATAGAATTTTTCGCCCAGCGGATTTTCATTTGGAGTAATTTTTCTTCGGACAGTTTATAATCGATATTAGATTTTATAAGTTTTTGTTTGAGTTCATACATACAAATAGCAGCAGCAACAGAAACATTGAAACTTCTCGTGAATCCAAACATTGGAATAGCCAAAGTTTCGTCGGCAAAGTCGAGTAATTCATCTGTCGTTCCTTCCCACTCTGTTCCGAAAACCAAAGCCAAAGGTTCTTCGATTTTATAATCAGGTAGCATCTTTGCATTGTTTTCCGCAGAAACTGCTACAATCTTATAACCTCGGTTCTTGATGTTTTGTAGAGATTCTATTGTTCTCGGCATTTTCTCCACCTCAACCCAAGTGTCTGCGCCTTTTGTTACTTTTAGATTGGGCTCAAAGTAATTTTCTTTCTCCATCGCCACTACTTTGTGGAATCCGCAAGCTTCCACAGAACGCACAATTGCAGCCGCATTTCTGAACTGGTAAATATCTTCCATTACCGGCAGAACAAAATCAGAACTTTCTTTGGAATAATGTTCTATTTTTTGAAAACGTTCAACTGTTAGGAATTGTTGGAGATATTCGTAAGTGGATTCTAAGTTCAAAGTTGTGGGTTTAAAATTGATGGTTGCAAATCTCGGTATTTTTCTTTGTATAAAATGTAGATTTTAACGCAAAGTTCGCAAAGATTTTTTTAACATTATTGAAAACATTTTAAGGTTCACAAAGACGTAAAACTCATCAAAGCTAACAAGAACCCTTTCAGAGTTTGAAACTCTGAAAGGGTTTATTAAAATAAAAAAAGCGGTAAAAAATTACCGCTTTTTTTATTTATTTCTTTTTGTTTCTTGCTTGCTCCTGCATTCTTTGTTGCTCTTGCGCTTTCTCCATCATCTCTCTCATTCTTTTCTGGAAAGTCCCTTCTTTTTTCGGTTCTTTCTTTTTGTTTTCCTGGATCTGAGCGTGGATTTTTTTCTCATCTAAGATGAAATATTTAATCACCAAAATAATCACAATGTTAATCGCGTTGGATACAAAATAGTACCAGGACAGCCCTGATGCAGAACTGTTCAGGAAGAACAGGAATGTGATTGGGAAGATGTACATCAACACCTTCATATTCGGCATCCCTTCCTGTTGTGGCTGCTGAATGTTACCGGAAGTCATAATCGTGTAAATTAAAATCACAATAGTACAAGCCAAAGCAAAGATACTCAGGTGATTACCCAGCAACGGAATATTAGTTCCCCAGCTGATAACATCATCATATGCTGTCAAATCCGGTACGAACCAGAAGCTTTTTCCCCTAAGATCCAGCATATTCGGGAAGAATCGGAATAGTGCGTAGAACAACGGGATCTGAACCAAGGCCGGAAGACATCCCGCCATTTGATTCACACCGGCTTTCCTGTAGACCGCCATTGTTTCCTGCTGTTTTTTCATTGGGTCAGCATCCTTGAATTTGGCATTGACCTCATCAATCTCAGGACGAATCACCTTCATCATCGCACTTAGTTTGTGCTGTTTGAACATGACCGGAGACAAGATCAGTTTAACAATAATCGTCATCCAGAAAATCGCCCATCCTGCTGCCAATCCCCAAGACGATAACAAATTGTACATTGGCATAAACACGTGGCGGTTCAGTGAACCGATGAATGACCAGCCTAACGGCAGAATCTCGTCAAAGTTCTTGTCATAAGACTTCAGCAAGTCCATATCCAACGGCATAAAATACCAGGTGAAATCCTGATTCAGCTCGTTGCCTGCCAGGTTAACCTGTCCGTCGTAATTGAACTTCTTCAAAAACTCCCCTTCCGGGATCGCTTCCTGATTACCTTTTGATTTGGTGAATCCATTTTTAGCTTCAAGAACTGCTGCGAAAAACTGTTGCTTTACACCAATCCAGTTCAAAGTTTCGTCCGGCTCATCCATATCGGAACGGGCATCGTAATCGTAGTCTTTATAATTGTTGAACGCATAAGCAAACTCGGTGTGAGTCTCTTCCTGCGAACGTCCTTTTTCTGCGCCTCTTACATTATAATTCCAGACAAAATTAGCTTTTCCATCATTAACGATATTAGCTAAACCTTGTGTTTTAACCTGAAAATCTAACGTATATTTTGGTTTAAGTGTATAAATGAATTGTACAACAGCATTTCCAACTTTTGAACTCAAAGTCACGGAATTGCCGGAAACCTGTGGTGCAAATACCAAATCTTTTGTATTGAAAACTTTACCAGATTTATCCGTAAACTGGAATCCGTAATTGGAATTGTTATTATTGAAAAGATATAATGGCTTTCCGCCAAAAGCTTCAAATTTATTTAATTTAACAGAGCTCAACTGTCCGCCAACACTGGAAAATTCCAAAGCCAGCTCATCGTTCTGAAGATTAACTTTCTGAACCGAAGTCGGCGTTACTGCCGTTGCATTTAAGTTGGTTTCGGACACCTTTGCTTTTGCAGTCTGCTCTGTTTTCTTGGCTTGTGCAGCCAGTTGTTCCTGTTCAGCTTTTGCGTTTCTGTTTTGGAAATAAAACATAAAACCGATAAGAATCATAGAAAAAACCGCGAAGCTAATCAGCTGATTTTTATCTAATCCGTTATTCTGTTGCATTGATAGAATATTTAAAGTTTTAGGTTTTTAATTTGAAAGTCTTCGAGATCCTCAGACTGACAGTTAGAAACCTGGTTCGTTTTGGTCTGCAAAAATAGGATTTATTTTTCAGATTCCGTTATAAAGACGAATGGCTCAAGGAAATACTTTGAGCCATTCATTCAATTATTTTTTGTTTTTCACCGTAGCGCTAACAAACGCCTTGAATAAAGGATGCGGTGTCGCGACCGTACTCTTATATTCCGGGTGATACTGGACACCCACATAAAACGGATGGTCTTTCAGCTCCAAAGTTTCTACCAGACCTGTTTCAGGATTCAGTCCTGTTGGAACAAGACCTTTATCTTCGAAGTCCTTTTTATATTCACTGTTGAATTCGTATCGGTGACGGTGACGCTCCGAGATGGTTTTCGCTCCATAGACTTCTGCCAGTTTTGAACCTGCTTTCAAAGTACATTTCCAAGCACCAAGACGCATTGTTCCACCTTTTTCCACTACATTTTTCTGTTCTTCCATTAGAGAAATCACAGGATCCGGAGTGGAAGTATCGAACTCCATACTGTTGGCTTTTGCTAAACTTAGGACATTTCTAGCGAACTCGATAGTCATAATCTGCATCCCTAGACAGATTCCCAACAATGGGATTTTGTTTTCTCTTGCATATTTTGCAGCCTGGATTTTCCCTTCTATTCCTCTGTCGCCAAAACCCGGTGCAACAAGGATTCCGTCCACGCCTTTTAATAGCTTTTCGGCTCCTTTCTCTTCAATGTCGCCACTGTAAACCCATCTTACATTCACTTCGGTTTCCATATCGGCACCTGCGTGGATGAAAGCTTCCGCAATGGATTTATAAGAATCCTGAAGTGATACATATTTGCCAACCAAAGCGATTTCTACACTTTTCTTCGGATTTTTATACTTTTTAAGGAATGTTTTCCAGTCTTTCAGGTTAATCTCTTTTCCTGCAGGCAAATTCAGTTCTTTGAGAACGACCTCATCAAAATGCTGCTTCTGAAGGTATAGAGGGACTTCGTAGATCGTATCCATATCGATACATTCGATAACATTTTCCAGACCCACGTTACAGAACTGCGCCAGCTTTGAACGCAGATCTTTCGGAATGGTATGCTCCGTTCTGCAAACCAGAACATCTGCCTGGATCCCGCTTTCCATCAACTGGCGAACAGAGTGTTGGGAAGGTTTTGTTTTCAGTTCTCCACTGGATGACAAGTAAGGCAATAATGTCAGATGGATGACCATAGAATTATTTTTGCCCAATTCCCATTGCAGCTGGCGAACACTTTCTATGTAAGGCAAAGATTCAATATCACCAACTGTTCCTCCAATTTCTGTGATGATAATATCATAATCTTTTTTTGACAGGATTTTGATTCTGCGTTTGATCTCGTTGGTAATATGTGGGATGACCTGAACTGTTTTTCCAAGAAAATCACCTTTACGTTCTTTCTCGATAACAGTCTGGTAGATTCTTCCGGTTGTAACGTTGTTATTCTGTGAAGTGGGAGAATCCAGAAAACGCTCATAATGTCCCAGGTCAAGGTCAGTTTCTGCGCCGTCTTCGGTCACATAACATTCGCCATGTTCATAAGGATTAAGTGTTCCGGGGTCGATGTTGATATAAGGGTCAAGTTTTTGTATGGTAACTTTGAAACCGCGGGATTTAAGAAGAAGTCCCAAAGAAGCGGAAACAATACCCTTACCAAGTGACGATGTTACACCTCCTGTTACAAAGATGTATTTCGTTTCTTTTTTACTCATTAGATTAGGTTTGTGCAAAGTTAAAGCATCTCAACCTAAAAAACAATTTTCGTTGAAAGATTAGTCAAAGTCAAATTGGTTATCTTTCGATTTATACAGGCTTCTTAATGTTCGAGATGCTCTTCAATATCAACTACGTCTACATATTCAACAAGTCCATCGGGGTCAAAATTAATAACGACTGCTTTTTTTCTTATAAAATATACTTTAAAAATATAGACTAAGTGATCTCCACCATATTCTGAATAATAGTCATTTCCCAGTAGGGAATATATTTCCTCCCTGGTCATTCCTTTTAATAGTTCCGGTTGTTTTATGATCTGGCTTCTTGTTATCATTTGTTGTTATATTTATAATCCAATGTAATAATCTCTTAACCGTCCCTTATAAAAGAACAAATAAAGTTTCCTTTTATATAGATCAAAAAATAGCTTTTAGCAATATATACGATTTCGTCTTTAAAATCATTTTGTGGCTTACCAAGCATTATTATAACGGTCTTTTTTGGAGCTCCTATCAGGTGATCTATCATGGCCTCCATTTCAAAAATTTTATGCATTTTTATATATGACTCCATATTATCATTTGAGCTTACTTTACATTTATACTCACAGCATCATCATAAAAACAGCCGGATAGACAAACACAACTAAGCTTCCAGCTGCAAACACTAAAATGATGTTCTATTCGTTTTTATATTGTTACTTACTGATATAATGTTTGGTATATTGATGAAAAAGCATCTGTTTGTCATGTTGAGCAGAGTCAGCGGTGTCGAAACATCTTTCGTTTTTTTTAAGAACTCCCTTCTCTTTTGTTAGAGATCCGTCGACAAGCTCAAGATGACAATGTCTTGTTAAAGATTTTTCTGCTTAGGAGTCCAGCCAGATTGGAATAAAGCTTAGCTTTTATACTCCCTTCGGAAGTTACTCGGGGTCCGGCCTGTCCTGCTTTTGAAAAACTTTGAAAAGTTAGACGGATCATAGGTAAAGGTTCTTGCAATTGCAGCTATGGATACATCAGCTTCTAGTAGCATCTCCTTTGTCTTTTCTATGATTTTAAAATCGTAGAAATATCCCGGATGACTTCCCAATTCGTGCTGAATAATATCTATCAGATGCTTATGGGAAACCGCAAGTTCAGAAGCAATTTGATTAAGTGTCATAAACGCCTGCGTTCTTTCAGCAATAACATCATCTACATGCCGGTCCAGAAGTTCAACATATCTTTCTGAGATTTCTTTACTTCTGCTTTCCTTTTTTCTTTCATTCATGTTTTGTCTTTCGGGGTCAATAGACTTGTAGTTATATGATGAACATCTTCTTCCATTTGGCAACAGAGTTACGGCTAAGGCCGAAATGGTTTGCCAGCTGACTGTTGTTCAGCCTGTATTTTTTCTGGTAATGTAAAATATGCAGTATGTCTGATTTGCCGTAAGAGCGATACTTTTGATTGATACTCCCGGATTTCCCAAATATCTTTTTGTTAAGCTCCATAATATCCAATGCTGAAAGACTGGACTTGGCAAGAAGACTCTGACATTCCTCCCTTTTTTCGGGATACTGATGGCTCAGAATATCCGAGTAAATGAGACTGAAATCAGGGGTCATTTTTTCTGTTCTTTGTGTTTTATGATCCATTTGTATAATGTCGTTTTCGGTATTTTGTAACGTTCCATCACCTCTGTTTTAGTCATTGCACCCGACTGAATCCGACCCAATATGAAATCAATGACTTCTTTGGTATAAATATTCTTGCGGAAATGGGGAAGGCTGAGTTTTTTACCATTTTCCTTTTCTTTTGCTGCCGGAGGTGCGTATAAGATGAGGTGCTGGGAATACATTCTGAAAAAATCGTATTCCAGCAGCTTACTCCATTTCAGAAGAATGTCTACTTCAATGCTCTTTTGAAGATACATCTCCCTCACTTCTTCTTCAGTACACTTCAAAAAGCTACAGATACGGGATAATTCTATCCCGCTTTCTGTAACTCCCTGTTCAATTATTTGACCTATATGAATATTTTTAAAATTCATTGTTATGTTGAAATCGTAATTACTGTTTTTTTACGGCTTCCAGAAGCTCCATACAGTTCCGTTATAGACTGCAAGCTGTTTTTTTGTGGTGTCATAGGCCATCATTCCAGGTGCAGGGTTGATGATATT